>NZ_WJBG01000152.1 GCF_009709555.1 Streptomyces blattellae | reverse complement strand
GACGCTGTTGGTTAATTCGGGCCCGTGCGTGACGTCGGCTCCCAAGACCCGGTTGTGGTCTTGGGAGCCGACGTTGTCGTATGGGGTGGGTGTCGATGTCTATGCAGCCGAGCGGGCCGGGCGAGATTCCGGTGGAGACGGTGCGGGTGGCGCGGGCCGCGTTCCCGAAGGGGAGCCTGGCGATCCGCGTCCGGGACGAGCTGGGACCGTTGTTCACCGACGAGGAGTTCGCGGATCTCTTCCCTGCGCGGGGGAAGCCTGCCTGGTCACCGGGGCGGCTGGCGTTGGTGCTGGTGTTGCAGTTCGTCGAGGGTCTCACCGACCGGCAGGCCGCCGAGGCGGTGCGGGCGAGGATCGACTTCAAGTACGCCCTCGCGCTGGAACTGACTGATCCGGGCTTCGACTTCTCGGTGTTGTCGGAGTTCCGCGACCGCCTCATCGAGGCGGAGGCGGGCAGGCGGGTGCTGGACGGCATCCTGGCCGCGGCCCGGGAGAAAGGACTGCTGAAGACGGCAGGCCGGGCCAGGACCGACTCCACGCATGTTCAGTCCGCGGCACGGGAGCTGTGCTGGCTGGAGATGGTGGCGGAGACGCTCCGTTCGGCGTTGAACACGCTCGCGCAGGCTGCCCCCGACTGGCTGGTGGAGGTTGCCGAACCAGAGTGGTTCAGGCATTACGCCACCCGGGCCGAGGACTCCCGGTTCCCCAAGGGCCAGGTCGGACGGGAGGAGGTCGGCAGGCGGATCGGGGCTGACGGGATGCGACTGCTTGAGGCCGTCTTCTCGCCCCGGGCGCCGGCCGGGCTGCGGGAGCTGGAGCCGGTCCAGATTCTGCGGCAGATGTGGGTTCAGCACTTCCACCTGACCGGGGGCGAGGTGCGGCGGCGGGACCCAAAAGACCGCCCGCCGGGCGCGACGCGCCTGGTCACGCCCTATGACCCCGAGGCGAGGGGCAGCAAGAAACGCGACATCCTGTGGGACGGATACAAGGCCCATCTCACCGAGACCTGCGAGCCGGACACCCCGAACCTGATCACAAACGTGGCCACCACCGACGCCACCGTCCCGGACAGCGTGATGGCCGGCCCGATCCACGCCTCCCTCGCCGAACGGGACTGCCTGCCCGGCGAACACTGGGTCGATGCCGGCTACCCCAACGCCGCCCAGGTCGTGGCCGCCCGCAGCGAACACGGCATCGCTCTGCACGGCCCGATGGCGGCCAACACCACGGCCCAGAAGGACGGCCCCTACGGACAGGACGCCTTCACCATCGACTGGGACAAACAGCAGGTGACCTGCCCGGACGGTATTACCAGCACGCAGTGGCACCACCGGCACTCGCAGCACGGCCAACCCGTCATCCGGGTTCGTTTCAACCCGGCCGACTGCCGCACCTGCACCCACCTGCGTGACTGCGTCAGCTCACCGAAGGCCGAACGCCGGGAGATCACCCTGCGCCACCGCGCCGAACATGAAGCCGTCCAGGCCGCCCGGACCGAGCAGCAGACCGACGTGTGGAAGGAACGCTACAAGATCCGTGCCGGGGTCGAGGGCACCATTTCTCAAGGCCTCCAGCGCTGCGGCCTGCGCAGATCCCGCTACCGGGGCCTGGCAAAGACCAGTCTCCAGCACCAGCTCACAGGCGCCGCCATCAACCTCACCCGCATCGACGCCCACCTCACCGGCACACCACGAGCCCGCACCCGCACCAGCCACTTCGCAGCACTTCGCCCCGCCGACCAAGTCGACGGGGCGAAGCAACAGGGCCCGAATTAACCAACAGCGTCGGCGAACCGACCGGGCCCCTTCATAGTGCTTGTCGACCTGCGATGGTGCACCGATCGCCGGTCGGGGGAGGCTGACTGGGCGTCAGGCCTTCTTAGTCTCCCAGAAGATCTTGTCGATCTGGGCGATGTAGTCGAGGGCCTTCTGGCCGGTCGCCGGGTCGGTGGATCCCTTGGCGGCGGAGAGGGCCTTCAGGGCGTCGTTGACCAGCTGGTGCAGCTCCGGGTACTTCTCGAAGTGCGGGGGCTTGAAGTAGTCGCTCCAGAGCACCGAGACGTGGTGCTTGGCGAGTTCGGCGCGCTGCTCCTTGATGACGGTGGCGCGAGCCTGGAAGTGCGGGTCGTCGTTGGCGGCCATCTTCTCCTGCACGGCCTTCACCGACTCCGCCTCGATGCGGGCCTGGGCCGGGTCGTACACACCGCAGGGCAGGTCGCAGTGTGCGCTGACCTTCACCTTGGGGGCAAACAGGCGGGAAAGCATGGAGCATTCCTTCCTCGTGATCGTCTTCTCAGGTGGGACATTACTCCCTGCAAGAGAGGTTTTCGCGAGTGCCCCCATGGGCTTAGGACAAAAGTCCGGGGTCAGACTGAGACTGGTGGAGGATCGGACCGGGGAGGTGCCGGCGATGCCGGAGCTGTCGCAGGAGACCGAGGGCGGGAGGTCGCTGCTGCCCTTCGGGGTGGCTGAGGTGACCGGGCCGTCGATGGTGCCCACGCTGTATCACGGAGATCGGCTGGTGGTGCAGTGGGGAGCCAGGATCGGGCTGGGTGACGTCGTCGTCCTGCGGCATCCGTTCCAGCAGGACCTGCTCGTCGTCAAGCGGGTCGCGGAGCGGCGCGAGGGCGGCTGGTGGGTGCTGGGGGACAACACGTACGCCGGCGGCGACAGTACCGACTACGGGGCCGTCCCCGAGGAACTGGTCCTCGGCAGGGTGCGTTTTCGGTACCGGCCGTTGAAGCCCGCTCAGCGCTCGCCGTTCGCGCTGCTGCGCTGGGCGCTGTCGGCCGCCAGGCCCGTCTTCTCCGACCGGTCGGCCTCCAGGCGCTTGCGGGCGCGGTAGGCGGCCACATTGGCGCGGGTGGCGCAGCGGTCCGAGCAGTAGCGCCGGGAGCGGTTGGTCGAGGTGTCGAGGTAGGCGTTGCGGCAGGGCGCCGCCTCGCACAGGCCGAGGCGGTCCACGCCGTACTCGGTGAGGTGGAAGGCCAGGCCCATCGCCGCGATGGCCGCGTAGCCCGCGGTCGCGTTCGACGGGTGGTCCGCGAGGTGCATGTGCCACAGCGGGCGGCCGTCGTCGTCCCGGAAGTCGTGTCCGGAGATCTGCGGGCTCACCGGGAACTCCAGCAGGAGCGAGTTCAGCAGGTTCACCGCCAGTGCCTCGTCGCCGCTGTCCGCCGCCTCGAAGACCGCCCGCAGCCGCGCACGCACCGAGCGGAAGCGGGTGACGTCGGCGTCGGTGGCGCGGCGGGCCGCCTCCTGGCTGACGCCGAACAGGTCGCGGACGGCCTCGACCGAGGTCAGTGAGTCCTTGCCCCGGGCCGGTTCCTCGCTGTTGACGAGACGTACGGCGTAATCCGAGTAATAGGCCAGTTCCACTTGTAGTCCTTACGGAGGCGCTCTATGGTCGTGATGCGGTCGGGTAACAGCCGGTCGTGCTTCCAGGGTATTACGTGATGAGTGTCACGTGACATGTGCGACGGGCGACGGAGGGTCTCGATGACGGACACCGACACCACAACCACCACGGCCGGGCCCGACTGGCAGGCCTGGCAGCAGAGCTGGGACCGGCAGCAGGAGTGGTACATGCCGGACCGCGAGGAGCGCTTCCGGACCATGCTCGACATGGTCGAGGCCTTCGTCGGCGCCGAGCCGCGCGTCCTCGACCTCGCCTGCGGCACGGGAAGCATCACGGCCCGGCTCTTCGCCCGGTTCCCGGACGCCACCAGCACCGGCGTCGACCTCGACCCGGCGCTCCTCGCCATCGCCGAGGGCACCTTCGCGGGCGACGACCGCGTCACCTTCGTCACCGCCGACCTCAAGGACCCCGACTGGGCGGCCAGGCTGCCGCATCGGTCGTACGACGCCGTCCTGACCGCCACGGCCTTGCACTGGCTGCACAGCGAACCCCTCGCGGCCCTCTACGGTCAGGTCGCGGGACTCGTCCGCGACGGCGGTGTCTTCATGAACGCGGACCACATGATCGACGACACGACGCCCCGGATCAACGAGGCCGAGCGCGCCCTGCGGCACACCCGCATGGATCAGGCCAACCGGGACGGCGCCCTCGACTGGACCGAGTGGTGGCAGCTGGCGGCCGAGGACCCCGTCCTCGCCGAGCCGACCGCCCGCCGCTTCGCGATCTACGGCGAGCACGCCGCCGGCGACATGCCGTCCATCGCGTGGCACACGCGCCAGCTGCTGGCGCAGGGCTTCGCCGAAGCGCGGCCGGTGTGGTGCTCCCCGTCGGACACGCTCCTGCTGGCGTTGAAGTAGCCCTCCGGGGGCGGAGCCCCAGCGCCCCCCACGGGCCGAGTCGGAAAGGGGCGGTACGGAGTCTCCGTACCGCCCCTTTCCCAGTCCCAGCGAAGCGTCACAGCACCTTCGACAGGAACGCCTGCGTCCGCTCGTGCTGCGGGTTCGTCAGGACCTCGCGCGGGTCGCCCGACTCGACGACCACGCCGTTGTCCATGAAGACCAGGCTGTCGCCGACCTCGCGGGCGAAGCCCATCTCGTGGGTGACCACGACCATCGTCATGCCGGACTCGGCGAGGTCGCGCATGACGTCGAGGACGTCGCCGACCAGCTCCGGGTCGAGGGCCGAGGTCGGCTCGTCGAAGAGCATCAGCTTCGGGTCCATCGCGAGGGCCCGGGCGATGGCGACGCGCTGCTGCTGGCCGCCGGAGAGCTGGGAGGGGTAGTTCTTCGCCTTGTCGGCGAGGCCCACCCGCTCCAGCAGCTGGCCCGCGCGCTCCCGCGCCTCGGTCTTGCTGACGCCCTTGACCTGCACCGGCGCCTCGATGACGTTCTCCAGCGCCGTCATGTGCGGGAACAGGTTGAAGCGCTGGAACACCATGCCGATGTCCCGGCGCTTCAGCGCGACCTCGCTGTCCTTGAGCTCGTACAGCTTGTCGCCCTTCTGGCGGTAGCCGACCAGCTCGCCGTCGACGTACAGACGGCCGGCGTTGATCTTCTCCAGGTGGTTGATGCAGCGCAGGAAGGTCGACTTGCCGGAGCCGGAGGGGCCGATGAGGCAGAAGACCTCGCCGGTCTTGACCTCCAGGTCGATGCCCTTGAGGACCTCGACGTGGCCGAACGACTTGTGGACGCCCTCGGCCTTGACCATCGCGGTGGTGCTCATCGGTCAACGCCTCCAGTTCGCGAGGGACAGCATGTTCGCCTTGATCTTCTGGAACGGCGTGGCCGGAAGAGAACGGCTGGAACCGCGGGCGTAGTACCTCTCCAGGTAGTACTGCCCGACGCTGAAGACCGAGGTCAGCAGCAGGTACCAGGCCGCGGCGAGGAACAGCATCTCGGCCGGGGCGCCGGAGGTCTGGCCGATGTCCTGGGCGACGCGGAACAACTCGGAGTACTGGACGACCGATACCAGCGACGTCGTCTTCAGCATGTTGATGACCTCGTTGCCCGTGGGCGGCACGATCACGCGCATCGCCTGCGGGATGACGATCCGGCGCAGCGTCTTGGCGTGGCTCATGCCCAGCGCGTGGCTCGCCTCGGTCTGACCTTCGTCGACCGAGAGCAGACCGGCGCGGCAGATCTCCGCCATGTACGCGGCTTCGTTGAGGCCGAGACCCAGCAGCGCCGTCAGGAACGGCGTCATGAAGTCCGACCACTCGTCCTTGTAGAACGGGCCGAGGTTGATGTACTCGAAGACCAGGCCCAGGTTGAACCAGACCACGAGCTGCACCAGGACCGGCGTACCGCGGAAGAACCAGATGTAGAACCACGCGATGGACGAGGTCACCGGGTTCCTGGACAGGCGCCCGACGGCGAGCAGGATGCCGCCGACGATGCCGATCGCCATGGACAGGACGGTGATCAGCAGCGTCCTGCCGACACCGCCCAGAACGCGGTCGTCGAAGAAGTAGTCCGGGATCGCGTCCCAGTTGATCCTGCCCTGGGAGAACGCGTACACGACCCCGCCGAGGAGCGCGATCGCGATAACGGCGGAGACGTACCGTCCGTAGTGACGTACCGGGATGGCCTTGATGGCCTCCGGGCCGGCCGGCGGGGTGTCCGCCGGCCCGTCCGTCTTGTCAGTGTCAACAGTCACGGGTGTTGCCTTTCAGTGCCCGCAGTCCCTGCGGTCACTTGCCGCCGTTGATGGTGGCCTTCGTCACGGCGCCGTCCTCGACGCCCCACTTCTGCATGACCTTTTCGTACTCGCCGTTCGCGATGATCGCGTCCATGGCGGCCTGCAGGGCGTCCCGCAGCTGGGTGTTGTCCTTGGCGACCGCGATGCCGTACGGGGCGGCCTCGACCTGCTCGCCGACGAGCTGGAAGTCGTTGCCGCCGCCGGAGTTGGTGACCGCGTACGCGGCCACCGGGAAGTCGGACGAGCCGGCGTCGGCACCGCCCGCGCGCAGCCGGGTCTGGGCCTGCTGGTCGTTGTCGAACGCCTCGATGGACAGCTTCTTGTTGCTGGGGCAGTTCTCGGCCTCGGCCTTGGCGAGGTCCTCGGAGACCGAGCCGCGCTGCACGACGATCTTCCGGCCGCACAGGTCCGACCAGGTCTTGATGTCGGTGTTCTTGCCCTTCTGGGTGTAGATCGAGACACCGGCGGTGAAGTAGTCGACGAAGTCGACGCCCTCACCGACCTTCTTGCCGGTGTCGGCGTCGATGCCCTCCTGGCGGTCCTTGGTGTCCGTCATCGCGGACATGGCGATGTCGTACCGCTTGGAGCGCAGACCCGTGATCAGGGTGTCGAAGGTGCCGTTCTCGAACTCGAACGTCACACCGAGCTGCTTGCCCATGGCGGCAGCGAGGTCCGGGTCGATACCGACCGTCTTGCCGGCGTCGTCCTTGAACTCGACCGGCGCGTACGCGATGTCGGAACCGACCTTGATGACGCCCTTGTCGCGGATCTCCTTGGGCAGCCGGTCGGCCAGCGGGGCCGCCACGGCGGTGTCGCCGCCGTCCGAGCCGGCGTCCTCCGTCTGGTCACCGCAGCCGGTGAGCAGCAGTGCGCCTGCGACCGCGATCGAGCCGACCGCTGCCAGGCGGGAGCGCGTGGCGGTCGTACGACGGGTGGAGCTTGCGGTCATGGTGGGTTCCTCCGGCGGATGGGTGGAGTTGCCGATGGGGCGGAGGACGGCTGCCGACGGGTTCGGCAGTCGTCTTGGGTCTTCAGTGGCCGCCTTGGGCTTGGGTCCCGGGGCGGCCGGAGCACACCGATCGACGGAAGCACTCGCCTTCGAGTGTCGCGACCTCGTGTGATTAGGGCATCTTGCCATTCGGACTAGTCCAATCAGGGCGCCCCCCATGTCAAAATCGGATAACGGGTGACCCGCGAACCGCCTCAGTTCGGTACATCGCGGCCGGACCTTCTGCGGGAATCCCTCCTTCCAGCCGGAAGATCTTCGGCGTCAAGCGTTTCTCCAGGACTTGTCCCGATATGGAGTCACGAGTCATGTCACCGGCATGTGACCTTCGCGTTATGGAGTCGTCGTCAGCGCCGTCCGTCCGGTAAGAAGGTTCTTTACACCCCTCATCCGGGGCTCAGGGCGCGTGTGCGGCGCGTCCGTCGCGTATGTGCCCGTACGCATCACCGACCAGGGCCATGCGCGGTGCCCGCCCGCTCCTCAACCAGGAGTGGCCACCCTCAAACCATGAAGACCTAAGGGGTACAGCAAAGTGGCAGCGGAGATCGTCAATCCTCGCAGCGACAGCACCAGCGGCAGCACTACGGACCAGGACGGCGGGCCCGAGCCCCTCGATTCCTTCGATCCGGTGTTCGCGCTGCACCGCGGCGGCAAGATGGCCGTGCAGGCCACCGTGCCGGTCCGGGACAAGGACGACCTGTCCCTCGCGTACACGCCCGGCGTCGCCCGCGTGTGCACCGCCATCGCCGAGCAGCCGGAGCTGGTCCACGACTACACGTGGAAGTCGTCCGTGGTCGCGGTCGTGACCGACGGTACGGCCGTGCTCGGACTCGGCGACATCGGGCCGGAGGCCTCCCTTCCAGTGATGGAGGGCAAGGCGATTCTGTTCAAGCAGTTCGGTGGCGTGGACGCCGTTCCGATCGCGCTGGACTGCACCGGCGTCGAGGAGATCGTCGAGACCGTGGTGCGGCTCGCGCCGTCGTTCGGGGGCGTGAACCTGGAGGACATCTCGGCGCCCCGGTGCTTCGAGATCGAGCGGCAGTTGCAGGAGCGGCTGGACATCCCGGTCTTCCACGACGACCAGCACGGTACGGCGGTCGTGACGCTGGCGGCCCTGCGGAACGCCGCGCGGCTGACGGGCAAGGGGCTCGACGAGCTGCGGGCCGTCATCTCCGGTGCCGGGGCCGCGGGTGTCGCCATCGCGAAGATGCTGCTCGGGGCCGGGATCGGGGATGTCGCGGTGGCCGACCGCAAGGGCGTCGTCTCCGCCGACCGGGAGGACCTGACACCCGTCAAGCGGGAGCTGGCCGAGCTGACGAACAAGGCCGGGATCACCGGGTCGCTGGAGGCGGCTCTGGCAGGCGCCGACGTCTTCATCGGCGTCTCCGGCGGTACGGTGCCGGAGGCGGCGGTCGCCTCCATGGCCGAGGGCGCGTTCGTGTTCGCCATGGCCAACCCGAACCCGGAGGTGCACCCGGATGTGGCGCACAAGTACGCGGCGGTCGTCGCGACCGGGCGCTCGGACTTCCCGAACCAGATCAACAACGTGCTGGCGTTCCCGGGGATCTTCGCGGGCGCGCTGCAGGTGCGGGCGTCCCGGATCACCGAGGGGATGAAGCTGGCGGCCGCCGAGGCGCTGGCCGCGGTGGTGGGGGACGACCTCGCCGCCGACTACGTCATTCCGTCGCCCTTCGACGAGCGGGTCGCTCCCGCGGTGACCGCGGCGGTGGCCGCGGCAGCCCGGGCCGAGGGCGTGGCTCGTCGCTGAGGTGTGAGGGTGGCCCCGTCCGGCTGGGCGCAGTGTCCGGCTGGGCGGGGCCATTTCTTTTTCTTTGCCGGTGGCTTCTTTGTCAGTGGCTTCTTTGCTGGCGGCTTCTTTGCCGGCGGCTTCTTTGACCGGCAGTGGGGCCGTTCGGGTGGTCTGGCCTGTCCCTGACGGGGCTTCTGCGCTGCCCGCGGCCGGGCGTGGAGCCGCATCTCGCGTCACGGTGAGGCGGTCTTTCCGCGGTGCCTCGTCCTGCCGGCGGGGGCGTCCATGGAGCAGGAGCCAGGGTCGACCCGCCGGCACAGTCGGGTCGCCGAGCGGCCCGGCAGGCGATGAGATCGGACCGGTCCTGGCCTGCCGGGCCGACGCCCGCCTCGCGCGGTTATTCTGGTGTTGATCGGATTTGGTACACGTCATCCATGATGTTGCTGAGCGGCGGTGACCGGTGCACTCCCGCATCGGCCTCCCGGCGCACGGCCGCCGAGCAGTGGGCCGAGGGGGCCGAGGGGGCGTTCGGGTGCGGTTCGGAGTTGGCGGGAGGCGACTGACGTGACGGTACCGGTGTCACGAACAGGCAACCTGCCCGAGGCGTTCACCACGTTCGTGGGAAGGCGCCATGACATCGCCGAGGTCCGCCGCCTCCTCGGCACGGCGCGGCTGCTGACTCTCACCGGGGTGGGCGGCGTGGGCAAGACGCGACTGGCGCTGGAAGTGGCGGCCACAGCCAGGAAGGCATTCCCCGACGGGACGTGGTTGGTCGACCTGGCACCGGTGCGGGACCGCTCCGCGGTGGTGGCCGCGGCCGCCACCGGCGTGGGCGTCGTGGACTTGGGCGCCAGACCCGCGCTTGGCATGCTCACCGAGCATCTGGCCCAGCGCCGGGCACTGATCGTGCTGGACAACTGCGAGCACCTGATCGAAGCCTGCGCCGAACTGGCGGACACGCTGTTGTCGGCCTGCCCCGAGCTGCGCGTACTGGCGACGAGTCGTCAGACGCTCGGCATCGCCGGCGAGCATGTGTTCGCTGTGCCGCCGCTCAAGGTGCCGGACGAAGCGGTCGAACTACTGCGGGACCGGGCCGGCGCCGTACGGCCCGACTTCCGTATCACCGACGCGAACTGGGATGCGGTCACCCGGCTGTGCGCCGACTTGGACGGGCTGCCGCTCGCCATCGAGCTGACCGCGTCCCGGCTGCGTACGCTCACCGTCGAACAGGCCGTGGACCGGCTGGAGGACCGTTTCGCGCTGCTCACCGGGGGCAGCCGGACCGCGCGACCTCGGCAGCGCACGCTGCGCGCGGCGGTGGAGTGGAGTTACGAGCTGTGCTCGACGGCCGAGCGGCTGCTGTGGAACCGGCTGTCGGTCTTCGCCGGTGGCTTCGGCCTGGACGGGGCCGAGGGCGTCTGCGCCGGCGAGGGCATCCACTCGCAGGAGGTACTGGACCTGCTGGACCGGCTGGTCGTCCAGTCCGTCGTCCTGCCCACCGAGCACGAGGGGCTGCCCCGCTACCGGCTGCTGGAGACGCTCCGCGAGTACGGCAGGGAGCGGCTCGCCGAGTCCGGCGAGGAAGAGCGCCTGCTGCGGCGGCACCGCGACTTCCACCTGGCCTTCGCCGAGCGCATCGCCGACGGCTGGTACGGCCCCGGCCAGGAGCAGGCCCTGACCCGACTGCGCGCCGAGCACGCCAATCTGCTGGCCGCACTCGCTTACGACGACGACCCGCAGGCCACTCTCGCGCTGGCCGCGGCGCTGCGCTTCCACTGGTGCGCCGGCGGATTCCTCGCCGAAGGACGACGCCAGCTCGACCGTGCGCTCGCCGCCGCGCCCGAGGCCACCCCCGCCCGTGCCCGGGCGCTCTGCGCCGCATCCTGGGCGGCGTTGCTGCAGCGTGACCATGTGACGGCCGGCCGGTGGCTGGACGAGGCCGGAGAGCTGGGCGAACGGCAGGACGATCGGATCGTGCGCGCATACGTCGTAGGCCTTCGCGGCTCATTGGCGATGTTGCAGGGCCGGCCGGCGGAGGCCGGACCGTTGTTCGAGCACGCGGTCGCTGCCCACACGGCGGCGGAGGGGGAGGCCTCGGCGGCGTTCGCCCTGTTCCAGCTGGCCGCGGTGCAGATGCAGATGGGGCATCCGCAGGCAGCGGAGACCGGCCGACGGGTGATGGCCCTGACGGAGGCGCACGGTGAGCGGTGGGCGCGCGCACACGCGATATGGACGCTGAGCATCGACGCCTGGAGCCATGGTGACCTGGAGAAGGCCCTGGGGCTGATCGGGGCCGCGCTCACGATCGAGCGGGGCTTCAACGAGCCGCTCAGTGCCGCCCTGATGCTGGAGACACTCGCCTGGATCATCGCTTCCAGTGGGGAGTACGAGCGTGCAGGTCGGCTACTGGGCTCCGCGCGCAAACTGTGGCGTGATCTGGGCGGGGACATCTCGGTGTTCGGTCCGCTGTTGGCCGAGTTCCACACGCAGTGCGAGCAGTCGGTCGTACGAGCACTGGGCCCGGAGGCGTACGAGAGGGCGCTCGTGGTCCGCGGCGGCCACGACAGTCCCGGCCAGGCCATCGACCATGCCCTCGACAGCGGCGTCGAACCGGCCGCCCAGGCCGACGCTCCCAGTCCCTTGACGCACCGGGAACTGGAGGTGGCCGCGCTGGTGGCCAAGGGCATGAGCAACCGGCAGATCGCCGCCAGGCTGGTCCTCTCGCTGCGCACGGTCGACTTCCATGTCGGGAACATCCGCGCCAAGCTCGGCTTCGGAACCCGCGCCCAGATCGCGGGCTGGTGGGTGTCGAACCGGGGGCCGACGGAGTGAGCGCCGGACGGGATTCCCGTCGACCTGGTCTCGCGCGGCGGTCCGTCGGACGAGACCTCCGGTGGCGCGCTCGCGGCGTTCGAGGGCCCCAGTGTTCGAGGGCCCCGGCGTTCGGGCCATCAGCCGGATCTCGGCCGCCGCGACGGAGGCCACCGACGATTGGCCGCGCAAGGGGCGTCATGCACCATGACCTCGTCGGCGCCAAACGCCCGTCGGCGTTCGGGCAAGAGGGCGTGTGTCACAGGCTCCCCTGGTTCCGTGGGCCCCGCACGCCCCCTATCGTCGAGCCCATGTTCGCCGCATACGCTGCCCGAATCGACCGTGACCAGCCTCTCTCCGGCCTGGAGTTGGGGGAGCGTCCGGCTCCCGAGGCTCGCGCCGGATGGAGCGTCGTCAACGTCAGAGCCGCCTCTCTCAACCATCACGACCTGTGGTCCCTGCGGGGCGTGGGCCTCTCGGACGACCTGCTGCCGATGATCCTCGGATGCGACGCCGCAGGGGTCGACGAGGACGGCAACGAGGTCGTGCTGCACTCCGTCATCGGTCAGAGCGGGTACGGGGTCGGTCCCAAGGAGCCGCGCTCCATCCTCACCGAGCGGTACCAGGGAACCTTCGCCGAGCAGGTCGCCGTACCGACGTGGAATGTGCTGCCGAAGCCCAAGGAGCTGTCCTTCGAGGAGGCAGCCTGTCTGCCGACGGCCTGGCTGACGGCGTATCGGATGCTCTTCACCAATGCCGGGGTACGGCCGGGGGACTCGGTGCTCGTGCAGGGTGCCGGGGGTGGGGTCGCCACGGCCGCGATCGCCTTGGGGAAGGCGGCGGGGCTTCGGATGTTCGCCACCAGCCGGGACGAGGCCAAGCGGAAGCGGGCCGTGGAGCTGGGGGCGGTCGAGGCCGTGGAGCCGGGGGCGCGGCTGCCGCAGCGGGTCGATGCCGTGATCGAGACGGTGGGGGCCGCCACCTGGTCGCATTCCGTGAAGTCGCTGCGGCCCGGAGGCACTCTCGTCATCTCCGGGGCGACTAGCGGGGACCGTCCTTCGCATGCCGAACTGACCCGGATTTTCTTCCTGGAGCTCAAGGTCGTCGGGTCGACGATGGGGACCAAGGACGAGCTGGAGGATCTGCTCTCCTTCTGCGCCGCCACCGGGGTGCGTCCCGTGATCGACGAGGTGCTTCCGCTGGACCGGGCCCGGGAGGGCTTCGAGCGGATGGAGTCGGGGGAGCAGTTCGGGAAGATCGTGCTCACGAACGGCTGACGGTCTCGTTGCTTCGTGCTGTGTCCCGTGCGGCCCTGGCGGGGTTCTGCCCGGACTGCCGGTGGGGGTAGGGCAGTGCGGCCGGTTTCCGTCGCCGCACTGCCTTCCGAGGGTGCCGTCAGCTCTTCGGCGTCCGCAGCAGCGCCCCGATATGTGCTGCTGCCGTCGACAAGTGACGGCGGGCGTCGCTGAGTTGGCCGGATGTGACGCCGTGGTCGCGGGCCGCGTCGCGAATGTCGTCGCGGAAGCGGTCCAGTAGGCGGTCGAGGTCGCGGGCCGGATCACCGGTGGGGTCCTCGTGGGCCCAGGAGGGTTCGAAGGAGGCCGGGAAGTCCACCGGGGTGTCGGTGAGCTCCGGCTCGGCGGGCGCCGACTTGGCAGTACCGGTCCGGCCGAAACCGAAGTCCCGGCCGAACTCCTTGCCGTAGTCCTTCCCGAACTCACCGAACTCCCTGGCCAGTTCCGTCAGGCCCTCGCGGACGCCCGTCGGCCAGTCGCCCCGCGCGAAGTGGTCCTGCACCTGCTCCTGGACCCGGCGGGCGATGCGCTGCACCTCCTCCTGGGCCTGCGCCCGGGCCCGGTCCTGTGCCTCCTTCGCCTGGCGCCGGGCCCGCTGCGCCTCCTCGCGGGCCCGGCGGCTCTCGTCCTTGGCCCGCCTGGCCTGTTCCTTCCACTCCTGCTTGACGCGACGCATCTCCTCCTTGGCGGCACGCCAGGCCTCGTTGTCCGCGTACTCCGTGAAGTCGCCGAGCGGGCCGCCCTGTTCGACGCGGGCCCGGGTGCCGGTGCCGCGGTGGGCCTCGCTCGCCGCCGCCCGCATCTCGCGCCGCAGGTCGCCCGCCGCGCCGCGCACATCGGCCTGGATCTCGGCGGCGAGTTCCGCGACGGAGTCCCGGATCTCCAGCTCCAGGTCGGCCAGTTCACCGCTGCGGTCGGCCAGTTCGGCGCGGCCCGCATCCGTGATGGCGTACACCTTGCGGCCGCCCTCGGTGGTGTGGGTGACCAGGCCCTCGGCCTCCAGCTTGGCCAGGCGCGGGTAGACGGTGCCCGCCGAGGGGGCGTACAGGCCCTGGAAGCGGTCTTCGAGAAGCCGGATCACCTCGTAGCCGTGGCGTGGTGATTCGTCCAGCAGCTTCAACAGGTAGAGGCGGAGGCGGCCGTGGGCGAAGACGGGAGGCATGTTCAGAGCACCTTCTTGTCGGTCGTGCCGTCGGCCGGCGCGCTGGTGGCGACGGCGCCCGGACCGGAAACGGAATTGTCCCCCGAGTCGGCCTGTGGTTCGTCCCCCGAGTCGCCCTGCGGGCGGTCCGCTGCGTCGTCGAGTGGTCGGTCCGCTGAGTCGTCAAGTGGTCGGTCCGAGGTGTTCTGTGGTCGGTCCGCCGGGGTGTTCTGCGGTCGGTCAGAGGTGTCCTGCGGTCGGTCCGCTGCGGTGTCCCTCGGGGTGTCCGCCGGTTCGGGCGACGGGTTCCACGGCTGCTCCTCGTCCTGCCTGGATGGGCGCGGCAGCAGCGCGATCGAGCCGGAGACGGTGGTCGCCCGCAGCTTGCCGTTGCCCGGGCCGAGACGGCCGGTGATCTTGTGGGTGCCCCACTGGCCGTGGACGCGGAGTCCGTCGAAGGCGTTGGAGATCGTCCCGCTCGCGGTGTTCGCCTCGACCTCGGCGTCCGCCGGCTGCGGCAGCCGGATGGCGATCTCGCCGGAGACGCTGGTCATGCGAACGTCCGTGGGGCCGTCGGAATCCAGGTCGATGATCATGGAGCCGCTGACCGAGTCGGCCCGCACGGAGGAGCCCGAGCCCTCGATCACGGTCAGGTCGCCGGAGACCGAGTTGAAGCGCAGGTCGCCGGTGACGGACTGGGCCTCCAGATTCCCGGAGACCGTGTCCGCGCGGACCGGACCGGAGAGCCGGACGAGGGTGGTGTCACCGGTGACGCCCTTCACCACCGAGGGTCCGTCGATCCCGGAGACGACCGCGCCCGCGCCGACCACCCCCACCTCCACGCGTGTGGACGCCGGCACGGCCAGGGAGACCACGGCGCTGCGGCGCCAGCCCTTGCGGTCCAGCCACTTGAGGAAGCCCTTCCAGGGCAGGTCGTCGTACGCCACTGTCAGCGTGCCGTCCTCCTGGGTGACCAGCAGGGGCGGGCCATCGATCTCGGAGACCTCCAGGCGGGCGGAACCCTCGTCCGTCCCCACGACGTTCACCGTTCCGTTGACGATGCGCACGTGGAGCTCGCTCAGCGGCTCGTCGAAGGTGAGTTTCCTGGGCTCGGTGACGGACCACTCGGACATGGTGCAGACCTCCTCGACCGGCCCGGACCGCGCAGGGGACCGGACGGAACACGAACAGAGCACGAACAGAACACAAGCGGGAGCAACTGGAACAAGCAGAGATGAACCGCGTCACGCCATATCGCGTCTTCCGTAATTCACGATATATCGCGGAGATGGAAAGTCAAGACACTCGTTCGTGTGAGCGTCCGTGATTCGGGGTGGGGTGATAGCGGGGTGGGGTCGCGTCGGAGCGTGCGGAATCGCGGCAAATCGACCTAATCGAGCAAATTGCCATAGCGTGTCAGCATGTCGACGGAACGATTCCCGGCCGCTCGCCAGGCGCGTCCCGCGCCGGGTGCCCTGCTGCTCTGCCGGGCGGAGCCCGAGTCCGTCGCCCCCGCCGCGCAACTGCTGCACGAGCGCATGCTGCTCACTCCGGCCGGCGCGGAGTGGAGCGTTCTGGTCCCCGAGGGCACGCCGTGGCTGCACGGCGGCGAACCCGTCGACCGTGTCGTCACCGGCTGGGCGACCGCGCTGGCGGTCGGCGCCCCCTGGCCCGTCCTCGCCGTCTGGTGGGACGCCGACCGCGGCGGCTTCACCCTCGCGTCCGGCTTCCGCCGCCCCGTCGGCTACGACTGGCTCGCCCATGGCATCCCGGCCGGCGAGGACGAGGCCATGCGCACCTTCGCCGCCCGTCTCGGGCTCGACCCGGTACCGGAGATGCGGGCCCTGGACGCGCTGACGAAACCAGACCCCGCCGCCGACGCGCGCGCACGCGTGCGCGGCCTCCTCGCGATCCTCGCGCGCGCGGGAGTGGCCCTTCCCGCCGGCCTCGCCCCCGGTGAACCCGCCGACCGGCTGAGCAAGGCGGCCCGCGCCCACCCGCAGGCGCGGATCGTGGAGTGGCCGGTCGGGCGCGAGGCCGTCCGTGCGGGACTGGCCGCCGTCGATCGCGCCCGTACGGTTCCCTGGCCGCCCTGGCCCGGCGACCCCAGGGACCTCTCCCTCGCGCAGGTGGCGGTCGGGCTCCCGCTGGCGGTCTGGGGTGTGCGGCGGCGCAGTGGCGGGTGGGTGGTGGCGGGGGTGCTGCTGGTCGCGCACGGCGTGTTCGGGCTGACGTACGGGATCGTGCGCCCGCGTGACTGATGGGTGTGCGAGACGGTGTGCTGCGCGACTGGCGCGCGGTGTCCGCGCCCGAGCGGGCGATGCACGCGCGTGGGCGTCGCGGTCAGGCCGCGCTCCGGGGGCGGCGAAACCGTACGGACCGCCGATTGCATAGGCTGTTCTCGGCTGCCCGAGCAGGAAGCAGGGTGTATCGGGTCGTATCAGGACGTATGGCGACGGAGAGCATCCCATGTACTTCACCGACCGCGGTATCGAGGAACTGGAGAAGCGGCGCGGCGAGGAAGAGATCACCTTTGAGTGGCTTGCCGAGCAGCTGCGGACGTTCGTGGATCTGAATCCGGACTTCGAGGTGCCGGTCGAGCGCCTGGCGACCTGGCTGGCCCGGCTGGATGACGAGGACGACGACTAGATCAGATCGCCAACTGGCTCCTCTCGCACTGGACTTCATCCGGAGTTAGCCTTCTTCTTTCCATTGCGGAGCGGAGGACGGGGGGCGCCATGGGCGGATGGGTCGAACAGATACGGCTCGACGACGGGACGGTCGTATGGGCCAGGATCGGCGCGGCGGACGAGGCCGCACTGGAGCGGGACGGTTACCAGGACACCGGAATCGGGGACCGGATCACCGACATGGCGCACGGCCTCTCCGGCACGGTCGGCGGCGTCGTGCGCTCCTTGCGCGCCGGTCTGGACCTCACAGCGCCGGTCGAGGTGGCCGTGACCTTCGGAATCGAACTGTCGGCGCAGTCCGGCAAGATCGTGAGCGCCATCGCCGGAGCCGGTGGCCAGGCCGCGCTGACGGTGTCCCTGACCTGGACCGAACCCGCCCGGGAGGGCGGCGGCCCGGATCCGGGGCCGGGAGACGGCGACGACGCGTCGAGCGGACGCCCGGCCTCCGGCGCCGAATGAGCGCCCTTGAAGTCGTGGTGCGCCCCTCCCTCGCCCGCATCGAGGAGCCGGGCGCCGGGTATGCAAAGGGCTACTGGGGATCAGGCTTCTTCATTGCCCCGGGCTGGCTGCTGACCTGCGCTCATGTCGTGGGGAAGGGGGGAGCTGCGGTGTTGCGAGGGGAGGCTCCCGTGGGCGTCACCTGGGAGGGCGGCACCTCCACCGGTGAACCGAGCCGCACCACCGGTGAAGTCGTCCTCGCCAAGCCCCGGCCCGACACACCCGAAAGGGCGGGCCCCAACTGGCAGTTGCCGGACATCGCGCTCGTCAGGGTCCCGGCCGCGACGGACGCGCGGTGCGTGTGGCTCACCGACCGCGAGCCGGGCATCCCTGGCCCGGTCAGCCTGCACGGCTGGTCACGGCAGACCGGCGACGTCGGCATACGGGACGGCATCGGCGAGGCCCGCGGCTGGGACGCGGGCGCGATGGTGATCGGTGACAGCCTGCCCGTCGAAGGGCTCTCGGGCGGGCCCGTGGTCGATCTGCGGTACGGCGCCGTCATCGGCCTGAACAAGGGCCGTGGCCGGGATGAGGGCGTCGCCGTCCCGATCACCGCGCTGTACCAGCTGCTCCAGCTGCCCGGCGGCGACGTCCTGCACACCGTGCTGCGCGAGCACGACCTGTACCACTTCGGACGGCTGTCCGGCGGTCGGCCGGCGGGTCCGGGCTGGTCTTCCGCGGGGGTTGATGTGCCGGGGCAGCCCGGCTCGGCTGTCGCGGGTGGGCCGGCGGGTCCGGGCTGGTCTTCTGCGGGGGTTGATGTGCCGGGGCAGCCCGGCTCGGCTGTCGCGGGTGGGCCGGCGGGTCCGGGCTGGTCTTCTGCGGGGGTTGATGTGCCGGGGCAGCCCGGCTCGGCTGTCGCGGGTGGGCCGGCGGGTCCGGGCCGGTCTTCCGCAGAGGCTGATGTGCCGGGGAAGCAGGGCTCAGCCGTCGTGGGTCGGCCGGTGGACCCGGACTGGCCCTCTGTGCAGGCCGATGTGCCGACGCAGCCCGGCTCGGCTGCCGAGGGCGGGCCGGTGGACCAGGACTGGCCTTCCGCGCGGGCCGACCTGCCGGGGCAGCGCGGCTCGGCGGTCGCGGGCGGGCCGGCGGGCTCGGACTGGCCCTTCGCGGGGGCTGATGTGCCGGGGCAGCAGGGCTCAGCCGTCGTCGGTCGGCCGGTGGACCCGGACTGGCCCTCCGCGCAGGCCGACCTGCCGGGGCAGCGTGGCTCGGCCGTCACGCCCGAGCTGCGGATCCGCCTCCACGGGCACCTCGCCCACCTCCCGCCGCCCGCCCGTACGGGCGACGTCATGCGCCTGGTGCACGAGGTCAGGCGACTGGTGACGGACGAGCGGTCCCCGTCCCCGATCCTGCACGAGCCGCACACCTGGCGGGAGGGCACCGGACTGCTGACGGGGCTGCGTGCCCCGGGCCGCGGGGACGGGCGGTCCCGCGTCGATCTCGAAGCCGTCCTGCTGTACGCGGCGATGGTGGCGATGCACTGCGTCCGGGAGCGCCCGGCCGAGGTGGCGCGGGAGCCGCTGCGCGAGTTCACCGACTGGATCATCGAGCAGGCCCGCCACCACGACCACTGGGCGGTGCGCGAACACATCGGCCGGCTGCTCGACGGTCTCGGCCGCTCGCCCCGGCCCCGGTCGGCCCCGGCGACGCCCGCGACCCGTATCGACGTCCTCGTCACCATCGGCGACCGCCTCTATGGCGACCGCTATCCCTGGCGCGTCCAGCTCATGTACGACGGCCGCGACGTCACGCCGGTCGACGGCGACGACCGCGGCGTACCCCTGGAGCTGCTGCACGAGTCGCTGCGGGAGCCGCTCGCGCGGGCCCTGAGCCAGGGCGACCACGGTGAACACCTGGCCGCGGTCGAGGTGTTCCTCCCACGCCGCCTGTTCGACCTCCCAGTCGATGAGTGGCAGCTGGCCCCGGACGATCCCGAGGACGACGAAGCCGACCTGTTCGACGAGCGGTCCGTACCACTCGGACTGCGCAGAACCGTCGTCATCCGCGACCTGAAGCGCAACAGCGGTCTGCCGAAGCCCGACTGGCGCCGCCGCTGGAGAGGCACGCAACGCGGCCGGCTGTCCGCCGAACCGCTGTCCGCCGACGCGCGGGAGGACGGCGAGACGGCCGGCGGGCAGCAGCGCAAATGGGCTGTCTACGGCCGCATGCTGGGTATGGCGGAAGGGCGTGTCCCGGTGCTCTGCGGCCCCGTCGGCAGCGGGGACGCCAGGGTGGCCCTGGAGGCGGCGCTGATGACCGGTCACTCCGTGGTGCTCTGGCGCCGGGACGGCCACGATCACGACGAGTGCCGCGCCTTTCACGGACAGGCCGCCGGTCTGCTGCAGGCGGCCGGCCGGGTGGACGCCCTGCACGCCCCGGTGCGCGAACTGCGCATCAGGGCGGCCGATGCCGACACCGCGCGGGCTCAAGGCCTGCGGGGCAGAATCGCCGTACTCCTGGATCCACCGGACCGTCCGCCCTACGGAAGGGAGCCCATGCGACCGCCCTCGCCGGCCGGACCCGACAGCTGAGCGGACCGTCAACCGGCATATGAGGCAAGGGCATATGAGACAAGGGCGTTGGCCGACCGGATCGGAAGACCGGACGCCCTGCAACCTCGGCACGCACGGTACAGGCACGGTAGTTGGGCGGTAACGTCATACGTCGAACGGCCGGGCCCGCTGCATGATCACCAAGCCGGGAGGAGCCCAAGGTGAACGACTGGCGGATCTACCGCGGAGTGGGTCAGCCGCACGACGGTGTACAGCGGTTGCCCGCGCCGCCGCCCTGGCGGGACTTCGAGGGCGCGCGCAGCGGCCCGGACACCGGCCAGGAGGACCCCAGCAGCGCCCGCCGGCTCGGCGTCCGCCGCCGCCTCGTGGAGAACTACGCGCCGCGTGCCGCCGAGGTCGACGCCGTCAACGCCGCCCTCTATCTGCGCCGCCCTCTCCTCGTCACCGGCAACCCGGGCACCGGCAAGTCCACCCTCGCCTACGCGGTGGCCCACGAGCTGGGCCTGGGGCGGGTGCTCCGCTGGCCGATCGTCAGCCGGTCCACCCTCCAGGACGGCCTGTACCGCTACGACGCGATAGGCCGGCTCCAGGACGTCCAACTGGAGCGGGCCCAGGGCGGCGCCGGGCCCGCGGCGGCCCCGTCCGGCATCGGGTCGTACATCCGGCTCGGGCCGCTCGGCACCGCGCTGCTGCCCGCGGAGCGGCCCCGCGTCCTGCTCATCGACGAACTCGACAAGAGCGACCTCGACCTGCCCAACGACCTGCTGAACACGTTGGAGGAGGGCGAGTTCGCCATCCCCGAGCTGGAACGGCTCGCGGACCGCGAACCCGTCGTGGAGGTGCTCACCCACGACGGCGAGCGCGTGTCCGTACGGGACGGACGGATCGCCTGCACCGCCTTCCCGGTGATCGTCCTGACGTCCAACGGCGAACGGGACTTCCCCGCCCCGCTGCTCAGGCGCTGCGTCCAGCTCGAACTGGAGCCGCCCGGCGAGGAGCAGCTCACCGCCATGGTCGAGGCGCACCTCGGTGACGAGGGCGTCGCCGCCGGCCGTGATCTGATCGCCCGGTTCCTGGACCGCGAGCCGGGCGAGGTCGTCGCCGCGGACCAGTTGCTGGGCGCCCTCTTCCTCACCCAGCACGCGCCGAACACCGAACGCCTCACCCGGGAGCGGATCGCGGACCTGCTCATGCAGCCGCTCGACCGTACGAGGTGAGGGGCGGATGCATGGAATGCGTCTGGACGAGCTGATAGGCAGGTTGCGCCGCGGCGGCCTGGACCTGACCGCCGAACAGGTCGCGGACGCGGTCTGGCTGGCCCGCAGGCTCGGCGCGGCGGCTTCCCCCGACGACCCCGGCGGCGCGGAGCACATCCCGGAGCCGGAACCCGTCCTGCCGGAGGAACGGCCGGGCCGCCCCGCGGAGCCGGCCCCGCCCGGCGGACGGCGGACCGGCGACGACCGGGCCCCGTCCACCCCGGTCCCGCTGCACACGGAGCTGCGGGGCACGAGCGGCGATCGCGCCGGCGCATCCGGCGCCGCCCCGGCCGACGGCACACAGCACGCCTTCCCGGTGCGTGCGCCCGCCGCCACCGCCCTGCCCGGACTGCTCGGCCTGGAGAAGGCGTTACGCGCCCTCGGCCGCTACCGGGTCGAGGCCTCGGCATCCCAGGAAGCCGGGATCGACGAGGAGAAGACCGCCGAACACGCCGCCGCCAGCGGGCTCCTGCTGCCCGTGCCACGGCTCGGGCGCCGGCAGCGCTGCGACGTCCAGCTGCTGATGGACACCGGACCCGCGATGGCCGTTTGGGGCAGGCTGGTCGAGGAACTGCGGCAGGCCTGCCAGCAGTCCGGCGCCTTCGCGTCCGTACGCGTCCACCATCTCTACGACGACGGATCCGGTACCCCTCTCGTCGGTACGACCGCCGGGCCCGCCCGGCACACCCGGCTGCGCTCGGCCGACGAACTGCACGACCCGTCGGGCCGTTGCCTCACCTTCGTGATCAGCGACTGCGTCGGCCCCCTGTGGCAGAACGGCGCCGCACAGCGGCTCCTGCACACCTGGCCCCGTGCCTCGCCGCTCGCCGTGATCCAGCCGCTGCCGCCGCGCCTGTGGGGCCGTACCGCCCTGCCCGCCGAACCGGGCCTGCTCCTGCGGCCCGCCGAACTCGGTGGCCGCATCACCTTCCTGCCCGACGACGAGCCCTGGGACGAACCGGCCGCCGACGCCCGTCCCGTGCCGGTGCTCCAGCCCAGTGCCGAGGCGTTCGAGGCGTGGGCCCGGCTGCTGTCGGGCACCGGGCCGACCCGCGAGCGGGCGTGGGCCGCCTGGACGACCCCTCAGGTGCCGTCCGAGGCCGTCGCCCGCAGTGCGGCATCCCCACCCGGACAGGGCCCGCGCGGCGATGATGAACTCCTGCGCGCCTTCCGGGCCGGTGCCTCGCCCGGCGCGCTCCGGCTGGCCGTGTACCTGGCGGCGGCGCCGCTCACCCTGCCGGTCATGCAGCTCGTCCAGCGGGCCATGCTCCCGGACACCGGACCCATGGAACTGGCCGAGGTGCTGCTCGGCGGACTGCTGCGGCAGCTGCCCGGCACCGAGGCCCAGCCCTGCTTCGCCTACCCGGGCCGGGTGCAGGACCTGCTGCTCTCCTCCCTCGACCAGGACACGGCCGGACTGGTCCTCAAACACTGCTCCGCCTACGTGGAACGCCACTTCGGCAAGGGGACCCGCAACTTCGCCGCGTTCGCCGCGGCCCGGCTCGCCGACCACGCTCCCACCGTCGGCGGCCCGTCCCTGGACGCCGACGGGCCGCGAGACGCCGAAGGGGGAGTCGAGGCCGAGCTGTTCGCACGCATCCCCGCGCGGGTGCTGCGCTTCTACCTGCCCGATCTGGTGACCCCCCGGCCCGTCGAGGAGGCGGAGCGGCT
Source organism: Streptomyces blattellae (assembly GCF_009709555.1). Taxonomy (GTDB): domain Bacteria; phylum Actinomycetota; class Actinomycetes; order Streptomycetales; family Streptomycetaceae; genus Streptomyces; species Streptomyces blattellae. The sequence goes on along the minus strand of NZ_WJBG01000152.1, from coordinate 54,144 downwards.
GTACGGCCAGTGGCAGGCGATGGCCGACCCGGAGGTGCTGCACCGGGCGCGGGAACAGGCGGAGGCCGCGGTACGCGCCCCCGTGCCGGCCGGCGACGACGGGGTACGGGCCCGGCTGGTCCTCGGCCGGGTCCTGCGTGCCGAGGCCGGGACGTCGGCGGCGCGCGGCGCGGGCCGCCGGACCGAACTGCTGCGCACCGCGGTCGAGGAGCTGGCGGCGGCCCATTCCGCGGCCACGGCGGACAGCGTGGAACAGGCCGACGCCGCGCTCGAACTCGCGGCGGGCCGCCATGAGCTGTGGCGTCTGACGGGCGAAACCGACCAGCTGACGGCCGCGCTGGACGTACTCGCACCCGAGACCGCTCCCTGGCCGACGGTGGCTCGTCCGGCCGGGGCGGGGAGTCGGGCGGGGGAGACGGGGGCGGTCCCGGAGAGCGAACCGGCGGGCGCCGGGCGTTTCCGGGTCGTTCACCGGGCGCGGTTGCTGCGCCGCGGGCGGATCCTGCTCGATCTGGCCCGGCCCGGTGCCGCCACTGGCGAACTGGAGGAGGCATGCGCCCTGCTGGACGCCGACGGCGCCCCCGGAGCCGTACGCAGTCCCGCCCTGCTCGATCTGGCGCGGGCGCTGCGCGCGGCCGGTGCCGAGGACGCCAGGACGCGCGAGGCCCTCGTACGGGCCGAACGCGCCGCGGGCGACGACCCTGAACTGCGGCTGCCCTGCCTAACCGCCCTGGCCGCGTTCCACGACGCCGCGGGCGAGACCCGGGAGGCCGACGAAGCGTACGAGACGGCCGCTCTGCTCGCCCCGCCCGACAGCCCGCGGCGCTGCGAACTCCTCACCGCCTGGGGCGAGTCGCTGCTCCGGCGGGCCTCGGCGCGGGACGGTGCGCGGATCGTGGACCGTGCCGAGAACGTGCTGCGCGAAGCGCTCAAGGCGCTGCCCGCGTGGTCCACGCAGCGCGGCCGGCTGCAGGGGCTCGTCGGCAGCGCGCTGGCGCAGCGGTTCCGTCATCTGGGCTTCCTGCCGGACCTGTTCGAGAGCCGGCATCTGCTCACCCAGGCGGTGCGCGCCGCGGCCGACGCCGGGGTACGCGCCGAGGCCTGGCTCCAGCTCGGCCGGGTGCGCCTCGAAGGGTGGTACCGCGCCGGGGCGCCCGTCCTCGTCGAAGCGCTCCAGGCGTACGAGAACGCCGAGCGCGAGGCCGGGGCGGCCCACGGCACCGATCCGGGCTCGGTGACAGCGGCCCGGGCCCGGCACGGACGCGGCACGGTCCTCGTGCTCATGGGGCGGCCGGGGGCGGCACTGACGGCCTACCGGTCGGCCCGGGAGCGGTGGCAGGAGCTGGTCGCCGCGTTGCGCGAGGTCGACTGGACAGACGTGGAGTCGACGCGGCGCGCGGAGCAGGAACTCGCGGCGGCACCGGATCGGCCGGGCGGGGCACGGACGATGCCGGAGCAGGCGTGGGGGCGCGCGGCGCCGCCGTGGTGGTCGTGGTCGTTGGAGTGGGTTGATCGGGCGGGGTTTGACTGGAGTTGATTCGCGCGGGGTTTCTGTTTCTGGTCGGTCGGGAAGAGGTGGGCGGCTGCGGCGTCGGGGCGGGGTGGGTGTGGGTACGGGTGGTGCCGGAGCGGGTGTGGGGGTGGGTGGTGTCGTCGTGGTGGTCGTGGTCGTTGGAGTGGGTCGACTGGGCGGGGTTTGACTGGAGTTGATTCGCGCGGGGTTTCTGTTTCCGGCCGGTCGGGAAGAAGACGGCAGCTACGGCGACCGGGCGGGGCAGGCGACAGGCAGGGAGGAGCCGAGGGTGGCGGAGCAGCGGAAGAGGGCGGCCGGCCCCGGTGAGGACGCCGGACGTACCGCGCCCCTGCCCGACCTCACCGACGTGGACCTGCGGACCTTGCGTGCCATGGACGACCCGGGGCTCAGCGCGGCAGTCGAGCAAGTGCTGTGCGGCGCCACCGAGTTCCGGGAGGTCTGGTACGGGGACGGCGAAGGGGGGCAGTCCAGCCCGGGAGAGCGTGACGAGCGTACGTTTTCAGTCGGACTCGCCGGGGTCGGGCAGGCCGAGGAAGACCGGGGATGACGCAGGCTCCGGTCTCCTCCGAAGTCTTCACGGCGCTCGCGAGGACCCGGCCCGCGCCGAAGGCCACGACGGTACTGCGTGTCGCACTCCACGCGCGTCGCATGCTGCTCGTCAAGTCCCTCCTCGTCCGCGTCGAACGGCAGTCCGCCGCGCTCACCCCGGCGGTCCGGCGTCGCTTCGAGCGGGACTGGGCGCTGCTGGTGCGGGCGGAGCGGGCCGACGCCGCCGCGGTCCGGGACGTCGTCGACTACCCGATGACCGGAGCCTGGCTCACCGAGGCGCTCGCCGCTCCGGAGGGAGCGGCCTTCGCACTGCAGCTGGCCCATGCGGGCGGAGTGGCCGTCGCGGCCGCCGTCCGTGCGGGCTGCCCGGTCGACGGTACGCTCCCGACGCCCTCGGGAGCGCTGGTGCTGCCCGGCCTCGGCGTGCTGCGCTGCCCGTCCGGCCACGCGCGTCTGGGCGGGCACCCGGGGCTGGTGCGGATCACGGACGAGGCGGGCCGCAACGACGTCCTGCTGCCGCGGCCGGTGGCCCGGCCGGACGGCGGCGCACCCGGCGGGGCCGGGCGCGGACCCGGCTGGTCCGCGCTGCGCACCCTGCCCGGCGGCACCGTCGTCTTCGACGACCTCGACCCGTACCGGGTGCCGCCGCGTGGCATAGGGCCGCAGTCCCTGCTCGCGGCCGAACGCCCCGACAGCTCCTACCGGATGTGGGCCCGTCGGTGGCGCGAGGCCTCGGCGCTGCTGTCGGCGACGGATCCGGACCGCGCCGCCGAACTGCGGGCGCTGCTGCGTGCCGTGGTGCCACTGGCGCCCGCGGAGCGCCCGGGAGGCACCTCGATGGGCGCCACCCTCCGGGCCGCCCCGGGGGCCGCTCTGACCCAGCTGCCCGACGAGGGGCGGGAGCTTGCCGAGTCCCTGGTGCACGAGACGCACCACAGCAAGCTCGCCGCCCTCGACGGGCTCGTCCCGTTGTGCCGTCCCGGCCGGGGCACCGCGCACCGGGTGGCGTGGCGCTCCGATCCCCGGCCCGTTCCGGCGGTGCTCCAGGGCGCCTATGCGCATCTGGCGCTCGCCGACCTGTGGTGGCGGACGGGCCATGGATCCCGGGCACCCGCGGAGTGGCGGCGCAGGGCCCGGGAGCGATTCGAAGCGCAGCGGGAAGAGGTGGGTGAGGCCTTGTCCCTCCTGCTGGAATCCGATGAACTGACCTGTGCCGGAAGGGAGTTCGTCCAGGAGATGGGTAGGCACCACGCAAGCCTCGGGGTGACGGCCCAAAACGTTCTGTGACACTTCGTGTGGATATGAGTGCATTGCGTTAGCGTGTGGCGCGAAAAGCGGCAGACGCGGGAACAGGGAGCGTGCGATGGCGGAACAGCGGCGGTCGGGCGGGGACGGTGCCTCGGCACCCGAACGCGTCCTGGTGGTCTTCCCGGGCTACCACCGCTCGTGGGCGACATGGATCGCCCAGTGCCTGGAGAGTCACGGAAACCAGGCCACACTGCAGCGCTGGGATCCGCCGCGCGAGGTCCCGTTGGAGGACTCGCTCGGCGACCTGCTGCTGTCCTCCGGCCCGGTGCTCCTCGTCCTCGACGACTGGTTCTTCGAACTGGGCCCGCGCCCGGCCGGCGAGTGGAACGACGCCCTGCGCGGCTTCGTCGCCGCTCACTCCGACCGGTTCGCCGCCGTCAACCTCACCAACCGGCCGCTCCTGCCGGCCACCGCGGTCCTCGAACCCGCGAGCCTGTGGGGGCTCGGCGAGGAGGCCGCCGAGGAGCGCCTGCTGCGGCGGCTGGGCCTGGAACGCCGCCGTACCCCCAGGCCGCCCGCCATCAGGGTCCGCTACCCCGAGACACGGTGCGAGATCTGGGGCGAGGTGCCGCGCCGTAACCCGCGGTTCACCGGCCGCGACGACCTGCTGACCGGCATCCACCAGCGCCTCGCCGACGCCGACCGCGGCGCCGCCGTATGCACCCTGCTCGGCATGTCCGGCATCGGCAAGACCCAGCTCGCCGCCGAATACGCGCACCGGTTCAGCCCCGACTACGACGTGGTGTGGTGGGTCAACTCCGACGACCGCAACATCCAGCGGGACCGGCTCGGCGAACTCGCCGTGGAACTCGGGCTGCGCATCGGCAGCGAGCCCGGCGAACGCATCCGCGCCGTGCGGGACGCCCTGCGACGCGGCGAGCCGCACGCCAACTGGCTGCTGATCTTCGACGGCTGGGACGACACCGACGGGATCAACGCGCTGCTCCCGCAGGGTTCCGGGCACGTCCTCGTCACCTCACGCAACCGCGCTTGGAGCGAGTACACCGACGTCCTCGAAATCCCCGCCTTCCTGCGCCCGGAGTCCACCGCCTATCTGATGCGCCGCGCTCCTCACATCACCGCCGACCAGGCGGACGAGGTCGCGGCCGAGTTCGGCGACGTACCGCTGCCGCTCGTCCAGGCCGCCTCCTGGCTCGGCGAGTCGCGCATGGAGGTACCGGAGTATCTGCGGATGGTCCGTGAGCGCAGGCTCACCACGGTCGACGAGCCCATCACCGGCGACGGCTTCCCGCAGTCGTCCATGACCTCCTGGTCGATACTGCTCAACCGCCTGCGCAACGCGCAGCCGCAGGCCATCGACGTCCTGGGCCTGTGCACCTCGTTCGCGCCCGGACGCATCCCGCTCGGCCTCATCCGCGCCTACCCGCAGGCCGACCTCCCCGAGGAGCTGCGGTGGATGTCGACCGACCTGGCCGCCTGGACCCGCGCCCTGGACACCCTGGTCAACTACTCGGTGCTCACCCGCGAGACCCGGGGCCCGGTCGGCGCGGAGATGGGCCCGCACCAGGAGTCGGTGCACATGCACCGGCTCGTCCACGACATCGTCTCCAAGCTGACCAGCGAGGACAGCCGCACCACCCATCGCCGGGCGGTCCGCGTCCTGATCGCGCAGGCCGACCCCGGCAACCCGCTGGACAGCAGGAACTGGCCGCTCTACGCCGAACTGGTGCCGCATCTGGAGCCCTCCGGCGCGCTCAGCAGCACCCAGACCCGGGTCCAGGAGACCGTCCTGAACTGCCTGCGGTACTGCTTCCGCAGCGGGGAGTACAAGAGCGGCCTGGACCTGGCGCAGCGGATCCGCGACCACTGGTCGCGGTTCATGGATCCGCTGGCCCAGCCCATGCTCGACCTGACCACGCAGGAGGGCAACATCCTGCGGGCGATGGGCCGCTTCCGCGACGCCTACGAGCTGGACCGCGGCGTCCACGAGCAGCTGCACACCGCCGAGCCGCGCAACGAGCTGGCCGAACTCTCCACCAAGGGCTCCATGGCCGCCGACCTGCGTCACCTGGGCCGCTACGGCGACGCGCACGAGCTGCAGCGGGAGGCCTTCGACGGCTACCACCGGCAACTCGGCCCGGACGAGGCCGTCACGCTGATCGCCCGGCACAACCTCGGCGTCGGCCTGCGGCTCCTGGGCAGGTACCAGGAGGCGTACGACCTCGATCTGGAAACCCTCGCCCGGCGGGAGAGCGTGCTGCGCGCCCGGCACATCAACACGCTCAGCTCGGGCAACGCGGTCGTGCAGGACCTGCGCTTCCTCGGCCGCTGGCGCGACGCGCTCACGCGTCAGGAGCCCTTGGTCCGGCTGCATGTGCAGGTGCTCGGCCCGCAGCATCCGCAGACCCTCTCCGCCCGCGGCCAGCTGGTCATCTGCCGCCGCCGCGACGGCGGCCAGACCCAGGACGTGGGCCCCGAGATGGCCAGCCTCCTCGAACAGCTGGCGCAGGTGCACGGCCGCGGGCACTACCGCACCCTGGCCTTCATCTGCAACTACGGCAACTACCTGCGCGAACACGGTGACCTCAGCCAGTCCCGGGACCTGATCGACGAGGCGGAGGCGGGCTACCGCTCCCTCCTCGGCCCCGCGCACCCGGTCGCCACCGGCATGCTCTCCAACAGCGGCCTCGTCATGCAGGCCGCCGGTGAACGCGCCGAGGCCATGTCGATGTTCGAGGCCGCGCTGGCCGGCCTCACCGCCACGCTCGGCCCGGACCACCCGTGGGTCCTGGGCTGCGCCCTCAACGCCGCGAGCGGGCGGAACTTCAACGGCCGTATCGCCGAGGCCGTCGAGCTGAGCCGGGACACGCTGCGCCGGTCCCGGCACGCGCTGGGCGACGAGCATCCGCTCACGCTGTCCGGGCAGGTGGCCCTGGCCGCGGACCTGCGCGCGGCGCGCGAGCAGGAGGAGGCCGGGAAACTTGAGGAAGACGGCCTGCTGGCGCTGACCCGGACGCTCGGCGCGCAGCACCCGCACACCATCTCGGCCCGCCAGCGCACGCGCCCCTACTGGGACTTCGAGCCCTTCCTGGGCTGACGGCACACACAGTGAAGGGCCCGGCCCCGGAGAAACTCCGGAACCGGGCCCTTCGCCGTGCGTGCCGTCAGCGAGGACTACGCCTCGAACACCTCACGCACCAACTGCTCCTGCTCGGCCTGGTGCCGCTTCGCGGAGCCGACCGCCGGGGACGAGCCGTGCGGACGCGAGATGCGCCGCAGCCGCTCGCCGTGGGGGACGTCGGCGCCGACCGCGAGGTCGAGGTGGTCGATCAGGTTGAGGGCGATGAACGGCCAGGCGCCCTGGTTCGCCGGCTCCTCCTGGGCCCACAGGTATTTCTCGGCGTTCGGGTACTTGGCGATCTCGGCCTGGAGCTCGGCACCCGGCAGCGGGTACAGCCGCTCAAGGCGGATGATCGCCGTCGCGGCAGATGCGGCGTCGGTGGCGCCGCGCTTGTGGCGCTCGGCCTCCAGGTCGTAGTACAGCTTGCCCGCCACGAAGACGACCTTGCGGACCGCGGCCGGGTCCACCGTCGAGTCGCCGATGACCGGGCGGAACTGACCCGACGTGAACTCCTCCGTCTTCGACGCGGCGGCCTTGAGGCGCAGCATCGACTTCGGCGTGAAGACCACCAGCGGCTTGTGGTGCGGGTTGTGCACCTGCCACCGCAGGAGGTGGAAGTAGTTCGACGGGAGCGTCGGCATCGCGACCGTCATGTTGTTCTGGGCGCAGAGCTGGAGGAAGCGCTCGACACGGGCCGAGGAGTGGTCCGGGCCCTGGCCTTCGTAGCCGTGGGGGAGGAGCAGCGTCACGCCGCTCGTCTGGCCCCACTTCTGCTCGGCCGCCGAGATGTACTCGTCGACCACCGTCTGCGCGCCGTTGACGAAGTCGCCGAACTGCGCCTCCCACATCACGAGCGCGTCGGGGCGGGCCAGCGAGTAGCCGTACTCGAAGCCCATGACCGCGTATTCGGACAGCAGGGAGTTGTAGACGTTGTAACGCGCCTGGTCCTCGGCGAGGTACTGCAGCGGGGTGTGCTCCCCGCCCGTCTGACGGTCGATGAGAACCGCGTGGCGCTGGCCGAAAGTGCCCCGCTGGGAGTCCTGGCCGGAAAGGCGGACCGGGGTGCCCTCCAGCAGGAGGGAGCCGACCGCGAGGGTCTCACCCATACCCCAGTCGATCGTGCCGTCCTCGACCATCGCCGCCCGGCGCTGCAGCTGCGGCAGCAGACGCGGGTGGACGCTGAAGGAGTCCGGGATGTTGACCTGGGACTCGGCGATCCGCTTCACGACCTCTGTGGAGATCGCGGTGCCCACGGCGACCGGGAACTCCGCCTGCGGGTCCGACACCGGAGCCGTCACCGGCTGGGAGACCGCTTCACGGACCTCCGTGAAGACCTTCTCCAGCTGGCCCTGGTAGTCCTGCAGCGCCTGCTCGGCCTCTTCCAGGGTGATGTCGCCACGACCGATCAGGGACTCGGTGTAGAGCTTGCGCACCGAGCGCTTCTTGTCGATCAGGTCGTACATCAGCGGCTGCGTGAACGCCGGGTTGTCCGACTCGTTGTGACCGCGGCGGCGGTAGCAGATGAGGTCGATCACCACGTCCTTGTTGAAGGCCTGGCGGAACTCGAAGGCCAGCCGCGCGACGCGCACGCAGGCCTCCGGGTCGTCGCCGTTCACGTGGAAGATCGGGGCCTCGATCATGCGCGCGACGTCGGTGGCGTACATCGACGAGCGGGACGACTCCGGCGCGGCGGTGAAGCCGACCTGGTTGTTGATGACGACGTGGACCGTGCCGCCGGTGCGGTAGCCGCGCAGCTGCGACATGTTCAGGGTCTCGGCCACCACGCCCTGGCCCGCGAAGGCCGCGTCGCCGTGGATCGCCACCGGCAGGACCGTGAAGTCCGTGCCGCCCTTGTTGATGATGTCCTGCTTGGCGCGGGCGATGCCCTCGATGACCGGGTCGACCGTCTCCAGGTGGGACGGGTTCGCGGCCAGGGAGACCTTGATCTGCTCGCCGTCCAGGCCCGTGAACGTGCCCTCGGCGCCCAGGTGGTACTTCACGTCACCGGAGCCGTGCATCGACTTCGGGTCGAGGTTGCCCTCGAACTCGCGGAAGATCTGGGCGTACGACTTCCCGACGATGTTGGCCAGGACGTTCAGCCGGCCGCGGTGGGCCATGCCGATGACGACCTCGTCCAGGCGGGACTCGGCGGCCGAGTCCAGCACCGCGTCCAGCAGCGGGATGACGGACTCGCCGCCCTCCAGGGAGAAGCGCTTCTGGCCGACGTACTTCGTCTGCAGGAAGGTCTCGAAGGCTTCCGCGGCGTTCAGCCGGCGCAGGATGCGCAGCTGCTCCTCGCGCTCCGGCTTGGTGTGGCCGCGCTCCACCCGGTCCTGGATCCACTTGCGCTGCTTGGGGTCCTGGATGTGCATGGACTCGATGCCGGTGGTGCGGCAGTACGAGTCGCGCAGCACGCCGAGGATGTCGCGCAGCTTCATCATCGACTTGCCGGCGAAGCCGCCGACGGCGAACTCGCGCTCCAGGTCCCAGAGTGTGAGGCCGTGCTCGACGATGTCGAGGTCGGGGTGCTTGCGCTGGCGGTACTCCAGCGGGTCGGTGTCGGCCATGACGTGGCCGCGGACCCGGTAGGAGTGGATCAGCTCGAAGACCCGGGCGGCCTTCGTCACGTCGTCGTCGTGCGAGGCGTCGATGTCCTTGAGCCAGCGGACCGGCTCGTAGGGGATGCGCAGCGCCTCGAAGATCTCGTCGTAGAACTCGTTCTCGCCGAGGAGCAGGTTGGCGACCGCGCGCAGGAACTCGCCGGAGGCCGCGCCCTGGATCACCCGGTGGTCATACGTCGACGTGAGCGTCATGACCTTGGAGATGCCGAGCTTGTTCAGCGTGTCCTGGGAGGTGCCCTGGAACTCCGCCGGGTAGTCCATGGAGCCGACGCCCATGATGACCGACTGGCCGGGCATCAGGCGGGGGACCGAGTGGACGGTGCCGAGGCCGCCGGGGTTGGTCAGCGAGACCGTGACGCCGGTGAAGTCGTCCATCGTCAGCTTGTTGTCGCGGGCCCGACGGACGATGTCCTCGTAGGCCTGCCAGAACTCGAAGAAGTTGAGCGTCTCGGCCTTCTTGATGGCCGCGACGACCAGCTGGCGGTCGCCGTTGGGCTTGACCAGGTCGATGGCGAGGCCGAGGTTGACGTGCGGCGGCTTGATGAGGGTCGGCTTGCCGTCCTTCTCGCCGAACGCGTGGTTCATCGACGGCATGGCCTTGATGGCCTGCACCATCGCGTAGCCGATCAGGTGCGTGAAGGAGATCTTCCCGCCCCGGGCGCGCTTGAGGTGGTTGTTGATGACGATGCGGTTGTCGAACAGCAGCTTCACCGGGACCGCGCGCACGGACGTGGCCGTGGGCAGCTCCAGCGAGGCGTTCATGTTCTTGGCGACCGCGGCGGACGGGCCGCGCAGCGTCACGAACTCCGGGCCGTCGGGGGCCTGGGGGGCTGGTTCGGCCTTGGCCTTCGGCGCGGCGGCGGGCTGGGCGGGCTTGGCGGGCGCCTTCGCCGGGGCGGGAGCCGCGGCGGCGGGCTTCGGGGCCGCCGGGGCCGGAGCCGGGGCGGCGGGCGCGGCCGGGGCCTGCGCCGGCGGAGCCGTGGTGGTGCCCGCGGCCCCCGCGGCCGTGGTACCCGCCGGAGCCGACGGGGCGGTGGCCCCGGGCTTGTAGTCGGCGAAGAAGTCCCACCAGGCGCGGTCTACGGAATTCGGGTCCTGGAGGTACTGCTGATAGATCTCGTCGACGAGCCACTCGTTCGGACCGAACGCGGCCGCGGGGTTCTTCCCCGCTTGGTCGGTGTCGGTCGAGATGTTCGAGTTACTGGGGGACTGTGGCGACACGGCGGCAACCGCCCTCTTCCGCTTCACAAGGTGATGGACAGCGGGAATCAAGGCTACGCCCCCATGGCCGCGAAGGTCAGTCCGGGCCTGCTCATCGTCGTGTAAGTCACACTGAACCGCGTGTTTCGGTGGTGGAAATGGCGGGAAACAAGCGTGGTTCTGGTGCGGAAGGGATGGCTCGGCCCCGACCCGGCGCGATCATGGCGCGGGCATCTGCCTGATCACACGTGTCCATCAGCGGGGACCGACATGGATCTTCTGGCTCCGGTTCGAACTTTACGTCAACTTGGCATAGATGGCTCGCCCGGAAGGGTGATCAGAATCCGGCAACCTCGCGCAGATTCGGCCACGCCGATCCGGCCGCCGTGCAGATCCACCGCCCAGCGGGCGATCGCCAGGCCCAGCCCCGTGCCGCCGTCGCTGCCCGGTCCGTGCGGGCGGTTGACGGCTCCCCGGTTGAACCGCTCGAACACGCGGTGCCACTCCGACCTGGGGATACCGGGCCCCTCGTCGAGGACCTCCAGCTCCAGCGACTCGGGGCAGTTCCCGCGCCGGGCCTTCACGGTCACCCGGCCGTGCGGCGGACTGTGCTTGACCGCGTTGTCGATGAGGTTGGCGACGACCTGGTGGATCCGCTCGGGGTCGGCGTGCGCGGTCAGTTCCGGCGGTGACACGTCCAAGTGCAGATGGACGTCCGTACGGGTGTGGCTGCCGGATCCGGACGCCATGCCCGCGCGGACCGAGGAGACCATGTTGGCCTCCTTCAGCACGCCCGACAGATACGGCCACACCTCGAAACGCCGCTTCTTCAGCGGTACCACGCCGTTGTCGAGCCGGGAGAGGTCGAGCAGGGTCTCGACCAGCCGTCCGAGCCGCTCCGTCTGCTTCAGGGCCGTCCGCATGGTCTCCGGGTCGGCCTCGGTCACGCCGTCGACGATGTTCTCCAGCACCGCGCGCAGGCCCGCGATCGGCGTGCGCAGCTCGTGCGAGACGTTCGCCACCAGTTCCTTGCGCTGGCGTTCCTGCTCCTCCAGCTCGTCGGCCATGGCATTGATCGTCTCGGCCAGGTCGCCCAGCTCGTCGCGCCGGTTGTCACGCACCCGGCGTGTGTAGTCGCCCTGCGCGATCGACCGGGCCACCGCGTTCATCTCGTCCAGCGGCGCGGTCAGCGAGTGCGCCACGAACTGCGTGATCAGCAGCGTGGCGATCATTGAGAAGACCGTGATGAAGCGCAGCTCGGTCTCGGTGCGCATGGCGATCATCATCAGGCCGGTGGTGATCAGGACCGAGATGACGACGAGCGCACCCAGCTTGGTCTTGATCGAGAACGGACGCACACCGCCCCAGGGCTCCCCGGGGCCTCTCCGCGGGGCCGGCCCGTCGTTCATGGCGTCGGCGTCTCCAGCGCATAGCCCACGCCGTGCACCGTACGGATCCGCTCGGCGCCGATCTTCCGCCGCAGCGCCTTGATGTGGCTGTCGACGGTCCGGGTGCCGGAGGCGTCCGCCCAGTCCCACACCTCGGCGAGCAGCTGCTCACGGGAGAGCACCGCGCGCGGGGTGTTCGCCAGGCAGACCAGCAGGTCGAACTCGGTGGGCGTGAGGTGCACGTCCTCGGACCTGACCCGCACCCGGCGCTGCGCGTGGTCGATCTCCAGCTCGCCGAGGCGCAGGATGCCGCTGCGCGGTGTGGACGCGGCGATCGCGGCCCGCTCCACCCGGCGCAGCAGTACGTGCACCCGGGCGGCCAGCTCACGCATCGAGAACGGCTTGGTCATGTAGTCGTCGGCGCCGACGCCGAGCCCGACCAGCATGTCCGTCTCGTCGTCGCGTGCCGTGAGCATCAGCACCGGCACCGGCCGCGCGGCCTGCACGCGCCGGCAGACCTCCAGGCCGTCGAAGCCGGGCAGCATGATGTCGAGGATCAGCAGGTCGGGCTGCCAGGCCTCGGCCGTGTCGACCGCGGCCGGGCCGTCGCCCGCCGTCTGTACGAGGAATCCTTCGGCACGCAGGCGGGTGGCGATGGCGTCCACGATCGTGGGGTCGTCCTCGACCACCAGCACCCGGCGCTGTGCGCCCGGGGTGGCCGTCGCCGTGCCGTTGTGGGAGGTGTGTGTCTGCTCCATCGCCCGCCCCTGAAGTTGCGTTCCGGAATCCGTGGGGTGATCCCTTATGACTGCGCATGTCTGCGATTGGCACGTGAATGATCGGCGCCAGGGAAGCAGAGTACGGGGAGTCACCTGCCCTTTGCTATCCAGGTCGGACGCCGAGATGTACGACGTCCGGAACGCCCCGGGCAACGGGGATCTCTTCGGTACGCACCCGTTGGAAACCGGCATTCCATAGGGTTCCTTCAAATTCCGGAGAGGGCTTCGCCGACCAGACGGCCAGCACGCCCCCGGACCTCAACGCCCTTGCGCAGCCTGCCAGTCCGGCCGGTGAGTACAGTCCGTCGTTGTCCTCGGTGACGGTCCATTCGGGCCCGTTGTCGATGTCGAGGCACAGTGCGTCGTACGTGTCGGAAATCTCATTGACGTAAGAGATCAGGTCACTTTCGACGATCTCCGTGCGGGGATCCGCGAGGGCCTTCGCGGACAGCGCGGACAGGGGGCCTTCGCGGTGCCAGTCGATGACGGCCGGTTCACGTTCGACGACGGTGATGCGGCCCCAGCGCGGGTTCTGCGCGGCGTGTGCGAGCGAGAAACCGACGCCCAGGCCTCCGATCAGCAGATTCGGCCGCGCACGGGCGTCCAGGGCGTCCAGGGCGTCCAAGGCGTCGAGTGCGACATCGACGAGCCGCCGCTCCGAGCGGCCGTCGGAGGTGTCCATCAGGAAGCAGCCGTTCGCGATGATCTGCAGCAGCTCGCCGTGGCGGCGCAGGACGACCTCTCCGTGCGGGCCCTCACGACGGTCCAGGACTTCGGGCGGGTCGTATGCGGTGGGCATCGACCCATCGTGGCACTTCTTTGACGGATTGTTGATGGAAATACAGACGTCGTGTTGACGAGACATGCATGCGGTCGCAGTTCGGCGGTACACCTCCGGGCTGCCCCCGCAACGTCGGCGAGCGGATTTCTGGAAGCGTCTTCCTCGCCCCCCACGGTCGTCCTAGGCTCTTGACGTGGGTTCCGGTCGATGGAACCCAGCCGTCCGTGACACTCGGGGGCGACGTGGACGTGCCGACGCTGATCCTGCTGGGAGCGGCAGGAGGTGCGCTGCGAGGTGCCCTCGACTTCTACATCCAGTTCGCCAACTGGCGCTCTGCCCGCAACGCCCACCGCCGGGCGGGGCGGGAGCCGGGGCAGGGGCAGTCGCAGGGGCCGCAGCTTCCGGCACCCCGGTTCCAGGAGTACGTCGATCCCGCGGTCGACCTGGTGGCAGCCGCCGTGCACAGCGTGCTGGGCGCCGGCCTGGCGGCGCTCCTGGGCGGCACCGGTCAGATCAGCGGCCCCTTCGCCGCGATCGTCGTCGGCATCTCGGCACCGGTGATCCTGACCCAGCTCGCCCGCGTCCAGTCCGTGAGCGAGGCGGTCGCGGGCGGGCAGGCGGTCGCGGGCGGGCAGGTGGCGGCGGGCGGGACGGACATCGCCGCGCCGGACGTACAGGCGGTGCCGGCGGGGCCCGCGGAACAGCCCCCGCCGAACGGGCGGCCCGCGGATCCGGCGGGCGGGCCGAGCCGGGGCCGCGGCGTCCGGGGGACACCATCGCTGCCGCACGGCGGTCCGGTCGTCGGTGAGGAGGGGGCGCCATGACCACCAGACGCTCGGTGCGGCGTCGCCTCGCGGCGGCCGTGCTCGGTATGGAGCGTCCCGGACGCGGGCCGGCGGAGGCGGGGGCACGGCGTGAACTCCCGTTCGGGCGACGGGTGCTGGCGGCGGTCCTGGGGGTACGGGTGGGCGTGGGCCCGGGGCAGGTCGCGGCCTCAGCCGAGGACGCGGGCGTACAACCGGAGTCGGCGCCACCGAATCCGGCCCCGCCACCGAATCCGTCGGCGCCACCGAATCCGGCCCCGTCCCCGAATCCGCCGGCGCCACCGAATCCGGCCCCGTCCCCGATTCCTCCCCCGCCACCGAGGCTGCGCCTGGCCCCGGCGTCACCAGCGCCACCGCCCGCCTGGGTTCAGGGCCAGCCGCCCGGGGAGACGCCCCCCGAACCGCCGTGGACCCCGCCGAGGAGCGCCCCCCGTGCGCCGTACAGAACCGGCAGCGCTCCGCAGCGCCTCCTGAGCGAGGACCGCCGGGATTTCGAGCAGATCCTCGACGATGCGCTGCGCACCGCCCCGCACCGCCCTGAACTGATCCCCGTCGTACAGCGGTTCAACTCCGAACAGCTGCGCACCATGGCGCTCAACGCGATCGGATTCATCACGGCGGCTGCGGCGACCGAGTACGAGGACTACGTCCGCGTCCGTGAGGAAGCGCGCCGGCCGGTGCCGTCCTCCTTGGGTCGGCCCGCCGAGACGGACGGGGTCTCCGAGAGCGCCGGCGCGGGTGTCGTCGCCGTCGCCGCGGTCCTGGCCCCCATCCTGGCCGGCACCTCCGCGGCCGTCTTCCTGGTCGTCGGGTACTTCCTGAAGCTGCTCGAACCCGCGTCGGGCATCGCCCAGACCCTGCTGACCACCGGGTGGGTCTTCGGCGCGGTGACCGCCGTCGCGATCCTCGTCGCCGCCGTCGGGCTGCTGCTCACCGCCCTGCGCAACGGTCCCTCGTCGGCGGCCGGCGCCTCCGGTGAGCCGGGCGACAGGGTGGCCATGGCCAGAGATGCCTGGCGCGAGGCCCTGCTGGAACGCGGCATCCTGCCGTTCCTCCGGGAGGCGCTCAGCGAACCCGGCGCCCCGGCGGCCCCCCACCCCACGCCGACAGCAGGCCGCACCCCCCGCGTCGGCTACAGCAGCCCGGGCTTCAGCAGCCCCGAGGACGGATCCACCGCGGGCACCCGCCCGAGCTTCACCAGCCCGGACTACACCAGCCCGGACTTCGGAGGCCCGGAGCACCAGCCTGAGTAGCCCTGAGTGGCCCCGAGTAGCCCTGGCGTAGCCCGGGGAATGCGGCCGGCTCCGGGGCAGCGGTGGCGGTGGCGGTGGCGGTTACCCGCGGCAGCGCTTGCCGGTCGTTTGAGGACGCGCTTCCCCATATGGCCCACTTCCCCATATGGCCCACTCTCCATATGGCTTGCTCCCCGTATGGCCCACTTCTCCGTGCGGCCCAACCCTCCCACCAGCACAGTCACCTCGATCGCTGACAGCGAACACGCTCCGGGGCGCCCGGGGGAACATTCGTAGGCTCACAAGCATTGAGTCGGCATAGCTCAACTTGACTGCCGAAAGGGAGATCATGGCTTCGACGTCCTCACCGCTCACTCTCCCCGTGCTGCCGCTCGACGACGAGGTCGTGCTGCCCGGGATGGTGGTGCCACTGGACCTGAACGACAACGATGTACGGGCCGCGGTGGAGGCCGCCCAGGCCGCCGCTCGGTCGGAGCCGGGGAAGCCGAGGGTGCTGCTGGTGCCGCGGATCGACGGGACGTACGCGGGCACGGGCGTGCTCGGCACCGTCGAGCAGGTCGGCCGGCTCGCCGACGGTGACCCGGGCGCCCTCATCCGCGGGCGCGGGCGCGTGAAGATCGGGGCCGGGACCACCGGGCCGGGCGCGGCGCTGTGGGTCGAGGCGACCAGGGTCGACGAGAGCGTGCCCGAGCCGCTGCCCGGTCACGTCGCCGAACTGGTCAAGGAGTACAAGGCCCTCGCCACCGCCTGGCTGCGCAAGCGCGCCGCCTGGCAGGTCGTGGACCGGGTGCAGGCCATCGACGACGTCGCCGCGCTCGCCGACAACTCCGGCTACTCGCCTTTCCTCACCACCGAACAGAAGGTCGAACTCCTGGAGACCGGCGACCCGGTGGCCCGCCTCAAGCTCGCCACCCAGCAGCTGCGCGACCACCTCGCCGAGCAGGACGTCGCGGAGACCATCGCCAAGGACGTGCAGGAGGGCGTCGACAAGCAGCAGCGCGAGTTCCTGCTCCGCCGTCAGCTGGAAGCCGTACGCAAGGAACTGCGCGAGCTGAACGGCGAGAACTCCAAGGATTCGGCCGAGGAGTCCGACGACTACCGCGCCCGCGTCGAGGCCGCCGACCTGCCCGAGAAGGTCCGCGAGGCCGCGCTCAAGGAGGTCGGCAAGCTGGAGCGGTCCAGCGACCAGTCCCCGGAGGGCTCCTGGATCCGCACCTGGCTCGACACCGTCCTCGAACTGCCGTGGAACGAGCGGACGCAGGACGCCTACGACATCCAGGGTGCCAAGGCTGTCCTCGATGCCGAGCACTCCGGGCTTGAGGACGTGAAGGAGCGGATCGCCGAGTACCTGGCGGTGCGCAAGCGCCGCAGTGAGCGGGGGCTCGGGGTCGTGGGCGGGCGCCGTGGCGGTGCCGTCCTCGCGCTCGTCGGTCCGCCCGGCGTCGGCAAGACCTCGGTCGCCGAGTCGGTCGCGCACGCCATGGGCCGCACGTTCGTCCGGGTCGCCCTCGGGGGTGTCCGGGACGAGGCCGAGATCCGCGGCCACCGGCGTACGTACGTCGGCGCACTGCCCGGCCGTATCGTCCGCGCCATCAAGGAGGCCGGGTCGATGAACCCGGTCGTCCTGCTGGACGAGATCGACAAGGTGGGCTCGGACTTCCGCGGCGACCCGGCCGCCGCTCTGCTGGAGGTCCTGGACCCGGCCCAGAACCACACGTTCCGCGACCACTACCTGGAGGTCGAACTCGACCTGAGCGATGTCGTCTTCCTCGCCACGGCGAACGTCCTGGAGGCCATCCCGGAGGCCCTGCTCGACCGCATGGAGCTGATCCGCCTCGACGGATACACCGAGGACGAGAAGATCGTCATCGCCCGCGACCACCTGCTCCCGCGCCAGCAGGAACGGGCCGGCCTGAGCCCGGACGAGGTCGTCATCGACGAGCACGCGCTGCGCAGGCTCGCCGGCGAGTACACGCGCGAGGCGGGCGTGCGCAACCTGGAGCGCTCCGTCGCACGGCTGCTCCGCAAGGTCGCGGCGCAGCACGAACTGGGTGAGCGGGAGCTGCCGTTCACGGTCGGCGAGGGTGATCTCCGTGGCCTGATCGGCCGGCCGCACCACGTGCCCGAGTCAGCGCAGGACCCGGCGGAGCGCCGTACCGCGGTACCCGGTGTCGCCACCGGCCTGGCGGTGACCGGCGCGGGCGGCGACGTCCTGTTCGTCGAGGCGTCGCTGGCCGACCCGGAGACGGGCGCGGCGGGCCTGACGCTGACCGGCCAACTGGGTGACGTGATGAAGGAGAGCGCGCAGATCGCCCTGTCCTTCCTCCGCTCGCACGGCGCCGAACTGGAGCTGCCGGTCGCCGACCTGAAGGACCGGGGCGTGCACATCCACTTCCCGGCGGGCGCGGTGCCGAAGGACGGCCCGAGCGCGGGCGTCACGATGACGACGGCCCTCGCCTCGCTGCTGTCCGGCCGCCTGGTCCGTACGGACGTGGCGATGACCGGCGAGGTGTCGCTGACCGGCCGGGTCCTCCCCATCGGCGGCGTGAAGCAGAAGCTCCTCGCGGCCCATCGGGCGGGCGTCGCCACCGTGGTCATCCCCAAGCGCAACGAGCCCGACCTGGACGACGTCCCGGCCGAGGTGCTGGACAAGCTCGACGTCCACGCCGTCACCGACGTCCGCCAGGTTCTGGAACTGGCCCTGTCGCCGGCCACCCACGGCGCGGCGCCGGAGGTTCCGGTCGCGGCGATGGGGGCACCTCCCAGGCGTTGAGCACTGGGGGAGGACGCGACCGGGAAGGCAGGGCCCGGGCCCCGTGAGGGAGACCCGGGCCTTCGCCGTACGGCGCACCGCCAGCCGTTGGCGAGCGCGGCGCGGGCGACCTCCGGACCCCCGGCCGGGGCGGCGTCGTGCCAGCCGTTGGCCAGCGCCAGCCGTTGGCCAGCGCCAGCCGTTGGCCAGCGCCAGCCGTTGGCCAGCGCTAGCCGTTGGCCAGTGCTCGCAGTCGGTCCAGCCCGCCGTTGAACCTGTTGTGGTCCCCGACCGTGGGTCCTGACGACGTGTACTGCCAGGCCGTGTGGTAGCTCCACCCGGCAGGCAGTGTCCCCGGGGCCGACGCGTACCGCGCGATCCACAGCGGGTTGGCGGAGGCGAAACCGGCGTAGTTGCCGGTGCACTGGGTCCACCAGTTGGTGGCCGTGTAGATGACGGCGTCGCGGCCGGTGCGGGCCTTGTACCGGTTCAGGAAGTCCCGGATCCAGGTGACCATGCCGCTCTGCGTCTTGCCGTAGCAGGCGGCGCCGTACGGGTTCCACTCGATGTCGAGGGCGCCGGGCAGGGTCTTGCCGTCGCGGGTCCAGCCGCCGCCGTGGTCGACGAAGTAGTTCGCCTGGGCGGCGCCGCTGGTGGTGTCGGGGGTGGCGAAGTGGTAGGCGCCGCGGATCATGCCGACGGCGTGAGAGCCGCTGTACTGCCGGGCGAAGTAGGGGTTCGTGTAGTACGTCCCCTCGGACGCCTTCGCGTAGGCCCACCGGACGCCGCTGCTCCACAGGGTGGACCAGGCGACGTTGCCCTGATGGCTGGAGACGTCCACGCCCTCCGTCTGGGCGGCGCGGGTGCCGGCGGGCAGGCCGTGCTGTCCGTCGTGGGCGAGGACGCCCATGCCCATGTAGGCGGAGCCGCGGGCGGGCTCGTCGGCGTCCGGCGGGTCGTCGGCCGCGGTGGCCGGGGCGGCGAGGGCGAGGAGGAGGGCGAGGGCTGCGAGCAGGGTGCCGGCGGGGGAGAGGCGCCGGGGGCGTACCGATCCAAGTCTGTGCACGGTCATAGCGTGCCTCCGGGGGCTCGGTCGTGCTCGGTGGAGAAGGCGATGGGGGGAACGCGGCTGCCGTCGGTCAACCCCTGCGAAATACTGGCGGAGCTGCGGCGATGACCGCAGCCGGCGGAAACTCAGGACCGGGAAGTTCAAGGTAGGGGCTGACGTGCACGAAGACGGAAACGGCGGCGGACGTCGGGTCGAATCCGACGCGTCGCCGAGTGGTGTGGACCGGGAATTCCTGTCCCTGGAGCGCGAGTTGACGGTGCTGCTGCGCCGGGCCCGCGCCAACCAGGGCGAGATGGCCCGCGAGGTCCACCCCGACCTGGAGTCCGCCGCGTACGGGCTGCTGGTCCGTCTGGATGAACTCGGTGGCCAGCGCGCCACGGAACTCGCCGCCTACATCGGTGTCGGCAAGGCCACCATGTCCCGTCAGCTCCGCGCCCTGGAGGACCTCGGCCTGGTCGCCCGCGAACCCGACCCGGCGGACGGCCGCGCCTGGCTGATCCACCTCACGGAGGAGGGACGCGGGCGGGTCGGCAAGGTCCGGGAGGCCCGCCGGGCACGGTACGTCAACCAGCTCGCCCACTGGGACCGCGGCGAGGTCGCCGAACTGGCCCGGCTGCTGCACCAGCTGAACCGGCAGATGGAGAGCTGAGCGCTCTTCGACACGGCCGTGCTCCGACGGGGCGCTTCTCCGGGCCCCCGTCACAGCTCCACGTACACCACGGTCGCGTCGTCATGCGTCTTGCCGCGCCGGAGGAACACGCGCTCCGTGTCGGCCAGTTCCAGAGCCCGTACCCGCGCCACCAGCTCCCCGGCTCCCTCCTTGCGTACCAGGCCGAAGCAGTCCGCCCAGTCGCCCGCCCGGAACTTCTCCACCCACCGGGTCGCCCCGTCGCTCAGGGCGGCCAGGGCCCGGACCTCACCGCGCGGCAGCACCCCCGTCACCGCCCGTGCCGCCACCGAAGGGTCCGCCGCGGCCGTGAAGAAGCCACCCTCCTTGTTGCGGACGGTGGCGTCGGCGACGGCGTCGGTGCTGAGGGAGGCACGGGGGAGGCGGGCGAGGCGGTCGTCGAGCAGGGCCGTGACCGTGCCGTCGGTGGACTCCACCAAGAGCGCCGAGTCGGAGAGGACCAGATACTCGACGGTCTCCTGCGACCACCGGGTCAGGACCACGGTGGCCTGTGGGGTGCGAGGGTGAGAAAGGTCACAGGTTTGCGCATGGGACTCTGCGGTACGCGTGATGGCGCGGGAGAGGGCCTCGGTCAGTGGAACATCCGGGAGTGAAACGGTCAGTTCGGTCAGGGCTCCGCCGAGACGTGCGGTGTACCAGGGGACGGAATGCAGACAGCCCGTCCCGTCCTTCGGGGGTGTCACTCCGTCCAGGACGACCAGGGTGCCGCCCTGTCCCGAGGCCGGTACGGCGACACTCGCGAAGTCCTCATTGGGGTGGGTCGGATCGCCGGGCTCCGAGACGACTTCGGTTCGCATTCGGCCAGTCTCCACGAGCTCTTCACGAGGTTCGTCAAAGGGGCGCAAGAGTCGCCGAGTTGGCGTACTCGTGCAGGATTTCCGCAGGTCAGGTGCCTGAAATGGGTTGGAATGGCTCCTTCCGGGAAGGCGCGGCGGCACATGGTGCCACCGTGCGCCGCAGACGTCCAACCGGCCCGCCGCCGAGGCCGGTTGCAAGAGCCACAGGAACTTGCCCGCCAACTACCCACCGGGGTTCACTCCTTCGGGTGGCGGGTCAGGTGATGCGCGACCGCCGCCCACCGGCATGGGAGGGTCGGGATCCGTACCGGGCGGACGTACCGGCTGGGAGTACCAGACGTACCGGCTGGGAGCACCGGTTGACGCGGCGCCACCCGGGCCCATGGGCATCACGAGTCAGGAATGCGAGCATCGGTGCAGAAGACGCGGCCTCGTCGTACAGGCAAGCAGACGGCCTCTCCAGGGGGCACGGAGCACACGTCGGACACGCTCGCAGGCAAGGGCCGCCCGACCCGCGTACGCACCCGGCTGATCGTCGCCGTCGCCGTGGTGGCCGCCGCCGTCGCCGGGGCCGGAGCGCCCTCCCTCCTCGCCGCGTCGGAGCAACTGAGCGACTCCCAGTCACTGGTGACGCTCTCCGAGCAGACCGAGGCCGTGCTCGGGCTCGCCCACTCGCTCGCCGATGAACGGGACGAGGTGACCTCGTACATCGCGGCCGGGCGGCCCGAGTCCAAGGCGCCGAGTGAGCAGCGCAGCGCGCGTGTGGACCGGCTGGTCGAGGAGTTGCACGCCGACACGGACCTGCCCGCCTCGCTGCGGTCCGACCTCGACGGGATCGCGGCCGTACGGAGAGCGGCGCTCACCGGAGCGAGCAGTGCTCTCGACGCGCACGACGCCTACTCCGCCACCCTCGCCGACCTCCACCGGATCGCCGAGCAGCTGGCCGAGCAGATGCCGCCCCGCGCGGGCTCCGGCGCCTACGCCCTCGCCGAGCTGGACTCCGCCGTCCAGCAGGCCGCCGCCGCCCGCGGACTGCTTCTCGCCGCGCTCGGCATCCCCCGCACCACCCAGACGGTCATCGACCCCGTCACCGGACTGGCCACCACCGTCACCCAGTCCTCCGAGGCCGGCACCGAGCAGCGCGACGCCCTCACCGCTGCCGCTCAGGGGGCCCGGCTGCGGTCCGACGCGGCCCTCGCCGCGTTCCGCGACACCGCGCCCAAGTCGGCCCGGACGTCGTACAACAACACGGTCACCGGTCCCGAGGCCGACTCCGGCGAGAGGTACTTCGCCTCCCTCACCGACCAGCCCACCCTCTCCGACGCCGAACTCGACACCAGCGCCGAGAAGGCGGGCGCCGCCATGGCCGCCCGGGTCGACGCGATGCGCGGCGCGGAGTCCGCGCTCTTCGACCGGCGGACCAAGGACCTCGCCCGGCTGCGCGACGACGACGTCACCGGGCTGGAGATCCGGATCGCCGCCCTCGCCGCGCTGATCCTGCTCACCATCGGCATCGCCACGGCCATGGCGCGTACGCTCACCCGCCCGCTCTCCGTCCTGCGGCGCGGCTCGGCCCGGCTGGCGGACGCCGAGGACCCCGCCGCCCAGGAGCCCATCACCTTCACCGGCCGCGACGACGAGTTCGCCCAGGTCGTCCGCTCCGTCAACGCCCTGCACGCGCAGGCCGCCGCCCTCCACCAGCGGATCGCCACGCTGGAGGCCGACCGCAAGCACCTCGTCGGCCAGCGGCAGAAGATGGCCGACGCCCGCGAGCAGCTGCGGGCCGAACTCGCCGAGTCCACCGCCCAGTTGAACCGGCTGCGGGACAGCATCGGCGCCACCTTCGTCAACCTCGCACTGCGCACCCTCGGCCTCGTCGAACGCCAACTCGGCGTCATCGAGGGCCTGGAGGAGCGCGAGCAGGACCCCGACCGGCTCGCCACCCTCTTCAAGCTCGACCACTTCGCCACCGTCATGCGCCGGCACAGCGAGAACCTCCTCGTCCTCGCCGGCACCGAGCACGTCCAGCACAGCCCCGGTCCCGTGCCGCTGATCGACGTCGTACGGGCCGCGGTGAGCGAGATCGAGCGATACGACCGGGTCCGGATCGCCGCGCTGCCGCCACACGCCCATGTCGCCGGGTTCGCCGCGGACGACCTGAGCCATCTGCTCGCCGAGCTGATGGAGAACGCGACCTCGTCCTCGCCGCCCGAGCTGCCCGTCGAGATCTCCGGGTGGCTGCTGGAGAGCGGCGAGGTCATGCTCTCCGTCCAGGACGAGGGCATCGGCATGACCGCCGCGCGGATGGTCGCGCTCAACGCCCGCCTCGCCGACTTCGACCCGGAGGCGTCGTACGACCAGGAGGGCGAGCAGGGTCTCGGCCTCGGCCTGTACGTCGTGGCTCGCCTGGCCCACCGGCACGGCGTCCGCGTCCGGTTGCGCGAGCAGAAGCAGGGCGGCGTCACCTCGGTCGTCGTCCTGCCCCAGGGCCTGCTGGCCGCCGCCCCGCCCGTCGAGGTCCCCTCGTCGTCACCGGGCGCGGACGCCGAGGTCAACTCCAACGTCCTGTACGGCCGTTCGGAGAACGGCGACGACCCGCTGGTCGCGCTCGCGGAGAAGACCGTACGGGAGACGCGGGGCGCGGAGGCAGACGTACGGGAGACGCGGGGTGCCGAGGCAGACGTGCGGGTAACGGAGGGCGTCGAGAAGGCCGTACCGGATCCGGTGGGCCCGCGGGAGCATCCGAGCGAGACGACGATCGAGCTCCTGATCCCCGCCTTGGCGCCGACGGAACCCGCGGCCGCCGATGGCGAGGACGCCCCACAGGGGCCACCCGCACCCGACGACGAAACCCGCACGGGTGGTGCGGGTGGGAACGAACCCGCCGAAGGCGAAGCCGAGGCCCAGGCCCAGGCCGAACACCAGCGCACCGCCGACACGCCCGAACAACTCGTCACCGACAAGGGCCTGCCCAAGCGCACCCCGAAGATCACCACGCCCACGCAAGCGCAGCGCCCCCGCAGCGGTTCCGTGGACGCCGAAGCACTGCGCCGCCGCCTCGGCGGCTTCCGCCGGGGGGCGGAGGCCGGCTACCGCGACGTGGAGGCGGAGATCGCCGAAAAGACGGGGCAGAACCAGATACCGGCCACCCGCGCACCGCATGACCCACATGCCGCAGATGCCACACAAGCGGCACAAGCCGCACAGGCCGCACAAGCCGAAGAAGCCACGGGGGGCACCGTCGAGGAGGCAAGCAGTTGACCGCGCCCAGTACCTTCGGACTGAGCAGTGAAGCCCGCAATCTGCACTGGCTGCTGACGAACCTGGTCGAGGAGGTGCCGGGCATCGAGTCGGTCGCGGTGGTCTCCTCCGACGGCCTGCTCCTCCTCTCCTCCGACCCGGGCCCCATGGCCAAGGCACGCGAGGCCGGCGCCGTCCGCCCGGCAGGCCCCCGCGGCTCCTCCGCCGACCTCGCCACCGTCGTCTCGGGCATCGGCAGCCTCACCGTCGGTACCGCGAAGCTCATGGAGTTCGGCGCGGTGAAGCACACGATGGTCGCGATGGACGAGGGCAGCCTGTTCGTGATGTCGATCAGCGACGGGTCGCTGCTCGGCGTGTACGGCTCGGCCGACTGCGACATGAGCGTGGTGGCATATCACATGGCACTGTTCGTCGGTCGTGCCGGTCATGTCCTGACGCCGGAACTCCGCAGCGAACTCCGCAAATCCCTTGAGTCCGAGTCGGCGGGGAGCGCCTGATGAGCAGCAGTACGCCGAAGAGGCTCCCGGTCCGCGGCGCCGACCGCAAGCCCGCCCGGGTACGCCCCTACTCGCTCACCGGCGGTCGCACCCGCTTCGGGCATGTCCTCCTGGTGGAGACGTTCGTAGCCGCGCTCGAAGCCCCCGAGGAGCGCAAGGAACTGCTGAATGGTTCCCTCACCGGTACACGGGGCCGGGTGATGCCGGAGATGCAGGCCATCGTCGAACTGTGCCGCCGTATGCGCACGGTGGCCGAGATCGCCGCGCTGCTGAAGATGCCGCTCGGTGTGGTCCGCGTGCTCATCAGCGACCTCGCGGACCAGGGAAAGATCCGTGTGCACGGCACCGGAACCGGCCACGGCACCGGCCGGCCGGACCGGGCACTGCTGGAAAGGGTGCTGAGTGGACTCCGTCGTCTCTGACGCCGCGAGAGGCGTATCCCCCTCCGTCGGGGCCGGGCCCGAGCCCGAGGGCAACCTCAGGTCCTGGCAGACGCAGCTCGCCCGCGCCCCCGTCGCCACGAAGATCGTCATCGCGGGCGGCTTCGGTGTGGGCAAGACCACGCTGGTCACGGCCGCCTCGGAGATCACGCCCCTCCAGACGGAGGCGCTGATGACCCAGGCCAGTGAGGGCACCGACGACCTCACCGGCACGCCGGAGAAGCTGACCACCACGGTGGCCATGGACTACGGTCGCCTCACGCTCGACGACGACCTGGTGCTCTACCTGTTCGGCACGCCGGGCCAGCAGCGGTTCTGGTTCATGTGGGACGACCTGGTGCGCGGTTCGATCGGCGCCGTGGTCATGGCCGACACCCGGCGCCTGAAGGACTGCTTCCCGGCGCTGGACTACTTCGAGAGCTGCGGGCTGCCGTATGTCGTCGCGGTCAACCACTTCGACGGCAGCGAGCGGTTCGGGCCGGAGGACGTACGGGAGGCCCTGACGATCCCCGCGCACATACCTGTCATGATCATGGATGCGCGACGGAGGATATCCGTGATCGAGACCCTCCTCGCCCTCGTCGGTCACGCGCTGGACGTCACCCCCGAGTAGTCGCCACCGTCGACACTGTTGCCACTGTTGCCACTGAGGAGCCACCACCCGCATGCGGAAGATACTCGTCGTCGGAGCCGGCCAGTCCGGGCTCCAGCTCGCCCTCGGCCTTCAGGCGCACGGGTACGAGGTCACCCTGATGTCCAACCGGACGGCGGACGAGATCCGCAACGGCCGGGTCATGTCGACGCAGTGCATGTTCCACACGGCGCTGCGGCACGAGCGCGATCTCCAGCTGAACTTCTGGGAGTCCCAGGCCCCGAAGATCGAAGGACTCGGCGTCTCGGTCGCGGCCCCCGGCTCGCACGACCCGGGCCCCACGCAGCGCGTGATCGACTGGCTGGGCGGGCTCGACGGGTTCGCCCAGTCGGTCGACCAGCGGGTGAAGATGGCGGGCTGGATGGAGACCTTCGCGCAGCGCGGCGGCCAGCTGGTCATCCACGGCGCGGCGGTCGGCGACCTCGACTACTTCTCCCGTACGTACGACCTCGTCCTGGTCTCGGCGGGCAAGGGCGAGCTGGTGTCCATGTTCGCCCGCGACCCGGAGCGTTCGCCGTACAGCGAGCCGCAGCGCGCGCTCGCCGTGTCGTACGTCCACGGCCTGGGCCCGCGCCCCGAGCACCCCGACACCGAGGCCGTCCGCTGCAACCTGGTCCCGGGCGTCGGTGAACTGTTCGTCATGCCGTGCCTGACCACCTCCGGCCGCGCCGACATCCTGTTCTGGGAGGGCATACCCGGCGGCCCGCTGGACGTCTTCAACGGCGTCAAGGACCCGGCGGAGCACCTCTCCCTGACCCTGGAACTCATGGAGCGGTTCACGCCGTGGGAGTACGCGCGGGCCACGCAGGTCGAACTCACCGACGCCGGTGGCACACTGGCCGGGCGATACGCGCCCACCGTCCGCAACCCCATCGGGCGTCTTCCCGGCGGAGGGCTGGTCCTCGGCGTCGCGGACGTCGTCGTCGCGAACGACCCGATCACCGGCCAGGGCTCCAACTCCGCGTCCAAGTGCGCCGCTTCGTACCTCGCCTCGATCCTTGAGCATGGCGAGCAGGAGTTCGACGAGGCGTGGATGCGGGGGACTTTCGAGCGGTACTGGGACACCGCCCGGCACACCACCAAGTGGACGAACGCGCTGCTGGCTCCGCCGCCGGAGCATGTGCTGAACCTCATCGGGGCGGCAGGGCAGTTGCAGCCGGTGGCTGATCGCTTCGCCAATGGCTTCGACGATCCGGCTGACTTTGAGAACTACTTCTATGAGCCGGAGAAGACCGAGGCTTATCTCGGTTCGGTGGCTGGGGCTTCCTGACGTCATCCGGTCGTACGGCGCCCAGGATCGGGTTGGCCGCGATCGGGGCCAGCTTGATCCTCTCGCCGGTTCTTGGCGCGTGCACCACCTTGCCGTCGCCCAGGTACATCGCCACGTGCGTGGCCTGGGGGAAGTAGATGACCAGGTCGCCGGGGCGCAGCTTCTTCAGGGGGATTCTGGGGAGCTGTGCCCATTGCTCCTGGCTGGTTCTCGGGATGGGGGTGCCGGCGTGCTCCCAGGCCTGTGAGGTCAGGCCCGAGCAGTCGTACGTCTTCGGGCCCTCGGCGCCCCATTCGTAGGGCTTGCCGAGCTGCCGTACGGCGTAGCGCAGCGCGTCGTCGCCCTTTCGGGACGGCGGGCGGTCGTCGGTCAGGGCGCCGGACGACATGAATTTCCGTTGCGCCTTCTCGGTGTCGTTCTTCTCGAACTCGGTCAGGGCGGTGAGCTGTTCGGCGGTGAGGGAGGCGAGGAGTCGCTCGACGTCGTGGAGGCGTCTGCGTACCTCGTCGCGCTCTTTCTTCTGCCGTGCGGCGAGGGCGAGTTGGCGGTCCAGGGCGGTGCGGGCCCGGCGTGCGAGGTCGTCGGCCCTTCGCTCGGTTCCGGTGAGCCGGTCCAGGGTCTCGGCCCGATCCCGGGCCACCTGCCCGATCACATGCCCCTGGTCGAGCGCGCGCTGTGGATCCCGGGCCAGGAGGAGCCGTACGTACGGGGAGATGTCGGTGCTGCTCTGGTACTGCTGCCGCGCGAGCCGTCCGGCCGCCCCACGGCTGTCGTGCAGGGAGAGCCTGGCGCGGGCCAGGGAGCGGTCCAGGCGGCCGACCTCGGCGCGCTGCTTCTTCAGCTGCTCCTCGGTGGCGTTGTAGGTCTCGGTGGCCTGCTCGGCCTCCCGGTACAGTCGCTGAAGGTCCGTCAGCAGCGCGGCCACCGAACGGTCGCCGGGCTTCGGTACGGCCATGGCGGGTACGGCCGCGAGAACGGCCTGCGTCGCCACCGCCGCCGTACAGACCAGACGCAGAAGGCGTCCTGACATGTCATCACCTCCGGTGCGGGCGGCCCCTCCGCTCCGCACCGCGAGCATCAGGCGGCCACTGGTGTTTCGCGCGCCGGGTGTGCGCGGTTCGGCGCAACGCCGTCACTCGTCGGCGTCATCCCGCTTGCCGCCCGGCGTGGTGTCTGGCTTGGACCACGGCCACTTCAGTCCGCTGCCGCGCTTTCCCTGGGGGTCGTACTCGTACTTCCACCCCTGCGTCAGCCCCAGCCGCCTGCTGTGCCCGCGCGGCACCCTGCGGTAGACGAGCACGGTCGGCTCGCCGCCGTCCGGTGCCGGGACGGGGATGCGGTACGTCTTGGGCGGGTGCCCGGTCATGCCCAGCAGCACCGGCAGGACGCGGCCGTCCATCGGTCCGCCCTCGAAGGGGGTGTCTTCGCTCTTCACGGCACCAGTCTCAGCCATCCGCCGCGCGAGCCTCGACCAGGGCGGCGGTCCGCGGGTCGCGCGCCCGGTCACCGTCGGTGCGGCCGTGAACTGCCATCCGTACGGTCAGCCGCAGCCGCGGGGCGCGGGGAACTGCGCGTCCAGCCACGACGAGCACGCAGACGGCCGTCGGCCCGTCACCGCGCGTCCCGCGGAGCGCTACGCCGGGCAGCCCAGGCCGTCCGGGACCTCCAGGGCCACCGGCTGCGCACCCTGCGCGGGGAAGGACGTACGCAAGGTGAAGGCGTACGGGGTCGGGCCGTTCGTGCGCAGGTGCAGCAGGCGGGATTCCGCCTCGGCGACGGTGGGGCGGTGGCCCGCCGGGACCCACCACATCGCCACCATCGCCTCCTGGACCCGCTCGAACCATTCTCGCCGCCGCGCGAGCATCTCGCGGTGCCGGCCCTGGTACATGTACGCGGTCAGCGCGTTCGCGTCCCGCCACACCGACATGTTGATGATCAGCCACTCGTCGCCGAAGACCTGGATGTCGGTCGCGTCGCCGCCGTCCGACTGCAGCCGCCAGACGAATCCGTCAGCGGCGTCCGCATCCGCGTTGACCGGGTCGAGCGCGTCGACGAAGTCCTTCAACCCGGGGGAGTCCAAGGGGAACTTGAGGCGGGCGATGTTGACCTCGGCGAGTTCGTACACGATGTCGGCATGCGTCATGGACCGAACGGTAGGTCGGGAGGAGGGGGACGGGTACCCCCGTCTCACCCATCGGGCACGCCCGCCTACGAGTTCAGTACCTCTCTCATCACCGCCCGCGCGATCGGCGCCGCGTCCCCGCCCCCGCTGATCTCG
Organism: Streptomyces blattellae; assembly: GCF_009709555.1. Lineage (GTDB taxonomy): Bacteria > Actinomycetota > Actinomycetes > Streptomycetales > Streptomycetaceae > Streptomyces > Streptomyces blattellae. The sequence goes on along the minus strand of NZ_WJBG01000152.1, from coordinate 25,121 downwards.
CCCCGGCGTGCCGACGCGTCCTCGACCACCACCGCGACGGCCACCTTCGGCTGCATGTCGCCGTCGCGCTGCGCCCAGGACACGAACCAGGCGTACGGCATCCCGGAGTTGTCGACGCCGTGCTGGGCGGTGCCGGTCTTGCCGCCGACCGTCGCACCGCGGATGGCGGCGTGCCGGCCGGTGCCCTCCGTGACCACGTCGGCCATCAGCTCCTTCATGCGGACGGCCGTCGACGGGTGCATCATGTGCCGCATCGGACGCGACCCGGCCGTCGCCACGGTCGCGCCGCCGGCCCGGGTGGTCCGCTCGACCAGGTACGGCGACCGCACCTGCCCGCCGTTCGCCACGGCCGCCGCGACCATCGCCATCTGCAGGGGCGTGGCCCGCGTGTTGTACTGCCCGATCGACGACAGCGCGAGCTGCGCCCGGTCCACCGAGGTGTCGAAGGTGCTCGGCGCCACCGAGAAGGGGATCTTCACCTCGGTGTCGTTGAAGCCCATGGCCTGAGCCGTCCGCGCCATGTCCGCGACGCCCACCCGCACGCCGAGCTTCGCGAACACCGTGTTACACGACCATACGAACGCCTCCCGCAGCGAGGCGTCCCGGCAGCCGTCCGCCTCGTTCGTCAGCGAGGTCGTCGTGCCGGGCAGGGTGTACGGGTCGGGCGAGTCCGTCGGCTCGTCCAGGTTCTTCAGGACACCGGCGTCCAGCGCCGCCGCCGCGGTCACCACCTTGAAGGTGGAGCCCGGCGGATACGTCTGCCGCACCGCCCGGTTGAGCATCGGCTTGTCCGGGTCGCCGTTCAGCCGCTCCCAGGACCGTTTCACCGCCGGCCCGTTCCCGGACAGCAGGGCGGGGTCGTACGACGGCGTGGACACCAGCGCCAGGATCCGCCCCGTCGCCGGCTCGATCGCCGCCACGGCGCCCTTGCGCCCGCCGAGCCCGGTGTACGCCGCCTTCTGCGCGGCCGGTTCGATCGTCGTCACGACGTCGCCGCCCGCGTTCTGCGACCGCGTGAAGTCGTTCCACAGCGGGAACGGCGAGAGCATCGGGTCCGTGCCCGACAGGACGTCGTCCTCGGCGTGCTCCAGGAGCGTCGTGCCGTACACCTGCGAGGCGAAGCCCGTGACCGGCGCGTACATCGGGCCGTGTGCGTACGTCCGCTCGTAGCGGAGCTGCTCGCCGGTGTCCTCCGAGCCGGTGAGCCGGGCGCCGTCGGCCAGGATGTCGCCGCGCGGCTGGCCGTAACGGGCGATGTTCTGGCGGCGGTTGGCCGGATTGTCGTCGTAGGGCCCGGCCTGGAAGACCTGGATGCGGGCGGCGTTCGCAAGGAGCGCGACCAGGAGCAGGGCGCAGAACACCGCGGCGAGCCTGATGTGCCGGGTCATGGGGCCACCTGCCCGTCGTACTGCCGCCGTGCCGAGTCGCTGACCCGCACCAGCAGCGCCACGATCGCCCAGTTCGTCACCACCGATGAGCCGCCCTGCGCCAGGAACGGCATCGCCATGCCGGTCAGCGGGATCAGGCCGGTCACCCCGCCCGCGATCACGAACACCTGGAGCGACACGATCGAGGCGAGGCCGACCGCGAGGAGTCGGCCGAACGGGTCACGCAGCATCAGCCCCGCCCGGTAGCCGCGCTCCACGAGGAGGCCGTACAGCAGGAAGATCGCGGACAGGCCGGCCAGCCCCAGTTCCTCGCCCGCCGTCGCCAGGATGAAGTCCGACTTGGCGGCGAAGCCGATCAGGACGGAGTGGCCGAGCCCCAGGCCGGTGCCGAGCAGGCCGCCCGCCGCGAAGGCGAACAGGGACTGGGCCAGCTGGTTGGCGCCCAGGCCCGCCTCGATCGACGCGAAGGGGTGCAGCCAGTCCTCGACCCTGCTGTGCACATGCGGCTCCAGCCAGCCGACGGCGACCGCACCCAGCGCGGCCAGCAGCAGCCCCACCGCGATCCAGCCGGTGCGTCCGGTGGCGACGTACAGCAGGACCACGAACAGGCCGAAGAACAGCAGCGACGTCCCCAGGTCGCGCTCAAGGACCAGCACCCCGACGCTCAGCAGCCAGATCGCGACGATCGGGCCGAGCACGCGGCCGGTCGGCAGCTGCAGGCGCCAGATGCGGCGGCCGGTGTAGCGCAGCGCGTTGCGGTTGGCGGCGAGATACGCGGCGAAGAACACCGCGAGCAGCACCTTCGCGAACTCGCCCGGCTGGATGGAGAATCCCGCGATCCGGATCCAGATCCGGGCACCGTTCACCGCCGGGAAGAAGATCGGCAGCGTGAGCAGGGCGAGGGCGGCCACGACACACACGTACGCATAGCGCTGGAGCACCCGGTGGTCGCGCAGCAGCAGTACGACGACGATGAAGAACCCCACGCCCAGCGTCGACCACACCAGCTGGGTGGGCGCCGCCCGGTCGTCCGGCGTCTCCAGGTCGAGCCGGTAGATCAGCACCAGGCCGAGCCCGTTGAGCAGCACGCCGATCGGCAGCAGAAGCGGGTCGGCGTACGGGGCTCGCAGGCGGACCGCGCAGTGCGCCAGCAACGCGAGCACGCCCAGCCCGGCGCCGTAGCCGGCGGCGCCGGGCGGGAGGGAGCCGTTCTTCGCCAGGCCGACATCGCAGTAGCCGTACACCGACAGCAGTACGGCGACGACGATGAGGGCGAGTTCGATGCCACGGCGCCGGGGGAGGCGTGCGACGGCCGTGACAGGGTCCGCCGCCGCTACCGAAGTGGTTCCGGCCTTGCTCATATCCGGAACTTAACTGAATAGTGCCTCTTGTGAGCTTTCGTCATCAGCACCAGCGTGGCGCGGGGCCGATGTTGTCGATGAACCGCGCCGCACCCCAGGCCCAGGTGCCGTCCGTGAGGAGGTACCAGAGAGGGTTGCCCTGCACGCTCTGCCCGGGTGTCTTGCAGAAGATGGAGACGACATCGCCCCGGTGGACCGACCGGACCGGCCGGCTGCCACGTGCCGGCGCACTGCGCAGGATCAGCCGGTCGGCGGTGACCACGCCCCGGTAGCGGCGTGGATCGCGATAGTCGCCCCGGGCGCCGAACTCGTCCGTTGCATCGTCGCTGCTGAACTCCGGGTCACCGCCGCTGCTGCCCCATTCGTCATCCGCGACGGCGGGCGTCACGGCGGTCGCACCGGCGAGCGCGACGGCAGCGGCAGTTATGGCGAGACGGCGGATGAGGCCGGTGCGCAGAGACATGGCCGTTACCTCCATTAATGTGGCGAATCTGACTAATCGCCACATTAGGAGCGCGCAAGGAGGGGCGCGCGCCACGCTGGTCCATAGGAGCGCAGAGCAGGCACCCCCACTGGAGGCGGTACGGCGACCCCTCGCCGTAGCCGCCCGGGCGGGACGGCCCGGACACGGCGGCGGCTGAGGGGCACGGCACTCCTGTGGTCCTGGATGATCGTGGGTCCCGTACACCGGGGGACCGCCGGCCTGCGCGCCGGCGTCATTCGGCCAGCTCCTCCAGTAGCCGGGCCGTCGAGAGCCCCGCCCGCAGGTACGCGACGAACAGCTCATTGTGCAGTGCCCAGGGCGAGCGGTGGGCGCGGATCAGCCGGATCGCCTCCTCGGCGGAGCGGCCCCGCCGGACCAGGGTGTGCGCGACGACCAGCCCGGAGCGGTTGTAGCCGTGGTAGCAGCGGACGAGGACCCTGCGGCCCTCGTCCAGCGCCTCGCTCGCGGCCTGCGCGAGCCGCATCACGCCCGTGAGCTGCGTGCCGTCCAGCGGGCCGTCCGGAATCGGCCACACATGGTGCTCGACGCCCGGGTCCGGCCCGTGCCCCGGCAGCCGGAGAAGGCTCTGCACGAGATCGAACTCGTCGTGCACGACGACGAACTCCACCTGCCCCGAGGCGCCCCTGACCTCGTGCCCGCCCATCCACAGGCCGGGCACGATCTCGCTCCACGGGTCGTCCGGAGCGGGTACGTCTGGCTGGTTCCCGCGGGTCCGCAATCGAGCCTCCCCAAGCCCATGCCAACTCATCCCAAAGGTAACCGGGTCCTTGCCCCTGGAGCACCCCGCCTGGTCCCATGGTCATGGGGTGATGGTGCATGAGCCGACTGCGCGTCATACCGACCTGGCGGCACGGCCGGGAACGGCTGTACGTCTGCCTCACGGACGGGCGGAACATCGCCTGGTACGACCGTGAGGCGGCCCGGGTCCACCTGCTCAGCGACGACCACAGAGAGGGCGTACTCGAAGCCCTCGGCCCCTTCCTGACCGGCCCCGTCGCCGTCGGCCCGCCCCCGGTGCCGACCTCCGCGGAACTGGCCCGCCTCGCCCTCCACCCGGACGACGACCTGGCGCCCAACCGCCCCGGCGAGGCCCTGCACATCGCCCTGGACCGTGACCCCGGACCGGCCCACCGGCTGCGCCCCGACCCGCGCCGCCGGGCCCTGACCGCCGAGCAGGCGGTGGGGGAGGCCCTGGACCGGCTGGACGGCGTGGGCTGGCACGCCCTGCACTCCATCCCGCTGCCCGGCGGCGACCGCGTCCACCACCTGGCGATCGGTCCCGGCGGACTCTTCGCGATCCACACCGTGTACGCCCGTAAGCAGCGGGTCCGGATCGCCGACCCCATGGTCACCCTGGGCCGCCGCGAATCCCGCCCGCTGCTGCGCCGCGTCCGCGCCGACGCCGACCGCGCCTCCTACGCCCTGACCGCCGAGGTCCACCCGCTGCTCGCCGTGGCAGGCCCCGCGGACGTCCAGATCACCGCCCCCCTCCGCGAGGTCCGCGTCTTCCAGGACACGGACCTCGCAGGCCTCGCCCGCCTCGGCGGCGTGCTCAAGCCGGCGGATGTGGAGGCCCTGCACGCGATGGCCAGGGACCGCCGTACGTGGGAGCGGGTCTGAGCGGGCAGGGGGAGCGGCCCCAAAGGGGCGCGGGGCTGTATCGGTGTGCGGCTCTGCCGCGGGGGCGCGACCAGCGCCCACGGCGCCGCAGACGGCAGACGGCCCACCCCGGCACTTCTAGCTGAGCACAGGACACCGCGCGGCCCGCCCCGCGTCGAGCAGCGGGGCCAGCAGATCGCCGTAGTCCTGCAGGCGCGGGGCGAGGTCCGCCGCGGTGAAGGCCAGCTGCCCCGGCGCCGCGCACTGCTCGACCTCCTCCCAGGTCACCGGCGCCGACACCAGCGGCCGGGCCCGCGCCCGCAGCGTGTAGGGCGTGGCGGTGGTCTTCCGCGCGGCGTTCTGGCTCCAGTCGACGAAGACCTTTCCGGGCCGCAGGCTCTTCGTCATCCGGTGCACGACCAGCCGCGGCAGTTCCCGCTCCGCCTCCACGGCGAGCTCCTTGGCGTACTCGCTGACCTGCTCGGACGACGCGGCCCGCACGGCGGCCAGCAGATGCAGCCCCTTCGCCCCGGACGTCTTCGGCCACGCCTCGATCCCGTCCGCCGCGAGCCGGTCCCGCAGCCACACGGCGACCCGGCAGCACTCCACGACCGTCGCCGGCGCCCCCGGGTCGAGGTCGAACACCAGCCGGTCCGCCTCGCCGGGCGCCTTGATCAGCCACTGCGGGGTGTGGAACTCGGTCACCAGATTGGCGGCCCACATCAGACTCGCCAGATCCTGGACGAGCACCATCCGCGCCGGCCCCTCCATCCTGGGCACCTCGGCGGTGGTGACCCACTCCGGCGTACCCGGCGGCACGTTCTTGGTGAAGAACACCTGCCCGTCGGGCCCGTCCGGATACCGCAGGAACGACACCGGCCGGTCCCGCAGATGCGGCAGCAGTACGTCGGCGATGGTCGCGTAGTAGTGCAGTACCTCGCCCTTGGTGAACCCGGCGGCCGGATACAGCACCTTCTCAAGGTTGCTGAGCGCGACCCGCCGCCCTTCTACCTCGGTGATGGGCGCCATACGTCGAGTCTCGCCGCTGACCGCCCCTACGGCACCCCTACGGCACCCTTACGGCACTCTGCGCAGCGCCAGCACCGCGTTGTGCCCCCCGAACCCGAACGAATTGCTGAGCACGAGGTCCCCGTCCCGAGGCAACTCCCGCGGCGCACCCCGTACGACATCCAGCGCGACCGCGTCGTCCACCTCGCCGCACCCCACCGTCGGCGGCACCACCCCGTGATGCAGCGTGAGTGCGGCGGCCACCGCCTCGACCCCGCCCGCGGCGCCCTGCAGATGCCCGAGGTGCCCCTTGAGCGCGGTGACCGGCACGGACCGGCGCCCCAGCACGGACTCCAGCGCACCCGCCTCCGCGAGGTCGCCGTCCACCGTGGCGGTCGCGTGCGCGTTGATGTGCACGATGTCGACGACGTGCCCGCCCGCGTCCCGCACGGCCCGCCGCAGCGCCAGCGCGACCCCGCTCCCGGACGGGTCGGGTGCCGCCATGTGGTGGGCGTCGGCGGACAGCCCCCACCCCGCGGCCTCGCAGTAGATCCGCGCGCTGCGGGCCCGCGCGTGCTCCTCGGCTTCGAGGACGAGCAGCCCGGCCCCCTCCCCGTTCACGAACCCGTCCCGGTCCTTGGCGAACGGCCGTGACGGCGATCCGCCGGCCATGTCTCCCGAGGCCAGCGCCCGCATCGCGGCGAAGGACGCCATGATCGCCGGTGTGACGACCGCTTCGGCGCCGCCCGCGAGGGCGAGGTCGACGCGGCCGTACCGTATGCGGTCGATGGCCTGCCCGATCGCCTCGGTGCCGGAGGCGCACGCGCTGGTGACGGTGCGGGCCTCGCCGGTGATGTGCAGGTCGAGGGAGACCTGGGAGGCGGCCTGCGAGGGCACGGTCATGGGAGTCGTCAGCGGCGAGACCCCGCGCGGCCCCTTCTCCCGCAGTTTCCGGTCGCCGCCGACGAGCACGGAGGCGTCGCCGAGGATGGCGCCGAGGCTCACCCCGACCCGCCCGGGGTCGAGCCCGCTCTCCCGGGTGCCGCCCTCGGTGAACCCGGCGTCCGCCCACGCCTCCCGCGCGGCCAGCACCGCGAACTGCGCGGCCCGGTTCATCCGCCGCGCCGCCGGCCGGGGCAGCAGCGCGGCCGGATCCACCGGCACCGTCCCGGCGATCCGCACCGGCAGCTCCGCGAACTCCTCGCCCGCCAGCTCCCGTATCCCGTGCCGCCCGTCGAGCAGCCCCTGCCACAGCTCGCCCACTCCGATCCCGAGCGGCGTGACGGCCCCGAGCCCGGTGACGACGACCCGCCGCGGCCCGGGGACGGACGCCTCGGCCGCCGGTCGCGGGTGATGCCGTACGACGTTCCCCGCGCGGTCGGCTTCCGCGGCCCACCGCCGTATTTCGGCGTCCGACGCGGTCTCGCCCGTCCCGGCGTCGAGATCCCGGTGCCAGACACCCCAGCGCCGTAAGTACGTCACCTCCGCCGCCCGCGGGTCGACGGCCCGCAGTGCGCCGACCCGGTCGCCGTCGTGGAACTCGACGGAGTCGAGCCGGGGGGAGGAGAGGAGGGGCACCGCGTCGACGTCCATGCGCCGGCTGGCGACGGTCACCAGCCGGTCCCGGCCGAGGACTTGGTCGTGGTCCGGGCCGCCCAGCGGGGGGCGGAGGGTCAGCCGGATCGTCTCCGGCGACTCGGGGAGCGTGTGCAGTGTGACATACCACCGATGCTCCTCCGCGTCCCGCGGGGAGAGGGTGACGAGGTCGCCGGGGATGACTTCGGCGGCGGTAACTGGGTGGGGATCGATGGGGACTTCCGGTGTTCCGGGTGAATGGGGCATATGAGTACGCGCTCCTGATGGTCCGAACTGACCTGCACCGGGCCGGTCCGAGTGAGCTGGACATGTCCGAAATGCCATGGTTGAAAGGGGAACTTGCCCTGTTTCTTACCTCTTGCAAACCTGACCCGGCTCACGACTGCTCTCAACTCGCCCGGAAGGCGGCGGGGTTGTTTGTCATGTTTCCTGGCGATCTGTGTGAAACGTCACAACCGCTAATGATCAGCGGCAGGGTTCGAAGACCGCCTGGGTCCCCCGAATGCCTCAGTCGAGGTAACCCCCTCACTCCGGCGGCCGTTTGAGAGCAGTACTCCCCTTGAATCAAGGAGCTCCCATGACATCCGTGCTCGCGGTCATCCCCGCGCGCGGCGGCTCCGAGGGCGTGCCGTGTGCTCCGCCGGCTGTGTCGATCTGCGGCTCCGCCGCGGGGCCGCGACGATGTGTCGGCTGTCCGCGGAGCCGTCGCGGCTGGTCGCGCCCGCGCGGCGGAGCCGCACATGTCCCAGCCCAGCGGCCCTTCGAGGCGCCGGCCGACGGCGGTCATGGCGTCGACCACGACAAGTCGTCCCGCCCGCGCCGCCGGAACCGCCCCCGGGACCTGCCGCAGACCGGCGCCGCCTACGCGCTGGACGCGTCCGGTTTCCGCGAGCGCCGGCACCGCTTCTTCGGCCGTACCGGACTCGTCCGCGCCGACCCCGCCCGCGTTCCGGCGATCGACGACCCGTACGACCTCACCCGCCCCCGCGCGCTGCCCCCGCTCCTCGACGCCTCCCGCCCGTCCTCCCCCCGACCAACGAGGAGTGCCCCCGCCATGAGCGCCGACTCCCGCCTTCGCCGCCCCGGTTCGCGTACAGCGGGGCCCAGCCGTACGGTCGTCCTCGCCACCGGCATGCCGGCGCCGCGGCGGGCCCGGCCCGCGGGGGAGGCGCCCGGCAGCGACAACCTCCGCCTCCGCCCGGCGGCTTCCACGCCGGGCGCGGTGCTCGTCGCCGCGTCCGGGCAGCCGCAGCCGGCGACGAGCCGCTGACCGGCCGACGACTCACCGAGAGCCCTATGAAACTCACCTCCGTGGTCATCAGCCACAACGTCGCCGCCTATCTCCCCGACTGCCTGGGCTCACTGCGCAGGAACACCGGCCCGGACATCGAGTACGTCTTCGTCGACGACCACTCCACCGACGGCTCCCGCGCCCTGCTCGAACAGGCCGCCGCCCGCCTCCCCAACAGCCGGCTCATCGTCCACCCGCAGAACCGGGGCGCCTCCGCCGCCCGCAACACCGGGATCGACGAGGCACGCGGCGAGTACGTCACCTTCCTCGACGGCGACGACTGGCTGGCGCCCGGCTACTACCCCAGGCTCGCCGAGGCCTGCACCCGGCTCGGCACCGACTTCGTCCGCGTCGACCATCTGCGCGCCCAGGGCAGGAAGCGCACGCTGCAGCGGGCGCCGGAGAGCAGGCGCGGCGTGCCGATCCCGTCGGTCGAGGGCATCGGCGAGGAGAACCGGGAGACCATGGCCGACTACGTCAACGCGTGGTCGGGCGGCTTCAACAGCCGGCTGCGGGACAGCGGGCTGCTGTACTTCGACACCTCCCTCAGGACCTGCGAGGACCGGCTGTGGAACTGGCGGCTGCACCTGCACACCCGGACGTTCGCCGTGGTGGGCCTCGCGGGCCTCTTCTACCGCAGGGACGTGGGCAACTCCCTCACCAGCGTCGGTGACGACCGGCAGCTCGACTTCCTCCCGGCCTCCCAGCGGATCATCGAGGAGGCCCTCGCCCACTGCACGGACCGGAGCGCGCACCGCAAGGCCGTACGGACCCTGCTCGGCCTGACGCACTTCCACCTCAAGCGGACCGACCGGCTCGACAAGCGGGTGGCCAGACAGTTCCCCGGGCGGTACCGGGCCCTGGCCGCGTCCCTGCCGCAGGACCTGCTCCGCGAGGTCCTCGACGGCATGGACGAACAGCGCAGATCCGACCTGACCGCCCTCTACCGTCCGAGGAAGACCGCGTGCCCCCGATGAACGTCCCCGTTCCCACGGAGCCCTGTGATCCCGTCCCGGTCCAGCTCGTCGAAGCCTCCACGCTCTACGGCCTCGCCACGGTCTGCGCGGCCGTCGCGCAGGGCCTGCTGCCGCTCGCGGAGGGCGGCCGGAGGCTGCTGGTGACGTCCACCAACGCGGGCGTCCCCGAGGCCCAGCCCCCGTGGGAGGAACTGCCCGGCTTCGCCCACCTGGCGACGTACTTCGACGCGGTCGTCTCCTGGAACGAAACGATCTTCCCCAACCACCCCTCGGTCTGGTCGCCCCGCCCCGAGGACCGCCCGCTGTTCGAGCAGGCGCTGCGCCGCTCCTGGGGGATCGCCCCCGACGCCCCCGTCGAACTGGTCGCCGAGTCGGTCCAGTCCCCTCCCTCCCTCACCCTGGCCCGCGTCTTCGCCGACGCGACCCTGCACGTCTACGCCGACGGCCTGATGAGCTACGGCCCCCTGCGCACCCGCCTGGAACAGCAGGTCCTGCGCCGCGTCGCCCGGTTCGTCTACCCGGACCTGGTCCCCGGTCTGCGCCCGCACCTGCTCGACGAGTGGCCCGGCGCCGAGCACCACCCGCTGCCCGCCGACGCCCTGCGCCGCACGCTCACCGTCCTCGCCGACGCCGCCAAGGACGAACTGGAGGCGGTACGTGAACTGCCCCGGGGCGGCGCCCTGTTGCTGGGCCAGTACCTGGCCGAGGCGGGCATCGTCAGCGCCGCCGAGGAGGACGCCCTGCACGCCGGCATGGTGCGCGAGGCGGTACGGGGCGGTGCGGTGTCGATCCTCTTCAAGCCGCACCCCAGCGCACCCCGCCGGCACACCGAATCGCTCCGCGAGGAGGCCGCACGCGCCGGCGTGGCCCTGCACGTCGTCGACCTTCCCGTCCTCGCCGAGGTGCTCTACGAACGCCTCCGCCCGGACGTCGTCCTCGGCTGCTTCTCCACCGCCCTGTTCACCGCCACCACGGTGTACGGCATCCCCGCCGTGCGCGTCGGTACGGACCTCGTCCTGCGCCGCCTGAAGCCGTACGAGAACAGCAACCGCATCCCGCTGGTCATCGCCGACAGCGTGCTGCCGGGACCGGGGGCCGTCGAGGCCCGCGCCGAGGTGCGGCGGCTGGTGGCGACCGTCGCCTTCTGCATGCAGCCCGTCGCGTACGCCCATCTGCGCCCCGCCGCCGAGGAACTGCTGTCAGCCGCCCGCGCCAAGACGGTCGCCACCCGCTACACGGGCCTGCTCCGGCTGACCCGCCTACGACTCCCAGGCGGCCTCCCGGCAGCCCGCCTCCTGCTGCCGCTCGCCAAGACCTCGTTCGTCCACCGCCACCGCTCCACACTCGCCCGCCTCGCCCGCCGCCTCCGCGGAGCAGTGACCCGATGACCGCCCACCGCGACCGGGGCCAGGAGGCGCGGGACGGGGGCCCGCTGCCCGCTCGCCGGGAACAGGGCGGAGAAGGGCTGGTGGGGGAGACGGTGTCCGCTCGGCCGGGGCGAGTTGAGGCGCCGGAGGGCGGTGGGCAGGTGTCCGCTCGGCAGGAACAGGGCCGGGAAGTGCGGGACGGGGGCTCGATGTCCGTACGGCAGGAGCGTGCTGAGGCACCGGAGAACGGCGGGCCGGTGACCGCCCGTCGGGACCGGGGTCAGGTGGCGCGGGACGGTGGCTCGGTGCCCGTTCGGCGGGGGCGGGGGCCGGAGGGGGGTGGGCAGGGGACTGCTTGGTCGGGGTGGGGTGAGGAAGGGCAGGAGGGTGCGGCGGTGGTCGCTCCGGTTGGGGTGCGGATCGGAGGGCAGGGATCGGCGGGGCGTCCCGCTCCGCCCACCGCACCGCCGCGGACGGGGCGGCGGCGCCCCACCGCGGGCCGCTTCGCCGTCGAACTCGTCCTCGGGTCGGGCGTCGCGCTCGTTGTGAGCCTCGGCATCCAGTACGTCGTACCGCGGCTCCCGCTGCCCGAACCGTCGCTGCTGCCGACCCTCCTGACCACGCTGACCACGACGGCCGTGGTGGTCCTCCTCGCGCTGTCGGTGCTGTCCGCCGGACGGCGCGGCATGGCCGTACGCGGGCTCGTCCACTGGTCCGGCTATGCGCTGGTCGCCGCGCTGCCCACCCTGCTCCTCGCCCTCCCGCTGCACGGCACCCGCTGGTTCCTCGGCGGGCTGGCCTCGGACAACCAGTTCCGCGTCGAGTACCTCACCCGCCTCACCGACTCGCCCGCCCTGGCCGACTTCGCCTACCGGGACGTACCGCCCCTGTACCCGCCCGGCTGGTTCTGGGCCGGCGGCCGGATCGCCGCGCTGCTGGGCTGGGACGCGTGGGCCGCCTTCAAGCCGCTGTGCATCACCTCGGCCGCGCTCGCCGCGGCGCTGGCGCTGGCGCTGTGGCGGCTGCTGGTGCCGCCCCGGATCGCCGTACTGCTGGCGGCGGCGACCACGATGGCCGCGTTCGTCGAGCCGTCCCTCGGCATCCGCGAGCCCTACGCCTGGCTGGTCGGCTCCGCACTGGCGCCGCTCACGGTGATCGCGCTGAAGCTGCTGCGGGCGCCCGCCGTCCGCCCGTGGCCGCTGCTGGCGTTCGGCGTCGCGGTCGGCGCGGCGGTGCTGACGTACACGATGCTCGCCGCGTTCTGGGTGTTCACGCTCACGGCGATGGCGGCGGTGCTGCTGCTCCGCAGCCCGCGGCGGTGGCGCACGCTGCTCGCGCGGGTCGCACTGGCCGGTATCGCCGCGGCACCGTCGGCGGCCGTGGTCCTGCTGCCGTACGAACTGGCCGGACACGCCGCCGGAGGGTCCCCCGACACGACGGCGCTGAAGTTCATCCCCTACCAGCAGCTGACGTATCTGCTGCCGATGACGGAGATCACGCCGGGCGGACTGCTGTGCCTGGCCGGCACGGTCTGGCTGGTCGTCCGCTGCCGCACCCGCCCCGTCGCCGCGGGCCTGCTCGCACTGGTCGCCGGATGCTACGCCTGGTGCGTGCTGTCCCAGCTGGCCGTCGCGGCGGCCGGCACCACGCTCCTCTCCTTCCGCGTCCACCCGGTCCTGCTCACCGCGCTGCACTGCGCGGGCGTCCTCGCCCTGTGGGACCTGCTGCGGACCGTGCGCGGACGGCACCCCGCGCAGGCCCGGACCGCCGCCGGCGTACTGGCCGTCGTCGCGGCGGTGTTCACCGTCGCCGCCGTGCAGCACGCGCAGAGCGCACTGGGCCGCGAGGTCGACCTGGCCCACCGGCAGAGCTACCCCCTGGACGACGGCACGGCCCCCTCCCGCACGGCCCGCGTGCAGCACCCCGGCACCGCCGACCTGTGGATCCGCCCCCTGGTCCGCGCGATCGCCCGCGGCACCGGCAGGCAGCCGCACGAGCTGACCGTCCTGACGGACCATCACCGGCTGCTGTCCATCGAGCCCTACTGGGCGTACCTCGCCATGACGCCCGGCTACTCCAACCCCCTGGCGCTGCACGAGAAGCGCAACGACGAGGTACGGCGCTGGCTCGCCGCCCGCGACGCGGACGACTTCGCGCGGCGGCTGGACTCGGGCCGCTTCCCGGCGCCGGACGTGTTCGTCCTGCGGCAGACCGACACCGGCTACGGCCTCTACCTGTACCGCCACAACTTCCCCCGCATCCCGGTGACCCGGTCCTCGGAGGTCGTCTTCCCGGTCGGCTTCTTCCCGCCGTCGCGCTTCCTGCGCCAGGATGTGGGGCCGTACACCGTGATCACGCGGTACGGCACCTGAGCGGGCGCGCACGGCAAGCTGTCAAAGGCGCGTCAGGGGCCGGTAGGGTTCGCAGCGGTGTGCCGGGAAGCCTGGTCGGCGAGCAGGAGCAGTCTGTCTTCCGATCGGTGGTGACCCCGTCATGACGTGCGTGCCGATGCCCGTCCACGAACCCCCGGCGGCCCCGTGAACGACTGGCACAGCTGGGCCGCGCTCGTCGTGTTCGTGGGCGCGTACTCCCTGATCATCAGCGAGAAGATCCACCGGGTCGCGGTGGCCCTGGGCGGCGCAGGCCTGATGCTGGCGATCGGCGCCACCGACGATGTCACGGCGTTCTACTCCGAGGACTCCGGCATCGACTGGAACGTCATCTTCCTGCTGATGGGCATGATGATGATCGTCGGCGTGCTGAAGAAGACCGGCATGTTCGAGTACCTGGCGATCTGGGCGGTGAAGCGGGCACGCGCCCGCCCCTACCGGGTGATGGCCATGCTCGTCGTCATCACCGCGATCGCCTCGGCCCTGCTCGACAACGTCACCACGGTCCTGCTCATCGCCCCGGTCACCCTGCTGGTCTGTGAACGCCTCGCCCTGCCCGCCGCCCCCTTCCTGATCGCCGAGGTGTTCGCGTCCAACATCGGCGGCACCGCGACCCTCGTCGGCGACCCGCCCAACATCATCATCGCCAGCCGGGCCGGCCTGACCTTCAACGACTTCCTGATCCACCTCGCCCCGCTGTCCGCGGTCCTGATACTGCTTCTGCTTCTGCTGTGCCGATGGCTGTTCCGCAGGTCCTTCGTGTACGACGAGGACCGCGCCGCCGAGATCATGGAGCTGGAGGAGCGGGAGGCCATCAGGGACCCGCGGCTGCTGATCCAGGGCCTGGTCGTCCTCGCCCTGGTGGTCGCCGGGTTCGTCCTGCACCCCGTACTGCACTACGAGCCCAGCGTCGTCGCCCTGCTCGGCGCCGGTCTGCTCATCGCCGTGTCCGCGGTCGAGACCGGCGACGTCCTCGCCGAGGTCGAGTGGCCCACACTGGCCTTCTTCGCGGGCCTGTTCGTGATGATCGGCGGGCTCATCGACACGGGTGTCGTGGACGAGGTGTCCCGGGCGCTGGCCGACGTGATCGGCACCAACGAACTCGCCGGTTCCATGACCATGCTCAGCGCGTCCGCGGTACTGTCCGGGGTCGTCGACAACATCCCTTACGTCGCCACCATGGCCCCCATCACCGCCGACCTCGTGCAGAACATGGGCGGCGGCAGCGACCACGTCATGTGGTGGGCGCTGGCACTCGGGGCCGACCTCGGCGGCAACGCCACCGCCATCGGCGCCTCGGCCAACGTCGTCGTGCTCGGCATCGCCGAACGCAACCGACAGCCCATCTCCTTCTGGCAGTTCACCAAGTACGGCCTCGTCGTCACGGCGGTCACGGTCGTGGTGGCGATGGGGTACGTGTGGCTGCGCTACTTCGGGTGGGGATAGGCCGGGGGTGCGGGGGAGTGGGGCCGTGAGGCGCCGGAGGTCACCCCGCGCTCGGACTCGGCGTCGGCGCGGACGTGTTCACCTCCAGGCCCTCCGGTATCTCAAGGCTGAGGACCGGGGCGCCCGGCTGGGGCGGCGGCGGGGTGGTCTGGTCCTTGGGGAGCTTCGGCGGGCTGGTCTGCTGGAAGACCGTCTGGTCGAAGTTGACCGTCTCGGTGTTCTCCAGGACCGTGATGTGATCGAGGACGGTGTCATTGGCTTGATCGGCGAGCTGCCTGATCAGCGAGTTCTTGGTGTTGGCCCGGATCTTGGCGATGGTCGGGAAGATCTGCCCGTGGGTGACCCGCATGATGTTGGCCGCCGTGGTGTCGAACTGCTTGCCCGTCTCGGCGTCCACCGTCGCCACGAACTGCTGCTGCTGCGGGCTCGCCTGGTTGGGCAGCGTGATGCCGAGCTCGGTCGAGAGCTTGCGGCAGGTCTCGTCGAGCCGGGCGTGCCCGACGACCAGGTGCTCGCCGGCCTCCTTCATCTCCGGTGTGGTTCCGCGCTCCATCGCCATCAGGCCCAGCGGGTGCTCCCACAGCCCGGCCGCGCGTACCTTGACCACGAAGTCCCGGTCGGCCTCGGTGAGCGGACCGTACGGGGTGTTCGCGATGACGCGATCCTGCGAGCTGACGGTGTTCTCGACCCCGAGCATCGCGGGATACGCGAGTGCGGCGAGGGTCAGACTCAGTGCCCCGCCCACGAAGACGGTTCCGACCCTGTTGCGCGACAGGCGCATCGTGCCTCCTGATGTGTCCGGCCCTGACACCAAGGAGTACGGACCGGAGGCGCCGTCCGATTCAGCGCCTCGGGGAAAAGTCACGCAGGCGCCGTATGGCGTACGTCACAACCTCAGGTGCCGCTGGCTGTGCCGGCCGCCGCGAGCAGCTCATGGAGCAGGTGCGAGGCGGTGATGACGCCCAGGAGACGGCTCCCGCCCTTGGCCTTCTCCACCACCGCCACCACCGGGCTGCGCACCTGGGCCATCAGCGCGGCCACCTCCAGCGCGGTGTCGTCGGGGTCCGCGATCGGCGGCGGCGCCGCCTTGCCGGGCAGGCACTCCCCGACCCGGCGTCCGACCAGCGCCTGACACAGCCGGTCGGCGTGCTTCTCGTCGACGACCGCGGCGAGTGCCGGGTCCTCCAGCACATACGCCGGTACCAGCACCTTGATCATCTGGGACGCGGGCAGAATCGCCTTCGGCTCGCCGTGCTCGTCGAGCACCAGCAGCCCCGGCAACTTGTGCTCGGCCATCAGGCGGGCCGCCTCCAGGGCGTCGCTTGCGACGCTCACCGTCTCGTATCCGACCGCCAGGTCACGTGCGCGCACGACAGGCTCCTCGTCTGCGGGTACTGCATCTTCCCGGGGGATGCCCCCCGGACCCCCAGCAGAAATGCAGGTCGGCCGGGGGTGACCGGCGCGGACACCGCGCGGCGAACCCGAGTAAAGCTCCTGGTCCCAGCGTGGTACGCGGGTGGGGCGGGGGCCAGGACATCGACACGGAACATACGGGGCGCGTCGTACGCCTGGGACCGGTCCGGCGGATCAGGCCGGCCGCACGGAACGGCGCCTCATCGGTGCGGGTGAGCGGGGTCCGGTGCGTCCGGCTGCACGGCGGAGGAGGGCGTCGACGCGATGGGGGGCCGTGGGGGAGTCGGCAACCGATGGCAACGCCCCGGATGGGCGTGCCGGCCCTCGCGACGCCGGATGATCCGCCGGACAGGCCGTAGCGGCTGCCTGCCTCTGCCTGTCTGTCTGCCTGCCTGCCTGCCTGCCTGTCTGCCGGCCCGGTGCCGGTCAGAGGTCCTTGGCCGGCCAGTCCAGCAGCCGGGCGCCGATGACCGCGGTCTGCAGCATGTAGCGGTGGCCGGGGTCGGCGGGGTCGGCACCGGTGAGCTGGTGGATGCGTGCCAGGCGGTACGTCAGCGCCCGCACGCTCAGTGAGAGACGGCGGGCGGTCTCGGCGGCGACGCAGCCGGAGTCGAAGTAGGCGGTGAGGGTGTCCAGGAGCGGCACCGCGCCGCCGCGGGCCGCGGTGAGCGGGCCGAGGGTCCCGAGGACCAGGTCCGCCATGGCCTGCCGGTCACGGGTGAGGACGGGGTAGACGAGCAGGTCGGCGGCGCGCAGGACGGGCTCGCCGAGATCGAGGCGGTCGGCGAGTTCGAGGACGGCCAGGGCTTCCTCGTAGGAGTGGACGACGCCGCCCGGGCCGGGCTGGGGGCGGCCGATGGCGACGCGTCCGCCGTCGGTCGCCGCATGGGCCTGCTTGGCGAAGTGGGTGAGGACGTCGTCCTGGTCGCCGGGCGCGATGCACAGCATGCGGCCGTCCTTGGTGGTGAGCAGGATGCTGCGGTGTCCGAAGCGGACGACGAGCGCCTGCTCCACCTGCCGGGGCACCGGGTCGCCTTCGTCGTAGGCGCTGGAGCCCTGGGCGACGGCGACGGCGTGGGCGTGCGAGAGACGCAGGCCGAACCGTTCGGCACGTTCGGCCAGCCGGCCCAGGTCGCTGCGGCCGTAGAGCAGGTCGTCGATGAACTCACGGCGGGCCGCCTCCTCCTGCCGTACGGCGAGCCGCTGCGCACGCTCGTAGCCCTCGGCGAACGCGTCCACCGCCTGCTGCATCGCCGCGAGCACGCTGTCGGCCGAGCCGGGGGCGCTGGGCCATGCGGCACGTGCGGCGGCCAGGTGCGCCCCGACGAGCGCGCGCAGTCCGTGTCCGGCCTCCGCGGACTGCTCCCCCAGTGCCCGCCGCGACTCGATCTCGTCCCGGCTCAGCCGGCGGCCGGTGGCTGCGACGTCGGCCAGGATCTGGGCATACCCGGCCAGATACTGATCAGGTATCTCCTGTCCTGTCATCTCTTCCCCCGGTTTCCTGACGTACCGGTGACGGTTTCTTAACGAGGCACCGGCATGCAGACCCTAATGAACGCTGCCGGACATCGGCAATGCGCGGTCGCGTTCCCGGCGTACACGATGGGCGCGGGAAGCACCGCGGATCGGTTTCGATGCCGGGCGCCTGCCGGTGTCCGGCATCGAAACCGGTTGTGCCGCACATCCGGCGGTGATCTGTATGCCGCCTCTTCGGGCTCGTGCGATTGGCTGAAAATAGCCTTACGTGTGGGTCGCCGAGGCTGAGCAAGATCAGAAATTTCCCCATCTGTGCGCCGATGACGTGAAGGAATCGTGCGGGCCGACCCCGTCAGAGTCGGCCAAAGTGTCGCCAGAGCTGGAAATTACGCGTGTCACCACTACCACATCAGGGAGATTTGAGCGTTGTGATCAGGTCGAATTCGGTCGTACTCGCTCTGTAATGGCCGATGGTGCTCGCACTCCCGTGCCGCGTAACTAGCATGAGGCCCGCGTTCGGCCCGCGTGATCCGTCTGGGCCGACACCATGCGGCCGTGCGGGGAGCGCCAGTTGTGCGCCGGCCGGTCTGCCTCCTCCCCTCCAAGCAGAGGACCGATCGATTTGATGTCAGCCCCCGTGACGGCTCACCCTTCGGCGGCAGCGCCGTCTCCTCGCACAGTCCCCGCGGCACTTCTGGCCATGCTCGTGGTGGCCGCCGCCGGTGTCGCGGTGACCGTCGCGGCGCCGGAGAGCAGCACCGTCTGGGTCGGTGCGACGGCGGCGGCGGGCGGCGGCTGCGTCGCGTTCCTGACGGCCGCCCTCGCCTGGACCCTGCGGCGGAACGCCAAACGAGGGGCAGCCGCGCGCGTCGAGTTGGTACAACTGCGCGGGCACGCGGCCCACGCCAGTGCCGAGGTCGCCGAGTTCATGAACGTCACCCTGCCCGCTGTGGCGAAGCGGCTGCGCGACGGCGCGTCGGCCGACGTGACGCTCGCGGAGGTGCGCCGTCCCTCCGATCCGCAACTGCACAGCCTGCTGGGCCACTTCGCCATCCTGCTGGCCGACGCCGAGCAGCGCGCCACCGCCGGGGTCGCCGACCGTATGGCGGTCGACGAGGAACTGGCCCAGCTGACGGCACAGCTCAACGCACTGGTGGACGCCGGGCTGCCGGACGTGATCGAGCGACTGCACCAGGGCGCCTCGGCGGAATCCGTGCTGATGGAGGCCGGCCGCCCGGCCGATGCCCGGCTGCGGCGACTGCAGGACACGGTCGTCGCCGAGTTCGCGACCAGCGAGCGACGCAGCCGGGCGGCCATGGCGGCCAGCGCGAAGGGCCTCAGCCGGGTACAGGCGTCGGCGACGACGATCCTCGCGGACCTCCGCGAGATGCAGCAACGTTACGGCCAGGACAACGAAGAGGTGTTCGGCGACCTGCTCAAGCTGGATCACAGCACCTCCCAACTGGGCCTGCTCACCGACCGGCTGGCGCTGCTGGTGGGCGGCCGGGCCAGCCGCGCCTGGCCCAAGCCGATCGTGATGGAGAGCATCCTGCGCGGCGCCGTGGGCCGGATCGCCGCCTATCGCCGCGTACGGCTGCACTCGACGAGTTCGGCGGCGATCGCCGGCTACGCGGCCGAGGGCGTCATGCACCTGCTGGCCGAACTCATGGACAACGCCACCCGGTTCTCGCCGCCCATCGACGAGGTGCACGTGTACGCGGAGGAGCGGATGGCGGGCATCGTGGTCACGATCGAGGGCGGTCTGCAGATGTCCGACGGCGCCCTGCGGCGGGCCGAGGAGGCGGTGTCCGGCAGAATCACGGACCTGGCCGAGCTGCAGGGCACGCGGCTGGGCCTGGCGGTCGTCGGCACCCTGGCGCGCAAGCTCGACGTGTCCGTGACCTACCGGCCCTCCTCGCGGGGCGGCACCGGCGCCGTCGTCCTCATCCCGCAGCAGCTGCTGGCCCACCGCGGTACGGGCTCGACCGGGGCGACCGGAGCCCTTGCCACGCCGGACGCCGGCGGTACCGTACGCGACATCGCGGCGACGCGGACGGAGACGGCGGCGGAGACGGGGACGGGGGCGGAAACGGTGGCGGACACGCGGTCGGATTCCGGCACGTGGCCGGGAGCGGCGGCCGAGGGCCCCCGGGAGGAGCCGGAGGACGAGCGGACGGCGGAGCTGACTCTGGGAGACCTGCCGCAGCGGCCTCGCGGGGCGACCCTCGCAGCGGCCTCGCAGGGCCGGGCCCGGCCGGCGCCGACGCCGGCCGCCCCCAAGCGCTCACCCGAGGACATCGGCAACCGCTTCAGCGCCTTCCGCCAGGCCAGTCAGTCGGCCGGCCAGGACCGCACCACCGCGGACGACCCCGCTGCTCCCCCCTCGGCCGAGCAGCCGCCGTCTTAGCGGGAGGGGGCAGGCCCCGGGGCCTCATGCGCGCCCGACCCGCCCGCACTCCATAGGTCCGTACCTCGGTAGCAGTACGTCCGCACCCCACACATCGGGCGGGCACCCCGGAGGGTGCTCTCCCTGCTTCGAGATTGGAGGCACAGGCCGGCCGGCCGCGCTCAGCGGTCGGTGGCCTACGACCACGATGCAGACGACAGACCGCAGCCTGACGTGGCTGCTGGAGAACCTGCTCTCCCAGACGCCCGGCGCCCGGCACGCGCTCGTCCTCTCGCGAGACGGCCTGAAGCTGTGCTGGAGCGAGCAGTTGGGCATCGACCAGGCCGATCACCTGGCCGCCGTCGCCTCGGGCATACAGAGCCTGGCGCACGGAGCCTCGATGGAGTTCGGCGACGGCTCCGGCGGAGTGCGGCAGTCGATGACCGAGTTCTACGGCGGCCTGCTGTTCATCGTCGAGGCGGGGGACGGCGCACACCTGGCCGTGGTCGCCGCCGACACCGCTGACCCCGGTGTCGTGGGCCACCGTATGAGCGAGCTGGTGGAGCAACTCGCCGACCACCTCAGGGCCGCGCCGCGCTCATCGCTGGAGAGCCCCCAGTCATGACTCCCCGGCGGCCCGTCGACACCGGTGATCCCGACCGGCTCTACATGATCACAGGTGGTCGGCATCGTGTGGACGATTCCTTCGACCTGGTCACCCTGATCGTCAGCGAGTGCGAACCAGTGCCCGGCATGCAGTCGGAGCACCGCCGGATCCTGGAGGTGTGCCGGCATCCGGCCGCCGTCGTGGAGGTCGCGGCGGAACTGGACCTGCCCGTGACCGTGGTGAAGATCCTTCTGAGTGATCTCCTCGCGACCCGGAAGATCACGGCTCGTCACCCGCGCAGGACACCCACCGGCGCCGCCCTGCCCGAATCCGCGCTCCTGAAGCAGGTTCTCGATGGACTCCAAAACCTCTGACCCGGCGGAGATCTCCGCACCGCCCGCCCGTACCCCGCTGGGCCAGACCGTGGACACCGGGCTGAAGATCGTCGTGGTCGGCGGCTTCGGCGTGGGCAAGACGACGCTCGTGGGCTCGGTCAGCGAGATCCGGCCGCTGAGCACCGAGGAGATCATGACGCAGGCCGGCGTCGGGATCGACGAGCTGCCCGAGGACGGGCGGAAGGTCACCACCACCGTGGCCTTCGACTTCGGCCGGATCACTCTCAACGACCATATGGTGCTGTACCTGTTCGGAGCGCCCGGCCAGGAGCGCTTCTGGTTTCTGTGGGACCGGCTGTTCAGCGGCACGCTCGGTGCGGTCGTCCTGGTCGACACGCGGAAACTGGCCGACTCCTGGTACGCCATCGACCGGCTGGAGCACCACCGCACACCGTTCGTGGTGGCCGTGAACCGCTTCGACGACGCCCCCAGACATTCCCTGGAGCAGATCCGCAAGGCCCTGTCGCTGGGCGACGACATACCGGTCATCGACTGTGACGCACGCCGAACGCCGTCAGGCAAGGACGTGCTGGTCACCCTTGTCAACCACCTGTACGAGCTGTCCCTGGCCCGGGAGATGACACCGTGACCGACCCGCTGCCCACCTCCGCCGAGTCCCGGCCCGCCGCCCGCTGCCCGGTGCACCCCGGCGCCGTACCCCTTGAGGGCGACGAGTACCGGCAGAACCCGGCCCAGCTGTACCGCAGGCTCCGGCGGGAGCACGGGAGCGTCGCTCCGGTGCTGCTGGACGGGGGCATCCCGGCCTGGCTGGTCATGGGCTACTCCGAGGTGCACTACGTCACCAGCCACGACGAGCTGTTCGCCCGGGACTCGCGGCGCTGGAACGCCTGGGACGCCGTTCCGGACGACTGGCCGCTGCTGCCGTTCGTCGCCTACCAGCCGTCGGCGCTGTTCACCGAAGGGGCGGAGCACCAGCGGCGGGCGGGCGTGATCAGCGCCGCGCTCGACGGAGTGGACCAGTTCGAGCTGGAGACGCGCTGCCGCCGGATCGCCGATGTGCTCATCGACCGCTTCGCCGGCCGGGGCGCGGCGGACCTGACAGCCGACTTCGCCCACCCGCTGGCGCTGCGGGCCGCGGTCATGATGGCCGGTATGCCGGTGGCCGGCGAGGACACCGAAGCGCTCGTCGACGATCTGCGGATGGTCGGGGACGCCGCCGAGGGCGAGGACCCGGTCGCCGCCTACGGCAGGGTCGGGGCGCGGATCCAGCAGCTGCTCAAGGAGAAGCGGGCGCAGCCGGGCGCGGACGTGACCTCGCGGATGCTGGCCCATCCGGCCGGGCTGAGCGACGAGGAGATCGTGAATGACCTGATCGGGGTGGTCGCCGCTTCCCAGCAGCCCACCGCGAACTGGATCGGCAACACCCTGCGGTTGCTGCTGACCGACGACCGGTTCGCCCTGGACCTGTCGGGGGGCCGGCTCAGCGTGGGCCAGGCCCTCAACGAGGTGCTGTGGCTGGACACCCCGACGCAGAACTTCATCGGCCGCTGGGCCGTGCGCGACATCCAGCTCGGCGGCCGGCACATCCGGGAGGGCGACTGCCTGATCCTCGGGCTGGCAGCCGCCAACACCGATCCGCAGATCTGGCCGGAGAGCCATGTCGGCGCGGCCGGGAACTCGGCGCACCTGTCGTTCAGCAACGGCGAGCACCGCTGCCCCTATCCCGCCCCGCTGCTGGCCGAGTTGATCGCCCGTTCGGCAGTGGAGGCCCTGCTGGAGCGGCTGCCGGACGTGGTGCTCGCCGTGGAGCCGGAGGAGCTGGTCTGGCGGCCCTCCGTATGGCTACGAGGGCTGACCGCACTGCCCGTGCAGTTCTCCCCCGCGCCCCTGTCCACGTCCTGAAGTCGCAGTGGAAGTTCCTGAAGTCGCAGTGGAAGTTCCTGAAGCCGCAGTGGAAGTTCCTGAAGTCGCAGCGGAAGCCGCTCCGCTCCCCGGGTGAGGACACCCTTCTCGACGGGCATCGCGCCGTCTTCGCGACGGGGGCCGGGCATCGCGTCCAGCAGTCGGCTGACGCCGGTCCCGGCACCTGCGAAGGCGGTCGCCCCGCCACGTTCGAAATTCACAGAATCGATCTTTGACCGGTCCATTGACGACGGTTGAATCCGGCCATACATTCGTCGAGCTTCTTCACCACCCTCCCGGATTATGCGAGTTGCCCCGCCCTGCCCCTGGTGTTCCTTTTTGCCCCAGGTGTGGGAACAGGATTGTGCGGTCCTTGCGGGGCGTCACCCGACCCTCATCTACTGGGAGAGCACCCGTGTCCGTTGAGACAACGCCGTCCAAGGGCCAAGACAGAGTTCTCGCGAACGAACCGTCCAAAGGGACACTGATCGCAGCCTGCCTGGCCGTCTGCCTGGCCCAGGGGGCCCTGTTCACCACCAACACGACCAACGAAATCCTCCAGGCCTCGCTTCAGCCCGTCGGGAGCCAGCTGTCCTGGGTCTCGAACTCCTTCCTGGTGCCTGTCGTCATGCTGGCGCTCACCTTCGGGATGCTCGGTGACCGCTTCGGGCGCAAGCGCCTGTTGGTCGGCGGAGCGCTTGTGGTCGTCGTCGGTGAGACCGTCGCCGCGGCCGGCGACGGCATTCACCAGCTGTGGGTCGGCCAGGCCATCACGGGCGTCGGCGCGGCGGCGCTGTTCCCGGCCTCCCTGGCCCTGATCACCGCGGGTTCCGGCAGCGCTCGCGGCAGGGCCATGCTCCTGTCCCTGTGGACCGCCGCGCTGGGCGCCGGCGGCTTTGTCGCCCTGGGCGTCACCCGGGTCGGCGACGTGCAGTCCTGGAACTGGTCGTTCTCCCTGCTGGCCGTCCTCGCGGGCGTCAGCGTCGTGGTGAGTCAACTGCTCGCTCAGGACTCCAAGGCGTCCGAAGGCCGTTCGCTCGACCTCGCCGGTCAGATCACCATCGCCGTCGGCATGTTCGCGCTGGTCTACGCGCTCGTGGAAGGCGCCGCCCACACCTGGTCCGAGACCCGTGTCGTCGTCGGCTTCATCGCTGCCGCGGTCTTCGTCGGCCTGTTCGTCGTCGTCGAGCTGCGGACCGAGAACCCGCTGCTTCCGCTCCGCCTCTTCGCCAGCCGGGCGTTCACGGTCAGCTCCTTCGTCGCGGTCGTGGCCCTGTTCGGCTTCTCCGGGACGGTCTACGCGGTCATCGTCCGGGTCCGGTCCGTCCAGGGCCAGGCCGCGTCGCACGCCGGTTTCGCGTTCACCGTGTTGGTGGCCTTCACCCTGCTCCTCGTGCCGGTGACCGCACGGCTCCTGGCTCGGGCCGGCTCCCGCTGGCCGCTGTGCGCCGGTCTGCTCCTGATGGCCTCGGGCTACTTCATCGCGGCCAGCCTGGACATCAACGACACCTCTCTCACCCCGATCATCCTCGCCGTCGTCCCCGTAGGCATCGGCTTCGCCCTCACCATCGCCTCCGTCACCAACATGGCCGTCGACGCCGGCCCCGCCCGTGACGCGGGCACGCTCGCCGCGTCCACGTCCATGCTGCGCATGCTCGGCTTCGCTCTCGGTCCCGTCGTCACCGGAGCCATCGCCATGAGGCTCGCCACCTCCCAGATCACCACCGACCTGGCTGCCTCCTCGCTTCCCGCCGAGACCAAGGGGGCCGTCGCCGGTGTCCTCGACGCGAGCGGCCCACTCGCCGTCAACGCCATCCCGACGCCACCCGTGAACGCCGCGCACGACATCGCCTTCGAAGCCCTCGGCAGCGGGCTTTCACAGGGCCTCGTGGTCTGCGGTATCGCCACCCTCGTCGCCTGCGCCCTCGTCGCGGTCGTCAAGACCGGCAGCGGCGGCCCCGGCGCGGTCGCCGAGCAAACGGCCGCCGCGCCCGAGCCGGGCCAGGCCACCGTCTGACCTCGCTCTCCGGTTGCCGGTTGCCGGTTTCCGGCT
>NZ_WJBG01000151.1 GCF_009709555.1 Streptomyces blattellae | reverse complement strand
CGGAAAGGCGCAACTCATGCGTAACAAGGTTACGGCCATTTCCGCCCTCGCGGCAGGCATCGTCCTCGCGGCCGGCGGCACCGCCGCGGCCTGCAACTGTACGGAGGTCACAGGCGGCGACGGCTTCTCGACGTCCCCGGTCGTCGTGAACGCCCCGCAGCAAGGCGTCGCCGTCGTCAACGGCACCGCTGTCGACCTCCGCTGCGTCGCCCCGTGGTCGAACGGAGCCGTCCTGGCCGGCGTCCTCGCGCCGAACTCGCACTACGCCGCCTGCAACACGGCTCCGATCGACCAGTCGCAGAACGCCCCGACCAAGGGCGGCCTGCTGTTCTGACCCCTGCTCCGAGCAATTCAGAGCAGGTAAACCCCACACGCAGCCCGGAAAGGCGCAACTCATGCGTAACAAGGTTACGGCCATTTCCGCCCTCGCGGCAGGCATCGTTCTCGCGGCCGGCGGTACCGCTGTTGCTGACGGCGACACCACCACGGTGACCGGCGGCAATGGCTTCTCGACTTCCCCCGTCGTCGTGAACGAGCCGCAGCAGGGTATTGCCGTCGTCAACGGCGCCCTGGTCGACGGTCGGTGCATCGCCCCGTGGTCCAACGGAGCCGTCCTCGGTGTGATCCTCGCGCCGAACTCGCACTACGCCGCCTGCAACACGGCCCCGATCAACCAGTCGCAGAACGCCCCGTACGCGGGTGGCCTGCTGTTCTGAGCAGTTCTTCACCCGAGTGCGGTCCGCCGGAATCCGGTGGACCGCACTCGGCTTTTGTGAGGAAAGACGGATACGTGACGACGAAGAGCTGGTTCTGCGTCAAGACCGTGGGCCCTGTCTGCGTCAGTACGGAGACAGGGCCCACGGTTACGAGAGAACGCCAACAAGGAGGAAAGGGCGCCCATTCACCAGGTGCCACGGAGTTCTGGTGCCCGCGGTCACCCTGAATCGTCCGTTTGGCCCAACGGGCAAAGGGCCCTTGCAGCGCTCATACATGCCGAAGGGCCGACTCCGAGAAGTGCGGAGCCGGCCCGGCGCGCATTGAATCGCCTACTTGGTCGCCTACTTGGTCGTCGACTTGACCGCCGGCTTGACCGAATTCGCCTTGCCGACCGGAAGGTTGTTGAGCAGCTTGCCGTCGAGCGGGTTGGGCAGGGCGCCGCCGAAGACGGGGGTCTTCACCATGCCCTGCTCCTGAACGCCCTGCTTCACACCCTCTGCCGTGCTCTTCACCTTGCCGCCCACCATGCCCGTCGGTGCCTTGGCTGCCGCGGGGAGATTGCGGGCGACCGTCTTCCCGTTGTCGACCAGGCCGTTGCCCGGCTTGTCCGCCGCGACGGCGGGCGCAGTGACGCCGGCGAGGGCGAGGGAGCCGACCACGACGGCAACAGCCTTCAGGTTCTTCATCATGCGCCTTTCTTGGCAAATCTTCCGTAACTCGCGTGCATCACAAGGGCTTCCGCACCTCAGGCGTCGCGAGTGACCCGGTTGCGGTTCTCCCGGGCTAACGAGAGCCGACCCTCCTGGAAACTCTGCCGCCGACAAGTCCCGGCAACTCATACGAGAAGACCCGTTGTGCCGGCCTTGCCCATGGCACCGCCGATTGGGTGGTCCCGTACGAGGAAACGCTCAGAAAGCGTCGCAGTTCCGGGACTGTTGATCGGTTCGAAGATAAATATGGCTAAGCGGCTGACGCCGCTCATCTCATGATCAAACCAAGCCGATTGAACTCTTTTCTTCGGAAAGGCAGCCTCGGTCATGCGTATTTCCCCGGGTCCCGGCCCGTGCCGTGCGAGACCGTCCGTGGTACACGCGCCGCACATCCTGCATGTGACTCAGCCCGTCGAGGGCGGTGTCGCGCGGGCCGTGACCGACTTGGTGGGAGCGCAACTCGCCGCAGGGCTGCGGGTGACCGTGGCCTGCCCGGAGGGCGGCACGCTGACGGAGGGGCTGCGCGCGCTGGACTGCACGATGCTGCGCTGGGACGCCACCCGCTCACCGGGGCACCGACTCCCGGACGAGGTACGGCGATTGACGCGGCTGCTGCGCGAGGTGGGACCGGACCTGGTGCACGCGCACGGCGCGAAGGCAGGGGTCGCGGCCCGGCTCGCGGTGCACGGCCGTATGCCGACCGTCTTCCAGCCGCACGCCTGGTCGTTCGCGGCTGCGGACGGAGTCGTCGCCCAACTGGCGCTGGGCTGGGAGCGGTTCGGGGCGCGCTCGGCGACGCGGGTGCTGTGCGTCAGCGAGGCGGAGCGGCGTGCCGGGGAGCGGTACGGCATCACCGCACGGTGGCGGGTGATCCCCAACGGGGTCGACACGCACCGGTTCCGGCCGGAGGGGGACCGGGCGCGGTCCGGGCCGGGCCCGCTCGTCGTGTGCGTCGGACGGCTGTGCCGGCAGATGGGGCAGGACGTGCTCCTCGATGCCTGGCCCGAGGTGGTGCGGCGGGTGCCCGGCGCACGGCTGGTGCTGGTCGGCGAGGGTCCGGAGGCGGAGCGGCTGCGCGCCGGTGCGCCCGCGTCGGTGGAGTTCGCGGGCGCGAGCGCCGACACCGCAGCCTGGTACCGGGCCGCCGACGTCGTGGCCTTGCCATCGCGCCGGGAGGGTCTCGGGCTCGCCCCGCTGGAGGCCATGGCGTGCGCGCGGCCGGTTGTCGTCACGAACGTGGACGGAGCGCGAGAGAACCTCCCGCCCGGCCATCTGCCGTCCTGCCTGGTGCCGCCGGAAGACCCCGGCGCGCTGGCCCGGGCGGTGACGGCGCTGCTGCGGGACGAGCCGCTGCGCACCGCGCTGGGCGCGCAGGCCCGCGCGCATGTGCTCGTCGCCCACGATCTGCGGCACGCCGCGGATGCGGTGATCGATGTGTACCGCGAACTGCTCGGCACGGTCACCGCGCCATGCGTCGTACCCAGCCAGAGCAGGGAGTCCGTCAGTCCCTGACGGCGCGGGCCGCGGAAAAGGAGCTCCGGCGTATGAAGAGGGCGAGCCGCGTCGCGGCGTTGACGATGGCCGGGATGGTGTCATTGGCGTGTCACGTAAACGCGACGGCGCCACCCGGGCAGAGCGATCCCGGAAGCGTGGACATCGTCCAGGACACTCTCACTCCGTCAGGCGCCCAGCCCGGAAAGGCCGTGACTGCCACCCTGAAGCTGCGCGCGCCCGAATGCATCACTGTCCGGAAAGTGGGCGTGGCGGTTCGGGACGGACTGGAGAAGCCCCTGGACTACCCCGGCGCGGCCAGGAACGCACGGATCTGCCCCGGCGGTTTCACCTTCACCACCAAGCCGCGCACCTTCCGCGCGGGCACGTACACCCAGTACGCCTATTACGAGGACGAGACCGGTCACCACCCGTTCGAAAAGACCAGGCTCCGGGTCGTCGCAAAGGGCCGGAACGTGGATCCGTCCGTGGGGAAAAAGCTCGTCTGGGTGGAGGACTTCAACTCACCTGTCGTGTGGGGTGCCCGCTGGACCCGCGAGGCCAGTTCGGCCTATGAATACGGAACTCACAATCCCAGGTATTACAAGCTCGACTGGCTGAACCCCGCCAACGTGCGTATCGCCGACGGAAAGGCGGTCTTCACCGCTCGACCCGGTCGGCGGACGTTCGACAACGGCCTGCAGGCCTGGGACACCGGGCTGATCACGACGGAACGTTCCCGGGAGGGATTCCGGCTGCGGCCCGGCCACTACATCGAGGTTCGGGTGAAGCTGCCCACCGCGGTCGGAGCGTGGCCTTCGGTGTGGACCTGGATCGGCGACGGCGGCGAAATCGACGTACTCGAATACCATCCCGATGCCCCGGACCTGCTGGAAATGGTGAACCACGTCCGGGAAGCGGCCAATTACCATGTGATCAGGCCTCCGGGCAAAGGGGACTGGATGCGTGTCGGTGTGCTGCTGGGCACCCGTTCCGCCGACTGGTACGTCGACGGCGCTCTGGTCTACCAGGACGGACACGGAGTGCACCCGAAATGGTCCGCCTATCTGAACGTCAATCTCTCGGTTTCCTCGGGTGCCTACCACCCCGTCCCGCAGACGAAGGACCCGATCACCTTCAGCGCCGACTACGTGCGCGTCTTTCGATGAGACCGATGCTCCATTCGAGGTGTCGGGTGCGCCCGTTCCGACACAGTTGACGAGTTTTCAGATAAATACAGGTGCTGGTTCAGAATCCCACAGGCAGGGAGACCAACCCCCATGACGACCAACCCCACATGACTACGACGCTCGCAGCCGCGTCACCGTGGGCGCCGCCCCTGCCGGCGCTGCGCCGGGCCGCTCCCGTTCTGCCCGTGGTGGCGCTGATCGCCCTGATCGGGCTGCCGCCCGTTTCGGGCGGCGTCACGCCTGCCGACGCCGCCTCCGGGCTGGTCGTGCTCTGGGCCGTCGTACGCACCGCGCGCCAGGCCCGGCGTCCGCTGACACGCAGGGCCGCCGTCGTCCTCGGTTTGCCCGTGATCGGCTTCGCGGTCGCGGCGACGGTCACGCCCAGCGCCGGCGAGGGCCTCATGGGACTGGCCCGCAGCGTCCAGGTTTTCGTGCTCGTCCCGGTCGCCGTGCTGCTGTTGCTGCGCGACCGCCGTGATGTGCGCCTGGTGGCCTGGTCGGTGATCGGTCTCGCGGTGTGGCAGGGCGCGGTCGGGGTGCACCAGTACCTGACCGGTACGGGCGCCTCGTACGACGGTGAATTCGTGCGGGCGGTGGGCACGTTCGGGCCGACCGAAGTGATGGGGATGGCGACGGTCGTCGCGTCGGGGATCGTGGCCGCCACGGGTCTCGCGCTCGAAGCCCCGGCACAGCGGCAACGGGCCTTGGCCACGGTGTGTGCGCTGATGCTCGTCGTTCCCCTCATCATGTCCTTCAGCCGGGGTGCCTGGATCGCCACGGCCGCGGCCTGTGGGGCGCAGCTGCTGCTGGCCGGGGTGCGGCGGGCGGTGAAGGTGTTCGTGGCGGCGGCCTCGGCCGGTGTGGTGATGGTCGGCGGGTTCGGCGTGGGCACGTCGATGCTGCAGGAGCGGCTGGACAGCATCACCCAGGTCGCCGCCGCTCCGGACCAGTCGGTCCTCGACCGGTACGCACTGTGGTCGGCCGCGCTCGGCATGTGGAGCGACCAGCCGGTGACCGGTGTGGGGCTGAAGGCCTTCCCCGCGTACCGGGACGGCCATGCCCCGCTCGCGCTGGAGTCGGCAGCCGACACGGACGGCGCCGGCCACGACTTCTACCGGCAGCCCTTCCTCTCCCCGCACAACATGTACCTGACGGTCCTCAGCGAGCAGGGCCTCATCGGTGTGGTGACGGTGGCGGGCAGCTGGCTGGCCCTGATGGTGTGCGGGCTGCGCAGACTGCTGCGCACCCGTACGGCACGGCACGACCGGGACTGCGCGCTCATCTGCTGCGGTCTGCTGCTGTGGCAACTCGTGGACTTCACGTACGCCGACACCGGCGGAGGCTCCGCCACCCTGGTGGCCCTCGACTTCGGGCTCGCGGCCTGGTGGGCGCTGGGCGGCGGCGCGGCGCCGGCCACGACCGCGGCGCCGGAAGAGGGTGCGCGATGAGACCGACGCCGCCGACGCACGGCACGAGCGGGAACACGGCGGTCACTCCGGTCACTCCGCTGATTTCGGACGACGCGGCGCCGGACGGTTCCGCTCCGGTCGGGCTTCCCGCTGCCGGGCAGGACCACCCCCCGGGGAGGAGCCGGGCCACCGCCCGTGCCGCGGACACGGCGACCGCATCCACCCCCTCGGGCCGCTTCCTCGCGAAGGCGACCCTGCTCACCACCGCGCTGTCCATGCTCGGTTCGCTGCTCGGGCTGGCCAGGGACCAGTCACTGGCCCACTTCTTCGGGGCGAGCGGGGAGACCGACGCCCTGCTGGTGGCCTGGACCCTGCCCGAGCTGGCCGGGTCCTTGCTGATCGAGGACGGCATGGTGATCGTGCTGGTACCCGCGTTCAGCGTGGCGCTGGCCCGGCGGGCGCGCGGCATCAGCTCGCCCGACCCGGTGCGCGCGCTGATCGCCGCGTCGTTGCCACGGCTAAGCCTCGCCTTCGCCGGCCTGGCCGCGGTGTTCATCGCCGCGGCGCCGCTGCTGGTCTCCGTCCTCGCGCCCGGCCTGCCCGATCCGTCCCTCGCCGTCGACTGCACCCGCATGACGGCGACCTGCGTGCTGACCTTCGGACTGGCCGGGTACTGCAGCGCGGCACTGCGAGCGCACCGCTCGTACCTCGCCCCCGCGACGATCTCCCTCGCGTCCAACTCCGCGATCATCGTCACGATGTTCGCCCTCGGCGGGCGCTGGGGCGTGCGGTCCGCCGCATTCGGCGTCGCACTCGGCGGGTGCCTCATGGTCACCGTCCAAGGGGTCGCCCTGTGGCGCAGGCTCTCCGACGGGCCCCGGCAGCCTTCGTCCGCGGAGGCCGAGGAGGACGGCCGGCCACTCACGATCGCCCTCGTCGGCGCGGTTCTCCTCTTCGCGTTGTGCCGCCACTCGCAGGTCCTCGTCGAGCGCTACTTCGCCTCCGGGCTGCCCAGCGGTTCCATCTCACACCTCAACTACGCCCAGAAGGTCGGGCAGTACCCGATGCTGCTGGCGCTGACGCTGGCGATCGTGACCTACCCCGTGGTGGCACAGGCCATCGCCCAGGGGGACCTGCGGCGGGCCCGGGAGCGCATCGAGCAGGACCTGGTCCTGGTGGCCTCCGTCGCGTTGACGGGCGCCGCCGCGATCGTGGCCTGTGCGCCGCAGATCGTCCAACTCCTCTTCGAGCGTGGCGCTTTCACCGCTGAGGACACCGCGGCGACCGCCGGCATCCTGCGGGTCTACACGCTCGGACTGCTCGGCCAGGCGCTGGTGGGGACGCTGCTGCGGTCGTACTTCTCGGCGGGGCGTGCCACGTGGTACCCGGCGGGGGCGATGGCCGTGGGCCTGGTCACCACCGCCGGTATCGACGCCTGGAGCGCGGGCCACTGGGACGCGCGCGGCATCGCCCTCGGCAACGCGGCCGGTATCACCCTCACCGGGCTGATCCTGCTGCACGGGCTGCGCTCGCACAGCGTGCCCGTGCGCGTGCGCAAGCTCGTCGGCGAACTGGCCAAGGCACCCGTCGCCGCCGCGTGCGCAGCCGGAGCGGGATTCGTCTGCGCACGGGCGTTCACCTCGCCGGCGGGCGCGGTCGCCGCGGGCGGCGTGAGTGTGACCGTCGTCTTCCTGCTGCTGGCGTGGGTCCTCGATGTGGCGGATGCCCGGTCCCTGACGCGTGTCGCCGCACTCGCCGTCCGCCGCTTCCTCACCCGAAAGGCACGCCATGGTCGTTGACGGCTCCGCATCCCGCGACGCGCTCGCGCCGACGGCACGAGGACGTACCCGGCGCGGCCCCAGCGCCTGGGTGGCCATGTACCACTCCGTCTCCGACTGCCCGGAGGACCCGCACCACATCACCGTCTCCCCCGACCGCCTCGACCGCCAGCTCGCCTGGCTGTGCGGCCGCGGCCTGCGCGGGGTGAGCATGCGGGAGCTGCTGGCGGCGCGTGCCCGGGGGGAGGAACGCGGCCTGGTCGGGCTCACCTTCGACGACGGGTACGCCGACTTCCTCACCACCGCGCTGCCCGTGCTGCGCCGCTGGCGGTGCAGCGCCACCGTGTTCCTGGTGGCCGGGCGGCTCGGCGGCGGGAACGACTGGGAGTCGTACGGACCGTGCAAGCCGCTGCTCGACGCGGACGGCGTCCGCCGGGTCGCGGCC
The DNA here is from genome assembly GCF_009709555.1 of Streptomyces blattellae. Lineage (GTDB taxonomy): Bacteria > Actinomycetota > Actinomycetes > Streptomycetales > Streptomycetaceae > Streptomyces > Streptomyces blattellae. The sequence goes on along the minus strand of NZ_WJBG01000151.1, from coordinate 13,844 downwards.
GCCGGCATGGAGATCGCCTCGCACGGACTCACCCACACCGACCTCATCGCTCTCCCGGACGACCGCCTGCACGCCGAGGTCCACGACAGCCGCGCCCTCCTCGCCCAGATCACCGGCGGTGACGTCGAGGGCTTCTGCTACCCGTACGGCACGATCGACGCGCGCGTGCGAGCCGCCGTGCGCGGCGCGGGCTACCGGTACGCCTGCGCCATCGCCCCCGACCGCGACACCGCCGGCGACCTCGCGCTGCCCCGCGTCAACATCCGGCAGGCGGACACCGCGGTGCATCTGGAACTGAAACGACGGCTGGCCCGTGTCTGGGGCCGTGCATTGGAGACCCGCGCATGAGAGTGCTGCACATCATCACCGCCCTCCGGGCCGGAGGCGCCGAGCAGCAGTTGCGCCAGCTCCTGCGCCATCTGCCGCCGGAGGTGGAGTGCGACGTGGTCACGCTGACCCGGCCCGGCCTGGTGGCCGACGGGCTGCGGGCCGACGGCATCCGCGTCGACCACCTCGGCATGGGCGGCAACCGCGATCTGCGCGCCCTGCCCCGTCTCGTCCGGCTGATCCGGACCGGCGGCTACGACATCGTGCACACCCACCTGTACCGGGCGTGTCTCTACGGGCGGATCGCCGCGCGCCTGGCGGGGGTGCGGGCGGTGGTGGCCAGCGAACACAGCCTGTCCGGTACGGAGTTGGAGGGCCGGCGGCGGACCGCCGGCGTCCGCGCGCTGTACCTGCTCGGCGAGCGCCTCGGCCGCGTCACGATCGCCGTGTCGCCGACGGGGGCCGAGGACCTTCAGGCCTGGGGGGTGCCCAGGTCACGCATCCGCGTCATCCCGGTCGGCTTCGACCCGGCCCTGTTCCGGTTCGACGAGGTGCGCCGCAAGCAGGCCCGGATCCACTACGGGCTGCCGGAGGACGCGTACGTCGTCGGCGGCGTCGGCCGGCTGATTCCCGGCAAGCACTTCGAGGTGCTCGTGGGCGCGCTGGTGCGGCAGCCCGCCGACGTACGGCTGCTGCTGGTCGGTGACGGTCCCGAGCAGGCGGCGTTGTGGCACACCGCCCGGGAACTGGGGGTCGCGGACCGGGTGGTGCTGACGGGCGAGCGGCCTTACGTACCGGACGCCGGGGACGACGCGCCCGGCATGCCCGATCTGATGTCCGCGATGGACGTGCTGGCCGCCCCGTCGACCTCCGAGACGTACGGCATGGCCGTGGTGGAGGCGCTCGCGACCGGACTCCCCGTGCTGTACACGGCCGGACCGGCCGTGTCGGACCTGCCCCCCGACGCGGTACCGACCGCCCGGCACGTCCCGTGCGATGCCGAGGAGTACGCGCGGGAGGTGCTGCGGCTGTACGCGGCGCGTCCCGGGGAGCGGGCCGTCCCGGATGTCGTACAGCGCAACAGCATCCAGAACATCGCCCGGCAGACGGTGGATCTGTACGCGGCGGTGCTCTCCGACGCACCCCTGGAAGTGAGGCCCCGATGACGACCGACACCTCCCCCCAGCCCGTACGACGTGCCCTGCGGGCTCTCGTGCGCGCCGCGCGGCTGCCCGCGCGGTGGCTGCTGCCGGCCGGCGTGCTGCTCGGCGCCGCGGCCGGTGGCCTGTACGGCGCGGTGCAGACCCCGCAGTACACGGCCACCGGCTATGTCATGGCCGTACCGGCGAAGAAGCAGTTCGTCGACTCCCAGGCGGCGTTGGGCTTCGCGCAGGCGTACGGTCGCGTCGCCACGCAGCTCGCGGTGCTCGGGTACGCGCAGATGTGGGCCGACGTTCCGGTGGCGACCCTGCGCAAGAACGTACGGTCCGAGACCTCGCCCGATGCCCCGATGGTCTCGATCTCGGCGACCTCCACGCGCCCCGCCCAGGCCGCCGACATGGCCAACGCCGTGACCCGCTCGCTGACCGAGCATGCCGGCCACGCCGCCGGCAGCACCGGCATCAAGCTGGTCAGCTTCTCCCGCGCGTTGAAGCCCGCCCAGCCGTCGTCCGCGTCGCCCGCCCTGACCACGCTCGTGGGCGCCGGCGCGGGATGCCTCATGGGCGGACTGGCGCTGCTGGTCCGGCCGCGGCAGAGCACGGATGCCGGCGATGCGGCGCACGCGTCCGTACCGGCTCCGGCCCACGCCGGTGATGCGCAGGAGCAGCTCGGATGAGCGCGTCCGGCGGCCCGCTGTCGGTGGAGCTGTGCACCGACGAGCGCGTGTTCGCCGGGCTGGCCGAGGAGTGGACGCGCCTGCACGGCGCGTGTCCGGCGGCGACGCCGTTCCAGAGCTACGCCTGGGTGCATTCGTGGTGGCTGTCGTACGGCACGCCGGGCAGGCTCCGGCTCGTGCTGGTGCGCAGGCGCGGCACGTTGGTGGCCGCCGCGCCGCTCATGCGCGTGCACCACCCGCTGCCCGCGCTGGTGCCGATCGGCGGCGCGATCACCGACTTCTGCGATGTGCTCCTCGACGAGGAGGCGGCCGTAGAGGGCGCCGTGGCGCTGGCGGACGTCCTGCACGACGAGGCCCGCGGCGCGCTGATCGACTTCCGCGAGGTGCGGCCGGGCGCCGCGGTGGAGCGGATCTACCACTGCTGGCGCGGCCCGCGCCGCCGGTTGCGCGACTCCGAGTGCCTGGAACTCCCCGCCGCTCCCATGAACGATCTGCTCGGGCGGCTGCCGAAGACACGCTCCCAGCGGATCCGCAACAAGCTGAACAAGCTCGCCAGGCTCGGCGTCGAGTCTCGTGTCGTGGACCTGGAGGAGACGGCGGCGGCGTTGCGGCGCATGCTGGAGCTGCATCAACTGCAGTGGCAGGACAGGGGCGTGACGCCGGAGCATCTGCGGCCGCGCTTTCTCGACCACCTCGTCCGGTCGACCGTGCCCATGGCCCGGTCCGGTGAGGCGCTGGTGCGGGAGTACCGGCTTCAGGACGAGGTCGTGGCCGTCGATCTGACGCTGCTGTCCCGTCAGTTGGCGGGGGTCTATCTCTACGGCGTCCATCCGACGCTGCGGGAGCGCAAGGCAGACGTGGCGACGATGGTGGTGCGCGCGTCGGCCGAATACCTCGCGCCCCGCGAGCACCGGGTGCTGAGTCTGCTGCGCGGCAACGAGCCGTACAAATACCGCTGGCACCCCGAGTCGGTCGTCAACCAGCGTCTGCTGCTGGCCCGTCGCCGCACCGCACCGCTGCTGGCGGCAGCCGCCGGCGAGGCCGCCGCGCGCGGCCGGGCCAAGGTGATCCTGCGCAGTCGGGCGGGGTCCAAAGGCGGCGCCGGCAACGAGAACCACCGTGGCGCCGACGGAACATGACGGGCCGTCGAATCCCTGACAACAGGTGAGAACTCACAGCGGCTGAGCACTTACAACAGCTGAGCATTTCGTGGCAGGCCGTCCGGGCGTGGGCCGGACGGCCTTTTGGATGACAATATGCGTCGACGCCGCATCAATCCACCTTGACGGAGTCCACTTCCGTGTATATATGAATTTGCCGCCCGCCCCGAAATTTCCTGACGAAGACAGCGGCGGTCACTTCAATGCCGGTCATCCCAGCAGAGATCAGGAAATGGAGCATCCCTCAAGATGTCCGCTGACACTCAACGCCCCCGGCTCTCGTTCATCGGCACCGGATATCTCGGCGCGACCTACGCCGCCTGTTTCGCCGACCTCGGATACGACGTGGTCGGCTACGACAACGACATCGCGAAGGCCGCGCGGCTCGCCTCGGGCGTCCTACCGTTCCATGAACCGGGACTGGATACGCTGCTCCGCCGCAATCTCGGGGCCGGCCGCCTCTCCTTCACTTCCGACATCGACGAGACAGCCCGCTTCGCGGACATCCACTTCATCTGCGTCGGCACGCCCCAAAGACCCGACGGCCTCGGAGCCGACCTCGGCCACGTCGAGACCGCGGTGACCGCACTCGCCCGCAGTCTGCGCCGGGACGCGCTCATCGTCGGCAAGTCGACGGTCCCCGTGGGCACCGCCGGACACGTCGAGCGACTGGCCCGGGAACACGCCCCCGCCGGCCTCGCGGTCGACGTGTCCTGGAGCCCCGAGTTCCTGCAGGAGGGACGTGCCGTCGAGGACGTCCTGCGCCCCAGCCGGATCGTGTTCGGCCTGCGCGACGAGAGCGCGCTGGCGCGACTGCACGCCGCCCATGAGGGCCTCTACCGGCTCGCCGAGCACGAGGGGCGTGAACTGCCGCTGCTCATCACGGACTTCGCCACCGCCGAGCTGGTGAAGGTCGCGGCCAACTCCTTCCTCGCCACCAAGATCTCCTTCATCAACGCCATGGCCGAGGTGTGCGAGACGGCAGGTGCCGACGTCACCGAACTCGCCGAGGCCCTGGGCCACGACCCGCGTATCGGCCCGGCCTTCCTGCGCGCCGGTGTGGGGTTCGGCGGCGGCTGCCTGGGCAAGGACATCAGGGCCTTCCAGCACCGGGCGAGCGAACTCGGCGCCGAGGGCGCACCGCGCCTGCTGCACGAGGTCGACATGATCAACCAGCGCAGCCGGGCCAGGACCGTCGAACTCGCCGCCACCATGCTCGGCTCCACCCCCGGCGACCCGCACCCCGATCTGACCGGCCGCACCGTCGCCGTACTCGGCGCCACCTTCAAGCCGGACTCCGACGACGTCCGCGACTCGCCCGCCCTCGCCGTGGCCTCGGCACTCCGCACGGCCGGTGCGCGGGTGCGCGTCTACGACCCCATGGGCATGGACAACGCCAGGCACGCCGAACCCCTGCTCGACTACGCGGAGGACCTTGAGGCCGCCGTGGCCAGGGCCGACCTGGTCTGCGTCCTCACGGAGTGGGCCGAGTTCCGGGAGGCGGACCCCGCCGTCCTGGGCAAGGTCGTCTCCGTCCCCCGGGTGCTCGACGGGCGCAACTGCCTCGACCCCGCCGCCTGGCGGCAGGCCGGCTGGACCTACCGGGCGATCGGCCGCGGCATCGCACACCGCCGGCGCACCGGCACCGTCCACGCGCCCGCCGGCGAGCCCCGTCTGGAGTCCGCCCACCACGAGGAGATGGCCCATGTCTGACGATCGCGACGGCCTCACCCTCGTCACCGGGGGCGCCGGCTTCATCGGCAGCCACCTGATCCGGAAGCTCCTGGCCAAGGCGCCCGGCACCCGTATCGTCTCCGTCGACAACTACTTCACCGGCAGCCGCGACAACCACGTCCAGGACGACCGGGTCCGGTACCTGGAAGGCTGCACCGCCGACATCGCCAAGATCTGGGCCGCACACGGCCTGGGCCGTATCGGCACGGTCCACCACCTCGGCGAGTACTCCCGTATCCCCCAGTCCTTCGACGAGCCCGACCGGGTGTGGGAGTTCAACCTGCTCGGCACCAAGGAAGTGGTGTCGCTGTGCCAGGAGCACGAGGCCCGCCTGGTCTACGCGGGCTCCAGCTCCAAGTTCGGCAACGACGGCCGTGACGAGCACCTCAACCCGTATGCCTGGACCAAGGCGAAGAACGTCGAGTACCTGCGCAACTACGGCGACTGGTTCGGGCTCGACTACGTCATCACGTACTTCTACAACGTCTATGGTCCCGGCCAGATCTCGACCGGCACCTACGCCACGGTGATCGGCATCTTCGAGGAGCAGTACCGCCTCGGACGCCCGCTCACCGTGGTCGAACCCGGCACGCAGAGCAGGGACTTCACGCACGTCGACGACATCGTCGAGGGCATCCTCATCTGCGCCGCCAAGGGGTCAGGCGACGGATACCTGCTGGGCCGGGGCGAGGAGCACCGGGTGATCGACGTGGCCCGGATGTTCGACGCGCCGGTCGAGTTCGTGCCCGCCCGCCGGGGCGAACGGACCCGGGGCCGGGCCGACAATTCCCGGGCCAAAGCGCTGGGTTGGGAACCCAGGGTCGCCCTGCGCGACTACATCGCGGAGTTCCGCGCGGGTGCGGGCACGCATACCGGGGTGACCGAACTCGCCTCCGTGTGACGCCGATCGTGCGCTGCGGCCGCGGATCGCGGACGGCACATTCCTCCCGGTCCGCGGCTGTGCCGTGCCCTGACCTGCCCCGCCTTGCTCTGCCCCGCCTTGCCCTGCCCCGCCTTGCCCTGACCTGCCCGCCTTGACAGACGCAACCTTTCTTCTATTTCGGGAGGAGTAGTGCCTTGGAAGGAGTAGCCCCCGTACTGAACGGGGTGGACAACCCGGCGGCGACGCCGCAGCCGACGCTCATCCGCGCGCTTCGTCCGCGCTGCGCCGGCTCCCGCGCCAAGCGCATGCTCGACATCGTGCTCTCCGCGGTTCTGCTGATCGTCTTTCTGCCCCTCATGATGGTCGTCGGCCTCGCCGTGGCCGTGAGCAGTGCCGGACCCGTCGTCTTCCGGCAGACCCGGGTCGGCCTCGGCGAACGGCCGTTCACCATGCTGAAGTTCCGCACCATGCGCCACAACGCGTCCGTGGGCCTGGTGGACCTGCTGCAGGCGGACGGCCACAAGCTGTCCCTGCGCACCAAGCCGCGGCACGATCCCCGGATCACGGTGGTCGGCCGCTTCCTGCGCAAGGGCTCGCTGGACGAACTCCCCCAGCTGGTCAACGTGCTGCGCGGCGACATGTCGCTGGTGGGACCGCGCCCCTGCGAACGCGTCGAGCACACGACACTGAGCCCGGAAGACCAGGTCAAGCGGGTGTCCGTCAAACCGGGGATGACCGGACTGTGGCAGGTCTCGGGCCGCTCGACCATCACGGCCGAGAACGCGATCCGGCTCGACCTGGAGTACGTCGACAACTGGCGCCTGCGGCTGGACCTGCTGATCCTCCTGCGCACGCTGCCCGCCGTCCTCAGGACGCGCCATGCGTGGTGACCCGGGGGCGACGCCGCGGGAGGACGGGCGGCCGGCCGTCCTGCACGTCGCGGAGGCATGGCAGGGCGGTGTCCAGGCGATCGTCCACGACTACGCACGGGCCGTTCCGGAGGCGCGGCACCTCCTGCTGAAGGGTGACCGGGAGGGCTACCAGGTCGCCGACGAGGAGACGGTCTTCGACGGGGTCTGGCGGATGCCGCCCGGCCACCTGGCACGGGTCCGCGAGGTGGGGCGGCTGTTCCGGGAACTGCGGCCGGACGTGGTCCACGCCCACTCCTCGATGGCCGGAGGGTATGTGCGCCTCGCCGTCTCCGTGCCGACGCGCCGCATCGTCTACACCCCGCACGGCTTCGCGATGGAGCGCAGCGACCTGTCCTGGTACGCCTCGGCGGCGGTGTGGGCGGCCGAGTGCCTGCTGTCCCGGCGTACCGGTGTCGCGGCGGGCTCCAGCCCGCGGGAGACCGAACTGGCCCTGCTGCTGCGCAGGCGGCAGCGAACCGTCTACGTGCCCAATGTGGTGCGCCCCCGGTCGGCCCCGGACACGGGCGACGGTGATCTGCCGCCGCTGACCGTCGCCGCGGTCGGCAGACTGTGCACCCAGAAGGACCCCGCGTTCTTCGCCGAAGCGGCGGCCGAGGGCAGACGGCTGATGCCGTCGAGCAACTGGTTCTGGCTCGGCGGCGGGGAACCCGCCCACCGGGAGCGACTGGAACGGGCCGGCGTCACGGTCACCGGGTGGCTGGACCACCACGACCTGCAACGACTGCTCGCCCAGGCCGACGTGTACGCGCACACCGCGCTGTGGGAGGGAGCGCCGATGACCCTCCTGGAAGCGGTGGGGCTGGGGCGGCCCGTGGTGGCACGGCGCATCCCGGCACTGGAGTCCCTGGGCCTGCCCGGCCTGGTCGACACACCCGGAGCGCTGGCCGCCAGGGCCGTCGCCCTGCTGACGGACGGTCCCGGCGAGGGTGCCGAGAGGAGGATGGCCGAGCTGGTCTCCCAGCACAGTCCGGAGCGGCAGCGGACGATGTTGCGGCACGTGTACGGCCATTGACGGACTCCCCGGGCCGGGCGCCCGGGGGCCGGTCCGTTCGCGTTCGGGGCCTGCGCCACAGCGGTGGCGCGGGCCCCGTCATTCGTCCGGCGAGTACGAGGCGTCCGGCACCGGAGGGCGTGGCGAGCCCTGCCTCGGGCCGGCCTGCGAGGACAGCCACACGCGGAACAGCGCGGCAGAATAGGGGTGGCCGGGGCACTGCCACATACCGTGCGGGCATTTGTCGAACAACGTGCCGTAGAGCGGTTTGTGCTGGTCCATCCACGCGAGCATCCGCAGCGTGTACGTCGCATTGTCACCACTGCGGTACAGGCCCCACTCGGGATACGAGATCTCCTTCCCGTGGGCCTTCGCGAAATCCACCTGGTGCTGGAGGCCATAGGGCTCCGAGATCTGCTCGTCGAACGGCATCCCCTCCGGCTGGTCGTAGGAGTCCATGCCGATGATGTCCACGACGTTGTCGCCGGGATAGCACGCGGTCCATGGAATATCGTCCATTCCCCGGTTCGGCGTGAAGTCGAATCTGAACTTCTGCCCCGGCACGGACCGCATCGCTCTCACGATCCGCTGCCAATACACCTTCCAGCTCGCCGGATCGGGACCGCAGCGATGCGTGTAGGAGATGCCGTTCATCTCCCAGCCCAGTACGAGAATCGTGTCCGGCACGCCCAGTTCGACCAGCCGGGTCGCCAGGACCTTGAAGTGCTTGTCGAACTCGCCGGCCGCGCCGCGCCGCAGGAGCTGTCTGACCTCGGTGTCGGAGAGCCCCTCCTCGTTGCGCTCCTGCATCGGCACATTGAGCGCGAAAAGCCGGTCGTCCTTGGCCCGGCGCCACTCGGCCCACTTGTCCAGGAATCCGTGGGCCCCCTCGATGTTGCTCCACAGGTCCCCCGGCAGATACGTGCGCGCGACGCGCAGCTCGTAACCGTTCAGCCACGTGCCGAGCTGGTTCATCAACTCCACCGCGGTGGCGCCGTCGTAGTGGACGTACGCCCCGTAGACGGGAGCGCGATGGGCCTTCCCCGGCGGCGAATACCGTGCCTCCACAGGCGGTGGCGAGGTCGACAAGGCGACCGATGCGACGGATGCGGCCGCTGCGGCCGCGATGAACATCAGCCACCGGCGGGCGGCCCGGGGGCGGCGTTCAGGGCCCACACTCACTCCTCACATCCCGCTCCCTTATTACTTGACATTCAGTTACAAATGGACAATATCGTACTGAGTCAGGAGATCAGATCAATAGCGCTTGCTATTGACGGCGAGAGGGAGCGAATTCATGAGCGGCAAGTGTCTGGTCACCGGCGGCGCGGGCTATGTGGGCGGTGTCGTCGCGCAGCACCTGCTGGAGGCCGGTCACGAGGTCACGGTCCTGGACAACCTCTCGACCGGCTTCCGCGAAGGCATCCCGGCCGGCGTCACCTTCATCGAGGGTGACATCAAGGACGCCGCCCGGTGGCTCGATCCGTCGTACGACGTGGTGCTGCACTTCGCCGCGTGCGCGCTGGTCGGCGAGTCGGTCGTGCGGCCGGAGAAGTACTGGGACAACAACGTCGCCGGCAGCATGGCGCTGTTGGAGGCGATGCGCTCGGCGGGCGTCGGCAAGCTCGTCTTCTCCTCCACCGCGGCCACCTACGGCGAGCCCGAGCAGGTCCCGATCGTGGAGACCGCGCCGACCAGGCCGACCAACCCCTACGGCGCCTCGAAGCTCGCCGTCGACCACATGATCACCGGCGAGGCGGCCGCGCACGGCCTGGCCGCGGTCTCGCTGCGCTACTTCAACGTGGCGGGCGCGTACGGCGCCCAGGGCGAGCGGCACAACCCCGAGTCGCACCTCATCCCGCTGGCACTCCAGGTCGCCCAGGGCAGGCGGGACGCCGTCGCCATCCACGGCGACGACTACCCCACGCCCGACGGCACCTGCGTGCGCGACTACATCCACGTCGCCGACCTGGCCGACGCCCACCTGCTGGCCCTGAAGGCCGCGCGCCCCGGCGAGCACCTGATCTGCAACCTCGGCAACGGCAACGGCTTCTCGGTGCGCGAGGTCATCGAGACCGTCCGGGAGGTCACCGGCCATCCGGTCCCCGAGATCGTCGGCCCCCGGCGCGGCGGCGACCCGGCGGTGCTGGTGGCCTCCGCCGAGGCCGCCCGCGACAGGCTCGGCTGGAACCCGTCCCGGGCGGACCTCTCGGACATCGTCGCGGACGCGTGGAAGTTCGCCCAGAACACCGCGTGAGCGCTCCGCTGGTTGCGCGGTTCACTTGCTGCGGGCAGTTCCCGCTCCGCTGCGTCCTCCGGTCCGGAGGACGCAGCGGATGGCAGGGGGCGTCCGGCAACCGGTGCACCAAGCAGGTCCGCCGAAGTTCACTTCGGTTGCGAAGCGCCCCGAAGGGGCGCGGGGAACTGCGCGATCAGCCACGATGGCGCCGCAGACGACCGACGGCACATCGCGGCCCCGCGGCGGAGCCGCACATCGACACAGCCAGCGGAGCGCTTAGCGGTGGGACCCGGCCCGGCCTCGCCGGTACAGGACGGTTCCGGCGGCCAGGAGCGCTCCGCCGGCGGCCGTCGCCGCGATGATGCCCTCAGAGCCGGTCTCGGGCAGCTGCGGGTGGTGCGGCTTCGTCGGCGGCGTCTTCGACGGGGTGGGCGTCGGCTTGTGGGAGGGCGGGGGCGGGGTCGGCTTGTGGGGCGGCGGCGGGGTGGCCGTCTTGGTGGGGGTGGGTCTCGGCGTGGGGTGGTGGCACTCGCAGGTGGGCTTGTCGCTCGGCTCCTCGTGGCCGTAACCGGGCGGCTCTTCCCGACCGTATCCGGACGGCTCCTCATGGCCGTATCCCGGCATCTCTTCGCTGCCGTATCCGGACGGTTCTTCCGGGCCGTAGCCGGACGGGACCTTGCCGCTGTGGCCGGACGGCTGCTCGGAGTGGGATCCGGACGAATCCCCGGTGTCGTATCCGAAGGTGTCGTCTTCGAACCACGGCTCAGGGACCCGCAGGTTGTCCAGCCGGTCGTCCAGGTTGCTCAGTTTGTCCTCCAGGCCGTCCAAACCATCCAGGCCGTCCTCGGTGTCCCACCGAGCCGCATGGCCGGACAATACGGCCGGGGACTGGGCCGCGGTCCCGAGCATGCCGGGTGTCGCGAAGGCCCATGTGCCGTACAGGGACAGGGCGCTTGTCGTGGCGGCGACGGCCACGATCAATCCCTTGCTGAGGGTCTGTCGCACTCTCGTTGTCTTCCTCTCAGGGGCGAAGCCGGCGTCGCTGGTTGATGTGATCTTGTCGACTGCCGGGTTTCGCAGGGTCGTCGCAGGGACCGCGCTGCCGCGCGCTCGCATTCGCCACGACCTGCAGACTGTGAACGAGATGTGGAGGACCGAAGTAACCGATATGCATAAATTTTCAGGCAATTCACCCGATCGCCCGGTCCGGGACGGCCTCGTTGCAGCAGACCGTGCCGGGGGTCAGGGCAGGCGTGCCGCCGCGTCGATCGCGTCGGCGAGTCGTCGTACGTCCTCGCTCTCGGTCCGCTTGGCCAAGTCCTCGGCGTATTCGGCCAGTCCGGTGAGGGTGGGGGCGCCGGGGAGGGTGTCCCCTCCGTCGAGGGCGTCGGCGAAGTAGGCGGCCGTCGCGGTGACTTGGAGGCCGGTGGCGGCGTCCGGCAGGTCGTCCCGGAGGGAGCCGGCCTCCAGTTGGCCGGACTCCTCGTGCGGGGCGCGGGTCTCGGGGTCGAGCCAGCGGACGCTCGCGGTGGCGAGGTGGCCGTCGGCGCCGGGCTCGGTACGGACGGCGTAGAGGGCGGTGACGGTGTGGCCGGGGCCGACCTCGCCGCCGTCGACGCGGTCGTCCCGGAAGTCCTCGTCGGCGACCTGGCGGTTGTCGTAGCCGACCAGGCGGTACTCGGCGACCGTCTCGGGGTCGAAGGCGACCTGGGCCTTGGCGTCGCGGGCGGTGAGGTCGATGTGGAGCGGGAGTTGCCGCATGAAGACCTCGCGGGCCTCCTCCTCGTCGGAGACGTAGACCGTGTGGCCGTCGCCGTTGTCGGCGAGCTGTTCCATCAGGGCGTCGCCGTAGTCGCTGCCCACGCCGACGCCGAAGAGGGTGATGCCGTGCTCGCGGCGTTCGTTCGCGATGCGTTCGAGGATGGCGTCCGCGTCGGTGTCGCCGGTGTTGGCGAGGGCGTCGGAGATGAGGACGACGCGGTTGGTGGCGCCTTCGCGCAGGCCTTCCTCGGCGGTCTCGTAACCGGTCTCGACGCCCGCGCCGAGGTTGGTCGACTCGGTGGGCTCCAGGCTGTCGATGGCGTCGTGGACCTCGCCGCGGTTGCCGTCGAGGCGGGTCATCGGCAGCACCTCCTCGGCCTCGTCGCTGAAGGTGACGATCGCCACCGAGTCGTCGTCGCGCAGCTGGTCCGCCATCACGCCGAGGGAGTCCTTGGCGAGGTCGAGACGGCCGGGCTCGGCCATGGAGCCGGAGATGTCGATGACGAAGGTGAGGGCGGCGGGCGGGCGTTCGTCCTCGTCCTCGGCTGGCCGGGTGGCGAGGCCGACGCGGACCAGGGACCAGTCCTCCATGGCGGTGCGGGCGCCGTCCACGGTCACGGAGAAGCCGTTGCCGTCGGGGCGGTCGTAGTCCTGGCGGAAGCTGTTGACGAATTCCTCCGGGCGGATCGTCGACGGGTCCGGCAGCCGGCCCTCGGCGAGGGTGCGGCGGGCGTAGCCGTAGGAGGCGGTGTCGACGTCGAGGGCGAAGGTGGAGAGGTGGTCGGGGGCCGGGGCGAACTCGCGGGATTCGTCGCTTCCCTCACTGCCGTCGGGCTCCGGCATCGCGGGGGCCGGGAAGCCGGTTTCCCACCCCGAGTCCGAAGCCCTGCTGCTGTCCGAGTCGGCGCCCCCGCTGCAAGCCGTGAGCAGCAGGCCGCTCGCCGCGGTGAGCGTGAGCAGCAGCCGTCGTATGCCGTACCGCTTCGACATTCGTGCCCCCTTCGTCGGTCGACGTCTGTGACTGTGACGGCGAAGGGGGCCGGAACGTGCGTGACGGGGCGTTGCGGATGGGTCTCGAAGCGGGCACGGCGGGCGGCCGTCGAGACCGGTGGGTGATCCTCCGTTGACCTACGACACCACGTCCTTGCGCGCGAAACCGCGGAAGGCCAGCGCGAACAGCACGAGCGCGTACGTTACGGAGACCGCGCAGCCCTGGATCATGCTGGACCACTCGGGGTTCGGCTGGACGGCGTCGGCCCACGCGTAGCTCCAGTGCGCGGGCAGGAAGTTCCGCCAGTCGCCGAGGGCGGTCACCTGATCGAGGACGTTGCCGACGATGGTCAGGCCGACCGCGCCGCCCACCGCCCCGAGCGGTGCGTCCGTCTTGGTGGACAGCCAGAACGCGAGCCCCGCGGTGACCAGTTGGGACACGAAGATGAACGTCACGACCACCACGAGCTGCTGTGCCGCCGTGCCCGCGTCCACCGAGCCGCCGGTCGGGAGCTGCAGCGGGCCCCAGCCGTAGGCGGCGACGCCGACGGCCAGCGCGACCAGCGGCAGCAGGATCATCGCGGCCAGGCTGAGACCGAGGCCGACCACGAGCTTGGACCACAGCAGGCGGGCGCGCGGCACCGGAGCGGCGAGCAGATAGCGCAGGGAGGACCAGCCCGCCTCCGAGGCGACCGTGTCCCCGCAGAACAGGGCGACCGGGACGACCAGCAGGAAGCCCGCGGACACGAACAGGTTCACCGTGGCGAAGTTGGCGGCGGACTGGGTGGCCGTGTCCAGCAGCGTGACCTCGTTGCCGCCGCCGTCCGGCTCGCCGCCGATCGCGAAGGCGATGACGAGCACGAACGGCAGGATGGCGAGGATCGCGAACATGACCAGCGTGCGGCGCCGCTTGAGCTGGCGGAGCAGTTCGACTCGGAACGGCAGGGTACGGCCCGCCCGATAGCCCGACGCCGTCTCCACCGGCGGACC
>NZ_WJBG01000150.1 GCF_009709555.1 Streptomyces blattellae | reverse complement strand
TTCCACGTCACGGACCGCTCACCTGCGGAAACGTCTCAATCCCGGACCTTGCGTCAGCCCTGCCAGCCCCACACGTTCAACGGCACCCGCTTGATACCGCAGGGCTCCATCGTCAATGTCTCCCAAGACGGTATTTCCGGCTGACTCGTCCTGAACAACCAGGCCGGTTCAGAATCTTATCGAGGGGATTCTCCAGCCCGGACTGGAGTTTCGGCACGGTACACTTGCCGCGGTTCAACGCCGGGCGGTTCAGCGTGCGCGGGCGAATTCAGCAGGGGAGAGCATCATCATGGCGAGGCTGACGCGAGAGCAGAGTCAGGCGCTCACGCGGGAGAAGCTCCTGAACGCAGCACGGGACGTGGTCGCACGGGAGGGCTACGAAGGCGCCTCGGTCGAACGCATCGCGGACGAGGCCGGCTTCTCGAAAGGCGCCTTCTACTCCAACTTCTCCTCCAAACAGGACGTCCTCCTGCAACTCCTCGAAGGCAACACAGGGCGCGACGTCGAGGAACTCTCCGACCTGCTGCGCGACGTCACCGACCCGGACGCCGTTATCGAAATCGTCGCCCACTGGTCGGACACACGTGCCGCGGAACAAAAATGGGGAATCATCGCCATCGAATTCCTGCGCCGCGCGCAGCGTGACGGAAATCTGGGAATGCGGCAGCGCCGACTGTTCGTGACCCAGTGGGAGGAAATCGGAAGGCTCCTGCTCGACAAGCTCGCCCTGGGGCGCGACGGGAGAATCAGCGCACTCGACATGGGCGGAATCGTCCTCGAACTCACCTATGGCGGTATCTCGGGATTCCTCCGCGCCAACACCGCCGGGCAGATGGTGCGCCACGTGCTCAGGTCGTTCCGCGACTCGGTCCGGCCGACGCAAGGAAGTTGACGGTCACGGCGTTCCGACGGCGCGGGGTCCGCCAGCCGGACAGCACCGGCTCGATGACGGCGAGGCGGGACCGATGAGCGTCAGAGTGGGGCGAGGCGGGCCTTGAGCAGGCAGAACTCATTGCCCTCGGGGTCGGCCAGGACATGCCACTGCTCTTCCCCGGTCTGGCCGATGTCGGCCCGGCGGGCACCGAGCTTGAGGAGGCGTTCGAGTTCGGCGTCCTGATCGCGGTCGGTGGCGTTGACGTCGATGTGCAGCCGGGATTTCCCCCTCTCCGGTTCATCCCTGCGACTGAGGATGATCGTCGGCTGCGGACCGCCGAACCCTTCGCGCGGCCCGATCTCCAGCGTGCCGTCGTCCTCGCGATCGAGTACGACGAAGTCCAGGACCTCGCACCAGAACCGCGCCAGCACCTCAGGGTCGCGGCAACCGAGCACGAGTTCACTGATACGACATGCCATTGACGAACCTGCTCCCGGCCTGAGAACTGCAGGGCAGGCCACACGCGAACCGCACGGCTCCCAGCAGCGAAAACGATCCCATGATCGTAGCGGGCGAGGCGAGCGCAAGTGCAGTGATTTCACGGCCGCCCCTCTCCGGGCAGCCGATCACGCAGTGGCCTGAGGTGTGCTCGCGCAGGCGGCGGAGGGAGTTCCGTCAGGCCGTACTCCGGAAAGCCCATCGGAGCAGTCGCAGGCGAAACCGCGCCGGCAACTCCTCCTGGAACAGTGCTGCGTCCATCGGCTTCGACGTGACACCCACCAGGTGCGCCAGCGTCTTCGACCCGTCCGCGCGGGGTACCTGACCGGACCGGCGCCGGCGCGTGAGCAGCATGCCGAGCCGGTGGACCTCAAGGTGGAGGATCCGGTGGAGGCGGTGCGGGACATGACCGGCGGCGTCGGCGTCGGCGTCGGCGTGGATCGGGTGATCGAGGCGGTCGGCGTCGACGGGCCACGCGGAAACCGCCTGCGGGCGGCCCGGCCGCGGAGGCGCCGGCCGACGAGGAGGCCGAGTTCGACGCCGAGTGCGCTCTCACGACGCCGGTGCGGAACCCGGCGCCCACCGCCACCGCACCTGGCTGCCCGGCGACGTGCCGAGCCTGGCCCTGCGCCGGTCCGTGCAGCTCTCCGCCAAGGCCGGGGGCAACCGCAACCACCGCCGCTACCTCCCCCGCCTCGTGGACATGGTCGCCTCCGGAGTGCTCGCCCCGGACACCGCTGATCACCTGGTGGTTGGCCCCATCTCGCCCTCGCCGAACCTGCCGCGCGGCGGCGTGCCGGTCGCTCGCACGTCCCGCGTTCCGAGCAACGCCCTCACGCGGCGGGTGGCTGGTGGGCGGCTGCCGCGTGTCCCTCCTTGTCCTCCGGGCACTCGGCCCGTGAACAGGGAAGAACGAGGAGGAATTGTGCAGCTTTCATTTCTGGCGCCACTGTTCGACCGTCGCGGCCCATGGGCCACCGTGTACTACGACCCCGCTCAGAATGACGAGTCGGGGGCCAAACGGCGCGAGCTGTCCGTGCGGGAGGCCTGTCGGAACCTGGAGGAGGAAGGCGCCGACGCGGCGACCGTGCAGGCGGTGCGCGAGGCACTGACGGACATCCGGCCCGCGGACGCTCCGGCCGGGCTGGCGATGTTCGCCGCCGGAGGAGAGGTGGTGCTCAGCGTTCCGCTCTCCCGGCCGCCGCAGCGGCAGATCGTCTGCTGGGCCGCCCTGCCCCGCCTGACACCGCTGCTGGAGCTCTCCGGCCAGGACCCGGTCTGCCTGGTGGCCTACATCGACCGGACCGGCGCCGACTTCGAACTGCGCGGGGCAGTCGGCCCGCAGGACGCCGGGCGGGTTCAGGGCCGGCAATGGCCGGTGCACCGTACGGCCTCGTCGGACTGGTCGGAGCGGCACTTCCAGCTGAGGGTCGAGAACACCTGGGAGCGCAACGCCGGTGAGATCGCCGAAGCGCTGAGTTCGGCGTACGCGGAGTCCGGCGCCGACCTGGTCGTGCTGGTCGGCGACCCGCGCGAGCGGCCTGCCGTGCGGGACGCGTTGCCCGAGGCCGTTCGGGAGTCCGCGGTCGAAACGGGGCATGGTGGCCATGCCGCCGGCTCCTTCTCTCTCGCGCTGGAAGAAGCCGTCGAGCATGCCCGCCAGGAGTACACCCGGCGTCGCATCGAGCAGGCGCTCGACCGCTTCCGTGCCGGACGGAGCGGCACCGGCGGTCCGGCGGACGCCGTGGAGGGTGTCCCGGCCCTGGTGGAGGCCGTCAGGGAGCACCGTATCGACACGCTGCTCATCCGTGCCGACGGAGCGGATCTCGGCCGTGAGACCTGGGCGGGTGCCGACGCCGGTCAAGTGGCGGTGCGCCGCACCGATGCGCAGATCCTGGGTGAGGGCGATCCGTTCCCGGTGCGCGCCGACGACGCACTGCTGCGGACGGCCGCGGTGACCGCCGCCGACGTGCTGATCATTCCCCCTTCGGACGGCGAGGGCAGGGACGTCCCGGCGGGCGGCCTCGGCGCCCTGCTGCGATGGACGTACGCCTCGGCCGGCTGAGGGCCGGCTGAGTGCCTTGCCTGCGGCGCAAACCGACGATCACCGGCACCGGCACCCAGCCCGGCTGATCACCATGGCGATGAGCCGGCAGCGACTACCCCTGCTACCAGGTTTTCGTCGGAGTGATCGGGTAACCCGGCGCACATGCGCAATCCCCTGTCGAAGATCGAAGTCCTGGAGGACGCCGACCGGCTCGACCGTATCGCGAGCCCCGTACGGACGGGCGTCCACGCTCTCCCCCTCGGGCCCTTGCGGGACGCGTTGCGCGGCCGTTGGCAGGGCCACCCCCTGCATCCCGTGTTGGTGCAGACCCCCATCGGGGCCTGGGCGTCCGCAGCGCTGCTCGATCTGAGCCGCGGCAATGAGCGCGCGGCCCGGCTGCTGGTCGCCGCCGGGCTCGCCACCGCCGCTCCGGCCGCTCTGGCGGGAGCCGTGGATTTCGCGGACCAGCTTCCCGAGCAGGAGCGCGTGGGCGTGGTGCACGCGGCGGCGAACACCGCGGCCGTCGCCCTCTACGCCGCCTCCCTCGCCGCCCGCAACAAGGGCCGGAGCGGCCGGCTGCTCGGCTTCGCCGGACTCACGGCCGCCACGGCCGGCGGGTTCCTCGGCGGCCACATGGCATACCGGCAGGCCGCGGGGGTGAACCACGGCCAGCCCGTGCCCCATCTGATCGACGCGGGCTGGCATGCGGTCGGCGCCCCGGAGGAGTTCCCGCGGGGGAGCGCCGTCCGGCGGATGGTCGGCGAGGTCCCCGTGCTGGTCGTGCGGGATTCCGACAGTCCGGGGGAGGTGCACGCGCTGGCGGACCGGTGCGCCCATCTCTCGGGCCCCCTGTCGGAGGGCGAGATCAGCGACGGATGCGTGACCTGTCCCTGGCACGGCAGCACGTTCCGGCTCGCGGACGGCGCCTGCGTGGCCGGACCGTCCACGGCACCGCAGCCCGCCTTCGACGTACGCCTCAGCGACGGCCTGGTCGAGGTCCGGCTACGGCAGGGCCAGGCGCATTGAACGGCGCGGGGTACCGCGCGGTGACCGGCTGGCCCCGCGCCGTGGACGGCCTGCGGCCTGCGGTCACTGGCCGGTCTTCTGCGGTGGTCGGCTTGTGGCCTGCGGTGACCGGTCGGTCTTCTGCGGTGGTCGGCCCGCTGCCTGCGGTGACCGGTCGGTCCTCTGCGGTGGTCGGCCTGCTGCCCGCGGTGACCGGTCGGCCCTCTGCCGTGACCCGCCGGCCCCCCGCCGCGACCAGGCAGCCACCTCATGAACCCGACCCGCCGGCCACCCGGCCAGCCGAGGGAGAACCGTCATGACCACGCATGAACACCGTCCCGCCGACGACGCCAAGCAGCGGCAGCGCGACGCGCACCGCGCCCCCGACCCTGCCGGTGGCCCGCTCACCACGGACCAGGGAGTGGTGGTCGACCACACCGACGACTCGCTCCAGGCGGGCGAGCGCGGACCCACGCTGATGGAGGACTTCCACTTCCGGGAGAAGCTGACCCGCTTCGACCACGAGCGGATCCCGGAGCGAGTGGTGCATGCCCGAGGGGCCGGAGCGTACGGCTACTTCCAGCCGTACCACTCGTGTGCGGAGTTCACCAAGGCCGCGTTCCTCCAGGATCCGTCCGTGCGGACGCCGGTGTTCGTGCGCTTCTCCACGGTGCAGGGCCCGCGCGGCTCGGCGGACACGGTGCGCGACGTCCGCGGCTTTGCGACCAAGTTCTATACGTCGGAGGGCAATTACGACCTAGTCGGGAACAATATGCCGGTCTTCTTCATCCAGGACGGCATCAAGTTCCCCGACTTCGTGCACGCCGTGAAGCCGGAACCGCACAACGAGATCCCCACGGGCGCGTCCGCGCACGACACCCTCTGGGACTTCGTCTCCCTCCAGCCCGAGACCCTGCACATGATGATGTGGCTGATGTCCGACCGCGCCATTCCGCGCAGCTACCGGACGATGCAGGGCTTCGGCGTGCACACGTTCCGGTTCGTGGACGCCGCGGGCAGGGGCACCTTCGTGAAGTTCCACTGGACGCCCGTGCTGGGCGTGCACTCGCTGGTGTGGGACGAAGCGCAGGAGACGCAGGGCAGGGACCCGGACTTCAACCGCCGTGACCTGTGGGACAACATCGCAGCCGGCGACTACCCCCAGTACGAGCTGGGCGTGCAGCTGGTGCCGGAAGAGGACGAGCACGCCTTCGACTTCGACCTCCTGGACGCCACGAAGATCATCCCGGAGGAGCAGATCCCCGTCCGGCCCATCGGGCGCATGGTCCTCGACCGCAACCCGGAGAATTTCTTCGCCGAGACCGAACAGGTCGCCTTCCACACGGCCAACGTCGTGCCGGGCATCGACTTCACCAACGACCCGCTGCTCCAGGCCCGCAACTTCTCCTACCTGGACACCCAGCTGATCCGGCTGGGCGGCCCCAACTTCGCCCAGATCCCGGTCAACCGGCCGGTCGTGGACGTACGCACCAACCAGCGGGACGGCTTCCACCAGGGACAGATACACAGCGGCACCAGCTACAGCCCCAACTCCCTGAGCGGCGGCTGCCCGGTGCTCGCCGGGGCGGCCGACCCGAGCGCGTACAGCCATCTCCAGGAGCGGGTCGACGGCAACAAGATCCGCAAACGCAGCGAGAGCTTCAAGGACCACTACACCCAGGCGGCGCTGTTCTTCCTGAGCATGTCCGACTGGGAGAGGCAGCACATCGTCGACGCTTTCCGATTCGAACTCGGCAAGGTCGGGTCGGCGCAGGTACGTGAGCGGACCGTCGGGCAACTGGGCCATGTGCACCACGGGCTGGCCGCCGCCGTGGCCGAGGGCATCGGTGTCGAGCCGCCCGAGAAGGAGGACACCCCGCAGCCGGAACCCTCCCCCGCGCTGAGCATGACGAGCGAGAAACTCCGCGGCGACGGCAGTATCCGCACCCGGCAGGTCGCGGTCCTGGTCGCCGACGGCGTGGACGCGGCCCAGGTCGGCGCCGTGCGGGAGGTTCTGGAGGACGGCGGTGCGATCGTCGAGGAACTGGCCTTCCACGACGGCACGGTGCGTGACAGCAACGACGGCCGGCATCAGGTCGACCGGGCGCTGCCCACGGTCGCGTCCGTGCTCTACGACGCGGTGGTCGTACCGGGCGGCCCGCCCGGCGCGCGCGAACTCGCCGGCGACGCGACAGTGCAGCGGTTCGTACGGGACGCCTACCGGCACGGCAAGCCGGTCGGTGCGCTGGGCAGCGGTGTCGACCTGGTGGCCATGCTGGAACCGGACGGCCTGCGGCTCGCCGGCGACGGCGACAGCACCGTGGCCGACCGCGGCGTGGTCACCGAGACGTCCACCGGTCCGGCCAGCGAGGTGTTCCTGTCGCAGCTGACCGCCGCGATCGCCGCCCACCGCCACTGGGACCGACCGCCGGTACGCCGCTGAACACCGACCGCCGGTACACCGCTGACCACCGGCGTCGGCGACGGTGCCCACCGGCCCTGCTCGTCCCCCGAATCCGCCGCGATCTTCAACACCACCGGCCGCACGCCCCTGCCCCGAGGAACCGAGGAACCGAGGAACCCGAGGAACCCGAGGAACCCGAGGAAGGAGTCGAGCGTCACCGTGTGGCACTCACTCACCTGGGAAGCCACAGCCGTCTGCCGCTCGATCCGCAGGTGCGTCACCGCGCCCGGGCCCGAGCGCTACACCGCCGTGCAGTCCCTCAAGGCGGCCGGGGCCGCGCTGCTGGCCTGGGCACTGGCCGGCTGGTGGTGGAACGCGCCGATGGCCCTCCTGGCGCCATGGACCGCGCTGTTCCTGGTGCAGAGCACCGTCTACCGCTCGCTGCTGTCCGCGTTGCAGCAATTCGTGGTGGTCGTCGCGGGAACGCTGCTCGCCGCCGGCGCGGGGGCGCTCACCCACAACACCATGGCCGCGATGTCGGTGGCCCTGCCCCTGACGGTCCTGCTGGGCAACTACACCCGGTTCGGTTCTCAGGGCCTGTACGCACCCACCGCCGCACTGTTCGTTCTCGCCTACGGGTCGTACGCCGGGTTCGACATCCTGCACCGCCTCCTGGAGACCCTGCTCGGAGCTGCCATCGGGGTGTGCGTGAACGCCCTGGTGCTGCCGCCGGTCCATGCCGACCGTGTCCGCCATCTGCGCAACCGGCTCCCGCGGGACTGTGCCGCGTTGCTGCGCACGATCGCCGACGGCATCGAGGGGCTGTACGACGACGACCGCGTGCGGGGCTGGTATGACAGGGCCGTGCGACTGACCGACGTGGTGGCGGAGTTGCGGGACGCGCGACGCTGGTCGGACGAGAGCTACCGCTTCAACCCGGGGCACAAGCTGCGCCGGACCGTTGCCACACCGCCGTCGGCCGACTGGGACCTCACCTGGGACCGGATCACCGAACACATCAGAGCGACGATCCGTACGCTGCACGACGCCGCCACGCTTCCGGACTGCGTACCGGGCCTCCTCGCGTCCCTCATGCGGTCGGCCGGCGACGTGCTCGCTCCCGACGCCCCCGGCGCCCCCGGCGACCGCGCCCGCGCGCTGGACGAGGCGACCGCCGCCCACCGGCGTCTGACCGCCGTACTCGCGGACGGCCGCTACGAGACCACCCCGGCTCTGGGCGGTCTGACCCTGGACACGCAACGGCTCCTCGACGACCTCGCCACCGTCACCACCACCACCGCTGTCAGGGCTCAGAGCGCGCCGCGCCCGCGGACGGCCGGGCGGGAGTCCTGAACAACGGCGGCGGCGCGAGTGGAGGGGAAGGCTCAGCCCACTTTGCGGCCCTGGAGGGGTGCTGTCTCCGCGCCGGCCCCCCGTTGCATCCCTTGGAGGAACTCCTCCAGCACCTCAACGGCCGTCCGCTCCGGCTGCCAGTGAAGTTCGGTGCGGGCCCGGGAGCAGTCCATGAGGGGGAGGCGCAGCACGGCGTCGAAGAGGTGGGGTGAGGCGGGCAGCAGATGCAGGCCCCATGCGGCCGCGATGGCGGAACGCGCTGCCGGGCGTGGGAGACGCAGCGGACGGGCTCCGAGCATCTCGCCCAGCACCTCCGCGTCGACGGAGGGCTCGGCCGCCAGGTTGAACGCGCCGCGAAGGTGACTGTGCACCGCAAGCCGGTAGGCCTGCGCCGCGTCGTCGGTGTGCAGCGCCTGGACCCGCAGGCCCGGGATGTCGGGGAGGAAGGGCAGCAGCTCCGGACGCGCCAGCGGCCCCGGCAGGAAGCGGCCGCCGAAGATGCGGCGCTGCTCGCTCGCCGACTCCCGCTTGAAGAGGAAGGCGGGACGCATCCGTACGACCCGGATCCCCGAGTGCTCCTGCTCGAAGGAGTCGAGCGCGCGCTCCAGGTAGGCCTTCTCACGGCAGTAGGCAGCGTCCGGCCACCCATGAGTCGGCCACGACTCATCCACCGCGCGGTCCTTGGGACCCGGCGAGTACGCCCCGACGGACGAGGCATGGACCAGCGTCGGCACCTTCGCCGCCGCCACGGCCTCGAACACCCGGATACTGCCGAGCACGTTGGTGCGCCAGGTCGCCGCCGGATCGTGGGTGGGCTGGAAGGCCCAGGCCAGATGGACCACGGCAGCGGCGCCGTCGAACTCCTCGACCAGGTCCGCGTCCTCGGAGGCCAGGTCCACCGCGGACCACTCGGTCTTGGCGGGCGACCAGTCCGGAATCCGGCGGGCCAGGCCGCGAACGGATCCGACCTCCGGATCCTCCGCGAGCAGGCGTACCAGACTGCTGCCCACATTGCCGGTGGCTCCCGTGACGACGATCTTGCCGCCGGATTCGCTCCTCACGGCCGGCTCCTTTCGAAGAAGGGCTGATCCATACGTCATGGACGTGCCCGCACCGAGTACCCGGCGGCCGGGGATGCACGCGAGGGAAGGTCACCACACGGTTCACGGCAGTGGGAGTGTGTGTTTGCCCGGACAGCCCTGGGGCACTCGTGCCGTGGCTGAGCGGCCGTGGGAACGAGGCCGTGGACGCGGTGGGACCCGTGTCCACGGCCTCCCCCGTCTCCGTTCGGCGCCATGGCGACGATCAGGTTTGGCACCGCGGGCACCAGACCGTACGGCGTCCCGCCACGCGACCCGAACGCAGGGAATCGCCGCAACGCGGACACTGCGGCTCACTGTCGTCCCTGCGCCCGGTGAGCCAGGAGCGGCGCGGCGGCACACGCCCGGCACGCACGGATGTCGTCAGGACACGACCCATTGCCGCGTGGATACGCCGAAGTGACTTCTCGCTCAGATTCCGTACCGGAATCCGCGGGGCGACATGAGACCGCCAGAGGATCTCGTCGCACAGGAGATTTCCGAGGCCCGCGATGACGGACTGGTCCATCAGCGCACCCTTGACGGCACCCCGTCGTCCCGACAGCAGTTCCAAGAACTCTTCCCGGCTCACGGCCCGGGCGTCCGGGCCGAGGCCGTCCAGAATCCGGTCCACGGCGGTGTCGTCGGCCAACTGAACGCCCTGCAGCTTTCGTTGGTCGCGATAGCAGAGATTCCGGGCACCGTCGAGTGTCAGGACGAGGCGGTCATGCGCTTCGATCGGTTCCTCCCGAGCACAACACCGCAGCGACCCTGTCATGCCGAAATGAAAGACGAGCGTCGGAGCACCGTCCGTGGGCACGAAAAGCCATTTTCCGTGACGCCACGCCGTCCCAAGACGCGCCCCCTTCAATTCCGTCCGGAGTCGTTCCTCGGTGACACCCCGCAGAATTCCGGCGTCCCGCACATCGATGTCCGTGACGGATCGCCGGCTCCCGCAACTGAGCAGGACCTGGCGGAATCCTTCGACATCCGGGAGCTCAGGCACGATTCCTCTCCGGCTTTCCGTGGCGTGATGACGACGCTACCGCCCCTGATGACCACGCGCCCTCGCACGGGCCGCCGCACTGGGCGCCGCGACCGGGGCGAGCGAGCGCACGCTCAGTCGGCTCTTCCGCCGCGAGTTCGGCATGACCTTCCCGCAGCGGCGCACCCAGTCGCGCCTCGGCCACGCCCTGCGGACGCCGGCCGACGGCACGTCCGTCACCACGGTCGCCCACTGCTGCGGCTGGTCCTCCGCCAGCGTGTGCATCGACGTCTTCCGCCGCCCGTTCGGCTACACGCCCCGGCAGGCGCAACCGCCCTTCGCGGAGCCGCCTTTCGAGGCCCGCCCCCCTTCAGGAAAAGCCAGGCGACCGCGCTACCCTCCAGTGATCGCGCGCAGAATCACATAAGGGGCTCACGATGAGCGGACGCATAGGTGTCGGCGACAAGGCCGAGGACTTCGAGCTGGCGGACGAGACCGGCACCCGCCGCAGACTGTCGGAACTGCTTGCCGACGGACCGGTGGTGCTGTTCTTCTACCCCGCCGCCCTCACTCCGGGCTGCACTGCCGAGGCCTGCCACTTCCGGGACCTGGCCGCCGAGTTCGCCGCAGTCGGCGCCCGCCCGGTCGGGATCAGCGGGGACACCGTCGAACGCCAGCAGGAGTTCGCCGAGCGCCACACCCTGGGCATGCCGCTGCTGTCCGACGTCGACGGGACCGTCCGGGAACAGTTCGGCGTGAAGCGCGGATTTTCCTTGATCCCCACCAAGCGCGTCACCTACGTCATCGCCGAGGACCGTACGGTCCTGGAGGCCGTCCACAGCGAACTGCGCATGAACACCCACGCCGACCGCGCCCTCGCCGCGCTGCGCGCCCACCGGAAGTGACCCCGGCCCCGCACAGGGCCCCGGGCG
This sequence comes from Streptomyces blattellae, assembly GCF_009709555.1. GTDB lineage: Bacteria > Actinomycetota > Actinomycetes > Streptomycetales > Streptomycetaceae > Streptomyces > Streptomyces blattellae. The sequence continues at coordinate 63,207 of NZ_WJBG01000150.1, read as the reverse complement.
CCGGTTGATACAGCCCCACAAGAGGGCCATTCTGGACAACATGGAGCAGGCCTCCGCCACGCTGATCATCGATGCCTCGGGTGTCGTAACGGGGTGGAGCGAGGGCGCCCGGCAGCTGACCGGATACCCGGCCGAGGAGGCCGTGGGACGGGCGGCGCGCGATCTGCTCGCTGAAGATCCGTCGCCGGAGTCCCGGGCCACGCTGTCCGGTCCCGTGGTCCTGCGTCACCGTGACGGCTCCACCGTGGCGGTCCCCGTCGAGGCGACCGCCGTGCTGGGCCCGGACGGCGCACCCGGCGGATATGTGATCACCGCCCGGTCCGGCGGCCCCGAACCCACCCTGGCGGGACAGGCCTTCCAGCAGGCCTCCATGTCGATGTCGGTCTTCGACACCGGGCAGTGCTATCTGCGCCTCAACGACACGGCCTGCCGGGTCATGGGAGTGCCGGAGGAGGTGCTGCTGGGCAGGTATTTCCCGGAGACCGTGGAGGACGCCGAGCACAGCCGGGGCTTCCACAGCAATCTGCGCCGCGTCGCCGAGACGGGGCGGCCGGTCCACTCCGAGAGCTTCACGAGCGCGCCCGCCCTCAACCGGGAACACGCCTGGAGCACGGAGATGTGGCCCGTGCGGGACGGCTCCGGGGAGGTCACCGGAGTCGCCCTGGCCGCCTTCGACAGCACCGAGCAGTACTGGGCCCGGCAGCGGCTGGCCATGCTCAACGAGGCGGCCGCCGCCATCGGCACCACCCTGGACGTGGTGCGCACCGCCGAGGAACTCGTGGAACTCCTGGTCCCCGGGTACGCCGACTTCGCCAGCGTGGACCTGCTCGACTGGGTCCTCGGCGCGGACGAGCCCCCGACATCACTGAACCGGCAGATCGTGCTGCGGCGCGTCGCCCACGGCTCCCGTACCGAAGGCACACCGGAGGCGGCCGTACGCCTGGGCGACATGGACGTCTACGCCGGGTACTCGCCGCCCGCCAGGGCGCTGCGGGAGGGGAGGGCGGTCCTCAGCCAGGCGGGCGAGCCGGACTTCATGCGCTGGGTCGCCGAACGCAACACGCGGGCCCCGGCCGGCCGCCCCCACCGCAGAGGCGTCCACTCGGTGCTCGCGGTACCGCTGCGCGCCCGCGGCACCACGCTGGGCGTCGCCGTGGCCGTCCGTATCGCCCACCCCGACGACTACGGCGGCGACGACGCCGTCCTCGCGGAGGAGCTCGCCAGCCGGGCCGCCGTCTGCATCGACAACTCCCGCCGCTTCGCCCGCGAACGCAGCACCGCGCTGGCCCTCCAGCACAGCCTGCTGCCGCGCGGGCTGCCCGGACAGGCGGCGGTCGAGGTGGCCCACCGCTATCTGCCCTCCGGCTCGCTCGCCGGCATCGGCGGCGACTGGTTCGACGTGATCCCGCTGTCCGGCAGCCGGGTCGCCCTGGTCGTCGGCGACGTCGTCGGGCACGGCATCCCGTCGTCGGCGACCATGGGCCGCCTGTGCACGGCCGTCCGCACCCTCGCCGACGTGGACCTGCCGCCGGACGAACTCCTCACCCACCTCGACGACCTGGTCACCCACCTCGCCGCCGGCGACCGCGACGAGGAGGCCGCCGAACTCGGCGCCACCTGCCTGTACGCCGTCTACGACCCCGTCACCCGGCACCTCACCATGGCCGCCGCGGGACACCCCGCGCCCGCCGTGTTCCTCCCCGACGGCACCGCGCGGCTCGTCGAGCTCAACGCCGGGCCCCCGCTCGGGGTCGGCGGGCTGCCCTTCGAGTCGGTGGAGCTGGAACTGCCCGAGGGAGCCGTCGTCGCCCTGTACACCGACGGCCTCATCGAGGACCGGGACCGCGACGTCGACCACGCCACGTCGGAACTGTGCCGGGCGCTGACCGCCCGCACCGACACCCTGGACACGCTATGTGACATAGTACTGAAGGCCGTACTGCCGGAAGAGCCCAGAGACGACGTGGCCCTCCTACTCGCCCGCACCCGCGCGCTGGGCGCCGACCGGGTCGCCACCTGGGACGTGCTTCCGGACCCCGCGCACGTGGCCGTCACCCGGCAGGAGGCCACCGAGCAACTGGCCGCGTGGGGACTGGACGAGGCCGGCTTCGTCACCGAACTCGTCGTCAGCGAACTCGTCACCAACGCCATCCGCTACGGCGAACCGCCCATCCAGCTACGGCTGATCCGCGACCGCACCCTCATCTGCGAGGTCTCCGACGGCAGTTCCACCTCACCGCATCTGCGCCGGGCGCACGCCTACGACGAGGGCGGCCGGGGCCTCCTTCTGGTCGCCCAGCTCACCCAGCGGTGGGGCAGCCGGCAGACGGTCCGCGGCAAGACCATCTGGGCCGAACAGCCACTGCCGCCGCTGCCACCGCTCTGATCACTCGAACGAACAACCCGGATTCGCCGCGTCCTGCGAGAACGGCGCCCCGTGCGGCAGGACGTACAGCACGTCGAGGACGACCGCCGTGTCGCCCAGATTGCGGCCGATGTGGATGTTGCCCGCCCCGGCCGGTTCCTGAATGGTGCTCCCCTTCGGATACACGCCGTCGGACGCGCAGGTGGAGTCGTAGTGGCTGAGCGTGCCCTGCTGCACGAAGGCGTACAGCGGACCGTCGTGGTAGTGCCAGCCGGTCGCCTGCCCGGGCGGGATGGTGATCTCCCGCAGGATGTAGTCGGTGCCGCCGACCGTGGTCTGGGTGATCACCCGCCCGGTGACTCCCGGACCGGGCGGGGTCGCCATGGCGGTGCCACAGGTCGCGAAGGTGGTGGCGGCGACCGCCCCGGTCATGGCGGTACGGAGGAACATGCGCATGGGAACGGCCTCCCGGCGTGAGCGGACGATCGGCGATGTACCGCCCTGAACATAGAGGCAGAGAAGGCCAGTTGGGGGCTGAATCCGGTTAGCGGGCAGCTGAGGCGATCACGGAGCGGAGGAGAACGCCCGCCTGCCCACCCCGAACCGCTCGTGTCCCTACAGGCTGCACCGGACGACTTCCGCCGGCGCGGACAGCCGCTGCCGACTGCACCACCTACCTACCTACCTACCTACCTACCTACCTACCTACCTACCTACCTACCTACCTGGCTCGGCTCGCTGGTCATCCGCCAGGTCCGTTCAGCCTGCCGGAGCGGTCCCCGCAGAACGGACGCCTACCCCTTTTCCGCTCTCAGTCGCTGGGCCGCCGTGTCGCCGCGCCGGCCGACCGGCACGACACCCGTTGCGGCACCGAGGCCGTATGCGGGCATGTCGACGTACACCGTCTCGTAGGAGCCTGCCGGGACGATGAACGTCTCGTGCCAGATACCCACGTGACCCTTCCCGGCGCGTGCTCGCCGGTTGAACGCCGTCCATGCGGGACGGTGCTCCTTGTCCTGCTGGTGGGCATACGCGAGAAGCCGTTCCTTGTCGGTCCAGTACTGGACGACGTAGAAGTCTCGGAGGCTGCCGTAAAGCACCTTGTAGCCGAGCAGCCCGCTGCCCTTTTCCTGTGACAGCTCGCGCAGCATTCGTGGCATCGACATGAATGCCGGCAACCAGCTGGAGAATGCTCGCAGCCGGTTGATTCGTAGCCCGATGTGGAAGACGACGACATCGCCTTCGGCGGCGGCGGTGTTGCGACCCGGTACGACTTTCTCGGACATGGTTCTCCCCTGGCCCTTGTAGTGGTTCAGATCACGGCCGGACGAGCGATCGGGACTTCGAACGAATCGCCCAGAAGTGGATCACCAACCCGATACCCCAGCCCAGAATCGACCACAAGGGCCAGAAGAATTGGTCCGGGGTGAGAATCCCCCACAGCACCACCTGGGCAAGATTGGCGATGATGTACCAGAAAAGGTGGATCAGCAGGCCCCACCTCATGGCCTTTTCGCTCTTGTGCATTTTCCCTCCCGCGGATCGTCGGATCGATGCACGTGCGGTGCGCAGCGGTGTCATCGCGGGAGCGCCTGCTCCCGCGCGGCTGTCTCGATGAGGGCCACTGTCGCGCCCGGACGGGAGACGAACACCATGTGCGAGGCGCCCTCGACCACCTGGGTCTTCGCGCCGGAGCGCTGGGCCATGAAGTCCTGCGTCGCAGGTGGGATGATCCTGTCGGCGCCGCTGATCAGGTTGTAGCTCGGGATCGTCTGCCAGGCCTGCGGACCGGCGGCGGACTCGCCCAGGGCGGCGCCGGTGGCCGGACGTTGCGTGATCGAGTAGAGGGCAGCTTCCTCGGCGGACACGTCGGCCGCGAAATGGGGATGGAAGACCGTGGGGTCGATGTAGAGGTCCACCTGTCCGTCGGGCAGCGGCACAGGCTTCAGGGACTCGCCCACGGTGCTGCCCGGGAACCTCTCGACCAGTGCTTGCGCGCTCTCGCCCGTGTCCGGCACGAACGCCGCCAGGTAGACCAGTGCCTTCACGTTCGCGTTTCCCTCGGCGGCAGCGGAGATGACCGCACCGCCGTACGAGTGCCCGACCAGCACGATCGGTCCCTCGATGCTGTCCAGCAGTGCCTTGACGTTGGCCGCGTCGAAGGCGAGCCCCCGCAACGGGTTCGGCGCGGCGACCACTGGATAGCCGTCGGCTACGAGCCGCTTGGCGACGGCGTTGAAGCCGCTGCTGTCAGCAAAGGCCCCGTGCACGAGCACGATCGTCGGATTCCCGCTCACCAGGGATCAACCTCTCTTTCGGACGACGGCCGACACGGGCCCGAGCGGTTGGCGGCTTCGCCCACACCGTCCGGCTGACGACCACTTCTTCGAACTGCGACTGCGGGGACTGTCCGCCGACCCGACATCGTGTGCCGGCCGGCGTTCGGACCGTCCTCTCGACGAACCAGGGGCGCGACCACGGCGACCGCGGTGGGCTTGCAGATCAGTTCAGCGAGGAACGACACGGCTCAACCCCTTCGCGCTCGACGCAAAGCTATGGCGTCGCACTGGACGGGAATTGAATGAGACCAGGACTCGGTCCCCGGCGGCCTTCACGGATCATTCAGTCGACGTCAAGCCGGTTCGGCCAGTCTGAGCCCCCGCAGGACGGATGACCGGGGGTGGCAGATGGTGTCGGACGAGGACGCGCGGGCGCAGCTTTCGCCGCTGCCGGACGAGTACGGCGCACTGCATATCCCGGGGTTCGATTTCGCCGTCCCCGCCACGAAGGAACGGTTCCGTGCGCGTCCGAAGGAACGCTTCCCGGCCGAGGCCGACGCCATCGACGGCTTCTTCCGCACCACGCGCTGGGCCATGGCCGGGCTGACCGCGGGCAATGTCTTCGCATGGTTCCCCGCCGGGCTGCGAGAAGCGGGTGCGCCCGTCATCGAGCGGCTCTTCGCGTCGACGTACCGATCGTTGCGGGACCAGGTCTCCCGCAGCTTCCGCGATCCGCGTCTGCGGGCTGTTCTGGCCGCGCGATGGGGGCTCTACGGCACTTTGCCGGCACCGGATCGGCACGGTCGGCGGCGCCCCGGCGTTCGCTTGCAGTCCCGGGCATTCGGTCCTTGACGCCGCCAACGCCGTCGGCGTCGCCCTGCCCCAGTCGTGCGGCGAAGGCGCTTGCGGTACCTGCCGGGCGCGGGTGCTCTCCGGCACCTACGAGGCCGACGACCGGGGGATGTTCTCCGCCGACGAGCTGGCGGCGGGCCGGGGCAGTCCAGCAGCGCTCGGTGTATCGCCACTTGAAAGAAGCTGCCGCGATTACCGCTGTCGGCCCTGGTCGTTTCTGATTGTTTGCTTTGCCTTTCCAGTCAGCAATTACCCGTAACCGCTTTCCCTGCTGCGGGACTTGAGTCACCATGGACAGCCGATGGCGGCGAGGGCGGACCGGCACTGGGAATGGGAAAAGGAATGGCTTCCTCCGGCGCGTCTCTGCGTCTGCAGGTTCTCGGTCCGTTACGGGTCTGGCGCGACGGTGTGGAACTGGACGCCGGGCCTCCGCAGCAGGCGTATCTGCTCGCCGTTCTCCTCGCCCGTGCGGGCGAGCCGGTCAGCATGAGCGAGTTGCTCGACCTCATCTGGGCCGAGGGCGTCCCGGCCTCGGCGGTCAACATTCTCCAGAAGTACGTCGGCGCGCTGCGGCGGCTGCTGGAGCCGGCGCTGCCCGCGCGTGAAGCCGGCTCGTATCTGCAGCGTCGCGGTAGCGCTTACCTGTTCGTGGCCGACTCCGGGACACTGGACGTCGTCAGGTTCCGTGAACTCGTCGACGCCGCCGGGCGCGGCGTCGTGGAGCAGCGGCTCGATGCGGCGCTCGACGGGTACCTGGAGGCCGTGGGGCTCTGGCACGGCTCGGCCGGAGACGGGGTCGCCCACGGTTCGACCGGGATGGCGATCTTCGCCGGGCTGGACGACGAGTTCCGCCACGCCTGCATGGCGGCGGCCGAGTTGGCGATAACGCTCGGCCGGCCGGAACGTGTGCTCCCGTCCTTGCACATGGCCGCCCGGATGGCGCCGTTGCACGAGACGGTGCAGGCGAGTCTCATCGCTGCCCTGGCCGCCGCCGGCCGGCCCGCCGAAGCGCTGTCGGCGTTCCGGACCGTCCGCGCCCGGCTGGCCGAGGAACTGGGCATCGATCCCGGCCCGGCGCTGATGGCCGCCCACCTGCGCGTGCTGGAACGGGCGCCGGCTGAGCACATGCCCCACGAGCGGGCGGCGGCACCCACCCCCGCGGCGTCGACCGCCGACTGCCTGGTCGGCCGGGGCGAGGAACTGGCGATGGTGCGGCATGCGGTGGAATCGGCGTTCGCCGGCTCGACGGGGCTCGTGGTCGTCGAGGGAGAACCCGGAGTGGGCAAGACGCGCCTGCTGGAGGAAGCCGGTGCCGAGGCCGACCGGCGTGGCGCGCTCGTCGTCTGGGGCCATTGCCTGCCGGGGGACGGCACGCCGTCGATGTGGCCGTGGGTGCAGGTCGTCAGCGCACTCCTGGACGACATGCCGGCCGCAGCACGGGAGGACTGGCACGCGGGCGAACTCGGTCGTCTCGTGACACCGCACGGCAGCGGCCACACGACGTCGGTGCTGCCGGACAGCGGCGTCCAGTTCCGCTTCTTCGAGCAGGCTGTCGCGCTCGTGCGTCAGACAGCGGCGCGGCGACCTGTGGTGCTCGTGGTCGACGACCTTCAGTGGGCCGACGCCGCCTCGCTGGATCTGCTCAGTCACCTGATGACTCGGCTGCCGGACGGCACCGTCGTGATCGGGGCGCTCCGTGACCGTGCGCCCGCGCCGAGCTCTGACCTGGGGCGGATGCTCGCCGCGGCGAGTCGGCTGCCCCGTCACCGCAGGATCCCGCTCGGCCCGCTCGTCCCGGCCGAGGTGGCCGAACTCATCCGCCGTGAGACGGGCCGGGACCCGGGCCCGGGTGTCACCCGCCTCATCCACACCCGCACCGCGGGTAACCCCTTCTTCGTCCGCGAGCTGTCCCGGCTTCTCGCCGACGGCGATGTCCTCACGAAGGCCGGCGCGGCCCGGACCGCGGTGCCGGCCACCGTCCGGGACGTCGTCCGCGACCGGATGACCGCACTGGGGGAGGAGGACGCCAGGAACCTGTTGCAGATCGCCGCGCTGATCGGCCGTACCGTCGACCTCGCTCTCCTGGCCCGCACCGCCGGTCTGGACTACGAGACGTGTCTGAACGGCATTGAGTCGTGCGCGGGGCTCGGCCTGCTCGAACCTTTGCCCGGGGACCCGTACTCGTTCGGCTTTCCGCACGACCTGGTACGCGAATCGGTGGCCGAGGACATATCGCCGCCGCGCGCGGCCCGGCTGCACCTGCTGGTCGCCGACTCCCTGGAGCAGAGGGCCGCGGACGCCGAGCTGGTGGCCGAGCGCCTCGCCCATCACCTGTGGTCCGCCGGCCCGCTCGCGGATCCGGCCCGAACCGCGGGCGCGCTCGTCCGTGCCGGCCGCTGCGCGGCGGCCAAGCTGGCCCTTGAGGCAGCCGCGCGCCAGCTGCACTCGGCGGCGCAGGTGGCACGGACGGCGGGCCTGGCGGAGCTGGAGCTGACTGCCCTGTCACTGTTCACCGCGGTGGACGGCATGCGGGCGGGATACGTGGGTTCGGCGGTCGACCTGCTGGAGCGGGCCGAACACCTTTCCCGTGGACTCGACCGGGAACGGGAGGCCGCCGCCTTCCTCTACTCCCGCTGGGCCGCCTACGCCCAAGGCCTGCAACTGGACCGCGCCGGCCGGCTGGCCCGCCGGCTGCTGGAGCAGGGCGAGGCGTCCGACGACCCGGCCGTGCGCACCTATGGCTGGTACGCCTGGGGCATCCACCAGTGGGGGGTCGGCAACATCGGCGAGGCGTTCCGGTACCTGAGCCGGACCAACTGGACCGTGCTGGACGACCTGGCCCATCAGGAGGAGGACCCGCTACGGCGTGATCTGCGGCTGATCGGGGTCGGGATGCTCGCGATGATGACCGCGCTGCACGGGGACACCGACGCGGCGCTGGCCCTGCTCGACACGATGGAGGCCGCCGCGGGAGACGATCCCTACGTGATCACGGTATGGGCGACCTACTCCGCAAGGGTCGCCGCGTTGATCGGCGACCCGGTGCGGGCGCTGCGCTCCGCCGAGCGCGGGATCGCCGTGGACCCCGCGTTCTCGTTCGGCTTCCTGGGCGGCTACCAACGGCTGGCCCGCTGCTGGGCGCGCGCCGTGACCGGCGAGGACCCGGCCGGCGCCGCCGCGGAGGCGCAGGACCTGATCGTCCGGTCGCTCTCCGACCCGCCACGCTCGGGCCTGGCCACCTGGTACGGCCTCCTCGGCGAGATGTGGCTGGCGGCCGGAAAGCTCGACGAGGCCGTCGCCGCGCTCGACCGGGCGGACTCGGCCATCGACAAGTATGGCCAGCGCTACGCCGAAAGCCTGCTGCTTCTGCTCCGGGCGAGGGTGCTCCAGGCACGTGGTGAGCCGGTCGCCACCCTTCGGGCCGTTGCCGAGCGGGCGCACGCACTGTCCGTCGAGCGCGAGGCCCACCTGTTCACCCACCGCGCCGAGGAACTGATGGCCGGCCTGACGGACAGCACATCCCGCTGACATCCGCGTTCATGACGTCGGCCGTCGGCGAGTGAGCCGACCGGCGCACACGGCACGACCCGGTCCACCCACTTGACGAGGACTGGACTGCGCGTGGACGTGCCGTTCCACACGCCCCCAGGCACCGTCCAGGGCACGTCAACAACCCCGCCCTACGCTCACCCACCATCACTTCACGGAGCAGTTCATCCAAAGGGGCGTGTACTGATGACGACCACTCGCCGTACCTTGCTGGCCGGGTCCGCCGCGATCGCGGCCGGCAGTGTGCTCAGTACGACGGCCGCGCAGGCACACACCTCGGCGCACGGCCCCGAGCCGACAATCGTGCTCGTGCACGGCGCGTTCGCCGACGCCTCCGGCTGGAACGACGTCGCCCACCGGCTCATCCGCGACGGCTTCCCGGTCCTCGTACCGGCCAACCCCCTGCGCAGCGTGTCCTCCGACTCCGCATACCTGGCCGGGATCCTGGCCACCATCGACGGACCGGTGGTGCTGGCGGCGCACTCCTACGGAGGCATCGTCAGCACGAACGCCGCGACCGGCAACGCGAACGTGACGGCGCTGGTCTATGTGGCGGCGTTCATGCCGGATCACGGTGAGACGCTGCTGGACCTGCAGACCCGGTACCCGGGAAGCCGGCTCAACGAGGCCGCGCTCGATTTCCGTCCCTACGGCGGCGGCCTGGTCGACGGCTACATCAAGAGGGAAGTCTTCCGGGACGTCTTCGCCGCCGACGTGCCGCGGGCGACCACCGAGCTGATGTGGGCCGGCCAGCGACCGGCCGACACCCGCACCCTGGGAGAGCCCTCCGCGGCCCCGGCTTGGCGGACCATTCCGTCCTGGTACCTCGTGGCCCGCAACGACCGGGTACTGCCCGCCGTGGCGCAGCGGTTCATGGCGCAGCGGGCCGACGCGCACGTCCGGGAAGTCAGCGCCTCGCATGTCGCGATGATCTCGCACCCCGCCGTGACGGCCGACCTCATCAAGCGCGCCGCAGGCTGATCCGGCCGAGGAGGCAGCCACCGTACGGCGGTGGGCCCCACACGCCCGACAGTCGATTCCCTGGACCGGAAAGGACGAGCCGATGCACCACCATGCGTACGACGGGCAGTGCGCCGCCGAGGAGAACCGGCACACCTCCGCGGCCTCGACCATCCGCAATCCCAAGCTCACCTTGTTCGCGCTGGCGCTGGGCACCTTCGCGATCGGCACCGGCGAGTTCGGCAGCAACGGCATCATCCAGCTGATCGCGTCCGACCTGGACGTGTCTGTTCCGGTCGCGACATACGCGATCACCGCATACGCCTTCGGGGTGATGGTCGGCTCTCCGGCGATCACCCTGTTGGCGGCCAGGGTCAACCGGCGCACTCTGCTGCTCGGTCTGATCGTGCTGTTCCTGATCGGCAACGCGCTCTCCGCCCTGGCGACGAACATCGCGCTGCTCGTCGCCTTCCGGTTCGTCGCAGGCAGCGTGCAGGGGGCGTTCTTCGGCGCCGGGGCCGTCGTCGCCGCGTACGCGTACGGCCCGGGCAGGGGCGGCAAGGCGTTCGCCACCGTGATGGGAGGCCTCACCGTCGCCACCATCGCCGGGTCGCCACTCGGCACCTTCATCGGCCAGAACGCCGGCTGGCGTGCCATGTACTGGACCGTGGTCGCGGTCGGACTGCTCGCCGGAGCAGCCCTGATGGCCTGGCTGCCGCGCACCGACGACCTGCGCGGCAGCTCCATCACGAGCGAACTGGGCGCCCTCCGACGGCCGGCCGTCTGGCTCATGGTCACCGTCGCGGCGCTCGGCATCTCCAGCATCTTCGCCGTCTACACGTTCATCGGCCCCTTCGTCACCGACGCGGCACAGCGGGACTCCTCGCTCATCCCGATCGCGCTCGCCGTCTTCGGCCTCGGCATGGCGGTCGGCAACCAGGTCGGCGGACGTGTCGCCGACCGGTACGAGAGCCGCGGTCTGATCTGGGGCTACGGGGGTGTTCTGGCGCTCCTGGCATTGATCGGCGTGGCCGGCAGCGACCTGGTGGTTCTGCTGCCCTGCCTGTTCGGCGTCGGTGCCACCATGATGTTCGCGATCCCCACCATCCAGGTCCGGCTGACCGATGTCGCACCGGACGCCCCGGCCTTGATGGGAACGCTCAACCTGGCCGCCCTCAACCTGGCCAACTCTCTCGGCGCGATCGGCGGCGCGGTCGTTCTCGACGCCGGCTGGGGGACCCTGTCCACCGTCTGGGCCGGCTTCGTTCTCACCACCGCCGGCCTGCTGCTGTACGTCGTGACCGTCGCCCGGCTGAAGCCGACGCCCGTTCCTGTTCGTGTCTGAACAAGCGCGGGACGACGAGCAGTTCCGCCGCCTCGCCGAGTACGGCGAGGCGGCGGATGCCGAGTCCGACCGGGCCCGGTCAGCACGTTCACCCCACCGCCCGGGTGGCGTCCGCCGGGACCGTCGTCCGGTCAAGGCGGAAGAACTGCTCCAGCTCATCGGGCATCGGCTCAGTCGTGAACCCGCCGTAGCGGGAGATCTGATCCGCCAGGCCGGGCACCCCCGCTCACCCCGCTCACTCCTCACGGCCGTCCGCGGCGACCTGGGCGAGAGTGCGGCCGGTGCGGGCCGAGCGGGCCCGGCGGGGATCCGGGGTGCCGTGCCCACGGGCCCGTCCGCCGGACGCCTTCACCAGGAGCCAGGCTTCCCCCTCGCCGTCGTCCTTCCTGCCGCGGAAGCGGGTGAGCGCGTACTCGCCGTGCAGCTTCGAGCCGTTGAGCCGGAACGTGGCGTGACCGCGCGCCAGCGACTCCTCGAAGTCCACGGGCCTCCCCTTCCGGTCGTGGCTGAGGGGCTCGTACGTGCCGCGGTCCCACACGATCACGGCCCCGCCGCCGTACTCGCCCTCCTGGATGACGCCCTCGAACTCCTCGTACTCCAGCGGGTGGTCCTCCGTCGGCATGGCCAGCCGCCTGTCCTTGGGATCCGCTGACGGCCCCTTCGGCACCGCCCACGACTTCAGTACGTCGTCCACCTGCAACCGGAAGTCGAAGTGCAGGGTGCTCGCGTCATGGATCTGGACGACGAACCGGGGCTCCCCGCCTGAGGGCGCCCGGCGGCCCTCGGGCTCACGGGTCCGGTCGAAATGGCGCTTGCCGCGGTAGTCCCGCAGCCGTTCGTGCTCTCCCACCTGCGACTCCTTCCCGGACACCCCGCACCGCGCGGCCCGCGGCGGCGCACGGGCCCGAGTACCCCTCCTCGACGGAGCTGATTCAGAACTCCTCGTGCACCTCGGGGTCCCCGCCCAGGCGCCGGTGAGCGCGGTCGGCGAGTGCCGCCAGCTGCGCGTCATCGAGTGCGAAGCCGAAGACGTCGAGGTTCTCGCGCTGCCGCTCCGGGCTCGCCGACTTCGGGATGGGCAGGGCGCCCAGCTGGGTGTGCCAGCGCAGCACGACCTGGCCCGGCCGCACCCCGTGCGCCGCGGCGATGCCGGTGACGACGGGATCGTCCAGCAGCTGGGAGCCACGGCCCAGCGGACTCCAGCTCTCGGTGACGATGCCCTTCCCGGCGTGGAAGGCCCGCAGGTCCTCCTGCGGGAAGAGCGGATGCAGCTCGATCTGGTTCACGGACGGCAGGACCCCGGTCTCCTTCTCCAGCCGTTCGATGTGCCCGGCCGTGAAGTTGGAGACCCCGATCGACCGCACGAGGCCCTCCTCGCGCAGCTTGATCATGGCCTTCCACGAATCGACGTACTTGTCGACCCGGGGGAGCGGCCAGTGGATGAGATACAGGTCGACGTAGTCCAGGCCGAGCCGGCTGCGTGACTCCTCGAAGGAGGCGAGGGTCTCCTCGTAGCCGTGGTGCCGTCCCGGCAGCTTCGTGGTCACCACGACCTCCGCACGGGGCACGCCACTGGTCGCGACGCCCCGGCCGACTCCGGTCTCGTTGCGGTAGTTCGTCGCCGTGTCGACGAGCCGGTAGCCCATCTCCAGCGCGGTGCCGACCGCCTGCTCGGCCTGCGCGTCGTTCATCGGCCAGGTGCCCAGACCGATGGCGGGGATTTTCGTACCGTCGTTGAGCGTGTGCGCCGGGATGCTGAGCACGGTCGGACCTTCCCGTTGACTGTGTCGTTCACCAGCCAGTATGCGATTCCGCGCCGGGTCGGGCACGGAGATGGCGACGGCCGGCACCTCCGCCGACGCCCTCGTCAGCGCACTCGGCTCCGAGCCACGGCGTCCCGACGCTTTCCGCGAACTGTTCCGGCGCGGCCCGGATGGCCGGCGAACTCGTCGTCCCCGAAGCGATGGACAATCTGACGGCCCTGCTCGGCGACCCCGACGCGCGGTCCGCGTGGCCGCCCTGCACGCGCTGTCCTGCGAGCGGTGCGAGCCCGGCGCGGTCGTGTGCCGTCCCCCGGCCGACATCGTGCAGCCGCGTGCCGTACGGATTCCTGCATCACGTCGCGGCCCCCCGGGTCAGGGCCTGAGCGGTCGAGCTCGGCGCCCTGCGGGTGCACAGCAGCCCGGACGCCCGCGCCGCCTTGGTCCGCGCACGGGACGACGATCCGTCGCCGGCGGTGCGCAGGCAGGCGGGCTGGTACCCGCCCGGCGGCCCGATCCACCGCCGGACGGCGCCGAAACCCGCACGCACGGCGCGCGGATGACCGTACGAGGTCCTGTCGCCACGCACAGCAAATGCTGTCACGATCTTTGACGGACTCGAACGACCGACCATCGGAGCGCGCATGACGACGGACAGGACCACGGACGGGACCGCGGCGGGCATCGAGGTGAACCCCGTCGCGGGACACATCGGAGCCGAGATCACAGGCGTCGACCTGGCCGGAGACCTGGACGACGCCCAGGTGGCCGCGGTCCGGGCGGCCGTACTGCGCTGGAAGGTGGTGTTCTTCCGCGGGCAGGAACTGGACCACGCCGGACATGTGGCGTTCGCACGGCGGTTCGGTGAACTCGTCGTGCTCGGGCGGCGAGGGAAGGCCTCGCCGCCCGATGTCCCGGAGATCGAGACGACCGCCGACCGCTTGGAGCTGGGCGGACGGTTCGGGATGGAGCACGAGGAGTGGCTGCAGCGCCGCCGGCACACCCTGCTGCGGGGCTGGCACTGCGACCACGGTGCCCGTGTCGACCCGCCCGCCGCGACGATCCTGCGGGCCGAGGCCGTCCCGCCGTACGGGGGCGACACCACGTGGTCCAACCTGGCGGCCGCGTATGCCGGACTGTCCGCGCCGGTCCGGGAGTTCGTGGACGGGCTGAGGGCCGAGCACCGGCTGGGTGTCGGGTATCAGCCGCGGCCGGGCGACGACGCGTACGTCCGGCATCTGCTGGATCATCAGGTCGCCTCGGTGCACCCGCTGGTGCGTGTCCACCCGGAGACGGGCGAGCGGGTGCTGTTCGTCAACGGCTACTACCTGGAGCAGATCGCGGACATCTCCCGGGCCGAGAGCCGGGCGATCCTGGACATGCTGCTGGAGCAGGCGGTCCGGCCCGAGTACACGGTCCGCTTCCGCTGGGAGCCGGGCAGCGTCGCCTTCTGGGACAACCGGGCCACCATCCACCTGGCGCCCAGCGACAACGCCCACCTCGGTTTCCCGCGGATCATGCACCGGGTGATGCTGGCCGGTGACGTGCCGGTCGGGGTCGACGGCAAGCCGTCCGAGCCCATCGCCGGGACCCGGCCCGGGCGTTGGTGAGGCCGGGCGGCGGCCGACGTAGTCCTCGTGAGTCCTCGTGCTCGAAGGCGAACGGCAGCGCGAACGCGACCCCGTCGACTTCACGGAACGCGGCGTGCGCGCGCGGCCGTTCGGCGGTCTCCGCGCCGGTACCGACGAGGCCGGGCGCGAACACGCTCGATCCGGCGGGCGCGCGCTGCGAGGCGGCGGCCAGGACGGCGGCGGGGGACGAGATGCCGCCCGCGTCGAAGAACCGGAACGCGCCCGGCGGTGTTCCCGTCCGAGGGCCTCAGAGCAGGGGAATCGTGACCTCGTCCTCGATCGGCGGGTCGGTCTCCTGGGCACGGTTGCCGGTCGCGGCGTAGCAGCGCAGCCGTACCGACTCCGGGGTGACGTCCAGGCGCAGGAAGCACTTGAAGAACGGCGGGCTGTACGTCGCCGAACTCGGCGAGAACAGCTGCGTGTAGATCTTCCGCACCGGGAGACGGAACCGCTTGGCCCGGTCCGGTCGGCTCCCGGTGCCCAGCAGCCCGGCGACCAGACGGGTGCGCCGGGTGGTGCGGATCTCCGGCGCGGCTGCGCGCCCCGGCCGGAACTCCAGCCGCTCGGCGACGACGGCCGTCGCCTCGGCCTCGGTGAGGGTGAAGAAGCGGCGCAGGCGCAGCCGGCGCCCGTACAGCTTGCTGTAGAAGGCCAGGGAGTCGCCGCGCAGCGGGTAGCAGCGGAACTCGTTCTCGGTGACGCCTGCGATGTCGACGCGCGGGATGGTGTGCGTCGCGTGCATGAAGGCACCGCCGCCGCCCGCGACGATGTACTGGATGGTGCGGCCGTCCACCGGCACCGGGTAGCGCTGGTAGTTGTGGATGTCGCCGCCGATCGCCGCGACGTAGTGATGGGCGGGATCGCGGACTATGTCGTCGACCGTGCCGCCGCCGTCGATCGCGCAGGGCTCGTGCTCGCCGTCCACGTAGAGGGGCGAGCCCGTGACGAGGATCTTGGGGCGGGGGCCCCGGGACACTTCCCGCAGCCAGGCACCCTGTTCGGCGTCGAGGGTGCCGAGCAGGCCCGTGTCGATGCCTATGATCCGCACCGGTCCGGTGTCGATCGCCCAGTACGGGCCGGGCTGGACGGCCTGCTGGGCGGGGGAGGAGCGCAACGTCCTGGCCTCGGCGAGGCGTTGGCCGTCCTTCGGGCGGGGCCGGTGCCACAGCAGCGACCGCAGCCAGGCCCGGCTGAGCGGGCGGGGCCGCGGCTCGGGCGTGAGGGGCGGGGCGTCGTCGCAGAAGACGCGCATGAACGCGGCGAGGTCCTCGTACCAGTCGTGGTTGCCGGGTATCGCGTATATCGGTGCCTGGTAGTCCTGGTACGGGCGGAAGAACTTCGTGCCGTAGTCGTCGGCGCTGCCCACCGGATAGATCACGTCGCTGGCGACGACGGCGAACCGCGTGTCCTGACCGGCCTTCAACAGGCCCGGTACGACGGCGTATTGGGGATCGTCGCCCTCACCCGTGTCGCCGATCACCAGGAACGAGAACCGGTCCGGATCGTCGCGCCGGATCACCTTGTCGGCGGGCACCCCGGCCGCCGCCCGCTGCGCCACCCATCGGCTGCGGGTCCCGCCCGTCGGGTCACCGAACCAGGAGGCCAGCACACCGTTGCGAGCGGCCCACAGCATTCTCGGGTCGAGCCACGAGATCTTCTCGACCTTGGACGGCATCAGCCGCCGGTACAGGCCGGGTTCGGCGCTGCCCCAGCCGGCGCCTTCGGCGGTATCGCGTGAAGAGTCAGACACCGGTGAACCGTAACAATGATCGGGGCGGTGTATCGAAAGCGCTGTCGTGTGCCGGGGCTGTGTGCGCGACGGGGAGCCGGCCGCCGGCGTTCCGGCCCGAACCCGCCCCCGTCCAGGCGCCGTTCACCACTGGCGGCGGCTGGGCGGGGTCACCTGGGGTTCCGGGCGGTGCCGTACGGGGCCTTCCCGCGCCTCGGCGAAGGGGTCCGGGCGTGCCGCTGCGGGCTTCGGTGGGGCGGCGGCCTCCTTGCGGGTCGGGTGGTTCCACTCGCCGTCGCCCAGCACCAGCAGCGGGTCGAACATCACGACCACTCCGGCCAGCACGAGGAAGATGAACGGCCCCACGAGCATGGGAAGGAGCAGCGAGGTGGGCGAGTCGCCGGCCCAGGAGGCCTCGGGGTTGCCGTGCAGATGGACACCTACCGCGGCCATGCCCGTGTAGTGCATCCCGGACACGGCCACGCCCATCACGAGGCTCGCGCCGAGGCTGGCGAGGAAGCCCCGGATGGTGACCGCCGCCCACAGTGCCGCCGTCGCGGCGAAGATCGCGATCAGTACGGAGAGGACGACGGTGAAAGCGTCGTAGTGGAGGCTGCCGTTGAGCCGCATCGCGGCCATGCCCAAGTAGTGCATCGCGGCGACCCCGAGACCGGTGATGGCGCCCGCGACCGACAGCGTGACCTTGCCGGCGCCGCGGTAGCCCACGATGAAGACGCCGATGCCGACGACGACAACGGCGACGGCGAGGCTGAGAACGGTCAGACCCACGTCGTAGCCGATCCGGATCTCCTCGACCTGAAAGCCGATCATGGCGATGAAATGCATCGTCCAGATGCCGCAGCCGATCGACGCGGCGCCCAGCGCCAGCCAACCCGGCTTCCACGACTCTCCGTTGAGCAGGGACCGGACGATGCAGCGCAGCCCCAGCGCCCCTCCCAGGCAGGCCATGACATAGGCCGCCACCGGGGTCACCGCACCGTAGCGGAACCCGTCAACCGTGCCTTCCATTCCCTAACTCCCCCCAGAGTCACGGTGATTGTGGAGGCAAGGTCTACGGGTAACGGGCACGTAAAAGCAACCCTTACCGGCGGTTCGCTCGTCGATTCTGGAATACCGGTAGTTGACCCCCGTAACCAATGACCGAAAACCGGCCACGGGCCCCGCTTTTCGTGGTTCCGGTGAGGCGGCCGGGTGCTGAGCCCGACGCCGGGCTGGGCTCAGTTCAACGGATCCAGCGTGAGATACGCCTGCTGCGGATTGCCGTCGTGGACGAGTGACTCGTGGTGGCCGACATCGTCGAAGGCGAAGGCGTACGCCTTCCCGTCGGCCGTCTGCGCGTGGATGATCCGGGCGTAGTGGTTGGTCACCCCGTCCTGGTAGAAGTTCGCCGACGAGGTGTCCGGCTGGTTCGCGTTGACGAGCAGCGTGGAACGGTTGAAGCCCGCGCACAGAGTGCGTGAAATCGGCCCGCGCACCTGGTCGTTGGGAGCGTCGAGCAGCTTGTGGCAGCCGAAGACGCTGTCCGCGTCCGGCTTCTGGAAGCTGGTGACGACGGCCCCGGAGCCGTCGGTGAAGTTCATGACTCCGCCCGAGACCCGTCCGAAGTACCTGGTGTCCGGCTGGTCGGCGAACGGCGTCACCGTCAGCGTGGAGCCGGTGTACCGCTGCCAGACGCGATCGATGTAGTCGTCCATCACGGTCGCCGGCAGGGCACCGGTGCCCACCCCGTGACCGGGAGACAGGGCCCGCAGCGCGGTGCCGTCGGAACGCGTCTGGACCAGACCGGCCCAGCCGCCCGCCTGTCCGCGCAGTCCGTCGAACACCGCGTCGTAACCGCCCGCCTTGAGGTGCCCGGTCGTGCTCGTGCTGCCGTCGGCGCGCTGGACGCCCACCGCGTACGGGGCGGAGAACATGTCGACCTGGGTGCTGTTGAGCCACAGCCCGGAGTCGTTGAGTGTGTACTCGGACCAGTTGAAGAGGATGTCGCGGTTCGGGTCGCTCGGATTCTGCACGGCCGGCTGCACCAAGCCGCCGGTCGTCAGCCGGAACACGAGCTTCTGTCCGTACGAGAAGTAGATCCGCCCCGAGAACTTGGGGATCCGGATCGTCATCGACTGACCCGCGGCAGGTCCGGCGATCGAGGCGTCCGGCGCGGGCGTCGGCGGGTTGCCGCCGGCGGGCCACGGATGGAACGTGCCGTTCGCGTCCGCCCAGCCCTGCTGGCCCGTCGTCAGCGAGGTGCCGAGGTTGTAGACGTAGACCGGCTCGCCGCGGCCGGAGTCGTTGGTGATGTTCAGGGGGATCGTGTCGGGCACCGCCCGTGCGGGCGACGGTGCGCCGAACACGAGCAGCGCGCCGAGCAGCGCGGCCGTCGCGGCCAGGGCCGGGAACCGGTGGGCTGGACGTCGTAGCACTCTCCACCTCCGTGTGTGGGGGCCACTTGAGGGGAATCGGGGAGTCTCGGTGTGGGGTGTTTGGTCTGTACCTGTTCTGAGAGCGCTCTCAGCGTTGCGCTGCGACGCGGGCATGTCAACACTTGGCGCGGAAAACGGCGGCACGCGCGCGTGCCGCCGTCCTCGGGAAAGGCGTCCAGGGCGCCCTCGGGAAAGACGTCCTCAGACAGAGGCCCTCAGAAGGTGCGCTTGAGCAGGTCGAGCAGCGCCGCCCAGTGCCGCTCGTCCCCCTCGCGCTGATACGAGGAGGTGTCGGCCTGGGTGAACCCGTGCCGTGCGCCCGGGTAGACCTCGCACCGGTGGCGGACGCCGGCCGCGGTCAGCGCGTCCTCCAGGCGCCTGATCTGCTCGGCAGGCAGCGCCGGGTCCTCGTCGGCGTGGCCGAAGTACAGCTCGGCGGTGATGTGCTCGGCCATCAGGTGCGGACTGTCCGGGCTGTCGCTCGCCAGCCGTCCGCCGTGGAAACCGGCTGCGGCCGCGACCCGCTCCGGATGCGCTCCGGCGGTGCGCAGAGCCAGACCCGCGCCCATGCAGTACCCGGTGATCGCGACCGGTCCGTCGGCCGCCGCGGGGCAGTCGGCGAGCCAGCGCAGCCAGACGCCGGCGTCAGCCATCGCCGCGTCGGGCGTCAGGGACTGCATGATCGGCAGGAGGCGCTCGAAGATTTCCGGACGCGTCGCGAGGTCGATGAACTCCGGCAACTCGACGACCGGCGCACGCCCATGCCGGTAGAACACGTTCGGTACGAGCACCGTGTATCCGGCCTCGGCCAGCCGGTCGGCCACGGCGTTCAGCCCCGGCCGCAGACCGAAGGCGTCCATGTACAGCAGGACCGCCGGATGCGGGCCCCCGTCGACCGGGTGGCTGAGATACGCGTCCGCGGTGCCGTCCTCGGTGGGGATGTCGACGATGGTTCCCTGTACGGCGGTCATGGTGAGGCTGCCTCTCTGCATGGGGGAGTCGGCGGGGCCGGTCCGCGCGAGGGGCCGGCCTCGGCCATCGTCGCACGCTGGGTTAAGGCGACCCGTGGCAGGTCCTCACCCGCTTCTTACTCGAACCGCGAGGGGTCCCCCGCCCCCCGCCGTACGATCTCGGCCGCACCGCCCGAGAAGTCGATGACCGTCGTCGGCTCGGTCCCGCAGTCGCCGGAGTCCACGACCGCGTCCAGCATGTGGTCCAGCCGGTCCTTGATCTCCCAGCCCTGCGTCATCGGTTCGTCCTCGTCGGGCAGCAGCAGCGTGCTGGACAGCAGCGGCTCACCCAGCTCGGCGAGCAGGGCCTGCGTGACCACGTGATCGGGGATGCGCACGCCGACCGTCTTCTTCTTCGGGTGCTGGAGCATCCGCGGCACCTCCTTCGTCGCGGGCAGGATGAAGGTGTAGCTGCCGGGCGTCGACGCCTTGATCGCGCGGAACACGTCGTTGTCGACGCGCACGAACTGCCCGAGCTGCGCGAAGTCCTGGCACACGAGGGTGAAGTGGTGCCGGTCGTCCAGCCGGCGGATCGTACGGATCCGCTCGATGCCGTCGCGGCTGCCCAGCCGGCAGCCGAGGGCATAGCAGGAATCCGTCGGGTAAGCGATCAGCGCACCCGAGCGGACGCTGTCGGCGACCTGAGTGATGGTGCGCGGCTGGGGGTTGTCGGGGTGCACGTCGAAGTACTTCGCCATCCGCCGAGCTTATGCCGTCACGCCGAGGTGTCCGCGCAGGCTCGGAACTCGGCGGTGTGCCGCCCTCACCGGGACGCGCGGCCACGCGGGGGTCTGCGACCGAATTGCCGCGGACTCACCGGGGTTTGCGGGCGCGGAACGCGAACTGGCCGCAGAAAGTGAGCTTGCGAAGGTTCACCAGTGCCGTCCGGCGGCGGCTCCGGCGTGCCCAGGTGTCGATCTCCGTGTTGAGCGGGGACTCCTCCTCCCAGTACCGCCCGTACTCCGACGGCCGGCCGTGGTAGGTCCGCATGATCAGCGCCACCCCGTCGAGCGAGGGCCGCACCTCCTCCAGCGCCAGCCCGGCCTCCTCTACCAGGACCCGGAATCCGTACGGTGTGTAGTTCCACAGGCTGTAGGAGTGGTACGGCTCCAGCTGCGAGGTACTGCCGATGAACAGTCCGCCCGGCCGCAGCACCCGGCCGATCTCGGCGAGCAGCTCGCGCGGGCGCGCGACGTGCTCGAAGACCTGATGCGAGTAGACCAACGGCACGCCGTCCGTGCGGAAGGGCAGGCGGACGCCGTCGTAATACACCACCGGGTCGTCTCCGGGCGGCCGCTGGGCCGCTTCGGGAGAGTCGCGGATGTCGACCCCCACCCACCGCACCTTCGGATCGTGACGGCGGAACAGCCGGGCCGAGGCGCCGCGCCCGCACCCGAGATCGATCACCCGGTCCGGGGCGTCGGCAGAGCGCATGGCCTCGTCGAGGTAGTGGCGCGAGGTCACCTGGCGGGCATGGTCGCCGGGAATGCAGTCGCGCATCAGCTCCCACAGGGTGGCCATCCGAGTCAGCCGCTCACCAGCAGGTCGGACCAGGACCGCGCCACCCGCTCCAGCGAGAACGCCTGCCGTACCTGGGTGCGGGCCAGCTCCCCGGCGGACCGCCAGGGCTCCGGCTCCCCGAGCCGGGCGATCGCCTCCGCCATCGCCTCCGGGCTGTCGTGGATCCAGCGCCGGTCGTAGATCTCGTCCGCCCCCGGCCACGGCAGCAGCGCGGGTACGGCGCCGGAGGCCATGCCCTCGGCGGGGGAGAGGTGGAAGCTCTCGTCGTCGCTGGTCGACAGCACATGCCCGACGCGCCGGAGCCAGTTCGCCACGTCCGGCCCGAACGTGTCGAAGACGACGGCCCCTTCGAGCAGCGGCGCGGTCTGGATCCGGCGCAGTACGGCGTCGTAGTGCTCGCGTTCCTCGGGCTTGTTCCAGATCCACCAGTACTCCCACGGCGGCTTGGACTTGACCGACAGATGCCAGCGCAGGTCTCGGGCCCGCAGCTTCTCCAGGACGTCGATGCCGAGATCGAGGCGTTTGCGGCTGGGCGCGATGCCGATCATGCCGAGCCGGAAGTGCGCGCCGGGCGTCTTGGGCCGGTCGAGCTGGTCGGTGTCGACCCAGTTCGGGATGACGGTGATCTTGGACTCGGGCCAGCCGGTGACCTCCCGGGTGCGGCGGGCGTAGTACGGGCTGACGCATACCACCCGGTCGACCGCGTCGATGTCGACCTGCCGCGGCCAGTCGCCGTCCAGCTCGAACCGGTGCAGCCGGACGACGAGCCGGCTGCCGCGCCGTTTGTGGCGGCTGAACCAGACGGCGGCCGGACCGCACCATTCGACGACCATCACATCGGCCCAGTCGGCGAGCTCCCGGCTCGCGGCCGGGTCGTGGCGGGCCAGCGCGGGCCAGCTGTCCAGCCGTACCTCCAGGCCGGGCAGGGCGCGGAAGTGGTCGAGGAGCCGGGTGAGGAATTTCAGGTCGTGGCCCGCGACCCCGACCCGCAGCGGTCGCGACCGGCGGGCGACGGCGGCCGGCGTGGCCGGGAACGCCCGGTCGAGGTGGGCACGCCAGCGCTCCGCCGCGCCCCGCAGCGTGTACCGGCGGGCGGCCTGACGGCAGCGGTCGGCCGCCAGCAGCCGGGACCCGGGCTCACGCACGGCACGGGCGACGGCTTCGACCGCGTCCGGGAGTCCGGCACGTCCGGGCACGAAGAGCGGGTAGTCGCAGCCGAGCAGTGCCTCGTGGGCGGGCGTGCGGTTGAGCACGACGGGCAGCGCCAGCGTGCCGAACTCCAGGACCTTGGTGGACAGTTCGAGGCTGGCGTCGAGGACGGGGTCGCGCCAGCCCAGGCCCAGGTCGCAGTCGGCGGCGATACGCATGGCCTCCGCACGCGGCAGCCCGCCGTGGTGCGTGACGCCGGGGGTGCCGCCGTCCAGGGCCCGTGCCATGGCCGCCCTGAAGCCCGGATCGGCGCGGTCGTGGTGGATCTTGTCGCCGACGGTGTGCAGTTCGGCTCGGATGTCCCGCTCCGCGAGCAGCGCCGGCAGCCGGGTCATGGGAAGGGTGTTCCAGTGGGGCGCGAACTTGCCGGTGTAGACGAGGCGGAAGGGGTCGTGCGGGCGGTCGTGTTCCGGCACGGTGAAGCCGGGGTCGGGCACGGCCGGCGGGGTGAGCAGGCAGCGACCGCAGGCCTCCGGCACCCAGGTCTCCAGGAAGCAGCGCAACTCCTCGGTCTGGCAGAGGAGTTGTGCGGACGCTTCGGCGATACGGGTGAGATCTGCCCGGGCCTGCTCCGTCATCTCGGCGGGCGACTGCGGGATGTCGGTGAGGTAGGCCCAGATCCGCCCGTCGAAGTGCCCGTCGGCGACCACGCGCGTGACCAGCCGACGGCCGCGCAGCACCAGCAGATCGCAGGGCTCGTCCCGGTCGAGCAGGGCGAGCACCTGCGAAGCCTGCACCGGCGACAGGGGGCGGTCGTGCACGGCGGGCAGCAGACGGTCCTCGTGCGGGCGGACCACCGCGACCCCGGGCAGCCCGGCGATCGGGTCGATCAGCCGGCCCGTGCGCACCGGGGCCTTGAGCACCAGCCGGGTCGCGCAGCCCGCCGCCGACAGCGCCTCCACGGCCGACTGGGCCCACACCGCGGAGCCGTCGATGAGGTTGAGGTCCACATCGCCGTAGACGAGGGCACGTGGCGTACGGCTCATGACGACTCCTTCCCGTGCACGGCGAACAGGCGGTACCCCAGGCCCAGCCAGTCCTCGGGCGGTGTACCGGCGAGATGCAGCGACCGGCGGACGAGCAGCGGGGTCAGGGCCGGTACGAAGACGTAGTCGTCGTCGGCCCCGGTGTGCCCGACCGCGTCGGCGCCGGAGTGCTCCTGGGCGCACATCAGGTCCAGCAGCAGCGTGTCCGGACGGTCCACGGACAGCTCGGTCCAGTCCGCGACCCAGGGCGCCGTGGGCCGCCCTTCCCGGACGGTCACACCGGCGCCGGCCAGCTCGTCGAGGACGCCGCCCGCCGGACCGGGGACGACGACCTCGGCGGGGCGATGGATCTGCCCCAGCACCTGGCCGGCCAGCCGTGCCACCTCGCCCCGGTCGCCGGGCGCGGCCAGCACGGCGACGCGCCGCGCGGCCAGCGGGTCCGGGCCGCCGGCCAGCCGCGCCAGTTCCGCCAGCCGCCCCCGGGTGCTGTCCCGCAGGAAGGCCTCCCGGAGCCCGTCCCGCCCGCACACCTGAGGATCGAGGCGGGCGAGACGTACGCCGGTGTCCGCATCCAGTACGGCGTCCCAGGCGAGCTGCGTCAGGCCGGGGGCACCGGCCGCGGGAGCGTCCCGCCACAGGACGGCCGCCCGGCCCAACGCCCGTGCCTCGGTGAGGAGTTCGGCCAGCTGCCGGTCCAGGTCCGGCGCCAGGCCGGTGCCCGCCGACGACCAGGGGCCGTCGCCTGTGCAGGCGCTCAGCTGTACGACGACGGCGTCCGGATCGGTGCGCTGCACGAGCAGACGCCCGTCGTGCGGCAGCAGACGGTTCACCACGGCGTCCACCGCGAAGTCCTCGGCTGTGCGGTCCGTGAGGACGCCGGCGACGACCAGGCGGTCACGCGGCGCCGAGGCCAGGGCACGGTGGGCGAGGTGGAACCGGCCGTCGAACGCCTCCGGCGACGCCGTCCCCGGCGCACTCCGCCCGGCCGCGTGCGGCCGGGACCTCGCCCGCCCCCGCCACATCCCGTACAGCTCCCGGGGCAGCCGCGCCGTCCCCCGTCCGGGCGAACGGGCCGCCGCCACCAACGCCCGCCCGACCCGGAGCGAGGTCGAGCCCTCCAGCATGGCCACCCGCGCCCGCAGCACATCGACCCGCTCGCGGGCCGCGCGCAGCGCGGACGTCAGCCGCTCCCGCTCCCGCTCGGCGACGGCCAGCCGGTCGGCGAGCCCGTCCTGCCGGGCTCCGACACGGCGCTGTTCCGCCACCTCGATTTCCTTCTCCAGGTCCAGGACGCGGACCCGCAGGGACCGGGCGGCCAGGTCGGCGAGGACGTACTCGCTCGCCGTCCGCAGCGCCGTGGGCAGGCCCTCGGACGGTACCGGTCGCCCGAACCAGTCGTGCGGCGGCAGGAGTTCGTCCGTGCGGGCGAACACGGCGCCCGCACGAAGGTGGACATAGCCGAGCGGGACGGCGCGCAGCACCTGACAGTGCCGGGTGACCAGGGCGTCCAGGAGGCGGTGGTACGGGAGTTCGGGCCCCGGGTGCCCGAACACGATGAGGCCGCGCCCACCGGGCCGCATCCGCTCCAGTACGGCGAGGCAGTCGGCCTCGGTGCCGTGCAGAGCGGGGTCCGGGCCGTACGAGAGCAGCACCAACTCGCCCGCCTCCACGGGGCTTTCGTCAGCCTCGCGCAGCGCGACGCCGTCCGGGAGGTGCAGATAGGGCGCCAGGTTCAGTCCACCGCCGGTGGTCGCGTCGACCACCGTCGTGACGCCGTCCAGGTGTGGGTGGAGCAGATCGGTCAGGCGCATCATCTAGTCCTTGTGAAGACGTGGAAGCCGACCTCGTTCTCGCGGAAGTCGTACGGCTGGAACAGCGTGTGCCGCAGGCCGAGGGGTTCGAGCTCCGCGCGGTACGCGGCCGTCGGACGGTGCACGATGTAGTCACCGCGCGGTCTGCGCTCCCCGGTGTCCTCGTCGGTGACGATCAGCCGGCCGGTGAGGCGGACCAGGGAGGCGAGGTTGCGCAGTCCGGCGGACCACTCCGTGTCGTCGAGGACGTGGAAGAGCACGTCGACGCAGAGCACGGCATCGTACGGCCAGGGGCTGCGCCAGTCGGCGAGCGACGCGACCGCGTACCGCGGGCCACCGCCGTCGGCGCGGGCGTGGGTCACGGCCTCCTCGCTCACGTCGAAGGCGTCGACGCGGTGGCCGCACCGGGCCAGCGCGCGGGCGAAGTGCCCTTTGCCGCACCCCGCGTCGAGGAGGAACAGCGGTGCCTGCGGGCTGGACAGGTCGCCGATCAGGGTGAGGAGGGTGCCGAGCCGCTGTGCGTAGAAGATCTCGTTCCCGGCGTGGTCGAGGCCGATGTGACCGCCGGAGGCGAGATCGTCGTGCTCGCGGTGGCGGGAGTCCCAGTACCCGCGGATGCGTTCGGCCGTCCGGGTGGCTGCGGGGTCAGTCATGGTGATCCAGCCACTGGGTGACGATCCGGGCTATCCGGGCGCCCGCCTTGCCGTCCCACAGCGGTGGGCCCTCTCCGCGTGCCGTCTGCCCGCCGTCCAGCGCCTTGCACAGCGCGGGAATCAACTCGGCGTGCCCGACGAGGCGGTTGGTGCCGTCGGTGACGGTGACCGGGCGTTCGGTGGTGGTGCGCAGGGTCAGGCACGGCACGCCCAGGATGGTGGTCTCCTCCTGAACACCGCCGGAGTCGGTGATCACCGCGGCGGCTCCCCGGACCAGGCTCATGAACTCGACGTATCCCAGCGGTTCGAGCACATGCACGCCCGGAGCGCCGCAGAGGCCGGCTGCCTCCAGCGCCCGCCGGCCGCGCGGATGCAGCGGCACGGCGAGGTCGAGGTGGCGGGCCGCCTCGGTCAGGACGAGGGCGGCGGCCCGGGCCGCTTCGGGATCGTCGACGTTCGAGGGGCGGTGCAGCGTGACCACGCCATAGCGCTCGGGGAGGTCGTGAGCGGCACGCGCGGTGGCCGGGTCGAACAGGTCCAGATGGGTGAGCAGGGTGTCGATCATCGGGTTGCCGACGAGGTGGACACGGTCCACGTCCACCCCCTCGCGGGTGAGATGGCCGATGGCCTCCGGGCTGGTCGCGAACAGCAGCTCGGCCAGCTGGTCCACCAGGCGCCGGTTGACCTCCTCCGGCATCGTCATGTCGAAGCTGCGCAGGCCCGCCTCCACATGCGCGACCGGTATGCCCAGTTTGGCGGCGGCGAGGGCGCCGGCCAGTGTGGAGTTCACGTCGCCGTAGACCAGGACGAGAGCGGGTGCGCGGGCCGTCAGTTCGGCCTCCAGCGCCGTCAGCAGCTCGGCGGTCTGCCGGGCGTGGCTGCCTGAGCCGACGCCGAGGTCGGTGTCCGGTGCGGGCAGGCCGAGCTGCCGGAAGAAGACGTCCGACAGGCGTTCGTCGTAGTGCTGCCCGGTGTGGACGAGCACCTGCTCGCATCCGGCCGAGCGCAGGGCGGCGACCACCGGCGCCGCCTTGACGAAGTTGGGCCGGGTGCCGACGACATGGAGTACGCGGCCGGTCATGGTGTCGGTTCTCCGCTCTGTCGACCTAATGTGCCGGTATGTCACGTCATGTCCCTCGTGCTCTCAGTCTGGCTGCCTCCGTGGCGTGGGGCGAGTTGCGCCAGGATCCCGTCCGGGCGGCACTGCTCGGTCTGCGGCTGCTGCCGACCCCCGTCGGGGGCCGCTTGAGGGCCGTCGAACGGCGGCTCGCCGCCCGCGCCCGCACGGCCGGGCCCACCGCCACTCCGTCCGGTACGGCGCGGGTGCCCGCCCCCACCGGGCGGGCCGTTACTCCGGTGCCGGGCCGGGTACTCCATCTGGTCACCAACGGGCTGCCGTTCAAGCACGCCGGCTACACCGTGCGCACCCAGAAACTCGCCGAGGCCCAGCGGGCGGACGGACTCGATCCGCACGTGGTCACGCGCGTCGGTTTCCCGGTGGCGCAGGGCGTGCTGGATGCCCGCCCGCTGCAGATCGTGGGCGGCGTACCGCAGCACCGACTGCTGCCGTCGCGGCTGCCGTACGGGCAGGAGGCCGTGCTGGCCCGCAACGCCGAGCTGGCCGGGCGGCTGGTGGAGCGGCTGCGGCCCGCCGTCCTGCACGCGGCCACCGACCACGGCAACGGACGGGTCGCACTCGCTCTGCGCGAGACCTACGGGCTGCCCGTGGTCTACGAGGTGCGGGGCTTTCTGGAGGAGACCTGGCTGACGCAGGCCCCGGGGCGCAGCCCGGACGCCCCGACCTACCGCACGCGGCGGGCGCTTGAGACGTACTGCATGCGCGAGGCCGATCTGGTCCTGACGCTGGGTGCGGCGATGCGCGCCGAGATCGTGGCCCGTGGAGTGCCCGGGGAACGGGTCCTGATCGCGCCGAACGCGGTGGCCGACGACTTCCTGGCTCCGCTGCCGGACGGGGCGCCGCTGCGCGCCCGCCTCGGTATCCCGCCGGACGACTTCGTCGTCGGCACCGTCAGCAGTCTTACTCCATACGAGGGAATCGGCACATTACTCCATGCGGGTGCCGAGCTGCGCCGCCGCGGCGTCCCCGTACGGCTGCTGATCGTGGGCGACGGCCCGGAGCGGGCGGCGCTGCGGGCGCTGGCCGTCCGGCTCGGTCTGTCAGACGGAGGCGCCCTGTTCACCGGACGGGTGCCGCACGACCAAGTGCGGTCGTATCACGCGGTGTTGGACGTGTTCGCGGTGCCGCGCACCGACGAGCGCGTCTGCCGTCTGGTGACACCACTCAAGCCGGTCGAGGCGATGGCGAGCGGTCTGCCGGTCGTGGCCAGTGATCTCGCCGCGATGAGGGAGCTGGTCGAACCCGGTGCAAGCGGTGAGCTGATTCCCTCTGAATCCCCGCAAACCTGGGCAGAAGTTATCGAAGAGCTGTTTTATTCTCAGAATCGGCGAATTGAAATGGGAATGAACGCCCGCTCCATCGTCGCGCGGGCGCGTACCTGGAGCCGAGTCGCCGCCATGACCCGCGATGCCTATCGCGCGCTTGGATGCCGACTCCCGCCCTGAAAGCCGGGTGAACCCGTATGCAGGTCGACGAGACTGAACCGCTCGGGGATGCGAGCCAACCGTTCGGGCACGAAGAAGAGACCGACGACGTCGAACTCGCGGTGCTCGGACTCGGCTACGTCGGGCTGCCCCTCGCTCGGGAGGCGACCTCGGTCGGCCTGAGAGTCGTGGGGCTCGACCGGAACGCCGACGTCGTCACCGCGCTGAACGCCGGGCACTCGCACGTCGACGACGTGTCCGACGAGGACGTCCGCCGCATGCGGGCGGCAGGATTCACGGCATACACGGACGACCTCTGTCTCGCCCGAGCACAGAACATGGTCATCTGTGTGCCCACCCCGCTGGGCCAGGACGGGGGCCCCGATCTGAGCGCGGTGACCGACGCCACCCGGACGATCGCCGGGCGGCTGCGGCGCGGGCAGCTCGTCGTCCTGGAGTCGACCACCTACCCCGGCACCACCGAGGAGATCGTCCGCCCGTTGCTGGAGGAGTCCGGGCTGCGCGTCGGTGAGGACTTCGCCCTGGCGTTCTCACCGGAGCGCATCGATCCCGGCAACTCCACGCACCAACTGCGCGACACCCCGAAGGTCGTCGGCGGCTGCACCCCGTCATGCGCGGCACGCGCCGTCGCCCTCTACGGCAAGCTCGTCGACACCGTCGTCCAGGCGAAGGGCACCCGCGAGGCCGAACTGGCCAAGCTCATCGAGAACACGTACCGGCACGTCAACATCGCCCTGGTCAACGAACTGACCATCATCAGCCACGAGTTGCACGTCGACGTCTGGGACGCCATCCGCTGCGCCGCCACCAAGCCGTTCGGCTTCCAAGCCTTCAGACCCGGTGCCGGAGTGGGCGGGCACTGCATTCCGATCGACCCCAACTACCTGTCGTACAAGGTGCGTTCATCGCTCGGCTACGAGTTCCGCTTCGTCGGGCTCGCCCAGGAGATCAACCGCCGGATGCCGGAGTACGTCGTGCGCCGCGCCCAGGACCTCCTCAACAGCGTCGGCAGGCCGGTGCACGGCTCCCGGGTGCTGCTCATGGGTGTCACCTACAAGCCCGACGTGGCCGACCAACGCGAGTCGCCCGCAGTGCCGGTGGCCCGGCTGCTGCGGGAACGGGAGGCGGAGATCTCCTTCCACGACCCCCACGTGCCCGAGTGGTCCGTCGACGGCGTGGCCGTCCCCCGTGTCGGCGACGCCATCGCGGCCGCGCGGGACCACGACCTGACGATCCTGCTGCAGGACCACTCGGCCTACGACCTGCCCGCCCTCGCCGATGAGGCCCGACTGCTGTTCGACACCCGGGGGCGGATCTTCCGGCCGGGGATCGAGGAGCTCTAGACAGCTCCTCCTCACGGTCCGGTCCCACGGAGTTGAAAGGCGCCCTGATGCGGATACTCGTCGTCACCGTCGTGCACCACCCCGAGGACGCTCGCATCCTGCACAGGGAGATAACGGCCCTGAGGGATCGCGGCCACGAGATCGTCTACGCGGCCCCCTTCACCGCCCGCTCAGTGGCGCCGCGGCCGTTCGTCGAGGGGGTGGACCTGCCGCGGGCCGCGGGCCGCAGCCGCCGCGCGGCACTGCGTGCGGCCCGCGCCCTGCTCGCCGAACGGGGGCCCGAAGTGGATCTGGTGCTGCTGCACGACCCCGAACTGCTGCTGGCCCTCCCCGGCGCCCTGCGTCGGTGGCAGCGCACCGGCCGGTCTCCGGTGACGGTGTGGGACGTGCACGAGGACACGGCGGCGGCACTGGTTATGAAGGGCTGGGTGCCGGGGCCGTTGCGCCCGCCCCTGCGGCTCGCGGTGCGCGCGGCGGAACGCCTGGCGGAGCGCCGGATACGCCTGCTGCTCGCCGAGGACGCCTACCGGGCGCGCTTTCGCCGCTCCCACCCGGTGGTGCCGAACCTCGCCGCCGTGCCGGCTGCCGTGCCGGCTCCGCCCGGCGACGACCGGGTCGTCTACGTGGGGCATCTGTCTCGGGCCCGCGGCGCGCTGGACCTGATCGAGACGGCCCGACTGCTCGGCCCGTCGGTCCGGATCGAAGTGATCGGCGCAGCGGACTGCGACGTACGCGACGCGCTCGCCGAGGCCGACCGCGACGGCGTCCTGCACTGGCACGACTTCCTGCCCAACGACCGCGCCCTCGCCCTGCTGTCCGGCGCCACGGCCGGCCTCTCTCTCCTGCACGACCAGCCCAACTACCGCCACTCACGCCCCACCAAGGTCGTCGAGTACATGGCTTACGGCGTCCCCGTCGTCACCACGCCGACCCCTCTCGCCGCCGAACTCGTCCGGGACCACGGCTGTGGCCTCGTCGTCCCTTATGAGGACCCGGCGGCGGCCGCGGCCGCGATACGGCGCCTGAGCAGTGACGCCGAACTGCGGCTGCGCGCCGCGCGACGGGGGCGCAACGCGGCCCTCACCGAACTCAACTGGCCTGCGCGGGCCGACGAGTTCGCAGGGTGGCTGGAGAAGTGGGTGGCGGAGTCGAACGCGATGAACGACGGCACCTGCCGCAACACGCCCACCTCCACGGCCAGGTCCAGCTAGGTCGACCTCATCGGCGACGCGGCCGACGCCCTGCTGTCGTCGAGGAGACACTGCGGGTCCACCCGCCCATCGCCTCGCTGCCGTTGCGGTTCGCCGTCACCGACCTCACCGTGTGCGAGCCCGACCCAGGCCCCGCACACGACCACGGCGACCTGTGCCCGCCGCGGCGTTCCGGTGTTCTGCGCGAAGTCGGGCAGGGCGGAGATCTCATACGGCGGTGTAGGCGCCGTCGACGAGATGGTAGCCGCCGTGGACGAAGGAGGCCCGCTCGGACAGCAGGAAGGCGATCAGCTCGGCGACCACGGCCGGGCGCACGTCCCGGACGTCGTCGGTGCCGAGCCGGTCGGCGATGATGCGGGCCGACTCCTCCTGGGCGTCGACCTGATGCGTTCGTACGCGGCGAACAGCGTGGGCTCGCGGTCCACCAGCGCCAGCAGCCGCCGCATCCGCGGGCGCAGGTGCCGGGCGGGGTTCTCCTCGTCGGCCAGCCAGTCCCGTACCGCCCTGCGGTAGGCGAGCAGTGGCGGCTCGGCGGCGGGGCGGGCGCGGAGCAGGGCGTTGATACGGGCGCCGTCCCC
Source organism: Streptomyces blattellae (assembly GCF_009709555.1). Lineage (GTDB taxonomy): Bacteria > Actinomycetota > Actinomycetes > Streptomycetales > Streptomycetaceae > Streptomyces > Streptomyces blattellae. The sequence continues at coordinate 31,397 of NZ_WJBG01000150.1, read as the reverse complement.
GCGGACGAAGTCCAGGGCGGCGTCCTCCTTGCCGGTGAAGTGCCGGCTGAAGGTGCGCCGCGTGACATCCGCCCGCTGGGCGATCGCCTCCACCGTGGTGGCCGCCAGGCCGCGCTCCAGGATCAGGTCGAGGGCGGCGGTGGCCAGGGCGTTACGGGTCTGGCGGGCCTTGCGCTGCCGGCGGTCTTCCGGGGTGGCGGGTTCCGGGGCGGTGCGGGGCGGAGAGGCGGTGGACTGCGTCGCCTTCATGACTTCGAGGCTACCCCGGTGATGTCCCAGTGGGACATGTGTGGTGGTGAGCCTTCGCGGGCGCCGTGATCAAGGTGTGACATCCGTTCGGCCGCCCACGGGCGTCGCTGCCCCCTGACCCATGTCGAGATGATGATCGAAACTCCAGGCATTCAACGGCTCCCTTTCGTTTCGTGCGGATCGCAGAACGCCCTACCGTGGCGTGGTGACGACTCAGATGATCATCCTCAACGGTGGTTCGAGCTCGGGAAAGTCCGGGATCGTACGGTGTCTCCAGGCCGAACTGCCCGATCCATGGCTGGCGTTCGGGTGCGACTCGTTCGTCGACGCTCTGCCCGCGAGGATGCAGGCGTCGGACGAGGGCATCGTGTTCGCCGCGGACGGCGGGGTGAGCGTCGGGGCGGAGTTCATGGCGCTGCAGGCGGCCTGGATGGACGGTGTCGCGGCCATGGCCCGTGCGGGCGCCAGGGTCATCATCGATGACGTGTTCCTCGGCGGAGCGGGGTCCCAGCAGCGATGGCAGAAGTCTGTGGACGGGCTGGCCGTGTTGTGGGCCGGTGTCAGATGTGAGAGTGCGGTCGCCGCGGGTCGTGAGGTGGCACGCGGAGACCGCGTTCGTGGGATGGCCGTGTCGCAGGCGGATGTGGTGCACGAAGGGGTGCGCTACGACGTGGAGGTGGACACGACGCATACCGAGTCCCTGCTGTGCGCGCGAACCATCGCCGCTCACGTCACCTGACCACCTGACCACCTGATCGCCGGATCGGCTCCCGGGGGACTTCAGCGGTCTGCACCGGACCGCCCCGCGCGTTCTCCATCACCACGCTGAGCCACGCTGAGCAAGGGGCCTTCGACGGTGTTGTCGTCCACCGCGACGCCCATGTGTTCGACGACCACCTCGATGACGGGGGATGTCACCAGGGGTGCGGCGGCCGTCCTCTGGCGAGCGGCTCCCCGGGTTCGAACCATTCGGGGCACCGCCTCACACGGCGGATTCGGCTCCTTCCAAGGGGCTGACCCGGCCGGTTGGGCATCACGCCTCCCAAGGCGACAGCCGACGGTGACATGGGCGAACCTGACCGCGGGCACTGACATCGCGACGGCACAGAGCCGCCGGCCGGTGTGGCATTCCGCGGCCCTGCCGCAGCCACGCATCACCCGGTCAGGGACGAGTCGCGAAGCGGGAACGCGAATCCAGGAAAGCGATGATCTTGCTCGGGCTGAACAGCCACAGCACCTTGTGGACGCCCTCGGCCGAGGCGGCGACCGTCATGAACGCGACCGGTTGGCCCGCTCGTCGGACCAGCACGCCCGTACAGCCGTTGGCGTCCACGAACTCGGGCTCCGCTTCCCGCCACAACTGCCGGTACGTCGACAGCCTGGCCACACGTGCGCGGCCCAGCACAGGCAGCCGAGCGCAGCCTCGCATGCCGTTGCCGTCGGACAGGCTGACGGCATCGGGGGTGAGAAGGGCCTCAAGCGATGCCACGTCTCCCGTTTGAGCCGCTGAGACGAACGCGGTGAGGAGGCGCCGGTGCTCCGCGGTGTCCACGCTCCCCCGTTGCTCGGCCGACAGATGCCTGCGCGCGCGGCTGACGATCTGCCGCACGTTGACGAGGCTGAGTCGAAGGATCTCGGCGATCTCGGGATAGGCATAGTCGAATGCCTCGCGCAGTACATACGCGGCGCGCTCGGTGGGGCTCAGCTTCTCCAGGACCAGCAGCAGCGCCAGTTCAAGGGCCTCCGCGCGCTGCGCGCCGGCCTCCGGGTCGGAGCTCGTGTCGATGGGCTCCGGCAGCCACGGTCCGATGTAGGTTTCCCGGCGCACACGGGCAGACTGGGCAACATTGACGGCCAGGCGGGTGGTCGTAGTGGAGAGGAAGGCCACCGGGCTGACCACGACGGAGCGGTCGGTCTTCTGCCAGCGCAGCCATACCTCTTGGACCACGTCCTCAGCCTCGACCGCACTGCCGAGGATGCGGTAGGCGATGCCGAACAGGCGCGGTCGGTGCTGCACGAAGACAGCCAAGGCGTCGTCGAGGCTGTCTGTCGTGGGAGGCGGGTCGAGGTCCATGGTCCTCCGGTTCTCCTTCCAGAGCCTCAGGCAGGGACAGAGTGCTCCCCAACGGTGCGGTAAGAGCATGGGCACTCGCTATGTGGCGGGGGGCTGGTTCCAGGAACGCAGTTTGTCGGGGTTGAGGACGACCCAGACCTGTGCGACATGCTGGTCGGCGATGTCGAGGCTGATGACGGCGGCGACCTGGTGGTCGTAGCGGGCGACGAGGCCGGTGCGGCCATTGACGGACTGGGTGTTCACGGTGGTGCGTGGGCGACGGGCCAGGAGGGTGAGCAGACTGTGGGCGACTTGCCGACTGCCGTGGACCGGCCCGGTCAGGGCACGGACCTTGCCGCCCCCGTCGAAGAACGCCGTGGCGTCCGGGCACAGCAGGGAGGCCAGCAGCTCCGCGTCCTGGCTCACGCACGCCTCACGAACCGCGCGGGCAAGGGCATCGTGCCGTTGCGGTGTCGTGGGGCGTGAACGCTGCCGGCGAAGACACCGACGTGCCCGCTCGGCGAGTTCGGCGCACTCCGGCTCGGTGCGCCCGACGATGTCGGCGACCGCGCCCGGAGCCATCCCGAAGACGTCATTGAGCACGAACACCGCCCGCTCGGCAGGCGACAGGGAATCCAGCGCGTGCAGCAGAACCCGGCTGACCTCGGCCTCCAGCTCCGCCTGCGCTCCCTGGGCATCCGCCGCCTCCCTGCGGTGACCGTCTCTGGGGCCGGCCTGCTCCCGGCCCGGGCGGGCCAGGCGGACCAGACAGATGCCGCCCGCCGTGCTCGCCAGCCAGGACCGGGGCGTCCTGATCTCCTGTCGTGCAGCGTCGGACAGCCCGTACCACCTGCGGTAGGTCTCGTCGACCACGCTCTCCGCCTCACCCGGACTGCCCAGCATCCAGTAGGCGACGTCCAGCAGAATCCGGCGCTCGTCGAGCAACTCCGCGATCGGCACCGCGTCCGGGTGGTCCATACGGCATCCTCCGTCCGTCGGCCGAGCCTTCCGTCTCAATCCTTAGACCGGACACACCCGGATCTCGTGACACCATGCCCGCCGCCGACCGGGTGACGGCCGGGTAGGAGGAGCGGGTCGGGCTAGTAGCAGTCGACGAAGGTGACCGTCTCGTCGAGCGGTGCCCGGCCCGTACGGGTGCGGTCCGCCGTGGCGTCCTCGAACCCGATCGACATGCCGCAGAAGAGGACCAGTTCGTCCGGGGGTGACAGGACCTCCGCGACGGTCTTGTGATACTTCGCCCATGCCATCTGCGTGCAGCTGTGCAGCGCTTCGGCGCGGAGCAGCAGCATGACGGTCTGGAGGAACATGCCGACGTCGGACCACTGGGCCGGACCCATGGCGCGGTCGATGTAGCAGAACAGAGCGGCGGGTGCGCCGAAGCAGTCCCAGTTCGCGGACGCGGCCCGCTGGCGTGCCTCCAGGTCCTCGCGCGGAATTCCGAGTGCGCCGTAGCGCTGCTCACCGAAGGCGGAACGGCGCTCGGCGTACGGGGACTTCAGCGCGGGCGGGTACTGCTCGTACTCCGGCTCGTCCCAGGGGTCGCCTGCATCCACGCGCTCGCAGGCGCGCTTCTTGAGTTCGGCCAGTCGCTCGCCGGTCAGCACATAGGCGTGCCACGGCTGAAGATTCGATGCGGAGGGCGTCCAGGCCGCAGCGGACAGCACGCGCTCCAGTACCTCCCTCGCTACAGGCCGGTCGGTGAATCCACGTACCGCGCGCCGACTCGTGACCGCCTCATAGACGTCCAAGATCGTCTACCTCCCGTGTGCTCAACGTTTCCCCCCTCCGTTGCACTCACGATGGTATCATTCAATACAGTCTCGCGTTTAACTAACGTTGAGTATTCATCCATCGCCCGCGGCCCCTGCCCCGGGGCACAGCTCTCTGGAGAAAGTCCATGGCCACGCTGCTGCACATCGACTCGTCCGTGTTCCCTGGCGAGGCGTCCTCGTCCCGCTCGGTCGCGGCTGCCTTCCGCACGGCCTGGGAGGAGCAGCACCCGGAAGGCACGGTGATCTACCGCGACCTCGCTTCCGACCCCGTCCCGCACATCACCGCCGACGCCTGGTCCGCCGGCTACGCCGCCCCGTCCGAGCGCACCCCGGAGCAGTCCGCCGCGTTCGCCGCGCGCGTGGAGCTCATCGAGGAACTGGAGCAGGCGGACACCGTCCTGATCGGCGCCCCGATGTACAACTTCTCGATTCCGTCGACGCTCAAGGCGTGGCTGGACAGTGTGCTGCTGCTCGGACGTACCGCGGGTGAGACACCGTCCGCCCAGGGCACTCCGGTCATCGTGGTCGCCAGCCGCGGCGGCTCCTACGCGCCGGGCACCCCGCGCGAGGGCTTCGAGTTCGTCCAGAACTACCTGGAGGCCGTCCTCAAGGGCACCCTCCGCCTGGACCTCCACTTCATCGTCCCGGAACTCACCATGGCGCCCCGCAACCCGGCCATGTCCGAACTGGTCCCCCTCTACCAGGCCTCCCGCGAGCGGGCCTTCGAGGACGCGACCGCCAAGGCCAAGGAGTTCGCGGAGCGCTTCGCCGCATAGCCCCGGACATGGTCGCCGTGTGACGCCTCGCCCCAGGGCGTCACACGGCGTTCCCGCCGCCGACGGCATGGCTCACCCGGCAGCCGGCCCGTGTCCGGGTGCGCCTGTCGGTCACCGACCCGGGGGATGGGCGAACCGGGTCAGCAGGTCGGTCAGTTGCTCGGCCTCGCCGGGACCCAGTCCGGCAACCAGATGCTCAGCCAGTGGCATCGCCGCCACATGAGCCGCGTCGAAAAGCTCGATGCCCTGCGGCGTGATCTCCACCGCGCGCACCCGCCGGTCCCCGGGAACCGCCTTGCGCACGGCCAGCCCCTTACGCTCCAGGTCGTCCACGACCCGCATGATCCCCGCCTTGTCCGACCCCGTCGCCGTGACCAGGTCCCGCTGCACCGTGGGCCCGCGGTCGACCAGCACGATCAGCACGGCGAAATGCCGCAGCTCGATTCCGAGGGGCCGGAGCGCCTCCGCCATCACCGTGGCCGCGTGCCAGTGCGCGCGGCGCAGCAGCAGGCCGAGAGCGAAAGGCGATGCGTCCCCGGGCCGGTCGGTCGCACGCGAGGCGGTGGTCTCGGGAGGAACGTCGGTGGTCATGGGGCCACGGTACCGCCCCCATTCATTCGATACGGTTGCGATGGAAACCGAATCGGCTCGGCAGATCCGGTCGCGGCCGGAGGGCCTAGGCCGACGTAGCCTCGCCCGCGAGGCGCATGGTGCGGATCTCCTTGCGGGAGGAGATGCCGAGCTTCGAGAACACCTTGCGCAGGTGCCACTCGACCGTGTGCGGGCTGATGAACAACTGGGCGCCGATCTCGGGGTTGGTGAGGCCGTCGCCGACGAGACGAGCGATGTGCGCTTCCTGAGGAGTGAGCGCCACGTCTGTCGCGGCGGTGTACCTGCGCACCTTGGCTCCCGTGGCCTGCAACTCGCGTCGCGCGCGTTCCGCGAAGGCCTCGGCCCCGATGCCGCTGAGCATGTCGTGGGCGGCGCCCAGCTGCGCACGGGCATCGGTACGGCGGTTCTCGCGACGCAGCCACTCGCCGTAGAGCAGCCGGACGCGCGCGCTCTCCATCCGCACCTCGGTGGTGCCGAGCCGCTCGATCGCCTCACGATACAAAGCGTCGGCGACCTGCCCGTCGCTCACCAGAGCATGGGCGCAGGCCGAGGTGCCAAGAGCCCAGTCAGTGCCGCTGGCCTGCGCCATCTCGCCGATCCTCTGGACCGCCTCGGCAGCGTGTTCCGGCCGCCCGAGGCGTACGGACGCCTCGGTCAGCTCAACCATCGACTGCAGCGACAGGCCGAGTTCCGACAGGTTCTCGCAGCCGCGCTTCGCCGCCGCATAGGCCTCCTCGTACCGACCGAGGCCGTTGTAGAGCACCGCCGCCGCCCACTGCGTGGCGGTCACCGCCTTGCCTTCCCCGCGGAGCAGAAGGTCTTGGGTGATGGCATCGATCGCCCGGCGGGTCGAGGACTCCCGGCCCTTCCACGGCTCGACGACCAGCGCTCCGTAGTGCGCGAAGAAGCTGCTGCCGATCGCCTCGCCGATCGCGGACGCCTCCACGACAAGCGAGTCGGCCAGGGCGAGGTCGCCGGCGAAGACCCGGTTCGACAGACGCAGCAGCAGAGCCGACGGCAGTATGGACAACGCGCCCGTCTCGCGGGCCAGGTCGACCAACCGCGCCGAGAGCACGGACCAGGTCTCGAAGTCCCATGTGCTGTGAGCCATGCGGCAGGCGAGCGGGAGCCAGCCGAGTCCCTCTTCCTTGGTGGCCCCTTCGGTACGGAATACGGTCAGCGCCTGGAGCACCAGCGGTGCGCCGGCGGCGTAACCGTCCGTCGTCACCCGCGCCACGCCGTCCAGGAGGAGATCGTCACGCGTCGGTTCACCGGGCGTCGGTGCGCTGAGCACGGCGTTGGCCACGTCGAGGACGCCGCCCCTCGGCAGCCGGCCGGCGGTGAGAGCCGCGTAGATCGCGTCCCGGTAGGTCTCGCGGGCGATCCTGGCGTCGAGCGTCTCGAATCGCTTGGCCGCTTCGAGCAGCGTGGGCAGACCGGTGCTGGCGCTCTGGGCCGCGGACATGATCCGCCCGCGCAGCAGTTTCGCCTGCGCGGCCCCGAGTTCGTCCAGCGGACCCAGCTCCGCCGCGTCCGCCAGTTCTCGCGCGGCCTCGAACGCGCCGGCCTGGTACTTGGCCTGCGCCGCTGCCAGCGCCCTGGCGCCGCGGCGTGCCGGGTCGGGGGTCAGCTCGGCAGCCCGATCGAGAAAGGCGGCAGCCGCGGCGACACCGCCCCGCGCCTGCGCCCGGCCCGCCGAGCGCTCCAGTTCGGCGGCGACCGCCTCGTCCGGCGCCGCCGTCGCGCGTGCCAGATGCCATGCCCGGCGGTCGGGATCGAGTTCGGCGTCGGTCGCGTCGGCCAGCGCTCTGTGGACCTCGCGCCGGTCGTCCAGGCCCGCCATGCGATAGACCGCCGAGCGCACCAGCGGGTGCCGGAAGCGCACCCAGGCACCGAGGGTGATCAGCCCTGACGCTTCTGCGTTCACCGCGGCGGTGTCCATGGCGACGCCCAGCAGTTCCGCCGCACGCCTCAACAACGTCACGTCCCCCACCGGCTCGGCGGCGGCGGTGAACAGCAGGCGTTGCGTCTCGGCCGGGAGCGACCGGACACGCTGGAGAAAGCTCTTCTCAAGCTGGTTCGCCAGAGGCGTCGCGTCAGGGCGCCCGAAGTCGTCGGCCAGATCCAGGGTGCTCAACTCGCGGGGCAGTTCGAGCAGCGCAAGCGGGTTGCCGCGGGTCTCGGCGACGATGCGGTCGCGCACCCGCTTGTCGAGCGGACCCGTGACGACCGAGTCGAGCAGTTTTCGGGAGCCTGGAGACGGCGAGAGTCCTCGGCCGGCCCCTGGCTCCCCGAAGCGGTGGACACCCGCGCAACCCCGGAAGCGGCAGCCGAAGGGCGCGACGCCGTCGAAAGAGCGGTCCTCCTGCTGATGGAAGCACTCACGCCGCGGCAACGCGCCGCGTATGTCCTGCGGGAGGGATTCGGCTACCCCTACAGCAGCATCTCCGAGATCCTGCACCTCAGCGTGGTCAATGCGCGCCAGCAGGTCACCCGTGCCCAGTCCCGCCTCGCCGGGAACCGTCGCAAGCAGCCCGTGGACTCCATCGCATACCGGCGGCTCGTCCAGGCATTCTTCGCGGCAGCCCAGGCCGGTGACCTTCCGCGCTTGGAAAAAGTCCTTTCCATGGACGCCGACCAGCAATCGGCCGGCGGGACGGTGTCGCCCGCGGAAAGCGAATAGGCGTCGCTTTGGCACACCCGCTGCAATCACGAGAAGCCGGGCTCCGCATCCGTCCCGACCGTGCGGATCCGGATATGGCCGGGGTGGATTACCATGCGGTATGCCCGCGCGCGCTGACATCGATCTGGTCGTGTTCGACATCCTGGGAACTCTCGTGGACGGATCGAAGGCGTGGGCCAGATCCTGGTAGCCGGCGATGTCGGGATGGATGCCCATGTCGTCCATCCTCTTCTCGATCACGCCCAGCTCAGCCAGCCCGGCGCGAAGGCCCTCCTCGTCGCGTACGACTCCGGCATGCTCGGTCATGGTGTTGCGGATGGCGCGTTGCAGCGCGCGGACGTTCTCCGCTCCATCAGCGACGAGAAGATCGTCGATCTCCGCGCGGGCCTGCGCGATCGCTGACGGCGACCGGCGTTGCACGGTCAGGGACTGTGCGTGGGCGGCTGCCGCCCGGCCCGTGATGCGGCCGAAGACCAGCAGCTCGATGAGGCTGTTCCCACCGAGGCGATTGGCACCGTGCAGCCCGCTCGACGCCTCGCCGATGGCGTACAGCCCACGCACGTCCGTGCTGTGGTCCTCAGGGCGTACCCACACTCCGCCCATCGAGTAGTGGGCGGTCGGCGCGATCTCGATCGGCTCGCGGGTGATGTCCAGCATCTGCAGGTCCAGCAGCGTCTGGTAGACGCGGGGGAGCCGCGACATGATCGTCTGCCGGGGCAGATGGGAGACGTCGAGCCATACGCCGCCCTTCGGCGTCCCGCGCCCTTCCTTGATCTCGGTGTAGGCGGCCAGGGCCACGCGGTCGCGCGTGGACAGCTCCATGCGGTCAGGGTCGTAGCGCGCCATGAACCGTTCCCCGAGGGCATTGCGCAGGATCCCGCCCTCACCCCGGGCGGCCTCGCTGACGAGGGTGCCGGCCGCGTTCTCCGGCTCGATGATGCCCGAAGGATGGAACTGGACCAGCTCGGGGTCGCGCAGACGGGCGCCGGCCTCCACGGCCAGACGGAAGGAGTCCCCGGTGTTCTCGTCGCGCCGCGAGGACGTGCGCCGCCAGATGCGGGTGTGGCCACCCGCGGCAAGAATCACGGCGTCCGCGTGGATCAGATAGCGCGTCCCGTCGGTGAGGTCGAAGCCGTATGCGCCGAAGACGGCACCGTCATGCACCAGGAGCCGGGTGATGTAGACGCCTTCCAGCACCGGGATCTTGAGCTGGTCCGCGCGCCTGATGAGCGTGCGCTGGATCTCCAGTCCCGTGTAGTCACCGGCGAAGGCGGTCCGCCGGAACTTGTGCGCGCCGAAGAACCGCTGGGAGATCCGGCCGTCCTCCTCCCTGGCGAAAGCCATGCCGTAACGCTCCAGATCGTCGATGCCCCGAGCGGCGCCCTGGGCGACGATCCGCACGGTGCGGGGGTCGGCGAGCAGATAACTCTCTTTGAGCGTGTCCGCCGCGTGCTGCCGCCAGCTGTCCTCGGGATCCATCGTGGCCAGGGCTGCGTTGATTCCCCCGGCAGCGAGTGCCGTATGGGCGTCGTCCTTGGGACGCTTGCCGACCGCGAGGACATCCATGCCGGCCTCGGCCAGTTCGATGGCTGCTCGCAGCCCAGCTCCTCCGGTGCCGATCACCAGCACCATGGTGGAAAGACGTTGTTCGCTGATGGCCACGGTCCGCTCCGATCGCCTTGGGTCTCACCCAGTACGACCGGGCTGTCCCGGAATCTGTGACACGTCCGGGTCGGGAACGGGCACGCTGTCGTCAGCTGTTCAGTGAAGCCGCGTAGGGAGCCAGCTTCGCCGGGTTCATGACCCACATGATGCGTTCGACACCGTGTGCTGACGCTTCGATGGACAGCAGGGCCACGGCTTTGCCGTCGGCCGAGACGAGGACGGCCGGCCTGCCGTTGGCCTCGACCCAGCGGACGGTGGTCGGGGGCCAGAATGCCGGGGCGAAGGCGGCGAGGTACCGGGAGACGCGTGAACGCCCGACGACCGGAATCCTGGATGCCCCGCGGATCCCTCCGCCGTCGGAGTAGCTGACCACGTCCGCGGTGAGCAGCTCCTCCAGCACCGAGAGGTCGCCGGTCTGTGCCGCGGCGAGGAACACCTCCAGCAGACGTCGGTGATCGGCAGAGCTGACCGGCTCCCTGCGTTCCGCGGTCAGATGCTTCCGTGCACGGCTGACCAGCTGGCGTGTATTCGCTTCGCTCGTCTCCAGGACGGCCGCGATCTGCTTGTACGGGTAGTCGAAGGCCTCCCGCAACACGTAGGCGGCCCGTTCCACGGGGTTGAGCTTCTCCAGGAGAAAGAGCACCGCCAGGTCGAGCGCCTCCGCCCGTTCCGCTCCCAACTGCGGATCCACGCTGGTGTCGATGGGCTCGGGCAGCCAGGGCCCGACGTACGACTCACGCCGCATCCGGGCTGACTGGGCCAAGTTGATCGCCAGACGCGCGGTGACCGTAGCCAGGAACGCCGTCGGCTCATGGATGTCGGTGCGGTCGGTGTTCTGCCACCGCAACCACGCCTCCTGGACGATGTCCTCGGCTTCCGAGGCGCTGCCGAGCACGCGGTACGCGATGCCGAACAGGCGGGGACGCGCCGCGATGAAATCCCTTGCGGCCCGGTCGAGGGAGCCCGCGTCGTCCTCGGCGTCCATCGGTCCCTCCCTCACGCCACACCCAGAAGGTCTCATTGTGCTCGCGCAGCACGCGTCCCTCGTCCCGTACCCGGTAGTCGAAGCGTGTCCGGATCCGGCTCGCGTCACATGTGAACCAGGACAAGCCCGGCGGCCCATGTGTGACAGAAAGCGTCCCGGCGGGCCCGTCCGAGTGCTCCGCGGGCCGGGCACTACCCCAGCTCACGGCAGCGATGGGTGGGACGGGCGATCGGCGCGGCGGGCGGAGGCGTTGGTAGCGTCGGCGTGTACCGTGCCGGCCGGTGCGGTGTGCCGCTCGACCGAGAGAGACCTGATGTCCCCGACGATTCGCAGGGCCGTGATCCCGGCCGCCGGACTCGGTTCCCGTCTGCTGCCCCTGACGAAGGCGACACCGAAGGAGATGCTCCCGGTCGGCGACAAGCCGGTCATCGAGCACACCGTCCGCGAGTTGGTGGATTCCGGTATCACCGACATCACCATCGTCGTCTCCGGCGGCAAGAGCCTCATCCAGGAGCACTTCCGGCCCAACCCCGCACTCGTCGAACAACTCCGCGCCGACGGCAAGACGGCCTACGCGGACGCGGTGGAGGAGGTCGCGGAGCTGGCCCGCCGGGGCCACATCACCTATCTGGACCAGTACGGCCCGTACGGCAACGGCACCCCGGTGCTGAACGCCGCCCGCGCCTTCGGCGACGAGCCGGTGCTGGTGCTGTGGCCCGACGACGTCTTCGTGGCCGAGGTCCCCCGAGCCCAGCAGCTGATCCGCGCGTACGAGCAGACCGGCTGCCCGGTGCTGGCCCTCTTGCCGATGGACCCTACCGAGTCCCAGCGCTACGGCGTGCCCATCGTCAAGGAAGACCTCGGCGACGGCCAGCTGCGCATCACCGGGCTGGTCGAGAAGCCCGAACCGGCCGCCGCCCCGTCGTCGTACGCGGCCATCGGCGGCTACGTCATCACCCCCGGCATCATCGACGAACTGCGTGAGCAGACCCGCCGCTGGTACGAGCACAGGACCGGCGAGGTCTACCTGACCGACGCCATCAACGCCTACGCCGCCACCCGCGCGGTGTACGGGCAGGTCATCAAGGGCCGCTGGTACGACACCGGCAACCCGGCCGACTACCTGGTCGCCCAGATGGCGTTCGGCCTCGCCCACCCGGAGTACGGCCCCGTACTGCGCGGCCTGGTCGCGGGACTCGACGTCGACCGCGCCGCCGCCCTCCAGGTGGAAGCCAGCGCCTGACCTGCCGCTTTCCGATCCGGAACAGCGCGTCATGTCAACGGGCTGTCCGTCGCCGGGGTCGTACCGTGGCGGGCCCGGATGATGGAGATCACGGTGTCGGTGGTGTGGTCGAGGTAGCTGCGGCCATCGGCCAGTCTGCCCTCGGGGCTGATGTAGCCGCGCGGCCCGAGGTGAGTGGCCGGGTCGAGCCGGTGCACGGTGATCTTCCCGGCGCGGGCGGCGCGGTTCCATCCGCTGCGGCGGAACAGGCGCCAGCGCTGGGGGAAGATCCAGGTGCCGACCCGCTCGATCCGGTCGCTCGCGCTGGTCAGCCGATGCACATGCGCGGCGTGGGTGAGGTCGTTGGCGCCGTTGTGGAACCCGCCGAGCGTGATCAGCAGGAGCGGGCAGCGCAACTGGGTGTGCAGTTCGTCCACCGCGCCGGTGGCGACCTGCGCGCCTCCGCTGTAGCTGAGCAGCACCACGGGGATGCCGCTGTCGGGCCGGTAGCCGGCGAGCCGTAGCTGGGTGGCGATCTGGGAGCCGACGGCCCGGTTGTACAGGGGCCGGTAGCGGTGGTCGGCGGCGACGAAGACCTGCATGACGTTGTGCAGGAACAGCAGCAGCCCGATGTGGTGGCGCAGCCACGCCCACACCGGCCGGTCGGCGAGCGGGTCGGCCAGCGGCGAGTAGGGCTGCACCTGACCCAGCACCCGCAGTTCCGGCGCTCCGGCGAGCACGGCCTTGACCAGCTGGCCGCCGTCCCGGGTGTCACGGACCCGGCGCTTCCCGATGCCGTCCAGGTAGACCAGGTACGCGTCCGGGGGACTCTCGGGGGCCGCGCCTCGGGCGTAGGGCACGCCCTCCGGGAGCTCGGTGACGGGCGCCCGCCAGCCGGCGCTGTAGGCGAGCACCTCGTAGCGGGCCAGCAGGGCCTCGGCGAGCAGCACCGGCCCCAGCGCGCAGACCCAGAGCACGAAGCCGTTCATGCGAGCACCTCCGGTGCCCGGGTCGCACTGATCCGCACGACCAGACGCCGTACGGCTTCCACCGCGACCCCAAGAGCGGCCCCGGCGACGGCCACGCAGCCTGCGGCGCCCCACCAGCCGAGCCCGGCCGCCGCCGCGAGCGGGCCGGCCAGACCGGCCCCGACCCCCACCAGGAGCAGCAGGTGGAGCAGGGGTCCGAGCAAGGGGAACGCAAGCACGGCAGCGAGCACCAGCGGGGCCACCAGGCCCGGCGTCCACAGCAACTCGTCGCCCGGCGTCGGAGAGGACGGCACCAGCTCGGCCAGGGTCCACGCGGTCAGCGGCCACAGCGCGAACACGGCAGCCTCGACGAGGCCCGCGGCCACCAGCAGCCCGGCCACGAAGGTCCGCGACATGCCGGGCCGGCGCGACACCAGGGGCAGGATGCGCCCGGCGGCCTCCGACAGCCCGGCGAACACCAGCAGGGCGATGACAGGTGACATCGCTCAGCCTCCCGGTGACGGATCGACGGGAACCGACGCACGGACCGGGCCGGCCGCTCGCAGGTACCGTTCGAGTTCGTCGGCGGCCCGCGCATACCCACCCGCCTCGTGCTGGGCGACCTGCAGGGTGCTCGCGGCTGCCCCGAACCCGGGCTCGTGCAGCAGGCGCCGGGCGAGGGCACGCACAGAGCCCCTGGTGACGTCGTCGGTACGGACCGACAGGCCTGCGCCCAGCTCGACGACACGGCGGGCCACCATCGGCTGGTCGGCGCCCTGCGGGACCACCAGCATCGGAACCCCGGCGTACATGGCCTCGTTGACGCTGTTCATCCCGCCATGGGTGATGAACAGCGCCGCGCGGGCCAGCACCTCCGGCTGCGGCACGAAGCGGCGGGCGAGCACGTTGACCGGCAACGGTCCCAGCGCGTCGGGATCGGTCTGCCCGGTGGACAGGATCACGGTGCCGCCCAGCGGGGCCAGCGCGGTCGCGAAAGTGCGCAGCAGTTGCGGGTCGGCGTTGAACACCGTGCCCAGCGAGGCGTACAGCACCGGGTCCTGGAGCCGGTCGGCCGGGAACGACGGGTCGGCGGGACGGGCGCCGATGCTCGGGCCGACGAACCGGTAGGACCGGCCGAACTCCTCGGCGGCGGGCTGGAACGCCCGCGAGGTGTAGACCAGATTGAGCGGCTGGCGGATGTTCCCCAGGTCGAGCAGCGGCAGCCCGTGAGCGTCGTAGCGGCGGTGCAGCGCCCAGCGGGACCGCGCGTAGCCCTGGAGGCTGCGAGGCCGGGCGGTTGCCGCGGCCAGCATCTCCCACGAGCCGCGGGTAGGGCTGGGCACATGCCGGTTGAAGGCGAACGTGGTGAACGACGACGCCGCCGGCACCTTGAGTTCGCGGGCGGCGACCGCGCCCCATGGACAGGCGTTGTCGTGGACGATCAAGTCGGGCCGGACGCGACGCAGGTCGGAGAGAACAGCGGGCAGCAGGTGGACAGCCGTGCCCGCGAGCCCCTCCAGCATCGTGAGCGGCGTCGGAGGATCGGGGAGCGGCTGGTCGCCCCCGGGGTAGAGACACACGGTCGCGCCGGTGGCCTCGATCTCCGCACGGAACGCGGGCGAGGTGTGGTAGGCGACGGAGTGGCCGCGCCGGACGAGCTCGGCCACGACCGGCAGCGTCGGGTTGACACGCCCGTGCATGGCGATGTTGAGGAACGCGATGGTGCTCACAGACCGACCCTCCGTTCGGAAGAGGTGGATGCTTCGCCCGGACCGGCGGACGGCACCGCGGTGTCGTCGGCCCGGTACAGGCCCGGACCATCGATGCGCAGCCCGTCGAGAAAGCGCCCGGCCGTGCGGGACGCGGTGCTGATCATCCGCTGGGAGTGGCCGAAGTCCCACGGGGCGGGCCAGGCCTCGATCCCGGTCGGCAGCACGACGGTGGGGATGTGCTGGGAGACCTCACGCAGGTCACGCTCGATCTGGTGGTGCAACAGCAGCAGCCCGGCCCTGGCGGCGATCGCACCGGCACGTCGGCGCGGATTGACCGGGCGCAACGGAGCGCTCTCCGGGCCCGTCGCCACGACGACCACGCTGGCCGCCCCCGCCTGCCGGGCAGCCAGTACCGGGACATAGGCGACCACCCCGCCGTCGACGAGCGTCCGGCCCGCACGATCCACCGGCGGCAGCATCCCGGGAATGGCGGCGCTGGCCAGCAGCGCGGACTCAAGGTCCCCGTGGTCGAGCAGCGCCGGAGCGCCGCTCACCAGGTCCATGGCCACCGCGGTGAACGGCACCGTCAACTGCTCGATCCGCGACGGCAGTTCGGCGCGGGCGATCAGTCGGCGCAGGCCGCGGTCGGTGAAGATGCTGGCCCGTGAGGACAGACAGCCGAGCGGATACACCTCGCGGCGGCGCAACTGCGTCCACACGTGGTCCAGCCACGGCGCGGCCCGGTCGGGATGGGCGGCCGCGATGGCCCCGTTGAGGGCGCCGACCGAGGTTCCGATGATCATGTCCGGCACGAATCCGCGCTGCTCCAGCGCGTATCCCACACCGACATGCGCCGCCCCCAGCACGCCACCGGCGCCCACCACCACGGCGACGGGACGGGGGAGGGCGTGCAATCCTGCCGCCGAGTCGCCTCCGCTGGAGCCGAAGTGTGCCGATGCGCCTGCTCCTTGGCGCCGGCCAACCGTCATGATGAGCCTCTCGACCAGGCCTGCGGGGAACCGATGACGCCGGGTGCCGGTCAGCCGAACTGGCCGGGCTGGTAGTCCCCTGCGGGCTGCTGATTGATGACGTTGATGCGGTTGTACGCGTTGATGACGGCGATGAGGGACAGCAGGGCGACGAGCTGGTCCTCGTCGAAGTGCTTCGCCGCATTCCGCCAGGCCTCATCGGTGACACCGCCGGCCGCGTCGGCGATGCGGGTGCCCTGCTCCGCCAGCTCCAGCGCGGCGCGCTCGGCGTCCGTGAACACCTTGGCCTCACGCCAGGCCGCCACCAGGTGCAGGCGCTGCGCGGTCTCGCCCGCCGCGGCGGCGTCCTTGGTGTGCATGTCGGTACAGAAACCGCAGCCGTTGATCTGACTCGCGCGGATCTTCACCAGTTCCTGCGTCGCCGTGGGCAGTGTGGAGTCCGAAACCACCTTGCCGGCCGAGTTGATGTGCTTGAGCACCTTTCCCGCGAGGGGGTGACCGAAGTAGTCGAGACGCGCTTCCATGCCGATCTCCTGATCTCCTGGCCGAGTGGCGGATACACACTGTTGACCGGAGCGGCACGCGACCTGTGACAGGGAGTCGGGTGTGACGTGCGACACGGAGACGCCTCGGTGCGAGGTTCTGACTGGCTGCTCGTGTGCGCCGAAACGGGTGGGCCTGTACTCGCTTCGTATGGGTGAGGGCCCTGCGCACTCGGCATCGGACCGGCTCGGGCCGGGCCGCGGCGGCTGACGCGGCTGTCAGGAATGTCGTGCCCGAAGGCACCGCACCGCCGCCCTGCCGGGCATCACCGCGCTGGGCTGCCGGCGCACCTGATCAGCAATGTGCCCGCCGTCCCCGCCCTCGTACCTCCGGCCGCACCGTCCGGGCCCCGGTCACGGCCCCCGCCAGATGTTGTCGAAGGCCGCATCTTCGATGCTTCGCCGCTGCCGTACGGCCGCCAGCTCCGTCACCGCGTCGCTCACGGCCGCCAATACGGTGATGACCGCTTCGTCGGTGAGTTCCGCGAGGTCTTCGGACGGCTCGTCGCGGATCCCGACGGCGTCCGCGAGAGCGACGAGAACGGGCTCGCCCGAGGCCCAGCGCTCGGCCGCGCGGCTCCGGGCCGGCGAGTCGAGCACCGCTGTTCCGTCGCTACGGACGGCACTCCAGCGACGGCGGGGCCGGATGATGTCTCCCTCCGCCTCCAGGGCCGCGAGATACGCGCCGTGCAGGCCGCGGCCCCGGCGCCACAGCCACTCCTCGACGGACTCGTACGGGGCCCGCCGTACGAGGGCCGACACCGCCTCGTTCAACAGGCGGTCACCCAGGTCGTGTTGCGGACCGGGGACGATGTGCTCGTCGTCCAGGGTGATGGCCTGGGCGTCGGCGAGGTCGAGCAGTTCGGCGCCGGCGAGCGCCAGCGAGACGTCGCCCTGCTCGGCGGGGCGGTCGGCGGCCGTGGAGTCCAGCGTGACGATGAGCAGGTCCCGTGCTGTGGTCATGGCGTCGAACTCCCTGTCAGAGGCGTCGGTGATCCGCGGCTGCGGTCTCGTCCGCCGGGGCGGGCGATCGTACCGGGGCGGTGTGCCGTACCACCACCGTGTGGTGCGGGAAGCCGATCCGCAGCCCGGCGGCTGTGGCGGCAGCGAGTACGACACCGGCGGCCGGCCTCGTCCTCGCCGGTGCCCTCAGGGAAGAACACGTCACGTACGCGGCACTGGCGGGCTTGGACCCTGACCGGTGATCATGGCACCCATGAATGACCACCCCGAACGCTGGAGCCAGGCAACCATCCACCCCGACATGTGGGCTGACCCGGACGAAGACCCCCGCGACAAGGAAGGAGCCAGTCCGGACGGGGAGTTGGCGACGCTGCTGGACTTCCTGACGGGCTATCGCATGACCCTGACGATGAAGTGCGAGGGCCTGGACCCGGAGCAACTGGCCCGGCGGTCGGTTCCGCCGTCCACGATGTCCCTCCTCGGCCTGCTCCGGCACCTCGCCGAGGTGGAACGGGACTGGCGCAACTGGATCAGCGACGGTGATCCGCTGCCGAAGCTGTACGGGGAGCGCGACGCGGACTTCGACGGAGCCGTCGCCGACCAGGCCCAGGTCGACGCCGCGTACTCCGACCTGGCGCGTGAGCAGGCCGCGACCGACGCCGCGCTGGCCGGGCACCCGGATCTCGGCGAGCGTCTGGGCGAGGACGGCACATCGGTCCGGGAGCTGATGGTGCACAGGATCGAGGAGTACGCCCGCCACTGCGGCCACGCCGACCTGTTGCGGGAGTGCATCGACGGAAGGGTGGGCCAGTAGATCCTCGACCGCTCCGATCACGTCCGCCCCGTATGACGAGGCTTCGCAGGATCCGCCGGCGGAAGAACAAGCGCGCCGAGGGCGGTCGCATTGCGGAGCCGAAGCCCGGCAATCGACGCACGGGGTTCCGCTCGCCGGAGAAATCCGGAGGAACGCAGGCGCCGACGTTGTTATCGTGATCGTCATGGCACGAGGCATCTGGTCGCAGAAGGTTCGCTCCGCCCGCTGACGGCGGCGCCTTCTCCTTGTTGAATCAGCGCTCGCCGTCCCGGTTCCCGCCGGGCGGCCCTTCCTTGCTGCCCGGCTCCACTGCGAGCTGCGGAGCACCCGTTGAACCTCAACCCCACCCCCGAAGCCATCTCCCTGTCCGTCGAGGCGGGCGACAGCGCGCACATCCGCGTCGAGGGTGTCACCGTCACCCGCGGGTCCCGGCGCGTCTTGAACGACGTCTCGGTCACCGTCTCGGCCCGGTCACGGGTCGCCGTCGTCGGCGAGAACGGCCGTGGGAAGACGACACTGCTGCACGTCCTCGCCGGACTGATCACTCCCGACGAGGGCAGCGTGCACCGGTCCGGTACCACCGGCCTGGCCCGCCAGGAACTGTCCGTGCCGGACGGCGCGACCGTAGGCACCCTGACATCGGAGGCGCTGACCGCGTCGCTCGCTGCTCTCGCCGCGCTGGACGAGGCGACCCTGGCCATGGCCGACGGCGATCCCGCTGCCGACGACCGCTACGCCGCCGCGCTCGACGCCGCCACCCGGCTCGACGCGTGGGACGCCGAACGCCGTGTCGACGTCGCCCTCGAAGCCCTCCGTGCCTGCGCCGAACGCGACCGTCCGCTGTCGACGCTGTCGGCCGGACAGCGCTACCGCGTCCGTCTGGCGTGCCTGCTCGGCGCGCGGCACGACGTCCTGCTGCTCGACGAGCCGACCAACCACCTCGACGCCGACGGGCTGGAGTTCCTGACCCGCAGGCTGCGTGAGCACGACGGCGGCCTCGCTGTCGTAAGCCACGACCGGGCGCTGCTGCGCCACGTCGCGGACCGGTTCCTCGACCTCGACCCGACCCGCGACGGGAGGCCGCGCCTGTACGCCGGCGGCTACAACGCCTGGCAGGACGCCCGCCGCCGTGAGCGCGAGCGCTGGGAGCAGGAGCACGAGGAACAGCTGGCCGAACGCCGGCGGCTCAAGGACGCGGTGTCGAAGGCCCGCGACCGGCTCTCCACCGGCTGGCGGCCGGACAAGGGGACCGGCAAGCACCAGCGCCAGTCCCGCGCACCGGGCGTCGTACAGGCCCTGAACCGGCAGCAGGAAGCGCTGGAGGCGCACCGGATCGACGTACCGGAGCCACCGTCGTCCTTGCGGTGGCCGGACCTCGGCCTCCGTCCGGGTGCGCCGCAGCTGCGGGCGTACGGCATCACTGTCGAAGGCCGGCTGGCCGATCCGGTCGACCTCACCCTCGACGGCGGTGACCGGCTGCTGGTCACCGGACCGAACGGTGCCGGGAAGTCCACCTTGCTCGCCGTGCTGGCCGGTTCGCTCGAACCCACGGGCGGGTACGTCCGGACGGCGAACGGCGCACGGGTCGTCCGGGTCACCCAGGAGACCGCCGAGCAGGACCCCGGACTCACCGCGCACGAGGTGCACGCTCACCATGTGGGACGGCTGGTGGCCCACGGGGCGCTCCACGAGGCCGACGCCATCCCACTCGGGGCACTCGGACTGCTCGACCCGCAGGCGATGCGCACGCCGGTCGGGCGGATGTCGCAGGGGCAGCGGCGCCGTCTCGACCTGGCACTTGCGCTGGCCGGGCGGCCCGGGCTGATCCTGCTCGACGAGCCGACCAACCACCTGTCACCGGCACTGGTCGACGAGCTCACCGACGCGATCCGCCACACGAGCGCCGCCGTCGTCGCCACGCACGACCGCCAGCTGCTGCGGGACCTCGCGGACTGGCCGCGCCTGGAGGTGGGCGGGTCTCCGGCGCAAGGCGTCCGGCCGGGAGAGCCCCGTTCGTCAGGTGCGTGAAAGCGGCGAACAGGGCTCGGCTCTTCCGACGGGTCAGACTGGTCGTGGTCAGGAGTGGGTCGTAGATCACGTCACCCGGCGGGGGCCGAAGCGGGAGGGCGGGTGTCTGGGCACGGGAGTGCCTCAGGCACCCGCGCTGCGGATCAGAGGCCGTCGCGAACCATGGCGGCGACGATCTGGACGTGGCGGTCGGCCGCGGTGTTCGAGAACTCGTTTTCGTAGTTCAGGCCGTAGGGCCAGAAGTGCCCGCCACCGGTGGACAGGGTGGCGCTCGACCCGTCGAACTGCCTCACCAATGCCGTGGCCTGTGCGCCGCGCCAGGTTCCGCCACCGGCGAGGTTGGACCAGCCCGAGCTCGTGCCCACGCCGATGGTGTGGGCGATCTCGTGCAGAGCGGTGCGCTCGGTCATGTAGCTGCGATTGCCGAAGCGGATGGTTCCGTTGATGTTGCCATCGGCGGTGGGTACGCCCGGGTCGTAGCGGACGGTGATGCTCTTGCCCAGGTCGCTGAGGCTGTTGTACCGGGCCACCGCGGCGTTCATGGCCCTGGTGATGAGGTCGTACGCCGTCAGCTGGTCCTGGGTGGGGTTGCTCGCCCGTTCGAGGGTCCACGTGATCTCGGCCGCCGCCACCTGCTGCTGGGATGCCGGCGCACCCTCACGTGGGTCCTGCGGCGCGGCCTGCGCGATGCCGGGTCCGGACAGTACGGCGGCGGCCAATGCGGCCGTGATCACCTTGGTGCGCCAGGGCCGGCGTGCGCCCTGCGCGGGCACCTGGGTCCGTTCGGTCCGTAGTGGACTCATTGGGGGTCCTCCTGTGGGGGAGAGGAATGTGGGGGAGAGGAATGTGGGGGAGAGGAATGTGGGGGTGGGGTGGGGGGCGAGGGGCCTGGAAGACGCAGCGTGATCGATCAGTCCGCGAACACGAGTTGCGATCGCCGCTGTCATTGGCATGCGCAGGACACTCTAAGGTTTCCCGGTGCGTGGGGAAAGCGCTTTCCGGCCGGTTGTGCCGCCGTACTTCGCGCTGTTGAAACCGAGGTGCCGAGGCCACCCCGCCGCCCCGTCCCGACCCCCGCCCTACCACCGACGAGGCGCGTTCAGGGCGGGGCGGCGTTCACGCCGTGTTCACTCCGTGTCCGGTGCGGCGACGATGCCGCCCTTCTCGTCGACGGTGTGGGTGCGCCAGTACACGTCCCACTCGTCGTCGACCTGCTGCGGCACCTTGCCCTCGGGGTAGCGCGTGTATCCCTCCGGCGTCTTCTCGCTGTCCTTGACGCACGCGGAGCCGGTGCCCCCGACGGTCATGACGGGGTACTCGCCGTCGCTGCAGATGGCGTCCTGGAGGGAGAGACCGGAGCAACCGGTGAGTGCGACAACCGTGATGGCTCCCATGAGCGCGGCGGCGCCGACCCGGCGGCGGAAGGCGGGGCGAGGGCGGCTGTTGCTGGAAGTCACGGTCGTCTCCTGTCGGTTGGTTCGGTCTGCCTCCACTGTGCTGGGCGACGATTGTCGGATCCTGAGCACGCGTACTCAGTTCGTGCCCGCGCCTGTACTCAACAGAGCAGATGCAAGGGGTACTTGGGTTCGGCGTACGGGAAGCCGTCGCCGTACCCGGTGAGATGGTGGCGGAGGCGTTGGAGTTCGAGTGCCGGGCGGCACCTCAGGCGGCAAGTCGTCTACGGCAGTGGCGTCCCGCCCGTCGCGTTGAGGATCTCGGCGGTGACGAAGCCGGCCTGCTGGGAGGCGAGGTAGACGTAAGCCGGAGCCAGCTCGGCGGGCTGGGCCGGGCGTCCGAGGGGGCTCTGTTTGCCGAACTCGACCGTGTCGGGCAGGGTCGCGGGGATCAACGGCGTCCACACCGGCCCCGGGGCGACCGCGTTGACGCGGATACCGCGGTCTACGAGCATCTGGGCCAGCCCCTGGGTGAAGGTGACGATCGCGCCCTTGGTCGTCGCGTAGTCCAGCAGGTGCGGGCTGGGCTTGTAAGCCTGCACCGACGTCGAGTTGATGATGCTGCCGCCCTCGCGGATGTGCGGTACCGCGAACTTCGTCAGCCAGAACATGCCGTAGAGGTTGGTGCGCATGACCCGGTCGAACTGTTCGGTGGTGATCGCCTCGATGCCGTCCGGCTGGGACATCTGGTAGGCGGCGTTGTTCACCAGGATGTCGATGCGCCCGAACTCCGCGACCGCACGGTCGATCAGGGCGCGGCAGTTGTCCTCCTCGCGGATGTCGCAGGAGACGGCGACGGCCTTGCGGCCGGCGTCCTCGACGAGCCGGGATGTCTCGCGTGCCTCGTCCGCCTCCTCCTCAAGGTGGGTGAAGAGTACGTCGGCACCCTCCCGGGCGAACGCGAGGGCGACCGCCCGCCCGATGCCGGAGTCGCCGCCGGTGATGACGGTCTTGCGGCCCTCCAGTCGGCCGACCCCGCGGTAGCTCTCCTCGCCGTGATCGGGTGGCGGGTCCATCGGCCCGGTCCATCCGGGATGGGGCTGGTCCTGCGAGCGGAACTCGGGGCGCGGGTGCTGGGTGGCCGGGTTCTGCTGGGTCTGCTGCGGATCGGTCACGACGGCCTCCTGGCCGCTGGCGGGCACGGACGGTGACCGGGTTCCCGCCACGCACCGACCGAAAAGCGGGCGACTCAGCGGTCTGCGAACCGGCCACCCAGCGGTCTGCGAACCGTCTGCGAACCGGCCACCCAGCGGTCTACGACCCGTCTGCGAACCGGCCACTCGCCGGGCTGTGAACGCGTCGCTGCGACCCACCCCGCGATGCGGCCCCGCCGCAGCCGCGCGTCAGATGTCGTCGCGGTCCAGCAGCGCCCTGACACCGTGTGCGGTGAGCGCCAGTTGTTCGGGTGTGCCGGCGTCGATGACCAGGGACAGGCTGTCGGAGGGCCAGCCGTGGGCGAGGGCGCCGAGCAGCACGCTACGATGCCGCCGCATCCGTGGCAGAGCCTGTTCCATCCGCTGTTGCGTGGTGAACACCGGCACCAGTTCGGTCCCGTCCTCCTGTTCGAACACGGGAAGAGTCAGCGCCTTGGGAGCGGGTCCCTCCGCGTCCGTCGCCGCGGGCACCAGCACCTCGCTCTTCGCCAGCGTGCTCAGCGCCGCGTCGTCCGCACCCTTCTCCACAACCGTACGCAGCGCCTGCTGGACCGCGGACGCACCGCTCTCGAAGTGGGGGTCTGTCATGATTCATCCCCTCGCCATGTCGTGCACGTCCATTCGGTACGCGCCGGTGGTTCGAGTACCCGAACCACCGGCCCTCAACGGCTCGGGCCTTGGCCGTGCCACGTGGCCGGCGCCACCAGGGGAGCCGCAGGTCGGCACGGACGCTCCACGCCCCGTTCGTCAGCGGCGCGCTGCCTTGCCCGTCACTCCGGGCCGAACAGCGCGCGGCCGTTGTCGGAGCGGTAGATCTCCGCCAGCGCCGCAGGGCCGTCCCGCGCCCTCACTCCGAGCGTCGGCCACACGTGCCCCTTGACCACGCGACCGCGGTGATGTGCCCGGTCGTGCGGACGGATGTCCGGTGACGGCGGGTTGCGGCGGCAGCCCGACGCCTCCGGCGCGCGTCCCTTGAAAGATGTCTCCGTGCTGCTTTCTCGGGTACTCGGCGCGGTGAACGCGCAGGAGGCGGCCACACGCACCGGTGCGGTCGGCCCAGGCGAGGACTGGACGAGGAGGAACCCATGAGTACGGTCAAGGAAGCGGTCGAGGTGGAGGTTCCGCTCCGCACGGCGTACGACCAATGGACTCAGTTCGAGCAGTTCCCGAACTTCATGGAGGGCGTCGACGAGGTCCGGCAACTCGACGACCGGCACAACCACTGGGTCACCAGTATCGGCGGGGTGCGGCGCGAGTTCGACACCGAGATCGTCGATCAGCTGCCGGACGACCGGATCACCTGGCGGTCTGTCGGTGGCGACACCCGGCAGCAGGGATCCGTCCGGTTCGAGCAGCTGGACGACATGCACACCAGGGTGGAGCTGACGATGGACGTCCAGCCCGCCGGCGTCGCCGAGAAGGGCGCGGACGCACTGGGCATGATCGACCGACGGGTCAAGGGAGATCTGCGTCGGTTCAAGGACTACGTGGAGAGCGGCGGTGGCGACAGCGGTGGCTGGCGCGGCCGCATCCGCCCCGGCGACCCCGGCTCGCCGCTCTGACGGATCGATTTCCCTTGCTCGACGCGGCTCCTCGGACGTAGGACGGCTACGCCGGCTGGGGAGGATGGCCAGGTCAGCAGGAGATAGTCCTCCACCGGTGAGGTAGCGGCCTTGTCGGGAAGGATGTCTCGTCCTCGCGCATGCACGCGGAGCCGGTACCAACCCGGTCCGGACGGACTGAGAAGGGGGTGGCCAGGGGTCGGCCCGTGCTGAAGGGAATCGACGCGAAGGCGGCCGGAGGGGGCGTGCACGCTGATTTCCACGACCTCCTCCCATTCGGCATCCGTCGGTGTGTTCGGTGGGCCGCTGAGGGCTTCGGCAGCCACGCGGACGGGGCCGGTGTGGATGCCGGTGACGACGAGAGCGCCGTGTGACATGGGGGCTACGAGGTCGTTACTCCAGTCTGCCGTTTGAACCGGGATCTCTCCGGCGTCCAGCACGCCGAAGGTGCCTTCGGGCACGTCCACAGTGCGGGCGGTGGTCATGGTTCTCTCCCCGGATCCGTGCCTCATCGCTCCAGAGCAACGTGTCACAGGGTGACGGCGTCGTGAGCGAAATCGGGTGAGTGCGGAGACGGTGGCTACTCTCGTCACTCCATCGATCGTGATTGCAGGGAAGCCGACCGTGCGCAACGCCGCTGTGACACCCGAGGGTGACCAGATCCGGTGGTGGAGTTGCCTGGGCAGGAGCCGCCCCGTGTCTACGTGCACGGGTTGGGTGCCACGTCGCCGGCCTATTTCGCGGAGGTCGTGGCCCATCCTCTGCTGGCTGGCCGCCGTTCACTGCTGATCGATGTGCTGGGTCACGGCCTCAGCGACCGGCCGACGGGCTTCGACTACACGCTGGAATCACATGCCGATGCGCTCGCCGCAGCCCTGGCTCGCGCGGATGTCGTCGGCGCCGAACTGGTCGCGCACAGCATGGGCGGCTCGGTCGCCATCGTGCTGGCCGCCCGGCACCCCCGTCTGGTCTCCCGCCTGGTCCTGGTCGACGCCAATCTCGACCCCGTTGAGCGCACGGCCGGCTCGGGCGGCAGCAGCGGCATCGCTTCCTATTCTGAGCAGGAGTTCCTGACGGGCGGCTGGGCGGAGGTCCGCGACCGGGCAGGCGCCCACTGGTGGTCCACGATGCGCCTGGCCGGCCGGGAGGCGCTGCATCGCAGCGCGGTCCATCTGACCCGCGGCACCGTCCCCACCAGGAAGCGGTCGTCGAAGCTCGGCGGTGCGGCGACGACCTCACCGCACTGGAGGGTGGTCGCGCCGGCGGGCGGCCGAGCCGCTGACCGCGGCCGGGCAGCGGCGGCCCGCAACCGGGGCCTGCTCCCGAGGTCGACGGGGCGGCGGTCGTGCTGATCGCCGCCGGCCTCCGCGCCGTCATCGTCGTCGCCAGCGTCATCATGATCGGGCGCGGCTCCTGATGGATTGCCGTAAAAGCTTCAATTCCGTTGTGTAAACGGGACTTTGCGTGTCGCGAACCGAGCGGAAGCGGGTATTCCGCGGGCCCGTCTTCATCTGTAGGGTGCACTGAAATCTGCGGAAGAGGTGTGAACTCATGGGACTGACGCGTCGTGCGCTCATCAAGCGCGGAGCCGGACTCGCTGCGGGTGCAGGGGTGTTGGGCAGTCAGGGGACTCCGGCGGGGGCGTTGCCGGCCGTGGCCCGCGAGGCCGGCGCACAGACCGTCATCCTGAGCGTCACGGAGGCCACCAACGCTTCCGCCGCGCTCGCCCCGGACGGCCGGACCGTCGTCCTGGACCTGGTGAACCGGTTGTGGACGCTGCCCGCCGAGGGGGGTGACGCCGTGCCGCTCACCAGTGTCGAGGAGGAGGCGAGCGAGCCGGACTTCTCGCCGGACGGCCGCCGGATCGTCTACCAGGCCTACACCGACGGCACCTTCCACCTCTGGCTGATGAACGCCGACGGCACCGGGCGCAGGCAACTCACCTCCGGTGACGCCGACCACCGCGAGCCACGCTTCTCGCCCGACGGCACCCGCATCGCCTGCGCCGCCGAGAGAGACGGCCGGTACGCGATCCACGTCATCGCCGTCGACAGCGGCGACACCACCGTCTGGACCACCGGCACCGCCCAGGAGGGCCAGCCCTGCTGGACACCGGACGGCACGGCGATCGCCTTCACCAGCGGGACCAACGACGCGCCGCAGGCCATCGCCCAGGTCACCGCCGACGGCACCCGCACCACCCTCGCCAAGGTCACCGCCGGCCGCGTCGCCGGGCCCTCCTTCTCGCCCGACGGCAGCCACCTCGCCTACGTCCACCTCGCCACGACCGGCACCGCACTCGTCGTCGACGGCGAGACCGTGTCCGGCGACGGCGAGGACGTGTTCCCCTTCGCCGCCCGCTGGGCCGGCCCGGACGAACTGCTCTACACCGCGGACGGCCGCCTTCGCCGCCGTACCCTCCAAGGCACCGTCGA
This sequence comes from Streptomyces blattellae, assembly GCF_009709555.1. Classification (GTDB taxonomy): domain Bacteria; phylum Actinomycetota; class Actinomycetes; order Streptomycetales; family Streptomycetaceae; genus Streptomyces; species Streptomyces blattellae. The sequence goes on along the minus strand of NZ_WJBG01000150.1, from coordinate 4,738 downwards.
GGACGTCCCCTTCAGTGCCCGCGTCACCGTACCCAGGGTCGCCGAACGGCCCGCCACGGTACGGGACTTCGATGGCACCGGTAGCCGCCAAGTCAAGGGCATCGTCGGTCCCGCGCTCTCCCCGGACGGCCGCAGCGTCGCCTTCGGCGCCCTCGGCGACCTGTGGATCATGCGCCGCGGCGGGGCCCCCGAGGCGGTCGTCGCCGACGGTCACCGCAACACCGACCCGGCCTGGTTCCCGGACGGCCGTGGCCTCGTGTACGTCAGCGACCGCGACGGCGGCATCGCGCTGTGGCGGTACGACCTCGCCACCGGTGACCGACACCGCCTCACCGACACCGCCCTCCTGGCCTCCGCGCCGACGGTCAGCCCGGACGGTACGACCGTCGCCTTCATCTCCGAGGGCGGCACCCTCTCCACCCTGGAGTTCGCCACCGGCGCCGTCCGCAAGGTCGTCGGCCCGCTGAACGCCCCCGGCCGCCCCACCTTCACCGCCGACGGCACACGTCTGTCCACCGCCGTCCTCGTCCCCGTCACCCCGCGCTACCGCGAGGGCCACAACCAGATTCTCACCGTTGAACTCGCCACCGGCGAGGCCCACTACGGCGAGCCCGTCCCCGGCGGCTCCCTCACCAACCGCGTCGACGCGGGGCCCGTCCACTCACCCGACGGCACCAGGACGGCGTACATCGCGAACGGCACCCTGCACATCAGCGACCTCGACGCCGAGGGCCGCACCACGGGCACCGCCCGGCAGGTCAACGCGGAGACCGCGGACGCGCCCAGCTGGAGCGCCGACTCCGCCAGCCTGCTCTATCTCTCCGACGGCCGCCTGCGCCTGACGACCCCCACCGGAAAGACCTCGGCCGTACCGCTCCGGCTCAGCTGGCGCCCGGCACACCCCACCGGCCGTACGGTCGTCCAGGCCGGGGCCCTGTGGGACGGCACCGGCCCCGGCCTGCGGCGCGACGTCGACATCGTCCTCGACGGCCACCACATCACCGCCGTCACTCCGCGCGGCGAGCGCTCCGTCCGGCCCGGGGACAAGGTCGTCGACGCCCGCGGTCTGACGGTGCTGCCCGGATTCGTCGCCGTCCACGAGCACGGCCCCTGGGACCGGGGCGAACTCCTGCGCCTGTGGCTGTCCTTCGGCGTCACCGCCCTGCGCTCGCCCGGCACCGCCCACTACGGGGCCGTCGAGGCCAAGGAGGCCCTCGCCTCCGGCCGCCGCACCGGTCCGCGCGTGTTCGCCGCCGGCGATCTCGTCGACGGCTCCCGCATCTACTACTCCTCGGGCCGCCCCATCACCGACGACGAGCAGCTGCAACGCGAGATCGACAAGGCGCGGGCCCTCGGCCACGACATGGTCAAGACGTACGTCCGTCTGCCCTATCCCATGCAGCGCAAGGCCATCCGGGCCGCCCACCGCAGCGGCCTGCGGACCACGTCCCACTACCTGTTCGGCCCGCTCGGCATGGGCGCCGACGGCGTCGAGCACCTCGGCGGCACCAGCCGCTACGGCCGCCGCCAGAAGGAGACCCACCTCGGCCACAGCTACCAGGACGTCACCGGCCCGCTGGCCGCGTCCGGCATGGCCCTCACACCCACCTTCGCCCTGTCCGGCCTGGGCCTGCCCGCCGTACGGGCCGCCCTGTACCGCTACGCGGAGTGGGCCCTGGACGACCCGCGGCTGACATCCCTCCTCACAGCCGCCGAGTACGCGGAGCTGCGCGAGGGCATCGAGGCGGCGCTGGCCGACGAGCCCGCCCCCGAACTCGCCTTCGTCGCCCGGCACGGCGCGACCGTCCGCCGCCTGGTCGAAGAAGGCGCCCATGTCGCCGTCGGCACCGACAGCCCTCTCGTACCGCCCGCCGTCTACTACCACCTCAACCTGCAGACCATGGTCCGCTACGGCGTCAGCCCGTACGAGGCACTGCGCTCCGCCACCGTGCACGGAGCCCGCACCCTTGGCCTCTCCGACCAACTCGGCACCGTGGAGCCGGGCAAGCTCGCCGACCTCGTCCTGGTCGAGGGCGATCCGACGACGGACATCGCCGCCGCAGCCGCCGTACGCCAGGTCGTCGTCGGCGGTGTCCCGCACACCGTCGCGGACCTGACGGCGACGGGAGCGGCTACGGGAGCGGCGACGAAGTCGAGCGGGACTACCGTCCGCAACGCCGCCCTGCCCGACGTACCCCAACAACCGGCCCGCGACCGTTTCTGGTGGCACCGGGAGGAGCACATCCCCCGCTCCTGCTGCTGAAGGTCCCGTCCGGGACGCGCGTACCACAACATCCTCAGGAATCAGCAGCGGTCCGGGAGGACCGGGCACGGCTGATGCCCACCTGCTGCTGTTGCGGCTTCCGCTGACGGCCACCTGCGCGCCCGCGGGGACGGTCTCACCTCTCCGGGAGTCGGGCGACGACGTACTCGGTGAGGTCGAGGAGTCGGTTGGTGTAGCCCCACTCGTTGTCGTACCAGCCGAAGACCTTCACGAGGTCGCCGTGGGCCTGTGTGAGGGGGGCGTCGAAGACGCAGGAGGCGGGGTCGCCGACGATGTCACGGGAGACGATCGGGGCGTCGGACACCCGCAGGATCCCCTTCAGGGACCTGGCGGCGGCATCCCGGAACGCGGAGTTGACCTCGTCCACGGTCACCTCCCTGCCGAGCACCACGGTCAGGTCGGTGAGCGAGCCGTCTTCGACGGGAACGCGGACCGCGAGGCCGTCCAGCGTGCCGGCCAGTCGGGGCAGGACGAGACCGACCGCGCGGGCAGCTCCTGTGCTGGTGGGGATGATGTTCACGGCGGCGCTGCGGCCACGGCGGAGGTCCTTGTGCGGACCGTCGAGGACCACCTGGTCGTTGGTGTAGCCGTGGACGGTGGTCATCACGCCCTTGTTGACGCCGAAGGCCTCGTCGAGGACCTTCATCATCGGGGCGACGCAGTTGGTGGTGCAGGAAGCGTTCGACACGACGTGGTCGTGGTCCGGGTCGTACGACTGCTCATTGACGCCCATGACCACCGTGGCGTCGACGTTCTTGCCGGGCACGGACAGCAGCACCTTGCGGGCTCCGGCCTTGAGGTGCAGTCCGGCGTCCTCGCGGGTGCGGAAGCGGCCGGTGGATTCGATGACGACGTCCACGCCGGGGCCGGCCCAGTCCAGGGCGGCGGGGTCGCGTTCGGCGGTCACGGTGATGCGGTGCCCGTCGACGGTGATCGATGTGCCGTCGTGCTCGACGGTGCGGTGCAGCCTGCCGTACGTCGAGTCGTACGCCAGCAGATGGGCGAGTGCCGCCGGGGAGGTGAGGTCGTTGACCGCCACCACCTCGACCGGTGTGCCGGTGCCCCTTTGCGCGCGCTCCAGTACACAGCGCAGGTAGTTGCGCCCGATACGCCCGAAGCCGTTGATTCCCACCCGCACGGTCATCTTCCTCGTCCTCCCGGTCGCGCCCTGCTGTCGGAGGTCAGTCTGCGAGCGCGGGGACCGGGTGGGCATGGGCCGTACGGGGGTGGGAACGGGGACGTTCGGCCCGGCTTCGGGGGCGGGGCGGCCGACAGGCCGCTGAGAGACCGCGGCGAGGCGGCAGACGGACCGCGGCGAGGCGGCAGAGGGACCGATCGGGTCCCGGCAGGGGGCCGAGTGGCCGTGGGAGAGGACCAGCGGCCCCTGGGCTCGCGGACCGGTCGTCGCGACGATCGGAGAGGAGGGGCCGATGGATCCACGTGGACGGGATGAGACGCCGCGGGGATCACCGGGTCTTCCGGGCCGGCGGGTGCGCTGAGGCCCTCGCATCGGACGTGAGCGGATACGGAGGTGTCCGATATGTTTTCCCCCATCGTCGTCGGCCTTGACGGTTCCCCCGAGAGCCGCGCCGCTGTTGACTGGGCCGCCCGCGAGGCGCTGCCCCGCGGTCTTCCATTGAGCCTGGTCACCGCTTGGATCTGGCGGCCGGCCGAGGTTCCCTCGGCCCAGGAGTCGGAAGCCCAGAAGCGGTGGGCGCAGCAGTTGCTGAACGAGACCAGGCAGGACCTCGCGGCGAAGTATCCGGATCTGCCGGTCACCGTCGAGCAGGTGTCCGATCTGGCGCCCCGGGCGCTGCTGGAGAGTGCGGAGGACGCCGAGATGCTGGTGCTGGGCTCGCGTGGGCACGGCGCTGTCTCCGGTTTCCTCCTCGGGTCGGTCGGACAGCATGTGCTGGCCCGGGCGTCCATCCCCGTGGTGCTCGTACGCGCGGAAGAGCACCGGGCCGCTGAGGGCGCCGAGGCGGCCGGCGAAGACGGCGGCGAGGTGGTCGTCGGAATCCAGGACCGGGACCAACCCGCCGAGGAACTGCTGGAGTTCGCCTTCACCGCCGCAGCCGCCCGTGGGGCCACACTGCGCGTCGTGCACGCCTGGAGCCGTCCACCGGTGTTCGCTTACAGGGCTGTGGTCACGGGCGACGAGGACGGCAGTGTGGAGGCCCGGGTCGAGAAGGAGCTGCTGGAAGCCCTTGCGCCGTGGCAGGAGCGCTATCCGCAGGTCGAGGTGGTCCACAGGACCGACCTCGCGACCGCCGGGCAAGTGGTCCTCCAGGCCGCCCGGAACGCCGCACTCGTGGTCGTCGGCCGCAGGACGCACCGGCCCTCCCTCGGCATGCGCATCGGCCCCGTCACCCACGGCGTGATCCACCACGCCCCCGCGCCCGTCGCCGTCGTACCCCACGACTGAGGGACGACCGGACCGCGGGCCCGGGACGT
>NZ_WJBG01000149.1 GCF_009709555.1 Streptomyces blattellae | reverse complement strand
GCACCCGGCACCGACGCCTGGAACGCCCGCCCGTAATCCACCGTCACGATGCCGTCACCAGCACCCCACACCAGCAGACAGGGAACCCTCACCCGCCCCAGCTCCCGCCGCAGCCCCGGGCTGTACATGTACGGCTCCCAGCCATACACCGCACTCGCCTCCCGATTCCGCAAATGCACCGTCAACTCCTCATCCGACAGCGCATTCACATCCAACGGCGCAGGCGGCACCCGATACGTACGCCGCAACACCTCAGCAGCATCCAGCGCGAAGATGTCCGCGATATCACGCGTCCACCGATCCCCCACCTTGATCCCCACCGGATCCACCAACACCACATCCGACAGCCGCTCCTGCGAACGCACCGCCATCTGGGCAGCCACCCACCCACCGAACGACGAACCCACCAGATGCACCCCGGCCAGATCCAGCTCCTCCAGCAGATCCAGATACAGATACGCCAGATCGTGCACCGACCTGCACCACGGCTCACGCGCACTCAACCCGAACCCCGGATGCAACGGCAGCACCACCCGAAACCGCTCCGCCAGCATCCCGACCCACTCAGCCCCCGCATCCAGCCCGTGCAACCCATGCAGAAACAACAACGGCGGCCCCTCACCCACCTCCGTCACCCGCAACGGAACACCCCGCACATCCAGATCACGCACCCGCGCGCCACCCAGCTCTGAAGTCTTAGCCATGCCGAGAGAGTAGGAACTGACTGGTCGATCAGTCAAGGGTGCAGACTGCACGCAATGCCCCTCCTTCGAACCCCCGGAACGACCCCGCCGACAAAGTGCCGCGCATCCTGACTGATCGATCAGTCTTAACTGTGTACAATGACGCCCATGAAGATCAGGCGAGTAGTCACAGGCCACAGCGCGGACGGCAAGTCGATCGTTGTCAGCGATGAGGAGGTCGACGGCATCCGGCCGGCGCTGACGCCGGGATCGGAGACTCACACCATGTGGGGCGGTGACGCCGCGCCCCACTTCCCGGACGACGGCTCGCAGTCGGCCACGAAACGCTACTTCCCGCCAGTCGGAGGCTTCCGCTTCGGGTTCTTCTCGCTTCCACCGGCTGAGGCTCGCGCGGTCGCCCCGCCGGCCGACCTCGCGGCAGCGGTCGCCGAGTTCGAGGCCAACTTCCCAGGGATGTCCAGCTATATCGAGCCCGACACCGGCGGCATGCACACGACCGACACCATCGACTTCCTGGTCGTGGTCGAAGGCGAGCTCTCGCTCGAACTCGATGACGGCGCGACCGTCCACCTGAAGACCGGCGACACGGTGGTGCAGAACGGCACCCGCCACGGGTGGCGCAACCACGGCACCCAGACGGCTCGGGTAGCCGTGGTCACCATCGGGGCCCACCACGACAACGTTTCGCGCCCCTAGGCCGCTCTCCGGGCTGCGGCCACAAGGCGCGCATCGCCGGCGAGCGGGAGGCGGAGATCCTTCGGAGATCCTTGAGGGCCGCACTCGGGGCGCTCGTCGGCCTCGGGCGCGGCCGGCCCGGCCTCGGACACAGTCGCGCTGCGCGCGAAGCGTCCAAGGCCACGCGCTGCCGCCGCCGGAACGGCAAGGTCAGCCTCGTCGTCGACGCGCGGGGCCGTCTTCTCCGCGGTCGCGCATGATCAAGACTTCGGCGAGGTGCTCCGTCACCAGGCACTCACCCCTACGTCGCGGCGGCGAGCCCCGCCGAGGAGTCGCCGCTGAGGCATCGACCCGCTCATCCTTCCCGCCGCGCTCCCCCCGCACGGGGGTGTACTCCCCGACTCAAGGACTCTTCAGCATGCGTCTTGGCATGAGCTACGCGAACTTCAGCCACCCCGACTGGGAGCACCGTCTCACCGACCGGCTGAGTGAGACCGCCCGGGTCGCCGACCAGGGCGGCGTCGCCCAGTTGACGGTGATGGACCACTGGCTCCAGATGGAGCTGCTCGGCGGCCCCGACCAGCCGATGCTGGCCGGATACACCACGCTCGGCTACCTTGCCGCCGTCACCGAGCGGCTGCGGCTCGGACTTCTGGTCACGGGCACGACGTACCGCCATCCCGGGCTGCTGGCCAAAACGGTCACCACCCTCGACGTGCTGTCCCGCGGGCGGGCCATGCTCGGCATCGGCGCGGCGTGGTACCAGCGGGAGCACGACGGGCTCGGCGTGCCCTTCCCCTCGACCAGGGAGCGCTTCGAGCGGCTGGAGGAGACCCTGCAGATCGTCCGGCAGATGTGGTCGGGAGACCAGACGCCGTATGCCGGGACGCACTACGAGCTGAAGGAACCTGTCAACGTACCGCCACCCGTGCAGAGTCCGCCGCCGATCATGGTCGGCGGCGGCGGGGAGCGGAAGACCCTGCGGCTGGTCGCCCAGTACGCCGACGCCTGGAACATCGTGGGCCCCACGCCTCACGAGCTGGCGCACAAGCTCGATGTCCTGCGTGGTCACTGCGCGGCGGCCGGTACCGATTTCGACCGCATCGAGAAGACGCTGCTCGTCATGTCCGACCCGCTGGCCGACGGGTTCGTGGAGTCCATGGCGCCCTACGCCGACCTCGGCATCTCGATGGTCATCGTCGTACCCACGGGGCCCGATCCTGTCGCCTGGACCACGGAAGTATGCGAGCGGGTCGTGCCCCGGATCGCCGAGCTGTAGCCCGGTGCGCTCATGACTGAGCGAGACGGCGGGCCAGGCGGAGGAGCAGATCGGGTACTTGCGCCAGGGTGGACTGCTCGCGCTCGTCCAGCTCTGCCGCGATCGCCTCCGCGAGCAGGGAACGACGGCCGTCAAGCTCGCGCCGCAGTAGCTTCAGGCCCTTCTCCGTCGGGCGAACGAGCCTGGCGCGTCGGTCGCGGGGGTCAGGTTCACGCTTGACCAACCCGTCCTGCTCAAGGTCGATGACGGCCGCCTGCATCGTCTGATGCCGGACTCGGCGGCGCTGCGCCAACTCGGAGATGGTCAGCGGACCGTCGTGCATCAGGAACCCGAGAGTCTGCGCCCGGTGCTCAGGCATCGCGTCGGGACGAGCCCATCCCGCATGGACCAGCCTTCCCAGTGATTCTCTCAGCCGCTCGGCGAGCTCGTCCTCGGACACCACCGGCACAGCATAGTCGGCGGAGAGCCCCAAAATGTACAGGTGGCCTGTATAATTTGGGTTGTGACGAACACCTCCATCACCAAGTACGCCCACTCGTGCGTCACCCTCACGCAGGGCGAAACGACCTTGCTCATCGACCCCGGAGCCTTCACGCCGCAGGGGCCGGAGCTGCTCCAGTCGGCCCACGCGGTACTGATCACGCACGACCACCCCGATCACATCGATGTGAACGCAGTCCGCGCGGCGATCGACGCCCGCCCCGAACTGACCGTGTACGGCCCGGCCAAGGTGGCGGAGCTGCTCAGCGACGACGACACCCCGGGCATCACGGTCGTCGAGCCGGGCGACACGTTCGGCGCCGCCGGCTTCGAAGTCAGAGCAGTCGGCGGCCAACACGCGCCTTTGCACCCCGACATGCCGGCGATGACAAACGTCGGGTACTTGGTTGAGGACGTCTACCACCCGGGCGATTCCTATGACGTCCCGAACGCACCCGTGGAGACGCTCCTCCTCCCCACGAGCGGCCCGTGGACCGTCTTCGCCCAGGCGGTCGACTTCGTACGCGCCGTGCGACCACGGCAGAGCGTGCAGATCCACGACAGCCTGCTCAGCGACGCGGGACGTCAGGCGATGACCACCTTCCTCGGAACCGACGGACTGACCGGCATCCCGCTGCTCACCCTTGAGCCGGGCCAAACCCTCTAGCACCCGGACCCTCTGGCACCCCGCCCGGCCGAGGAGGCTCAGGTGGCGATCGGATGGGCGTCGAGCCACCGTCCGACGGTGCCCAGCAGAGCTGCTGACGCCTGCTGGTCGACGACCGTCTGATCGCGTTGCAGAATCCGGGTCAGCAGACGCGGCCCCTGGGTCTCCGGGGTAGCGCCGGGCACGCCGATCAGGAGGTGGAAGTGCCGGACCGTATGCCCGAGCGAGTAGCTGTAGACGCGGTCGGCGCCCGTTGACTCCATGAGCGCCTTCGCCAAGTGCCGGGACACCGGGCCGAGTTGCGTCGCCTCCGGGTGGCTCAAGTCGGCCAGTGACTCGGTGTGCCGGAGCGGCATCAGGCACAGCCAGCCCGGAACCTGGAGGGGGTGTCCCATCACGGCCCACTCGTCGGTCGCTCCCACCCAACCGCCGGGCGGACCTCCCTGCTGCACCGTGGCGCACAGCGGGCATCCGTCACTCATGGGTTCACCACCACGTTCGTCAGAGTTCCGATCCGCTGGATGGACACCTCTACGCGTTGCCCGGCGCGTAGGTAGCGCCCCTGAGCCTCACCCACGCCGGCCGGGGTACCGGTGAGGATGACGTCTCCGGGATCGAGGCGGCAGAAGCGTGAGATGGTCGAGACGAGGGCCGGGATGTCGAAGAAGAGCGCCTCCGTGGACCCTGACTGCCGCAGCTCCCCGTCGACGCGCGTCTCGACCGTGAACGGGCCCTCGGGCTCGCGCCCGTTGGTGAGCAGCAGCGCCGGCCCGAGCGGCTTGAAGGTCGCAAACGACTTGCCCAGGCCGACGTTGCCTCCCTGGGTCATGGGATGCCGACCGAGCTGGACGTCCCTTGCTGAGACGTCGTTGCCGATCGTCAGGCCGGCGATGTACCGCCAGGCCTCGCTCCGCTCGACGCAGGAGGCGGTCGCCCCGATCACGACGGCGAGTTCCCCTTCGTAGTCGACCTGATCCGGCGCCACTTCAGGAAGGACGATGCCGGCGCCCGGGTCGGCGATGGCCGAGCCGGCCACGACGAAGAACCGCGGATGGACCGGCGACGTGGCACCGATCTCCGCTGCGTGGTCGGCGTAGTTGAGCCCGACGATGATGACGTTGCCCGAGCTGCTGACCGGGGCGAGCCAGCGCAGGCCGCTCGCCTCGGCCTCGGAATGGGACGGCAGGGTCTCAAGTCGTCCGGCCTCCCCGCGAGCGATCATCTCGCCGAGGGTCGCGCCACCGGTGTCCAGACGGAGTGCGCGGCTGCCCTCGATCCGCACCACGCCCTCAGGCGTCTGACCTACCAGAATCTCCGGCATGTCAGGCCGCCTCGTGGCCGAGGACGATCGAGGCGACATCGCCCGGACCGGTCGTCGTGCAGTGTTCTTCCCAGCAGACGACTCCGTCGGGTCGCACCAGGCAGACGGTCATCGTGGCGTACTCCTCGGTGGCGGGGACATCGACGATCTCAAGGTCGTAACCGCGCAGTTTGAACGCTCGGGTCCACTCCTCGGCCGACGCGTCGGCACGGGCGCGCAGCACGGTGAACCCCGTGCCGAGTGCGTCGATCAGGGCACGCCCGTCTGCGAGTTGCACGTGGGGCGCGCGGTGTCCGACGCGTACGACGGGGACGTAGTCACCGGGGTCGTCGGCGGGCTCCGGGGTCGCCGTTCCGGGCAGGATCGCGGAACCGCTGTAGCGGAACCCCAACTGGATGCCCAGGGAAGCCCACTCCGTGGCGCGGGTGTCACGGACGAGTTCCGCCGCTGTACGGCGAAGCGCCTGTGCCGCGGCGTCCTCGCCGAGCAGCTCCGGGCCGGAGGGCAGTGCGATGTCGGCGGCGTAGTTGCTCGCGGCGCGGCGCACGTTGCGCTCCGCCACCGGGCGGCGTTCGAGCTCGTAACTGTCCAGCAGAGCAGGGCCCGCACGCCCCCGGAGGGCCGCTTCCAGTTTCCACCCGAGGTTCTGGACGTCTCCGATGCCGGTGTTCATGCCGTGTCCGCCACTCGGCCACATCTGGTGCGCGGCGTCGCCGGCGAGGAAGACCCGCCCGTCCCGGAATCGCTCGGCAACCACCGAGTTCCCCGACCACCCCCGGGCCCCGTGCAGGACGACGGGAAGGTCGAGTCCGCCGAGGGCATCGCGGACAGCGGACATGGCCTGGGACTCTCCCGAGGTCTCGCCGTCTCGCAGCGGATAGGTGACCCGCCAGAAGTCTCCGCCGTCCAAGGACCCGAGGATCAGCCGCCGGGGCGCGAGCAGGTAGTACTGCACGGCGGGGTCCAGGGGCAGTGCGTCGAGAAGGCCCGGGATCTCGACCATCGCACCCTGCCAGCGCGCCTCGCGCGCCGAGCCGCTCATCCCGATGCCGCAGGCACGGCGCAGCGTCGACTGGCCGCCGTCACAGGCGACCACGAACTGCGCGCGGACCTGGCGTACTTCCTCGTCCCGGACGAGCGTCAGGGTGACCCCCGATGCGTCCTGGGCGAAGTCGGCGCACCGCCACTGATAACGCAGCGTCACCGACGAGAGCGCCTCGGCCCGCTCGCGCAGCGCGCTGTCGAACCAGAACTTCGGCCACCAGGCAGCGCCTTCGGCGCTCAGACCACCGGTCGTGGCGCGGCGCTCGGCGTTGCTCGGGCGGGCGAAGCGGACCAGCTCCGGTCCGGCGAGCGTCGCGGTGAAGGAGATGTCCCGCGCGTAGTCGACCGGGAACCCGCTGTCGTCGACGGCGTCGCCGCACCCGGCGGACCGCAGCCACTCCATGGTGCGGACGTCGATCGACTCGGCCGTGGGATAGCTGACGACGCCGTCGCCGGCATCGACCATGAGGACGTCGACACCGCGCCGACCGAGTTCGAGGGTCATGGCCAGCCCGACAGGGCCGCCGCCGACCACCACGACCTCTGACGCGGAGCAGTCGATGGCCCCGGTCGGCCCGGGAGAGGTCGGTCGGATCATCCCAGCCTCAGAAGCTGCTCGAACGGCGTGCCCTCACGGTGCCGGCGCAGGATGTCGTCGGGGTCGATGTGCACACCGTCAGGGTTGGTCCGGAACATCTCGGTCTGCATGTAGGCCCGCATCTGGGTCGCGTCGGGGTAGTTCATCCCCGACAGTTCGACCCTGTTCCCGTCCGGGTCCGCGTAGTACAGGCTCGTGGCGACGCCGTGGTTCGACGCCTCGACCGGCTTGTGCCCGTGCTCCAGCATCAGCTCGTAGGCACCGAAGAGAGCCTCGTGATCACTGAAGCGGAGCTGGAGGTGGTGCAGCCCGACCGACCGACGATCGGTTCCCCCGACGTCGGCTGTCTCGAAGATCGCCACCCGGCCGAGGTACGGGTACTCCCCCGGCAGGTTGAAGAAGGCGATGCGGGTCGGGACATCGGGGTCGGTCGTGCCCTTTCCGCTCTCGGGGGTCATGTCGAGCGTGGGCGGCATCTGCAGGACGAGCGAGTAGAAGGCGCACAGGCGCTCGTAGTGAGGTGTGCGCAGCACCACTTCCGAGAGTCCGATCCGCTTGCTGTCAGGCACGCCGGTCATGGAATTCCCTTCAAAGTACGGTTCGCTGTTCCATACTTTAGGCTACTGGTGGGTGTCGCCGCTAGGCACGAATCGCAATGTGGTCGGTTTCTCGCTCGGGGCCGAGCGCACTGACGGATGCTCGCGGCCGACTGGCGGGGCACTAGCATCGGCGCCCATGAGCACAGACACGATCGCCGTCCTGGACCGGGCGCTCAGCGTGCTGCGCGTCCTCGCGCTGCGGCCGGAGGGCTACTCGCTGCCGGAGCTGGTCGAGGAGCTGGGGCTGCCGAAGTCGACCGTACGTCGCTTCCTTGTGACGCTGGCCGGGCACGGTTTCGCGGACTATGACGAAGAGCGCCAGCGGTACACCCTGGGAGTGCTCATCCTCGGGCTCGCCGCGGGCATCGCCCAGCAGAACGTCATCGCTGTCACGCTCCATCCCGCACTTGAGCGACTTCAGCGGGAGACCCAGGAGACGGCCTCCCTGTGGATCCGTGTCCGGTTCTCGGCGTTGTGCCTGAGCAGCATCGAGAGCCCGCAGTTCGTACGGACCGTCAGCCCGCTCGGCCGTTCCATCCCGCTCTACGCCAGCGCTCACAGCAAGGTTCTGCTCACCCAGCTCTCCGACGCCGAGTTGGAGGAGTACCTGGCCGCCACGGACCTGCAAGCCCTGACGCCGCAGACGATCACCGACCCGGCGGCGGTACGGCAGGAGATCCGGGAGGCACGGGAGAAGGGGTACGCCGTGAGCATCGGCGAGGTCAACGACGACGCGGTCGGAATCGCGGCGCCCGTGACCGACCAGACCGGCCGGATCATCGCCTGTCTCTCCATCACGGCGCCGGCCCACCGCGTGGACGATCGGCGACTGCCGACCCTGATCTCGTCGGTCCTCGACGCAGCGGCCATGGGCACCGCACGCATCACGGGGTCCAGGCACCCCGCATCCGCTACGACTCCTCGAAGCTCTTCTGGGCGACCCTGAAGGCCGAAGTCGCCCTCGGCCACCCCGCGTAGAACGCCAGGTGCGTAATGACCTCGGCCACCTCCGCCTTCGTGACGCCGTTCTGCTTGGCGCGATTCAGATAGCCCGGGAGCGACTCCGTGTCGCCGTTGGCGATCAGCGCCGCGAGGGTGATCAGACTGCGGTCGCGCTTGGACAGCTCCTCGCGCTCCCAGACGTCCGCAAAGAGCACGTCGCCGATGAGGTCCGCCATCTTGGGCGCGAAGTCGCCGAAGAACTGCTGCAGAGGGGTTTGTTGTGGGGTTTGTTGTGGGGTTTGTTGTGGGGTTTGTTGTATAGGCGCAGACATGGTGCTTCTCCTGTCCGGGGGTCTGCCGGGAAAGGGGCTCTAGCCGTTGTATTCGTCGTCCGTGACGCGTTCGAGCCACGTCACGACTTCGCCGTTCTCGTCCGCTTCCTGAAGGGCGATGTGCGCCATGAACCGGTCCGCGGTGGCGCCGTGCCAGTGCTCCTCACCCGGCTCGATGAAGACCACGTCGCCGGGACGGATCTCCTGCACCCCGCCTCGTGTGCCCACCAGGCCGATGCCCTCCGTGACATAGAGGGCTTGACCCTTCGGGTGGTGGTGCCAGGCGGTACGCGCCCCGGGTGCGAACCTGACGTGCGCGCACCGGAGTGCGGTGTGCTCGTTGGGGCTGAGTACGGGGTCGATGTATGCGACGCCGGTGAACTGTGGCTCGGGCGCGGCGAATGTCTTCCCACCGCTCTTGGTGAACTTCACGGTGTCTGGCGCTCCTTCCGCTGTGCTTCTCGATCCTGCTACTTGTCGAGCAGGTCCTTACCGAGCCGGGAAGCCGACACCGCGCTCGGGAACCCTGCGTAGAAGGCCAGGTGGGTGATGACCTCGGCCACCTCGGTCTTCGACACGCCGTTGTCCACCGCCCGGTTGATGTGAGCCGCGAGCTGCTCCTTGTTGCCGAGAGCGATCAGGGCCGCCACGGTGATCAGGCTGCGGTCGCGCTTGGAAAGCGCCTCGCGTTCCCAGACGTCGGCAAAGAGAACATCGTCGGTGAGTTCGGCCAATTTGGGTGCGAAATCGCCGAACAGACGCTGTGCGGGCGTCAGGTCCGTCGGTCCGGTCATGGTTCCACTCCTGTCCCTGTCCGTGTGGAAAGAAGGTCACGCCGCACGCGGCGGCTGTGGCCGTCGGTTGACGAGCGAGCAGCCTCATCTCTGAGTCCCGCCCCATTTCTGAGCCCCGCCTCATTTCTGAGCCCCGAGAGCGGCTCGACCCAGCGGGCGAGTTCGGCGGTCATCGACATCGCCGATTCCGACATCGCGGCGGTGGGCTCGATGCGGCCGTCCTCAGTCCGCAGCTTGGCGACGAACGGGATGTTCACCGACTCGAAGATCGGGACCATCCGCAATGTCGTGACGACCTGTTTGAGGGCTTGCACCGCTCGTGTTCCCGCACCGGCCCCGCCGTAGCTGACGAAGCCCACGGGCTTGTGGTGCCATTCGTCGTAGAGATAGTCGATCGCGTTCTTCAGTGCGGCGTTGTAGCTGTAGTTGTACTCGGGTACGACCATCACGAACGCGTCGGCCCGCGCGACCGTCGCGCTCCACCGGTGCGTGTGCTCGTGCTCGTACTGTCCCAGCCGGGGGTGCCGAGGCTCGTCGAACATCGGCAGGTTCACCTCGGCCAGGTCGACCAACTCCACGTCGAAGGGGCCCGGTTCGGCCACCTCTGACACAAACCACTCCGCGACGGGGAGGCCGACGCGCCCAGGACGAGTACTGCCGACGATGACCTGCAACAGCGGCAACTGGTCATGCGGCGATGTCGAGTCGGTTCCTACGGCCGCCGTCATCAGATGGCCCTTCTTCGCTTCGCGGTGGACGGGTCGAGCGCCGGACAAGGGCTCAGGTGAAGTTCTGCGTGGGATCCGCGTCGGTCGCCCGGCCGAGCAGGATCTCGCCGGACTTGGAGAACATGCGGTCCTCGTCGATGGTCAGGTGACTCAGGAGCATCTGCATGTCCCGGACCGCACGCTGCGTGGGGTCGTCGGACTTGAACACCGAAGAGCCGGAGCCGGCCAGGATCAGTTCGATGCACTCCCACGCCATCCGATACGTGTTGAGGTTGTCGAGCTTGAGAAGCACCCGCACCTCGTGGCTCAGCTCGTCGGTCGAGGACTCGTTGGCCTGCTCGATCAGCGACAGAGCCGTCTCCAACGAGGATTCCGCCATCCGCAACGCCGCGAGGGCGCGCGCGTAGCGCATCTGTCCGGGGGCCGTGTCCGCCATCGGAGTCTTGGTGAAGGCCGCGTTCCGTCGCTCGATGCGCTCGCGGAAGTCGGAGAGCAGCCCCTGCGCCGCCCCGATCGCCATCGCGGGCTTGAGGAACGAGAGCACGTCACGCGTGTCGTAGCTGTACAGCACACCGGGGTACGCGGCCGCAGCGAGATTGTCGCGGATGTGCCACGCGTCGATCGCGATGGACCGGTGGGACGGAACGAACGCGCCGTTCACCTGGACGTCGTGGCTGCCGGTGCCCTGCATGCCGGCCATGTACCAGGTGTCCAGCACCTCCACGTCGGACTTCGGGACCAGGAACATCGACGCCTTGTCGTCGAGGCCCTGCACCGCGTTGGCCGTGTGGTCGTCGACGCCGTCGACGAGGCCGACGACGGCCACCCAGTCGGCGTGCATCACAGCGGAGCAGTAGCCCCACCGGCCGCTGAGTTCGTAGCCTCCCTCGACGGGCACCGCCTTGCCCGGCGGTCGCGCGGACATCGTCACGAGCGGAGGAGTGCCATCGGCGAAAAGCTCGGCCCTGGCTTCGGCGGGGAAGCGAACCATCAGCCAGGCGTGAACGGTGAGGAATCCCAGGGTCCATGCCGACGACAGGTCGCCTTGCGCGAGGATGCGGAGCAGGTTGGCGAAGTCACGGACGTCGCCCCCGGCGCCACCCAACTCGCGCGGGATCAGCAGCGAGAAGATCCGGGCCCGCTCCGCGTCGGCGATGGTCGCGTCCGGTAGCCGGCGGAGTGCCTCTGCCTCTACGGCTCGTTCACGAAGCCTCGGCACGAGCTCTTGAGCCGCCTGCAAGATCTGTTCCGGACGCAGGTCCTTCGACTCTTCCGCCGACATCGCGGGCCTGCTCGTCTCGGTGGTGGTCATGGAGTTCTCCTTGGGCTGCCGGGCTCTCGGCTCGGCAGCCCGGTCGGCATCGGCATCGCCGCTTCGCCCGGCGCTCGGCAGGCATGGACGCTGATGGGGATCTCGTGGAGCTCAGCCGAGCTCGGGAACACATTCACGCCGAGTGAGCGCCGTTCACTCGCACGATCCCCGCGGCGCTGCGGTCGAGGATGTGCGTCTTCTCGACGTCCGACAGCCGCGCCGACGTGGAGATGAAGTCGACCACGTCCGACAGCGGCCCCCGCGGAATGTCGCTGCCGAGCACCAGGCGATCGACACCGACGCTGTGGCGGACGACATCGAGGACACGGTCGTCCTCGATCATGCTGGTGTCGTACCAGAACCGCTGGAGCTGGTTGACGACTCCGCCCAGCTCCTCGTGCAGGTCGGGATGCGTCTGGGCGAGGCCGCGGTCGAAGCGGCGCGCGAGATAGGGGATGGTCCCACCCATGCCGGCGGCGATGAACTGGATGCGGGGGAACCGTGTGGTCACCTTCGTGACCACCAGCCGGCACAGCGCGACGGCCAGCTCGGTCGGACTGCAGAAGTCGGGGGCCAGGTGGAAGTCGGCGGAGCCCACGGCCATGTTCGGCGTCGTGCCGGGATGCAGGAACACGGCTGTCCCGCGATCGTTTGCGGCCGCCCAGAAGTCATCGAACATCGGATGGTCGAGCGGCTTGCCGTCCGCCGAGCACCCGAGGTTGATGCCGGCGAACCCGCACTCGTCCAGGCAGTACGCCATCTCGTCGATCGCCGCGGCGGTGTGCGGCAGCGGAACCGAGCCGAATGCGGCCATCCTGCCCCCGCCCATGGTCACCGCATCGACCAGCATGTCGTTTGCGAAGCGGACGCCGGCCTTGGCGTCGGCCTCCTCCGAGAAGTACGGCTGCACGGCGCCCATGCTGAAGATCGCCACATCCACTCCGGCGCCGTCCATCTGCTCCACGAGTCCGTCGATGAACGCCTGCTCGCCCTTGGCGAACCGTCGTTGTGAGTTCTTGCCGAGCATCGGGCCGTACACCGAGAACGCCTCGACCCGGTCCTGGGCCTGTCGCCTGTCCATCTCCTCGAAGAACCGCGGGGGCGTGAAGTGACTGTGGACATCAACGCGCACGCTTCATCTCCGTTCCATAGCTGGGACTCCAACGGCAGCCATCGCCTCGTCGGCTACAAACGGTATGGCTGACTGATCGATCAGTCAAGAGACTTGCCCGGCGCGGAAACCGATCGCCAGAAAGGTGCGCGGTCTGCTTGGCTCACCCCATGAGCGATCTCCACATCCGCCGCGCCACCCACTCGGACGTCGACGCGGTGCTGCGGTTCTGGCGCGACGCCGCGGAAGGAACCAGCATCAGCGACGACCACGACGGAGTGGCCCGACTCATCACACGAGACCCCGAGGCCCTGCTCCTCGCGGAACGCGACGGCCTCCTCACCGGAACCGTCATAGCCGGCTTCGACGGATGGCGATGCTCCGCCTACCGACTCGCCGTCCACCCCGACCACCGCCGGCAAGGCATCGCCACCGCGCTGCTGGAAGCAGCCCAACGACGCTTCGCCGCCCTGGGCGGCCGACGCGTCGACGCCATGGTCCTGGAAGTCAACGAACGGGCCCACCGCACATGGGCAGCGGCCGGCTACCACCGCGAAGACCACTGGCGACGCTGGGTCAAGCCTCTGTAGCCCACCATGCCGGGCGCGTGGCCGGGTACGAGCCCCAGGAACAAGGGGCGACGTGGGATCAAGCTCTCCGCAGGCAGGGGTCGTCGGGCATCTTTGCTCGTCCTTTACCCTTGGAGGACCACTTCGGTTCTCCAAGGAAAGGTGTGAGCGTCCGCCCATGGGCGAGCCTCCCAGTAGACGACATCGCGCGGTCCTCCCCGCTCTGCCCGATCATGGGACGGGGGTGACTCGATGACCGAAGTGCTCCTCCTTCTGGTGGCGATCCTGCTGTCGCTGACCTGCGGTGCATTCGTCGCGGCGGAGTTCTCGCTCACCACGGTCGAACGCAGCGAACTGGAACGGGCCGCGGAGCGCGGTGAGCGGGGCGCCCCGGGGGCGCTGAAAGCCGTACGGAATCTGACCTTCCAGCTCTCCGGAGCGCAGCTCGGCATCACCGTGACCAATCTGGTCGTGGGCATGCTCGCCGAGCCGTCGATCGCCGCGTTGATCGCGGGCCCACTGGAGTCGATGGGCATCTCGCGCTCCGCCGCGTCCTCGATCGCCCTGGTCCTGGGTACGGCCCTGTCGACCGTGGTGCTGATGGTCGTCGGCGAGCTGGTGCCGAAGAACTGGGCGATCTCCTCGCCGCTGGCCGTGGCCAAGCGGGTGGGCAACGCCCAGCGCTGGTTCAGCGCCGCCTTCCGGCCCTTCATCACCCATCTCAACAACACGGCGAACCGGTTCGTGCGCCTCCTCGGCGTGGAGCCCGCCGAGGAGCTGGCCTCCGCGCGCGGACCGCAGGAACTGGCGGCGCTCGCCCGGCACTCCGCCCGGGAGGGCGCCCTGGAGGCGGACACCGCCGAGTTGTTCGTACGGACCCTGAACCTCGCCGACCTGACCGCGGAGAACGTGATGACGCCCCGCGTGCAGGTCTTCGCCCTCGACGTCCAGGCGACCTGCGAGGACGTGGCGAACGCGACCCGGGCCACGGGCCTGTCCCGGTTCCCCGTCTTCCGGGGCAACCTCGACTCGGTCGTGGGCACCGCGCACATCAAGGACGTGCTGGCGGTGCCCGCGGAGCGCCGGGCGCGCGTCCGGGTCGCGGAACTCATGCGGGAGCCGCTGCTCGTGCCCGAGTCGCTGACCGTCGACCGGCTGCTGGACCGGCTCTCCGGCAAGCGCACGATGGCCGTCGTCATCGACGAGTACGGCGGTACGGCGGGCGTGGCCACGCTGGAGGACATCGTCGAGGAGGTGGTCGGCGAGGTGCGGGACGAGCACGACCCGCACGAGACGCCCGACCTGGCCGCCGCGGGCAGCGACGACGACGGCCACGCGCTGTTCTCGGCGGACGGCGCCGCCCGCGTGGACCAGCTCGCGCGCGTCGGGCTGAGGGCGCCCGAGGGGCCGTACGAGACGCTGGCCGGTCTTGTCGCGCACGAGCTCGGCCGCATACCCGCCGTCGGTGACTGTGTCGAGGTCGTGGGCTGGCGACTGGACGTGACCGACGCGTCCGGCCGCAGGGCCGCGCGTGTGCTGCTGCACGCGCCGCTGGACGACGCGCGCGACGGGGAGGGCGAGCGATGACCGCCGTACAGCTTCTGATCGGTCTTGCGACCCTGGTGGTCAACGCGTTCTTCGTGGGCGCCGAGTTCGCGCTGATCTCGGTGCGCCGCAGCCAGATCGACGCCCATGCCGAGGAGGGCGACCGGCGGGCGAAGAGCGTGCTGTGGGGTCTGGAGCACGTGTCCGCGCTGATGGCCGCGGCGCAACTCGGCATCACCCTGTGCACGCTGGTCCTGGGTGTCGTCGCCGAGCCGGCGATCGAGCATCTGCTGGAGCCGGTGTTCCACGCGCTGGGCGTGCCGGAGAGTGCGGGGCATGCGGTGTCCTTCGCGATCGCGCTGGCCCTGGCGACCTATCTGCACATGCTGCTCGGCGAGATGGTGCCGAAGAACATCGCGCTGGCCGAACCGGTACGGAGCGCGCTGCTGCTCGGTCCGCCGCTGGTCGCCCTGGCGCGGGGGCTGCGCCCGGTGATCTTCACGATCAACGCATTCGCGAACAGCCTGCTGAAGCTGCTGCGCGTGGAGACCAAGGACGAGGTGACCGCGACCTTCTCGGACGCCGAGCTGGCCCGTCTCGTCCGGGACTCCGGCGAGGCCGGCCTCATCGACGAGCGGGCGCGGGAGCGGCTGCACGACGCCCTCGAACTGGGCCGACGGCCCGTGCACGACGTCGTGCTGCCGCTGGAAAGCGTCGTCCACGCGCGCGTGGGCGTCACCCCTGAGCAGTTGGAGGGGCTGTCGGCCGAGTCCGGGTTCTCCCGCTTCCCCGTCGTGGACGGAGGCCGGCGCATCGTCGGCTATCTGCATGTGAAGGACGCACTGGACAAGATGCCGCGCGACCTGCCCTTCGAGGTCCGGGAAATGCGGCCCATCGCCCGCGTGCGGGCCGGCACCCCCCTGGACGACGTACTCACCGCGATGCGCGGCAGCCGCACCCACCTCGCAGCCGTGCTGGGCGACGACGGACGGCTGGCGGGCCTGGTGACGATGGAGGACGTGCTGCGGGAGTTGTTCGGGCGGCGGGCTTGATCGGTGGCCGGACGGCGAACCTGACCGGCGGTCGGACGGCCAACCTGCCGGCGGTCGGACAGCGAACCTGCCGACGGTCGGACGGCTGGCTTGGTCGGTTGGCCGCGCAGCTAACAGGACGGCCTGGCCTGGCCTGGCAGCGGGACTGATCGGTTGGCTGGAGGGCGAACCTGGCCGCCCGGGCCGGGCAGCGGCCATGACCGGCTGACCGGACGACCGACGTAACCGGCAGACCGACAGACCGACGCCGGGCACACGGGTGACCGGGCAGCGGAAGTGACGAGGTGACCGGGCAGCGGTCCTGACCGGTTGGCCGGGCGGCGGACGTGACCCGCTGACCGGCAGCGGGCACGAGATTGAACGGGCAGTAGACATGACCAGTTGACCGGACGGCGGGCGTAACCGGCAGCCCTGACCCAGTCGACCGGACGACGCGCGGGCCAGCTGACCGGGCCAGCGGGGCTGATCGGTTGGCCGGGCGGCGGGGGCGCCCGGTGTCTGGAGCGAGAGGGGGACCGACCGACGGGTATGGGGCGCGGGATAGCATCTCTGTCGCCATGCAGAAGAACCCCCTATTCACCAGCCTGGTCGCGGTCGGCGACTCCTTCACCGAGGGCATGTCGGACCTGCTGCCGGACGGCTCCTACCGGGGCTGGGCCGATCTCCTCGCCGGGCGGATGGCCGCCCGCACGCCCGGTTTCCGGTATGCGAACCTCGCGGTGCGCGGCAAGCTGATCAGGCAGATCGTCGACGAGCAGGTGGACGTGGCCGCCGCCATGGAGGCCGACGTGATCACGCTGGTCGGCGGTCTCAACGACACGCTGCGCCCCAAGTGCGACATGGGCCGGGTGCGCGGTCTGCTGACGGATGCCGTGGAACGGCTGGCCCCCGCCTGCAAGCAACTGGTCCTGATGCGCAGCCCGGGCCGTCAGGGCCCGGTCCTTGAACGGTTCCGGCCTCGTATGGAGGAGCTGTTCGCCTGCGTCGACGACCTCGCCGCCCGGCACGGCGCGGTCGTCGTCGACCTGTACGGAGCCCCCTCCCTCGGCGACCCGCGCCTGTGGGACGTGGACCGGCTGCACCTGACGGCCGAGGGACACCGGCGTGTCGCGGAGGCGGTGTGGCAGACGCTCGGCTACGAGCCCGAGGACACCGCGTGGCGCATCCCACCGCCCGCCTCCGCGCCGCCGGGGTGGGCCACGCGCCGGGTCGCGGACGCCCGGTTCGCCAGGCAGCACCTGCTCCCGTGGATCGGCCGCCGGCTGACCGGCCGGTCCTCGGGGGACGGCCTGCCGCCGAAGCGGCCCGGGCTGCTGCCGTACGAGGGTCCGGGGGCGTAGGGCCACGCCACCAAGGGTTCCCGGGGACATACGCCAACTCGCTGACTCGTTGCGCGTTCTCGTAGGTTCCTCCGAACCACCTGCTGGCGCTGGCCTGCACAAACCGCCAGTAGAATCTGTTTACGTGACTTCCGCTCCCGCCAAGCCCCGCATCCCGAACGTCCTCGCCGGACGCTACGCCTCCGCCGAGCTCGCCACGCTCTGGTCCCCCGAGCAGAAGGTGAAGCTGGAGCGTCAGCTCTGGCTCGCCGTGCTGCGGGCCCAGAAGGA
The DNA here is from genome assembly GCF_009709555.1 of Streptomyces blattellae. Lineage (GTDB taxonomy): Bacteria > Actinomycetota > Actinomycetes > Streptomycetales > Streptomycetaceae > Streptomyces > Streptomyces blattellae. Next base: position 114,961 of record NZ_WJBG01000149.1, on the reverse strand, counting down.
CCTCGGGATCGAGGTGCCGGACGCGGCGATCACCGATTACGAGCGCGTCCTCGACACCGTCGACCTGGCCTCCATCGCCGAGCGCGAGAAGGTCACGCGGCACGATGTGAAGGCGCGGATCGAGGAGTTCAACGACCTCGCCGGGCACGAGCACGTGCACAAGGGCATGACCTCCCGCGACCTCACCGAGAACGTCGAGCAGCTGCAGATCCGGCTCTCCCTGGAGCTGATGCGCGACCGTACGGTGGCCGTGCTGGCACGCCTGGGCAAGCTGGCCGGTGAGTACGGCGAGCTGGTCATGGCCGGCCGCTCGCACAACGTCGCCGCGCAGGCCACCACGCTCGGCAAGCGGTTCGCGACGGCCGCCGACGAGCTGCTCGCGGCGTACGGCCGGGTCGAGGAGCTGCTCGGCCGCTATCCGCTGCGCGGCATCAAGGGCCCGGTCGGTACGGCGCAGGACATGCTGGACCTGCTCGGCGGGGACGCCGCCAAGCTGGCGGAGCTGGAGCAGCGGATCGCCGGGCACTTGGGCTTCTCCCAGGCCTTCACCTCGGTCGGCCAGGTGTACCCGCGCTCGCTGGACTACGAGGTCGTCACCGCGCTGGTGCAGCTCGCGGCGGCGCCGTCGTCGCTGGCGAAGACGATCCGGCTGATGGCCGGGCACGAACTGGTGACCGAGGGCTTCAAGCCGGGCCAGGTCGGTTCGTCGGCGATGCCGCACAAGATGAACACGCGGTCCTGCGAGCGTGTCAACGGCCTGATGGTCATCCTGCGCGGCTATGCCTCGATGACCGGCGAGCTGGCGGGCGACCAGTGGAACGAGGGCGACGTGTCCTGCTCGGTGGTGCGCCGGGTGGCGCTGCCGGACGCGTTCTTCGCCCTGGACGGTCTGCTGGAGACGTTCCTGACGGTACTGGACGAGTTCGGCGCGTTCCCGGCCGTGGTCGCCCGTGAGCTGGACCGCTATCTGCCGTTCCTCGCCACCACCAAGGTCCTGATGGGCGCGGTGCGGGCGGGCGTCGGCCGTGAGGTCGCGCACGAAGCGATCAAGGAGAACGCGGTGGCGTCGGCGCTGGCGATGCGCGAGCAGGGCGCCGAGCGCAACGAACTCCTCGACAAGCTCGCCGCGGACGAGCGCATCCCGCTGAGCCGTGCCCGGCTCGACGAGCTGATGGCCGACAAGCTGTCCTTCACCGGCGCCGCGGCCGACCAGGTCGCCGTCGTCGTCGGCCGCGTCGAGGAGATCGTGAAGCAGCGCCCGGAAGCCGCGGGCTACACCCCGGGAGCGATCCTCTGACGCGCTTCACCGCGCAGGAGCTGGAGGCCGCCCGCGACCGTCTCGTACCGGACGTGATCGCGGCCGGCCTCCGCGTGCTGTTCTGCGGCATCAACCCCGGTCTGATGACGGCGGCGACGGGCCATCACTTCGCCCGTCCCGGCAACCGCTTCTGGCCGGTGCTGCACCTGTCCGGCTTCACCCCCCGGCTCATGAAACCGGCAGAGCAGGTCGAGTTGCTGTCGTACGGCCTCGGCATCACGAACGTCGTGCCGCGGGCCACGGCTCGGGCCGACGAGTTGAGCGCGGAGGAGTACCGCGCGGGCGGGCGGGTGCTGGCGGCGAAGGTGGCTCAGGTACGGCCGAGGTGGCTGGCGGTGGTCGGCGTCACCGCTTACCGGGCAGCCTTCAACGACGGCAAGGCTCAGGTGGGTCCGCAAGAACGGACGATCGGCGACACACGAGTGTGGGTGCTGCCCAATCCGAGCGGACTGAACGCCCACTGGACGGCCGGGACCATGGCGGAGGAGTTCGCGCGGTTGCGCGTGGCGGCGGAGACCTGAGCGGCCCGGGCGAGGCCGGCTGCGGTTCGACAGCGCCGCAAAGGCGCGCGGGGTCTGTGGTCGATGTGCGGCTCCGCCGCACGGGCGCGACCAGTCAGGACGGGCCCTCAGACGATCGACGGCCTCTCGCCGCACTTCCCGCCGAGCGCCTGGCAGGTCACGGCCAGTCCAGGTCCGTGACGACGACGAACAGCTGGGGCTCGTGCTCCGCCTCGCGGTCGGCGACCGCCAACATGACCGTGCGCCCGGTGCCGGTCGCCTCCCATGTACGCACGTCGTGCGCGAGGGCGTTGAGCGTTGTCCACGGCTCGGATATGTCCTCACCTTCTGCGATGCGCTCGCCGAGCGTCACGGTCCCCGACCGCGACGGCGTTCCCCACCGCATGGTCAACTGGCCGGTCATCGCCGTCTCATAGGCATAGCAGTCCTCCGGTTGGGGCCACTCGCCGGGCCCTAACCGGGCCATGAGGTAACCGGGCCCGCCCGCGCCCTCGTCCGTGCTGCCGTGCTCCGCGGGAAACTCCCTGGTGCACAGCAGGTCCACGAGGGTCAGGTCCTTCACCATGTCCATGTGATCCAGTAAAGCGCCTGCCTCTGACAATTGGCGTGGCGTCAGACGACTCCTGGCTCAGGCGTCCCGGCGTCGTACGCTCCACGCTCCCGCCACCACCACGGCGGCCGTCCACAGCGCGGTCACCGCAAGGCCCGTCCATGGACCCGGCGTTCCGTCGTGCGTCTCGTACAGCACGACCTGCCCCGCCCTGTCGGGCAGGTAGTCGGTGAGCCCGCCGGCCACGTCGCCGATCACGAACGAGACGACGAGGACGAACGGGATCAGCAGGGACAGGGCGCCCACCCCGCTGCGCAGCAGGACCGTGAGCCCGGCAGCGAGCAGCGCCATGAGCGTGAGATAGAGGCCGGCGCCCACGACGCCCCGCACCTGCTCGCCCACCGTCAGCCCGCTCGCCTCCGAGCCCAGGCCCGCACGCGCGGCGAGCAGGGCGGCGAACGCGGTCGCCAGCCCGACGACCAGCGTCGGTACGGCGATCACCGCCAGCTTGCCCGCGAACCACCGCCCGCGCTGCGGCACCGCCGCGAGCGACAGCCGGAGTCCACCCCCGTGGAACTCCGACGACACCGCCATGGCCCCGAAGGACATGGCGGCGATCTGACCGGGCGCGACACCGGACAGCGCCATGAACAGCGGGTCGAACTCCGGGTCGGACGTGTCGGAGACGCCGGCGATCGCGGAGAACAGCGTGGTCGCCGCGAACAGGGCAAGGAGCGCGCCGAGCAGCGAGCGGAGCGTACGGATCTTCAGCCACTCGGAGTGGAGTACGGGTGCGAACGACATGTCAGGCCTCCTGCGGCTGTGCGGTGAACTCGGTCTCGGAGGCGGTGAGATCGAGATAGGCCTGCTCCAAGGTGCCTTCCTCCGTACTCAGTTCGAGGATGGGTACGCCGGCGGCCGACGTGAGCCGGCCGATGTCGTCCACGCGCGCGTGGGACACCGTCCAGTGCCCGTCCTCGTGCTCCACGGCGTCGTGGCCGTGCCGGGCGAGGACATCCTTGAGCGCGATGGCGTCCGTCGTGCGGATCCGCACCCTGGGCTGCACGCGCGCGTGGATGAACTCCCGCATCGGGGTGTCGGCCAGCAGGCGGCCCCGGCCGAGGACGACGAGGTGGTCGGCGAGGCGGCCGACGGGGCGGCGGTGATCCCGCTGGTGCGGCGACTGCGGCCGGACGTGGTCGCCATGGACGTACGGATGCCGCTCCTGGACGGCATCGAGGCCACGCGCGCGGTACTGCGAACCGTGGCCGAGCCGCCGAAGATCCTGGTGGTGACGACCTTCGAGAACGACGAGTACGTGTACGAGGCACTGCGAGCCGGCGCCCACGGGTTCCTGCTGAAGCGGGCGCGGCCCGCCGAGATCGTGCACGCGGTGCGGCTGGTCGCCGAGGGCGAGTCGCTGCTGTTCCCGGCCTCGGTGCGGCAGCTCGCCACCGAGTACGCGGAGGGCGGCGGGAACCGCGCGGCTCGCGCCGTGATGGAGCGGGCGCAGTTGACCGAGCGGGAGGCCGAGGTGCTGCGGCTGATGGCCGGAGGGCTGTCGAACGCGGAGATCGCCGCCCGGCTGGTCGTCGGCACGGAGACGGTCAAGTCTCATGTCAGCGCCCTGCTGGCCAAGTTGGGGGCGCGCGATCGCACACAAGCGGTGATCGCGGCGTACGAGTCGGGGTTCGTCGCGCCGGGGTGATCCCGCTGCTGCCGCAGATCAGCATGCGCCAGGCACTCGCCGGGGTCCGGTGCGCCGAGTACGATCCGCCCAACACGCGCACGAGCTGGGAGGACGGACGTTGGGGCAGCTGACCGGCGGGGATCCCTCGCTGCTGCGAAGGATCAATTCCGCGGTGGTGCTGCATGCGCTGCGCGCCACGGACTGCGCCACGCTGACCGAGATCACCCGGGTGACCGGACTGTCCCGGCCGACGGTCGAGGGCGTCGTCGAGGGGCTCATCGTGGCCGGACTCGTCGTCGAGAAGGCCGCCGACGAGAGTGTCGTCCGGCGGCAGGGGCGGCCGGCGCGGCGCTTCCGGTTCCGGGCCGAAGCCGGTCACCTGCTGGGCCTGGAGATAGGGGCGCATCGTGTCGCCGCGCTCCTCGCCGACCTCGACGGCCGGGTGCTGGGCGCGAACGCCAAGGACGTCGACGAGACGGCTGCCGCGGACGAGCGCCTGGAGCGGCTGCGCACCGCGGTCGCCGAGCTGCTGCGCCGGGCCGGTGTCGCGCGCAGCTCCCTGCGGGCCGTCGGCGTCGCCACGCCCGGGATCGTCGAGGAGGACGGCACCGTACGGCTGGGCACCGCGCTGCCCGAGTGGACGGGACTGCACCTGGGCGAGCGGCTGAGCCGTTCCTTCAAGTGCCCGGTCCTGGTCGAGAACGACGCCAACGCCGCCGCGGTCGCCGAGCACTGGAAGGGCGCCGCCACCGAGTCGGACGACGTCGTGTTCGTGCTGGCCGGGCTCAGCCCGGGCGCCGGGTCACTGATCGGCGGCCGGCTGCACCGCGGGTACGGCGGGGCGGCCGGCGAGATCGGCGCACTGCATCTGCTGGGCCGTGAGGTGACTCCCGAGACGCTGCTGTCCACGACGGACGAGCCGCTCCATCCGCTGGACGAGCAGGCCGTGGCCGAGGTGTTCGCGCAGGCACGCGGGGGCGACCAGCGGGCCCGCGCGGCCGTCGACCGCTTCCTCCGGCGCCTGGTCCACGACGTGGCCGCACTCGTCCTCGCCCTCGACCCCGAGCTGGTCGTCATCGGCGGCTGGGCGGCCGGGCTGGACGGCGTACTGGAGCCGCTGCGGAGCGAACTGGAGCGCTACTGTCTGCGGCCCCCGAAGGTGACGCTGTCCCTCCTCGGCGAGGCGGCCGTGACGACGGGTGCGCTGCGTCTCGCCCTCGACCATGTGGAGGAGCAGCTCTTCGCGGTGGAGGGCACGGTGACGGCCCGCCGCTGACCCGCGCCGGGCCGGAAACGCGTCGCGCCCCGGAGAAGCTCCGGGGCGCGCTCGGGGGGTCGCACCACGCTGTCGTACGACGCCGTCTGTCATACGACGCTGTCTGTCATACAGGTCTCTGGAGGCCTGGCGTTCCGTCTCTCAGGATGCCTGGCGTTCCGGCCCCTGGTGGATCTCCACCCCGCCCGAGTCCCCGAAGGTCAGCCGGCAGGTGTCCGCGCGGTACGTGGCGACGGAGAGCGCGGTGGTGCGGCCCTCGGCGTTGAAGCGGGTGGTGACGACGAGAACGGGCGATCCGGGGAGCCGGTCCAGCTGCTTGGCGTCGTCCGCGCGGGCCGAGCCGAGTTCGACGGCGCTCTCCTGGCCCTCCAGCTCCAGACGCTGCAGCTCGCGCAGCACGGCACGCGCGCGTGCCGGCCCCGACGGGGCGTCGATGGCGGAGAGATCGGGCACCGCGGGCTGCGGGACGTAGAGCAGTTCGGCGGCGACGGGCTGGCCGTGCGTCCGACGAGAACGGCGCACCGTGTGCACCGGCTCCTCGGCGCCCGTCTCCAGGGCGCTCGCGACCGCCGCGGGCGGCACCTCGGTGGTGCAGTCGACGGGCTGCCAGGCGTCGCCCGCGGCACCCGGCCAGGTGTGCTGCTCGGTGCCGAGGGCGACGCCTACGCGCGGCGGGGCGACCGTCGTACCGACGCCGCGGCGGCGCTGCAGCCTGCCTTCGAGTTCGAGCTGTTCCAGAGCCTGGCGGAGCGTGGCCCGGGCGACGCCGAAGCGGGCGGCGAGGTCGCGCTCGTTGGGCAGGATCTCGCCCACGGAGAACTCGGAGTCCAATGCCTCACTGAGCACGGTCCTGAGATGCCAGTACTTCGGTTCCGGCACCGATTCCAGCTGCGTGGTCCCCACCCTGTCCTCCGCAATCGCCGTGGTCCGGCGGCTTTTCAGCGCCCTTGTTTATTAAAGGTTGTTGCACTTATCTGCGACCATAGGGCGGCCCCCACCCTTGGTCAAGACCAATCCGCGATCCCTTGGCCAACCCATAGGAACGGCACCGAGGGCGCGTTCAGGCGACGGTCAGCGACCGGAGCTTGTCGGGGTTGCGGATGATGTAGACGGACTGGATGCGCCCGTCCAGGACCTCCAGCTGGAGGACGCTGTCGGGCTTGTCCCCGGACAGCACCAGCACCGCGGGACCGCCGTTGACCTCCAGGAACCGGAAGGACAGATCCGGAACGCCGCCGCCGTTCTTGGCGACGCCGGCGATGAAGCGGCCCACCTTGTCGGCGGTCTGAAGGACCCGCACCGGCGCCTTGGCCTTGCCACCGCTGTCGCCCACGAGACGGACGTCCGGCGCGAGCAGCGCCATGAGCCCTTCGATGTCGCCCTCCCCTGCGGCGGCGAGGAAACGCTCGGTGAGGTCACGACGCTGGGCCGGGTCGACGTCGTAGCGCGGGCGCCGCTCCTCGACATGCTTGCGCGCCCGCCCGCCGAGCTGCCGTACCGCCGGTTCACTGCGGTCGAGCATCGCGGCGATGTCGGCGAACGGATAGCCGAACGCCTCCCTCAGGACGAAGACCGCCCGCTCCAGCGGCGACAGCGACTCCAGTACGACGAGGACCGCGAGGGAGACGGAGTCGGCGAGCACGGCACGGTCCGCGGCGTCCGGGACGGTGTCCGCGAAGTCGGTGACGTACGGCTCCGGGAGCCACGGGCCGACATAGGTCTCGCCCCGCGCCTTGACCTGGCGCAGCCGGTCGATGGCGAGGCGGGTGGTGATGCGCACCAGATAGCCGCGCGGCTCGCGCACCTCGCTCCGGTCCGCCCCGGACCAGCGCAGCCAGGCCTCCTGGACCACGTCCTCCGCGTCGGCCACCCGCCCCAGCATGCGGTAGGCGACTCCCAGGAGAACGGGACGGTGCTCTTCGAAGACGTCGGTCTCGATGTCGGTGGTCACGGATTCCATCCCAACCGACACATCCGGACCTGTCCAGGCGATATCTGCGGACGGATGGGACTCCCAGGGGCTACCCGTCGGTAGCAACTGCTGGCAAGCTGTCTCCGAGCAGCCCCCAGCGAGCCCAGACGAGGAGCAGTTCGTGCCGGCCACCGTCTCCTTCAAGGTCCCCTCCGCCCACGGCCCGCGGACCCTGACCCTCTCCTACGCGCGCGTGGGGGCCGGCGATCCGCTGCTCCTGCTGCACGGCATCGGGCACCACCGGCAGGCCTGGGACCCGGTGGTGGACATCCTCGCGACCGAGCGCGACGTCATCGCCGTCGATCTGCCCGGATGCGGCGCGTCCCCGGCCCTTCCGGACGGCCTCGCGCACGACCTGCCCACGATGAACGCGGCGCTCGCCGCCCTGTGCGCGGCGCTGGAGGTCGAACGGCCGCACGTCGCGGGAAATTCGCTCGGCGGCCTGCTGGCCCTGGAACTCGGCCGCGTGAACCTCGTACGGTCCGTGACCGCCCTGTCCCCGGCCGGGTTCTGGACACCGGCCGAACGGCGCTACGCCTTCGGCGTCCTGCTGGGGATGCGGCAGTTCGCCACCCGGATGCCTCCGCCGCTGGTCGAGCGGCTGTCCCGGTCGGCGGCCGGCCGTACGGTGCTGACGAGCACCATCTACGCCCGCCCGGCACGCCGTTCACCGGAGGCCGTGGTCGCCGAGACCCTCGCGCTGGCGAACGCCACCGGCTTCTCCGAGACGCTCCGGGCGGGCTCCGGCGTCCAGTGGACCGACGACATCCAGGGCATCCCGGTCACCGTGGCGTGGGGCTCCAGGGACCGGCTGCTCGTGCGCCGGCAGGGGGTCCGGGCCAAGCAGATCATTCCGCGGGCCCGGCTGGTTCGGCTGCCCGGCTGCGGTCATGTCCCCATGAACGACGACCCGGCGCTGGTCGCTCGGGTGATCCTCGACGGCAGTCGCTGACCGGCGCCGGGCCAACGCGCCCGATCCGAGGGCGACTCCGGCGCCGACCAGGGCACTGCCGACGGCCTGCACGGGCCCGTAGGAGCCCGTTCCGACGAGGGGTGCGGTGCAGGCGGCCGCGACCGGGATCAGGCCGGAGAACAGCGTGGCGCGCTCCGCGCCGATCCGCTGCATGCCCATGTACCAGCACACGAATCCGACGACGGTGACGACCGCCGCCTGCCACAGCAGCGCGGCGGTCTCCGTGCCGTCGGGCCGCCGCAGCCATGCGCCGCCGGACAGCAGGAGCCCTGCCGCCAGGGACTCGATCGCCGCGACACCGCACACCGTGGCGGACAGCAGCCGCGGGCCCAGGGGCCGCAGCACGGGCACGGCGAGCACCGCGAAACCGACCTCACCGGCGAGCGCACACGCCGAGAACGCGATTCCGGCACCGTCCGTGCGTCCCCAGCCCTGGACCGTGACCGCGCCGACGGCGACGAGCAACGCGCCGTACAGCACGACGCGTTGTGGGCGGCGTCCGTCCAGGAGGGGCACGAGGACCGCCACCACCACCGGCGCGCAGCCGACGAAGACACCCGGAACGGCCGGTTCGGCGGTGCGTTCCGCCGCGAGGACCGCCACGTTGAAACCGACCATGCCCACGCCCGCGAGCAGCGCGAGGCGGGCCCAGTGGCGGGCCGTGAGCGTCCGCAGCCGGGCCGTGGCGTCCCGGCCGGCCAGCGGCACGAGCAGCACGAACGCCAGGCCGTAGCGGAGGAACTGGCCGCCGGCGTACGGGTATTCGCCGAGGACGCTGTTGGCGGTGAAGGACCCTCCTACGAGGAGACAGGCGAGCGCGGCGAGCAGGGCTCCCCGAGTGATGGTGGCGTTCATGGAAACGACGCTAGGAACCGCGGCGGTCCGGTTTAAGGTCCACTTTCATGAGGCCATCGCAGACCAATCGGGGTGAGGAGCCGCCGACGGCCGGGGGGCGTCCGGGATCGGCGGCCTGGGAGCTGCTCCTGCCGGCCGCTTCCGCGCCGGCACGCGCGCGTGGGCGCTCGTTGCAGGCGGCGCTGCGGGAGGCGGTGCGGGCGGGCAGGCTCGCGCCGGGCACCCGGCTGCCGTCGAGCCGTGATCTCGCCGCCGACCTCGGGGTGTCGCGCGGGCTGATCACGGAGGCGTACGAGCAGCTGACCGCGGAGGGCTATCTGCGCAGCGGGCGAGGTGCGGGAACCTGGGTGGGCGGTGCCGTACGGTCGGCGCGGCCCCGCGCGCGCGACCTCGCTCCGCGCCCGCCCGGCGCCCGGGCCGGCTTCGTGGCGGGGACGCCGGATCTGGCGCTGTTCCCGCGTGCCGCGTGGGCGGCAACGCAGCGCGGTGTGCTGGCCGAGCTGCCGCACCACGACCTCGGCTATCCCGATCCGCGCGGCCTGCCCCGGCTGCGTACGGCGCTGGCCGAACTGCTCGCCCGCCGCCGCGGCGTGGTCGCGGATCCGGAGCGGATCCTGATCGTCTCCGGCGTGGCGCAGGCCACGACGCTGCTCGGATTCGTGCTGCACGCGCGCGGGACGGCAGCCGTCGGGGTCGAGGACCCGGGCAGCCCGCAGCACGACGCCCTGTACGCCGCGGCCGGGGTCACCACCGTGCCGGTACCCCTGGACGACGAAGGGCTTGCCGTCGTCCCGCTGCGGGCCTCGGGCGTGCGGTCGGTGGTGGTAACGCCAGCCCACCAGTTCCCCACCGGGATCGCCTACTCCGCGCGCCGCCGTGCCGAACTGCTCGACTGGGCACGGTCCGTGGACGGCTTCGTCCTGGAGGACGACTACGACGGCGACTTCCGCTACGACCGCGCTCCCGTCGGCGCCCTCCAAGGCCTCGATCCGGAACGCGTCGCCTACGCCGGGTCGGTGAGCAAGTCCCTCGCTCCGGGGCTGCGGCTCGGCTGGCTGCTCGTACCGGAGGTGCTCGCCGACGAGGTGATCGAGCGCAAACGCACCATGGATCTCGGCCATCCCACCCTCGACCAGGCCCTGTTCGCCCGGTTCGTGGAGCGCGGCGAATACGACCGTCAGCTGCGCCGCTGCCAGCGCGCTTACCGCGAGCGGCGCGACACGCTCGTCGCCGCCCTGGCGGAGCACTTCCCCGGCTCGACGGTGTCCGGGATCGCGGCGGGCCTGCACGTCATCGCCACCCTCCCCGACCGGTACGGGCCCGAGAAGCAGTTCCTCGCGCGCGCGGCCGACGCGGGTGTCACCGTGCGTCCGCTGGCGGACTACGCGCACGGGACGGCGGACACCGGCGGCAGCGAGGACGTACGGCTGGTGCTGGGCTACGCCCACCTGTCACCGGCGCGGATCCGGGCGGGCGTGCGGCTGATGGCGGAGGCCGTGAGGGCGTGAGGCCGTGAGGGCATGACGAGGGTGTGTGCCCTTGGCCAGCCGGCCTGTTCCCTTGTTCGCGCGGCCGGTTGTTCACTTGTGGTTTCCGTGCACGCTGCGGTGCCCCAGTAGTTGTGGCATCGCACATCGACCGGATCCCGTCGCCGGAGGCGCATCCATGGCACACCGTCCCTTCCCCGGCCGCCGCAGTGTCCTGCGCGGCTCCCTCGCCGCGTCGGCGGCCCTGGCCCTGCCGCCCGCGCTGGGCGCGGTACCGGCCCTCGCGTTGTCCGGGCGCCCCACGGCGGGCTGGGGCGTACAGACGGGAGACGTGACCTGCGACTCCGGTCTGGTGTGGGTACGGTCCGACCGTCCCGCGCGGATGATCGTCGAGACCTCCGCGACCGAGTCGTTCCGCAACCCGCGCAGATGGCACGGTCCGCTGCTCGGCGCCGGCACGGACTTCACCGGCACGACCCGGCTGCGCGGGCTCCCGTCCGGTGAGCAGATCCACTACCGCGTGCTGCTGGCCGACCCGGACGACCCGCGCCGCACCGGCGAGCCCGTCACCGGCACCTTCCGTACGGCCTCCGGCAGGCTCCGCGACGGCGTGCGGTTCGTCTGGTCCGGCGACCTGGCCGGGCAGGGCTGGGGCATCAATCCGGAGTTCGGGGGCTACCGGATCTACGACGCGATGGCGAAGCTCGACCCCGACTTCTTCATCTGCAGCGGCGACAACGTCTACGCCGACGGCCCGATCACCGAGACCGCGGCCCTGCCGGACGGCAGCACCTGGCGCAACATCACCACCGAGGAGAAGTCCAAGGTGGCCGAGACGCTGGCGGAGTTCCGCGGCAACTTCCGCTACAACCTGCTGGACGAGCACCTGCGCGCCTTCAACGCCCAGGTCCCGTCCATCATCCAGTGGGACGACCACGAGGTCACCAACAACTGGTATCCGGGCGAGATCCTCACCGACACCCGGTACACCGAGAAGAACGTCGACGTGCTCGCCGCGCGCGCCCGGCAGGCGTTCTCCGAGTACTTCCCCATCTCGACGCTGCGCCGCCCCGACGGCCGGGTCTACCGCGTGCAGCACCACGGCCCGCTCCTCGACGTCTTCGTCCTGGACATGCGGACCTACCGCAACGCTAACTCGCCGGACAACCAGACCACCGACCCGGTGGGCATCCTGGGCAGTGAGCAGCTGGAGTGGCTGGGGCGCGAGCTGTCCCGCTCCCGTGCGGTGTGGAAGGTGATCGCCTCCGACATGCCGCTCGGCCTGGTCGTACCCGACACCGGCGACGGCAAGCCCAACGTCGAGGCGGTCGCGCAGGGCGACCCCGGCGCCCCGCTCGGACGTGAGCTGCAGATCGCCGAGCTGCTGCGGTTCATCAAGCACCGCCGGATCACGGGCACGGTGTGGCTGACCGCAGACGTGCACTACACCTCGGCCCAGCACTACCTGCCGTCCCGGGCCGCGTTCACCGACTTCGAGCCGTTCTGGGAGTTCGTCTCGGGCCCGCTCAACGCCGGTGCCTTCCCCGCGAACGCACTCGACGACACCTTCGGCCCGGACCGGGTGTTCATCAAGGCGCCGGCCACGGCGAACGTCTCCCCCGCCGGCGGCTACCAGTTCTTCGGCGAGGTCGACATCGACGGCCACAGCGGAGAACTGACGGTACGGCTGCGCGAGTCGGACGGCACGGTGCTCTTCACGCAGGTGCTGCAGCCGGGACGTGTCGGCCAGTAGGTCCCCGTAACCCCGTATACCCGTCAGTCACAGTGCGTTCGTGATCACGCAACACCCTTCCTGCACAGTGGATGCATGAGTCGAGACATATCTGAAGTGACACGTGCGAAGCACGGTCGTACGGTCCGCCACTGGCGGCGGAGCATCACGGCGGCGCTCCACACATGGTGGACACGACGCCACGGTCATGCCCCGCCGACGAGTGATACCGGCGCCCGGCCGCTCCCCACGGAGCAGGCCGGGATCCGGGAGCGTGCCCTGTGGCGGATGCGGACGACGGTGAAGGACGTACCGGGGTCGCTGGCCGCGCTGTGCGGCGCCCTCGCCGAGCAGCGGGTCGACATCCTCAGCCTCCAGACGCATCCGCTCGCCGAGGGCACGGTCGACGAGTTTCTGCTGCGGGCTCCCGGTGAGCTGGCCGCGGACGACGTCACCCGGGCGATCGCACAGGCCGGGGGTACCGGTACGTGGATCGAGCGGGCCGACGCCCATGACCTGGTCGACGCGCCGACCCGGGTGCTCGGTCTCGCCACCCGCACCGCCCTGGACACGGCGGAACTCCCGCTCGCGCTGCGCCAGTTGCTGGGCCGCTGCACGATCCGCTCACTCCCCGCGGCCCCGCCCGGCGGTGGCAGCGCGCCCGAAGGCGTGCCGGTGGAAGGGGCGTTGGAGGACACCGTGATGCGCCTGCGGGCACCGGAAGGCGGAGTGATCATCGTGGAGCGGCCGTATCTGCCGTTCACCCCGACCGAGTTCGCCCGGGCGCGGGCGCTGGTGGAGCTGGACGCCCGGCTCGGCCCGCGCGTTCCCCGTGGCCAGGACGTCCTCACGCTCCCGGCAGGCAAGGCGATCACCATCCGCCGGGCGGACACGGACGATCTTCAGGCCGCGACGGCGATGCACGAGCGGTGCTCGGCACGGACGCTGTCCCTGCGGTACCACGGGCCGGTCGGTGACGCGGACCGTTACCTCCACCATCTGCTCAGCCCGCGCTTCGGCCGGACGCTCGCCGTGCACACGGCGTCCGGCCGCGTCGTCGGACTCGGTCATCTGCTGTGGGACGGGGACGAGACCGAGGTCGCGCTGCTCGTCGAGGACGAGTGGCAAGGACGTGGCATCGGCAGCGAGTTGCTCCGCAGGCTGGTGGCGATGGCGGTCGAGGCGGGCTGCGCGAGGGTGTACGCGCTGACGCAGTCGTCCAACACCGGCATGGTTGCCGCGATGCGTGGTCTGGGGCTGCCCCTCGACTATCAGGTCGAGGAGGGGATTCTGGTGATCACCGCACGTCTGGATGCTCCGTTGGGCGAGGTGGTCGCGGGGCGGCCGTCGAGTGCGGGTGAGTCGGGGAACTCCTAGGCGCCGTGGCGGCGTTGGGCCTGGTGTCGGCCGCGGGTTCGTGGTGGCTCGTCGCGCCCGCGGGGCGAAGCCGCATGTCGATACAGCCGGGATGAGGGTGTCTGCCCTGCCGAGGCCGACGGCCGCGGTGATCAGGCGGACGTCGGCGATGACCTGGTGGGGGTCGCCTTGGGTCTCGAAGGCGATCACGGCGTCCTTGATACGCGGGTAGGGGACACGGGCGACGCACGGATGGCCGGCGAGTCGGCGGGCGAGTTCGGCGGCCTTCGCGGACGCGGCCCGTATGCGCACCGGTGGCGTCGCGAGGCCGCGCAGCAGCAGGCAGGGGCCGGCGGACGCGGGACGCCGCCGGTGGCGAACCGGGCCTGCCGCAGCCGCCCGGCGAACTCCTCGTCGCAGGCGATCACGCCGGCCATCGCATCGCCGTGCCCGCCGAGGTACTTGGTGGCGCCGTGCGGCACGAGCCGGGCACCCTGTTCGGCGGGGCGTGACAGCACCGGAGTGGCGAACGCGTTGTCGGCGGGCAGCGGCACGGAGCCGCAGGCGTGAGCGACGGCGCGCGGGGCGATTCGGCGAGCGTCCGGTTGGCCGGGGACCCGGCCATGACCGGTCCGGTGTCCGGCCGCGACGCCCCCGCGATCCCGGCCGCGTCGGTCCAGGTCACCTCCGAGCCCAGCAGACCGGCGGTGAGCAGATGGTCGCTGCAGCCGTACAGGGGACGTACGGCCACCACATGGGGCAGGCCGAGCGAGCCCCGTACGAGAAGCACGGCGCTCAGTGGGAGGGCGGTCCGCTGCTGCCGCCTTCGCCGCCGGTTCAATCCGGGTGACGCGCGGCAGCCCCTCGTACGAGGATGTCCGCATGTCAGAGACGAAGAGCCCGCTGCCCCGAGAGGTCGCCGACGCCTACGTCGACGAGCTCATCGCCCTCGATCCGATCACCGGTACGTATCTCGGCGCCAAGGAGAGTTCGAGCCGGCTGCCCGACACCTCGCCCGCGGGTCAGGAGGCGCTCGCGGAACTCCAGCGGGCGACGCTCACGAAGCTCGACGAGGCCGAACGGCAGGACGGCGCGGACAGTGACATCGAGCGCCGGTGTGCGCGCCTGCTGCGTGAGCGGCTGAGCGCGGAACTCGCCATGCACGAGGCCGACGAGGGCCTGCGCGCGGTCGGCAACCTGTACACGATCGCCCATGCGGTCCGCGAGGTGTTCACCGTCACGCCGGCGCAGACGGAGGAGGACTGGGCGGCGATCGCCGAGCGGCTGCGGGCGGTACCGGCCGCGCTGGCGGGCTACCGCGCGTCCCTCCAACTCGGCCTGGAGCGCAAGCTGTACGCGGCCCCGCGCCCCACCGCCACATTCGTCGGGCAGCTCACCGAGTGGGCGGACACCGGCGAGGGACGCGGCTGGTTCGAGGACTTCGCGTCGTCGGGCCCCGAGACGCTGCGCACCGCGCTGGACGAGGCGGCACGCGGGGCGACCGCGGCCGTCGTGGAGCTGCGGGACTGGATGCGCGACGTGTACGCGCCGACCGCCGCGGACGCGCCGAACACGGTCGGCCGGGAACGGTACGCGCGCTGGTCGCGCTACTTCAACGGCACCGAACTCGATCTGGACGAGGCGTACGCCTACGGCTGGTCCGAGTACCACCGGCTGCTCGGCGAGATGAAGCAGGAGGCGGAGAAGATCCTGCCGGGCGCCGCGACGCCATGGGTGGCACTCGCGCACCTCGACGAGCACGGCCGGCACATCGAGGGCGTCGACGAGGTCCGCGAGTGGCTCCAGGGCCTGATGGACCAGGCCATCGAGGCGCTCGACGGCACGCACTTCGAACTCGCCGAGCGGGTACGGAAGGTGGAGTCCCGGATCGCACCGCCCGGCGGCGCGGCGGCCCCGTACTACACGCCCCCGTCGGAGGACTTCTCACGCCCGGGCCGCACCTGGCTGCCGACGATGGGGCAGACGCGCTTCCCGGTGTACGACCTCGTCTCGACCTGGTACCACGAGGGCGTTCCCGGACATCACCTGCAACTCGCCCAGTGGGCCCACGTCGCCGCCAACCTCTCCCGCTACCAGGCCACCGTCGGCGGCGTCAGCGCCAACGCCGAGGGCTGGGCGCTGTACGCGGAGCGGCTGATGGACGAACTCGGCTTCCTCACGGACCCGGAGCAGCGGCTGGGCTATCTCGACGCGCAGATGATGCGGGCGGCGCGGGTCATCGTCGACATCGGCATGCACCTGGAGCTGGAGATCCCGGCCGACTCCCCCTTCCACCCGGGCGAGCTCTGGACGCCGGAGCTGGCCCAGGAGTTCTTCGGCGCGCACAGCAGCCGCCCGGCCGACTTCGTGGAGAGCGAACTGACGCGCTATCTGACGATGCCGGGCCAGGCGATCGGGTACAAGCTCGGCGAGCGGGCGTGGCTGCTGGGCCGCGAGAAGGCGCGCGAGCGGCACGGCGAGGCCTTCGACCTCAAGGCGTGGCACATGGCGGCGCTGTCGCAGGGCTCGCTGGGTCTGGACGACCTCGTGGACGAATTGTCGCGCCTGTAGGCCTCAGCGTCTGAACCCGCCCTCCGAATCGATCACCTGACCCGTGACCCACTCCGCCTCGTCCGTCGCCAGCCAGGCGATGAGACGGGCGGGGTCGTCGGGCATGCCCCAGCGACCGGCGGGGAACCGGGCGGCGACGGCCTCGTAGGCGTCACCGGTCAGGTAATCCGTGTCCACGGGACCGGGGTTGACGGTGTTCACCGTGATCGCCTGCTCGGCGAGCGTGGTCGACAGGGACCGGGTGATCGAGGCGAGGGCGCCCTTCTGCAGGGCGTAGGCGATCTCGCCGGGCATGCCGCCCGCGATGTCCTGTCCGGACGTCATCATCACCACGCGCCCGCCCCGGGGGCGCTCCGGTTGCCGGGCGTAGGCCTGGATCAGCAGCAGCACCGAGCGGGTGTCGACCGTCCAGTGCGCGTCGAGCATCGCGGCGTCGATCTCGTCGAGCGTCCCGTCGGAGCCGCTGAGGGCGTGGTTGGCGACGAGGATGTCGAGCCGTCCGCCCAGCGCCGAAGCCGCCGTGGCGATCAGCCGGGCGGGTGCGGACGGGTCGGAGAGGTCGCCGGGGCCGGCGTGGACCCGGGCGCCGGGATCGCCGAGCGCGGCGCGCACCGAGGCGGTCACGTCCTGCGGGCGGTCGGCGCCCCAGGGCATGGCGGCGTCGTGCGGCACATGGTGATGCAGGTAGACGCTCGCGCCGTACGCGGCGAGCCGCCGGGCCACCGCATGGCCGATACCGCCGCGCCGGCTGGCACCGGTCACGAGGGCGGTGCGGCCACGCAGCGGCAGGGGTGCACGGCGCAGGGCTTCGGGGGTGGGGTGCGGGAGTCGGGGCATGGTCGACCATGATGGGGAACCGGCGGGCGTCCGCGCATCTCTGGTTTCCCGGGTGCCCCAGGACCGCCACCCGGAATTCAGTCCGCCAGCCGCCGCAACTGCACCAGCCCCAGCCAGGTCTCCGGGCCGGGGCGCACCTGTGCCGCCCGGACCGCGTACGGCCCCGGCTCCAGAGCGATCCTCAGGTTGCCGGCCCGCTCGGAATCCCGTCCGGGCCAGGCCGAGTCGAACAGCAGCACCGGCCCGGGCACGTGCCAGCGCACCTCGTCCGCCCAGACCGCGGTGGCGAGGGCCGCGGGGACCCGGGCCAGCAGTTCGTCCTCGGAGTCGCCCGCGCACCACCGTACGAAGGTGTCGTGGACCGGCAGGAAGGCGGTCGACGCGGGCTCGTCACCCAGGACCAGGGCCGCGGAGTCACCGACCGGGAGCAGTCCGACGAAGCCGTCCACCTCGCAGGCCCGGTCGTAGTCCGAGGCGGTCTCGTCGCCGTCGGCTCCCGCCCAGAACGGCAGCACCGTCTCCGGCACCGCTATGAGCGGCCCGCCGCCCGACTCGACCCAGTCCACCGCGCCCGGTTCCGCGTATCGCACCATGGCGCAGAAACCTACACGCACAAGGGCCCCACAAGTCACGGTGGTTCAGGGCCCGGTGGGGTCGGCCGCGGTTCGGCGGACGCTCGGAAGGGACGCGAGGACGCGAAGGCTCGTCCCGGCACTGCCCGCGGGGCGCTCAGCAGCCGCAGTCCTCCGCGTCCACGGGCACCGTCAGGGGGTCGGGGGCGCGGCGTTCGCGGCCCTGCCAGGTCTCGAACTCGAAGCCCTCGCGCACCCAGTACTCGAAGCCGCCCAGCAACTCCTTGACCTGGTAACCGAGTTCGGCGAGGGCGAGGGCGGCCCGGGTCGCGCCGTTGCAGCCGGGGCCCCAGCAGTACGTCACGACCGGCACCGACTTGTCGAGGAGTCGCCCGGCCTGCTCGCGGATGAGCGCGGTCGGGAGGTGGACGGCGCCCGGGATGTGGCCCTGGTCCCAGGACTCGGTGGAACGGCAGTCCAGCACGACGAAGCCCGCCTCGCCGCCGGCCGAGAGCGCGGCGGCCACGTCGGAGACGTCTGTATGGAACGCGAGGCCGGCACGGAAGTAGGCGGCGGCCTCGGCCGGGGTGGCGGGGGCGACGCGCAGGACGGGGTTCACGGTGGTGGTCGTCATGGGCAAGAACCTACGGTCGTTGCGCCGCCCCCTGAAGGGGCGATCACCGGCGCTCTACTTGATCGGCCGGGGATTCCCCTGCTATCCATCGCCCATGACCACGTTTTCCCCGGACGCCACCGACTGGCGCATCCTCGACGTCCTCCAGCGGGAGGGCCGGGCCAGTTTCGCCGAGCTGGCGCGCGCCGTCTCCATGTCGCCGAGCGCGGTCACCGAACGGGTGCGGCGACTGGAGGAGGCGGGCGTCATCCAGGGATACGCCGCGGTCGTCGACCCGCAACGGCTGGGGCTGCCGATCCTGGCGTTCGTCCGGCTGCGCTATCCGAACGGCAACTACAAGCCGTTCCACGACCTCGTCGCCGCGACGCCCGAGATCCTGGAGGCGCACCACGTCACGGGCGACGACTGCTTCGTCATCAAGGTCACCGCCCGCTCGATGCGCCACCTGGAGGAGGTGTCCGGGAAGATCGGCGCCCTGGGTTCGGTCACCACCAGCGTGGTGTACTCGTCGCCGCTGCCCCGCCGTCCGCTCGGCCGCTGACCTCAGCCGACGCCCCGCCGGCGCAGCTCTGAGCCCGCCCTGCCCTTGACGACCTCCAGCTGCGCGTGAACGCGTCTGCGCAGGTCGGCGACGTGGCTGACGATGCCGACGCTGCGGTCCCGCTCCCGCAGCGCGTCGAGCACGTCGAGCACCTCGTCGAGGGTCTGCTCGTCGAGGCTGCCGAAGCCCTCGTCGATGAAGAGGGTGTCCAGCCGGACGCCGCCGGTCTCGTCCGTGACGACGTCCGCGAGGCCGAGGGCGAGGGCGAGCGAGGCGAAGAACGTCTCGCCGCCCGACAGGGTCGCCGTGTCCCGCTCGCGTCCGGTCCAGGCGTCGACGACGTGCAGTCCGAGGCCGCTGCGACCGCGCCCGGCCCGGTCGGCGGAGTGGACGAGGGTGTAGCGGCCGGAGGACATGCGCCGCAGCCGTACGGTCGCGGCGGCGGCCACCTGTTCCAGGCGGGCGGCGAGCACATACGACTCCAGGCGCATCCTGCGTTCGTTGTCCGCGGAGGTGCCCGCGCTCAGGCCCGCCAGACGGGCCACCCGGTCGTACTCCTCGCGCAGCGGCGCCAGTCGTCGTATGCCCTCCGCCGATCGCGCGGAGAGCCGGTCGAGTTCGGCGCAGCGCCGGGCCGCCGCGTCGCGTGCGGAGGCGGCGTCGCGCAGGCGCTGGGCCGCGGCCGACGCGGTCCGCTCGGCCGCTTCGAGGTCGGCGGTCGGCTGCTGGGCGGCGGCCGCGGTGTCGGCCTCGGCGAGGACCGCGCGGACGGCGGCCTCCTCGGACTGCCAGGCGTCCAGCCGCCGTTGCAGCTCGCGGTGGGACGCGTCGTCGAGGAGGGCGGACGCCGCGGCCTGCGGGGTGTCGAACCCGGCGCGGAACGCGGACTCGGCGAGCCGGCCGTCCGCGGCCTTGAGCCGCTCGGCGCTCTCCTCGGCGGTGCGCGCGGCATCGGCGGCGTCGGAGAGCAGGGCGACCAGCTGCTCCAGCTGCGCGGACCGCGCGGCCACGCTCGCCGAGGCGCCCCGGGCCTGCGCCAGCTCCTCCTCCAGGGCGGCCTTCTCCAGCTCCAGGCGCTCCCGTTGACCGATCCGCGAGGCGGTTCGTACGGCCGCCTCCTGCCGTTCGGCGGTGCGCCGCTCGTGCTCCTGCCCGGCCCGGCGCAGCTCCTCGTGCCCGGAGTGCAGCGCGGAAGCATCCCGGCGTGCCTGCTCGTACAGCCGCTCCAACTCATCTGTTTCTACGGCGAGTTCGGCTGTGGGCGCGTCTTTGGCCTCCGCGGTGGCGGCGGCCAGGGCCTCCCGTACGACGCCGAGGCGGCGCTCGTCCTCGGCGCGCTGTTCGTCGGCGCGCTGGTAGGCGGCGAGCGCGCGCTCCTCCGCCTCCCGGTCGACGTGTCCGGCGACCTTCCGTGCGGGAGCGGGGTGTTCGGTGGCGCCGCAGACAGCGCAGGGCTCGCCGTCGGTGAGGTTCGCGGCGAGTTCGGCGGCGATGCCGTTCAGGCGCTGTTCCTTGAGGTCGAGCCAGTGCGCGCGGGCCTCGACCGCTCGCTCGGCCGAGGCGAGCGCCTGCTGCTGGGCGGCTTCGGTGTCGCCCGCGAACTGGTCCCGCTGCCGGGCCGCCGCGAGCCGCCGCTGTGCCGGTCCACGCTGCACGGCGAGCTGTTCGGCCCGGGTCGCGGCCTGCTGGGCGGCGTCGATGCGGGCCTGGAGCGCGGCGCGGGTCGCCTCCCATTCGGCGAGCCACGCCTCCGCCTCCTGGCGGACGTCGTCGTCGGCACGCTCCTGACGGTCCAGGTCGGCCCGCTCGGCGACGAGTTCGGCCAGCCGGTGTTCGGCGCGGCGGGCCGACTCCAGGCCGCCCAGTTCCTCGGCGGCCCGGCGTGCGGCGGTGGCGAGTCCGCCCGCGCCCGAGACGGCGAAGGTCTCCGGCAGCAGGGCACGCGCGTGTGCCTGTGCCGCCGCCGCGCGCCGGTGTTCGGCCTCTGCGGCCTCCCGCAGCTCCAGCGCGGGCGCCACCGCCTCCGCCTTGCGGGCCCGCTCCATCCGCGCCTGCGCTTCCCGGCAGGCACCGACACGCTCCTGCATCAGCGCCGCGCGCTCGCGTGCCTGGGCGAAGCGCTGTTGCAGCCGCGCCAGTTCGCGTACGTCGGCCAGGGCGCGGTCGGCTGCGGCCTGCCCAGACTCGGCGGCGGTGAGGCGGCAGTGAGCGACCGTCAGCTGTTCGCGGGCGGTGCTGCGGGCGACGGCGGCGGCGCTCATGACGGCGTCGGCCAGTCCGGGGTCGCCGGGCGCCAGCTCCGCCAGGTCCATGGCGTCACCCGCCGCCTGCTGCATGCGGTGTGCGTCGGCCAGCAGAGCGGCGTCCTGGTCGCGCACCCGGGCCTCGGTCACGCGCCTGCGCTCGGCCAGGCTCTTCTCGACCTCCGCGAAGCGGTGCGTGTCGAAGAGGCGGCCCAGCAGTCGGCCGCGTGCCTCGGCGTCCGCGCGCAGGAAGCGAGCGAAGTCGCCCTGAGGCAACAGCACGACCTGGCAGAACTGCTCGCGGCTCATGCCGAGGAGCTGGGTGATCTCCTCGCCGATCTCCTGGTGGGAGCGGCTGAGGTCCTTCCAGGCGCCGCCGTCCGCGTCGTACTCGCGCAGCCGGCTCTGCGCCTTGTCGACGGTGGTACCCGGACCGCCCTTCCTCTTCGGCCGCTCCCAGGGCGGCTGTCGGATCAGCTCCAATCGGCGTCCGGCGACCGTGAGTTCGAGGGTCACCTCGGTGCGGGTGCCGGCCGCCGCATGGTCGCTGCGCAGCGAACCGCCCTGGCGGGCACCGGGCACCGAGCCGTACAGCGCGTAGCAGACGGCGTCCAGGACGGAGGTCTTTCCGGCGCCGGTCGGCCCGTGCAGCAGGAAGAGGCCGGCCGCCGACAACTCGTCGAAGTCGACGGACTGGGAGCCGCCGAACGGTCCGAAGGCGGTCATGTCCAGGCGGTGCAGCCTCATCGCGTCACCTCCGGCACGACCCGCTCGTCCCCACGACGGGCCGCGCGCACCGCGTCGAACGCGTCCCGCAGCACGGTCCGCTCGTGCTCGTCGGGCCCGGCGCCGCGCACATGGGCCACGAAGTCCTCGGCGATCTGCTGGTCGCTGCGTCCGGCGAGCCGCTTCGCATACGACACATCGGGGTCGTCCGGGGTCCGCTCGGGGGCGAAGACGAGGCTGAGGGTGTGCGGGAAGCGCTCGGCGAGCCGGGCCATGGGCTCGGCCGGGCGGACCGCGTCGGTGAGCGTGGCCTCGACCCAGGCCTCCTCGTGCCGGGCGAGGTCAGGGTCGGCGAGCAGCTCCTCCAGGGTGCCGCGGATCCGGGCCAGCGCACGGGGCACCGGGCAGTTGACGCGCTCCGCGGCCACCGACCCGTCGGCGGCCAGGTCGACGAGCCACATGCTCTTGCGGTGGCGGGCCTCCGAGAAGGAGTACGGCAGCGGCGAACCGGAGTAGCGCACGCGCTCGGTGATGGTCTGGCAGCCGTGCAGATGCCCGAGCGCCGCATAGTCGACGCCGTCGAACACCCCGGCGGGCACCGAGTCCACCCCGCCGACCGCGATGTCCCGTTCGCTGTCGCTGGTGTCGCCGCCGGTGACGAAGGCGTGCGCGAGGACGACGGAGCGTGTGCCACGCGCGCGTGCGGCGAGGTCGGCGCGGACCCGGTCCATGGCCGCGGCGAGGACGGTTTCGTGTCCCGCCTTCGTCACGCCGAACTCGTCCTTCACCAGCGCCGGTTCGAGATACGGCAGACCGTAGAAGGCCACATCGCCATGCACGTCGGACAGCACCACCGGCGTCCCGCAAGCCGACGGCTCGGTGCGCAGGTGGATGCCCGCGCGCCCGATCAGCCCGGCACCGACGCCGAGCCGCCGCGCCGAATCGTGGTTCCCGGAGATCATCACCGTCGGCACGCCGAGGCCGGCTAGCCGGTGCAGGGCGCCGTCGAACAGCTCCACCGCGGCGAGCGGCGGCACCGCCCGGTCGTACACGTCTCCCGACACGACCACCGCGTCCACCTCGCGCTCGCGCACGGTCGTGACGAGGTGCGTGATGAACTCGGCCTGGGCACCGAGCATGTTCACGCGGTGGAACGCCCGGCCCAGATGCCAGTCGGAAGTGTGCAGGAGCCTCATGATCCCCGAAGACTAACGGCCGGGTCTGACATCACGAGTGGTTACTCCCGTATCGGCCCGTCATGACCGCACATGAGACTGCCCGTTATGCACTTCTTGCCGGTTCCGTCAGGCGTCGCCGTACGCCTCTCCGCCCAGTTCGAACCCGGCCGTCCCCGCGGTGACGTCGGCCAGCCACGCCCGGAACGCCGCCACGTCGGCGTCCGGCAGCCCGATCTCGATCGTGACGGCCTCGGCGTAGCGCACGTCGCGCACCTCGCGGCCGGTGGCGCGCAGGTCGTTCTGGACCTTGCCCGCGCGCTGGTGGTCGACGGTCACCGTGGCGAGCCGGAAGCGCCTGCGGGTGATCGTGCCGAGGGTGTCCAGGGCCTCGCCCACGGCACCGCCGTACGCCCTGATGAGGCCGCCCGCGCCGAGCTTGACGCCGCCGTAGTAGCGGGTGACGACGGCGACGACGTACCGCATGTCGCGACGGAGCAGCATCTGGAGCATGGGGACGCCCGCCGTGCCACCGGGTTCGCCGTCGTCGCTCGCCTTCTGGATCGCGGCGCCGGCCCCGATGACGTACGCGTAGCAGTTGTGGGTGGCGTCCGCGTGCTCCTTGCGGACGGCCGCGACGAAGTCCTGCGCCTCCTGCTCGGTGGCCGCGGGCGCCAGTGCGCACAGGAAACGGGAGCGGTTGACCTCGGTCTCGTGCACGCCCGCGCGGGCCACTGTGCGGTACTCGTCCTGCATCGGGCCAGCCTATGCGCAGGGCACGCGCGCGTGGACGGCTGCTTCTTGCCGCTACTTCTTGCCGCGCGGCACCATCACCGACGTCAGCAGGGCCCCGCCCCTGGCGAGACCCCGCCACGATGTGCCGTACCAGGCCAGGACGGCGATCGCCGAGGTCGGGAACTTCACCCGGACCCTCTCCAGCGAGTCGTCGAGACCGTCCCCGGCGAGCCCGAGGACCAGTTCCTCCAGGCCGGGGTTGTGCCCGATCAGCAGCAGCGTCTCGACCTCGGCGGACACGTCGTGCACGACGGCGAGCAGGTCCGGGACGCCGGCCGCGTACAGCCTCGGGTCGTAACGCACCGGCGGCGGGGTGCCCCACTGGGCGGAGGCCAGCTCCCAGGTCTGCCGGGCGCGGACGGCGGTGGAGCACAGCGCCAGGTCCGGCAGACAGTCGGCCGCGGCGAGCGCGACGCCCGCGGCGGGCGCGTCCCGTCGGCCGCGCGGGGCGAGCGGGCGGGCGTGGTCGGCGACGCCGTCCGGCCAGGCGGACTTGGCGTGCCGCAGGACGACCAGGCGGCGCAGAGGGCCGGTGCCGAAGCGTGCGGTCATGCCAGGGCCCCCAGATCGCGCGTCAGGTCCAGGCCCAGCAGCCGGTCGGCGTAGGCGTACGTTTCGAAGCGGGCGCCGTCGGGGAGGCCGACCGCGGTCTCCGCCCACCGCAGGGTGGCGAGCACTTCGGGGACGTCGAGATCGTCCTCCCAGGCGGTACGGAGCCGGTCGCGCACCTCGTCGGGGACCGGCCGCGACGGCCGGTGCGCCCACGCGGCGACGGCACTGCGCCAGCGCCGGAGCGTCTCGTCCGCCTCCGCGAGAGCGGCCTCGTCGAGCCGCACCGACGCGGCGCGCGGACGGGAGAGCAGCGCCAGCCTCAGCACGGCGGGGTCGGCCGCTTCGGACGGCTCCGGCTGGACGGGGGCCACGGCGACCCGGACGCCGTCGGGTGCGCTGCCGCCCTCGGTCACCACATGGATGACCTGCGCCTCACCCAGGCCCGGGTCGGTGTCCCGGCGCTGCTCGAAGGGCCGGACGCCGAGCGTCGCGGCGCCCGCCGCCAGTTCGGCGGGCTCCCGCTCGCAGCTCAGCAGCGCCCAGACCGGCGTGCCGCCGAGTTCCAGCGCGCGGACGAGCAGATCCGCGGCGAGCAGCACCCGCAGCCCGGTCATGCCGAAGCCCGGCGGATGGGCCTCCACACGGGTCAGCCCGCGCCGGACGGGGGCGGCGGCGACGAAGTCGCCGGTACGGGCGTCGGTGATGCGCAGCACGGGGTGAGCGTAGGCGGACGGAGGGCCGTACGCGGGATCCGGCGCGAAATCCAGACCCGATGGCGGGAATCACCAGGACGTGCGAGTCGGCGTGGAACGGGAATCACGGCGCCGCTTCACCCGTTGTGCGCTACGACAGCACTTCCTCGACGCCCAGGAGGCCAGCGGTGTACGGCGACGCAGCGACGGTCCGCAAGATCCTCACCGAGCTCGGCGACACCTGGGCCGTGGTGGGCCTGTCGAACAACCAGCGGCGCGCGGCCCATGGCGTCGCCGGCGTCCTGCAGCGCTTCGGCAAGCGGATCGTGCCCGTCCACCCGAAGGCCGAGACGGTCCTCGGGGAGAAGGGATACCCCTCCCTGGAGGCGATCCCCTTCCCCGTCGACGTCGTCGACGTCTTCGTCAACAGCGACCTCGCCGGTGCGATCGCCGACGAGGCGGTGGCGAAGGGCGCCGAGGCGGTCTGGTTCCAGCTCGACGTCATCGACGAGGCGGCGTACGACCGCACCCGGGCGGCGGGCGTGGAGATGGTGATGGACCGGTGCCCGGCGATCGAGATACCCCGGCTGGGCTAAGGTCCGGACGGGTACCAGACGCTCTCCACCTTGAGGAACACAGATGCACGAGTCCCCCTGCTGCCCGCCGTCGGGACGCGGGCAGGCGCAGCCTCTGGCGTTGTCCGCAGCGCCGCCGACGGGGACAGGAGACGGCTCCGCGGAAGGCATGGTGCTGCTGCCCGGCGGCGAGTTCCTGATGGGCGCGCAGGACAGCGAGGGGTTCCCGGCCGACGGTGAGGGTCCGGTACGGGCGGTGCGGCTCGACGCGTTCCGGATCGACGCCTGCGCGGTGACCAACGAGCAGTTCGCGGCCTTCGTCGCCGACACCGGGCACATCACCGACGCCGAGCGGTTCGGCTGGTCGTACGTCTTCGCGGGCTTCCTGCCCGGCGCCCTGCGGCGCGGTGCCCCGCGTCCCGAGCAGACGCCCTGGTGGTGCGGGATCGAGGGCGCGACCTGGCAGCGTCCGGAGGGGCCCGGCAGCACGGTGGCGGAGCGCGGCGACCACCCGGTGGTGCATGTGTCGTGGCAGGACGCGGCGGCTTACGCGGCCTGGGCGGGCAAGCGGCTGCCCACGGAGGCCGAGTGGGAGTACGCCGCCCGCGGCGGGCTGGAGCAGCGGCGCTATCCCTGGGGCGACGAGCTGAACCCGGGCGGCGAGTTCCGCTGCAACATCTGGCGCGGCACCTTCCCGACGAAGAACACCGCCGCCGACGGTTACCGCGCCACCGCGCCCGTGGACTCCTTCGCACCCAACGGCTTCGGCCTGCACAACGTGTCCGGGAACGTCTGGGAGTGGTGCGCCGACTGGTGGGCCACCGACCACAGCACCGCGATCCACTCCAACCCCACCGGTCCCGGCTCCGGCACCGCCAAGGTCATCCGCGGTGGCTCGCACATGTGCCACGAGTCCTACTGCAACCGCTACCGCGTCGCCGCCCGCAGCGCCAACACCCCCGACAGCTCCAGCGGCCACACCGGTTTCCGCTGCGCAGGGGACATACGCCCGTGAACCGGATGGGCACTCCTTCGCGGCGCCCCGGCGCCCCATAATGCACGGGTGATCTCCGCCGCTTCCCACGCCGACTCCCCCGCCCCGCAACGCTTTCCGGTCGTCATCGTGGGCGCCGGGCCCGCCGGGCTGACCATCGGCAACATCCTGCGGGCCGCCTCCGTCGACTGCGTGGTCCTGGAGACCGGGACCCGGGAGTTCATCGAGCGCCGGCCGCGGGCCGGAGTCATCGAGGAGTGGGCGGTACGCGGCCTGGAACGGCGCGGACTCGCCGCGAATCTGCTGGAGCGCGCCCAGCTGCACACCGAGTGCGAGTTCCGCTTCGCCGGCGAGCGGTTCCGCTTCTCGTACGGAGAGCTGACGGGGCGGCATCACTTCGTCTATCCGCAGCCGTTGCTGGTGACGGACCTGGTGCGCGAGTACGCGGACGTGCGGGGCGGCGCCGTCCGCTTCGGCGTGCGGGACGTGGAGCTGCACGACCTCGACTCGGACCGGCCGTCGGTGTCGTACCTCTGCCCCGACACGGGTGGGCGGCAGGTCCTGCACTGCGACTTCGTGGCGGGCTGCGACGGGGCGCGCGGAGTGACCCGGGCCGTGCTGCCGCCCGACCGGGCCCGGATCGCGCGGCACGACTACGGCATCGGCTGGCTGGCGCTCCTCGCCGAGGCGCCGCAGTCCGCGGACTGTGTCCTGTTCGGCCTGCACCCAGGCGGCTTCGCCGGACACATGGCCCGCAGCCCCGAGATCACCCGCTACTACCTTCAGTGCCCGCCCGGGGACGACCCGGAGAACTGGTCGCACGACAGGGTCTGGTCCGAGCTGCAGTCGAGGCTCGGCGCGGCCGGGGCGCCGCCGCTCACCGAGGGGCGGCTGATCGAGAAGCGCGTCCTCGACATGCACAACTACGTCGTCGAACCGATGGTGTTCGGGCGGCTGTTCCTGGCGGGTGACGCGGCTCACCTCACCGCGCCGATCGCGGCCAAGGGCATGAACCTCGCCCTGCACGACGCCTTCCTGCTCGGCGACGCGCTCGTCGCCCACCTCACGAAGGGCGACGACAGCGGCCTTGACGGCTATTCGGCGACCTGCGTGAACCGTGCCTGGGACTACGCGGAGTTCTCGCAGTGGCTCTCCGAGGTCTACCACGGCACCTCGTCCGGCGACCCGTACCGCGCGGGTACCACCCGCGCCCGGCTGCACCGCCTCTTCGACTCACGCCTCGCGGCGGCCTCGTTCGCGGAGGGCTATCTGGGGTTGAACACCACCGACTGAAACACCGCCGACTGAAACACCGCCGACTGAAAGCACCGCCACTGACAGCACCGACTCAATACCGGCGACCGGCAGCCGTCGCCGCCCTCAGTCGTGCACGGGCCGGTCGCTGAGCCGGTGGTCGGCCACGTTCAGCGCCTCGTCCACCAGCCGGCGCAGATGCCCGTCACGCAGCGAGTAGATCACCCGGCGCCCCTCCTTCCGCGTGTTCACCAGCCCCGCCAGCCGCAGCCTGGCCAGGTGCTGGCTCACCGCCGGCCGCGCCGCTCCGCACGCCTCCGTCAGCGTCGTGACGTCGGCCTCCCCCGCCCTCAGGGCGTGCAGCAGCGTGAGCCGGGTGCGGTCGCCGAGCAGCGCCAGGATCTCGGCGGCGAGTGCGAACTGCTCCTCGCCGGGGCTGCGCGGATGCGCATGGTGCGCAGGTGAAAGGTGCATGCGTGCGCTCATACGCACATAATGGCGTCGTGGACGGGAAGATGTCCACCAGCACGCCGAAAGGGGAGCCACGTGAGCGACGCGCAGCACCATGGACACGGGCACGGACACCACCACGACCATGCGCACTCCCTCCGCCACCGTCTGAGCCATCTCCGCACCCCCCACTCCCACGAGACCGCCGACAAACTCGACTCCGCCCTGGAGTCCTCCGCACGCGGGATGCGGGCGCTGTGGGTCTCGCTGGCGGTACTGGGCGTGACGGCGCTGGCGCAGGCGGTCGTGGTGGCGGCGTCCGGCTCGGTCGCGCTGCTCGGCGACACGGTGCACAACACCGCGGACGCGCTGACCGCCGTACCGCTGGGGATCGCGTTCGTGCTGGGCCGGCGCGCGGCGACGCGGCGCTTCACGTACGGCTACGGACGCGCCGAGGACCTGGCGGGCATCGCGATCGTGCTGACGATCGCCGCGTCTGCGGCCTTCGCGGGGTGGACGGCGATCGAGCGGCTGATCGACCCTCGCCCGGTGGAGCACATTCCGGCAGTCGCCGTGGCCGCCCTCGTCGGCTTCGCGGGCAACGAATGGGTGGCCCGCTACCGGATCAGGGTCGGGCGGGAGATCGGCTCGGCCGCACTGGTGGCGGACGGGCTGCACGCCCGCACGGACGGATTCACGTCACTGGCGGTGCTGTTGGGCGCCGGCGGTGCGGCGCTGGGCTGGCAACTCGCCGACCCGATCGTGGGGTTGGCGATCACGGCCGCGATCGCGCTGGTGCTGCGCGACGCGGCACGGGAGGTGTTCCGGCGCGTGATGGACGCCGTCGACCCGGCCCTGGTGGACCGGGCCGAGCGGGCGCTGCGGGAGGTGCCTGGGGTGCGGGAGGTGGGTGAGCTGCGGCTGCGCTGGATCGGACACCGGCTGCGCGCCGAGGTGGCGGTCGTCGTGGACGGCGAGGTGACGGTACGTCAGGCCCACGCCGTCGCCGTGGACGCCGAACACGCGCTGCTGCACGCCGTACCGCGGCTCACCGCGGCTCTGGTGCACGCCGATCCGGCGCCGGTCCCGGGCGAGGCGGACCCGCATCTGGCGCTGGCCCACCACACCTGACCGTCACACCGGAACGCCCAGCCCCTCCAGGACCACGGCTCCCGGCAGCTCCGCGAACGCCTTCCCCGGCACCAGCAGCTTGCCGCGCCGGCGCCCGCTGCCGACCAGGACGTACGGCAGGTCGACGACGGCCGGGTCCACCAGCACCTGCCAGTCGGCGGGCAGTCCGATCGGGGTGATGCCGCCGTACTCCATGCCGGTCTCGCCGGTCGCGGTGTCCATCGACGCGAAGGAGGCCTTGCGCGCGCCGAGTTGGCGGCGGACGACGCCGTTGACGTCGACCCGGGCGGTGGACAGGACCACACAGGCGGCGAGCGTCGTCTCGCCGCCGCGCTTGCCCGCGACCACCACACAGTTCGCCGACTGCTCCAGCAGCTCGCGGCCGTAGTGCTCCACGAAGACGGCGGTGTCGGCCCACCGCGGGTCGGTGTCGACGTAGACGATCCGGTCGGCGGAGACGCTGCCGCTCCACAGACGTACGGCGTCGGCGACCGGGCGGGTCAGCTCGTCGAGGGAGTCGGGGGCGGGGGCGGCGGTGTCGAAGTGTCCGATGGGTGCGTCCATGACCGCACGCTAACAGGGCCGCCTCAGTGCACGGGCGGGACGGAGACCGCCATGACCATGCGCATCGGCGCGTCGCCCGTATTGCCGTACACATGCGGGGTGTCGGCCTCGAAGGAGGCGCTCGAACCGGCCGGGACGCGGTACTCCACGCCGTCGACCGTGAGCGTCAGCTCGCCTTCCGTGACGTGCAGCAGCTCGACCGTGCCGGTGGGGTGCGGATCCGAGGGACTGCTCTCGCCCGGCATCAGGAGCCACTGCCACATCTCCAGCGGACCGGGTGCCTCGGTGCCCGCGAGGAGGAGGTTGTGGCTGCCGGCGTCGGTGTGCCACAGCCGTACGGCCTGCTCGGCGGGGACGATGCGGACCCTGGGGCCCTGCTCGTAGTCGAGGAGGGTGGTGATGCTGACCCCCAGGGCGTCGCCGATCTTGACGACCGTGCCGAGGCTGGGATTGGTGCGGGCCTGCTCGATCTGGATGAGCATGCCGCGACTGACGCCGGAGCGGGCGGCGAGCACGTCCAGGGTGTAGCCGCGCACCGATCGCCAGTGCTTGACGTTGCGCGCCAGGGATTGGGTCAGCAGGTCGAGGTCCGACACGTTCCGTCCAACATCTAGGCCAATATTCTGAATGACATAGTGCATTTCATTGAACTACGGTGAGGTGCAACCGACGCACCTGATGTGTTCACCGAACTGTACTGCGAGGCTCCCCGTGACAGCACTCTTCGCCCTGGCCACCAGCCTGCTGTGGGGGCTGGCCGACTTCGGCGGCGGACTGCTGACCCGGCGCACCCCGGCGCTCACGGTCGTCGTCGTCTCGCAGACGGTCGCGACGGCCGTGCTCGGCGTGATCGTGGTCGCCACGGGCGCCTGGAGCGAGGCCGGTCCGCGGCTGTGGTTCGCCGTCGCGGCGGGGCTGGTCGGCCCCGCCGCCCTCCTCTGCTTCTACCAGGCGCTGGCGCTCGGGCCGATGGGCGTGGTCTCCCCGCTCGGCACGCTGGGCATCGCCGTCCCGGTCGGTGTCGGGCTGTTCCTCGGTGAACGGCCCGGCCTGGTGCAGGTCGCGGGCATCGCGGTCGCCGTCCTCGGTGTCGCCCTCGCGGGCGGACCGCAGCTCAGGGGCCTGCCGGTGCAGCGGCAGGCCATCCTCCTCACCCTGGTCGCGGCGGTCGGATTCGGGACGGTGTTCGCGCTGATCGCGGAGGCGTCGACCACCGTCACCGGACTCTTCCTCGCGCTCTTCGTGCAGCGCGTGACGAACGTGGCGGCGGGCGGCCTCGCGCTGTACGCCTCCGTGCGGAGGGGCGCCGCGGCCGTCCCCGAGGGCGGCTTCCCGTGGGGGTCCCTGCCCGCGCTGGCCTTCGTCGGTCTGGCGGACGTGGCGGCGAACGGCACCTACTCGATCGCCGCCCAGCACGGCCCGGTCACGGTGGCCGCGGTACTCGCCTCGCTCTACCCGGTGGTGACCGCCCTGGCCGCGCGCGGCTTCCTCAGCGAACGGCTGCGGACGGTCCAGGCGGCCGGCGCGGGCCTCGCCCTGGTCGGCACGCTGCTGCTGGCGGCGGGCTGAGCGCCCCCGGTGAGGTGGCCGGCACGCCCCATGCCGCCCGCCGCCGCTCAGGCCTCGGCATCCAGTTGGGCGAGCCTGGCCGCGGCCTCCTCGTCCAACTCGCCCAGCGCCAGCAACTGCTCGGGGGTGACGCCGTCCGGAATCGGCACCGGCGCCGGGGTCCGCAGCGGCGGCTGCCAGCCCTCGCCGGAAATCCACCGCCGTACGACCCGGGCCGGCGCCCCCGCCACCACGGCATGGTCGGGCACCACACCTCGTACGACCGCACCCGCCGCCACCACGACGTTCCGTCCGATCCGGGCGCCGGGCAGGATCACCGCGCCGGTACCGATCCAGCAGCCCGGACCGATCTCCACCGGCTCCATCCGCGGCCACTGCTTGCCGATGGGCTGGTGCGGATCGTCGTAGGAGTGGTTCGTGGACGTGACGTAGACGTACGGCCCGAAGTAGCAGTCGCTGCCGATGGTGACCGTCGTGTCGGCGATGACATGGCTGCCGCGGCCCAGGACGACTCCGTCGCCTACGCGCAGGATCGGCTCCGGGCCGAGGTCCAGGTCGGGCATCAGACCGGCGGTCAGCGTCACCTGCTCGCCGACGATGCAGTGGGAGCCGAGGTGGATCCACGGTTCGCCGAAGACCGTGCCGAGCGGGAAGGCGAGGCGGGTGGCCTCGCCGATCGCGCCGAAGTGGAATCGGCCGGGGCTCTCGGCCGTCACCGAACCCGTGCGCTGCGCCCAGGCCCAGCCCGCGTGGACGGCGCGCTGCGCCAGTCGGCGCCGCCAGGATGAGAACGTGTTCTTGCGCTTCGGCACGAGGTCACCGTACTGAGCGTGCGGCGCCCTTTTGAGATGGGAGGCCTGTGATCTTCGCCCTACGCGGTGGCGTACGGTTCGTCTACGACGTTCGCGGTGAGGAGAGGCCGATGACGCGCAGGGCGCTGATCACGGGGATCGGGGACAGGGACCCGGAGGTGGACGACGAGGCCTTCGTGGCGCCGACAGCCTCGGTGATCGGCGACGTGACGCTGGAGGCGGGCGCGAGCGTCTGGTACGGCGCGGTGGTGCGGGGCGATGTGGAGCGGATCTCCGTCGGGGCCCAGAGCAACATCCAGGACAACTGCACCCTGCACGCCGACCCCGGTTTCCCCGTGAGCATCGGTGCGCGGGTGTCCGTGGGGCACAACGCGGTGGTGCATGGGGCGACCGTGGAGGACGACTGTCTGATCGGGATGGGGGCGACGGTTCTCAACGGTGCGGTGATCGGGGCGGGTTCCCTGGTCGCCGCGCAGGCGTTGGTGCCGCAGGGGATGCGGGTGCCGCCCGGATCGCTGGTCGCGGGCGTTCCCGCAAAGGTCAGGCGGGAGCTGACGGGTGAGGAGCGTGAGGGCGTCACGCTCAACGGGACCATGTACGCGGAGTTGGCGAAGGCGCACCGGGAAGAGCACGGGGGCTGAGCCGTACGAGCGGGGCGCCTCAGTCCCCGGCGGGGACGGGATCCGGCTCCGACTGCACGACCTGGGCCGCCTTCGCCCTGCGCCTGATGATCAGCATCGACGTCAGGCCGATCAGGGCCGCTGCCACCAGGCCCAGCCATGAGAAGCGCCGCAGCCAGGACTCGGCCACGACGCCGACGTAGTAGATGACCGCGGTGGTGCCGCCCGCCCAGAGGATGCCGCCGAAGACGTTGGCGACGAGGAACTTCCAGTACGGCATGCGCAGGACGCCCGCGAGAGGGCCGGCGAAGATGCGGAGGAGGGCGACGAAGCGGCCGAAGAAGACGGCCCACATGCCCCACTTCTGGAAGGAGCGCTCGGCGGTGGCGATGTGCCCCTCACTGAAGTGTTTGGGGAACCTCTTGCCGAGCCAGGCCAGCAGGGGACGTCCGCCCCTGCGGCCGATGGCGTAGCCGATGGAGTCGCCGACGATGGCACCGGCGCTGGCGCACGCGCCGAGGATGACGGGGTCGATTTCGCCGTGCTGGGAGGCGAGCAGCGCGGAGGAGACCAGGATGATCTCGCCCGGCAGCGGGATGCCCAGGCTCTCCAGGCCGATCACCACGCCCACCAGTGCGTAGATGGCGACCGCGGGTACCGTCTCAAGCCATTCCTGGACGTGCAACGCCGCTTCCTCCCGATCCGCATCCTGCATCTCTGCCCGGCGTGCCCCCGGCTCCGGGCGCACGGCGGGAAGCCTACCGGGTCACACCGGACACCAAGGCGTCGCACAGGTTGCAGGGTGTTCACCGGGTGCTCGCCCGGGAGTAGGGCGGGAAACGGCGCCGGTCAGGCGCCCAGGACCACGATCGCGCGCGCCGAGTGCATGCGCGCGCCGCCCTACCCGCGCACCTCTCCCAGACCCCGCAGCCGCAGATCCCGCGCCGACGCCCCGACCCACACCACGCGCAGGCCCGTGCCGAGCGTCCAGTCGTGGCGCGTCGGGTCCCATGAGGAGAGGGTGCGGGCGGCGACGCGCAGGGTGACGCGACGCTGTCCGCCCGGGGGCAGGGAGAGCCGCCGGTAGGCACCCAGCACCCGTACCGCCTGGTCGAGTTGGAGGTCGGGGGACTTCCCGACGTACACCTGCGGCACGGCGACACCGGCACGTCGGCCCGTGTTGCGGACGGCGAAGGTGACGTCGAGCCCGCCTCGGGAGGGGCTCACGGTCAGGTCCTCGTAGGAGAAGGAGGTGTACGACAGCCCGTGCCCGAAGGGGAACAGGGGCGGCACACCCTCGGCCTCGTACCAGCGGTAGCCGAGGTGGATGCCCTCCGAGTACTCCTCACGGCCGCCGACACCGGGGTAGCGGGCGGCGTCGCCCGCGACGGGATGGTGGTCGTCGTCGACGGGGAAGGTCTGGGTGAGCCGGCCGCCCGGGTCGCAGTCGCCGAACAGGACGGCGGCGGTTGCGGCGGCGCCCTCCTGGCCCGGGTAGTACATCTGGAGCACGGCGCCGGTACGGGTCAGCCACGGCATCGACGTGGCGGACGACGTGTTGAGAACGACGGTGGTACGCGGGTTCGCCGAGGTCACCGCGTCGATCAGCTCATCCTGGTGGCCGGGGAGCGCGATGGTGGTGCGGTCCTGGCCCTCGGTGGCGTCCTCGTAGGCGAACAGCACGGCATGGCGGGCGGCGCGGGCGGCGCGTACCGCCTCGGCGACGTCCTGGGTACGGATCGCGCCGGTGGTGTGCCGCAGCCGGAACAGCTGGCCGGTGTCCCCGCCCTGCGCGGTGATCTTCAGGGTGTGGGTGCCCTTGGCGAGTTGCAGGGTCGTACGGCGCACGGACAGCTGGTCGGGCGCGGTGTAGATGAGGCCGCCGCTGAACCATTCGCCGTAGCCGGGCCTGACCGGGAAGAGGTCCTTGCCGTCGACGAGCACCCTGGGTCGGAGTTCGGCCGCGCCCGAGTAGTGGATGACGAAGGTCCACTCATCGGTCTCGGAGACGGTCAGTTCTCCGTCGTACGTCCATGTCGTCCCGGCGCCGACGCCCTGGCCCTCGCTCTTGAGGCCGGGGGAGAGCGCGGACGCCGGGAGCGCTCTGCCGTAGAGGTCCTCGCCGAGCGCGTACGTCACCTTCGCGGCCCGTCCGGCGCGCACCCGGATCGCGTCGAGGGGGCTGTCTGCGCGGTCGGGGACGACATGGGCGCTGCCGCCGCCGCTGACGAAGGGCAGGCCGCCGGTCGGGCCGATCACCGCGATGTCGCCGGCGGTCAGCGGGAGGGTGTCGCGCTCGTTGTGCAGCAGGGTCGCGCCCGCCTTGGCGACCTCCAGAGCGACGGCCGCGCCCGCGTCGGCGTCCCGGGCGGGGCGGGCCGGGGCGCTGCCGTCGAGCAGGCCGAAGCGGTCGAGCACGGTGAGGATGCGGCGTACCGCCTGGTCGATGTGGTGCTCGGGCACGCTGCGGTTCTCGGCGGCCTTCTTGAGCGCCTCGCCGAAATAGACGTCGCCCGGCATCTCCATGTCGAGGCCCGCGGTCAGGGCCTTGGCGGTGCTGTGCGCGGCCCGCCAGTCCGTCATCACCCAGCCGTCGAAGCCCCACCGGGTGCGCAGGACGTCAGTGAGGAGGGCCTTGTTCTCGCAGGCGTAGGTGCCGTTGACCTTGTTGTAGGCGCCCATGACCGCGCCGGTGCCGGCCTTGACGGCCGCTTCGAAGGCTCGCAGTTCGGTCTCGTTCATGGTCTGCTCGTCGACCCGCACGTCGACGGTCGTACGGTCCTTCTCCTGGTTGTTCATCGCGTAGTGCTTGACGGTCGCGATGAGCCCCTCGCCCTGGATGCCCTCGATCTCGGCGGCGACCAGGTCGGAGGAGAGCAGCGGGTCCTCGCTGAAGGTCTCGAAGTTGCGGCCCGCGTACGGGGTGCGGATGAGGTTGACCATCGGGGACAGCAGGACGTCCTGGCCGAGGGCGCGGCCCTCGCGTCCGATGACCTGTCCGTAGCGGCGAGCGAGGGCCGGATCGAAGGCGGACGCCAGCAGCACGGGGGCGGGCAGGGCGGTGGCGTGCCGGGTGACGCGGACTCCGGCCGGGCCGTCGGCGAGGCGCAGCGGCGGGATGCCGAGGCGTTTCACTCCGGGGACGTAGCCCGCCTGGCCGAGTGTGGCGGGGTCGGTGGCGCCGTGCAGCAGGGAGATCTTCTCGTCGAGCGTGAGCTTGGCGATGAGTTCCTCGACGCGGGGCCCGGCCCCCGCACCGGGCTTGCCCTGCGCATGGGCGCGCGACGGCGGGGTGAGTCCGCCGGAGGCCGCCGTGGCGACGGCGATCGCGGCGCCCAGCAGACGCAGCGTGGATCGCCGGGAGACGGTGTCGGTCATGGGCCGTCACTCCTTCGGTGTGCGGGCACGACGGTGTGCACCGCGGACGCGCCGGGCGCCCGTGGCGGCATTCACCCTTTGAACGCACTATGCGCCAGAACGACTTGACACTCCGTTAGACACCACGGGGGCGGCGGGAAATCTATGTGCGAGGGTGCGGGTTCACCCCTCGGCAGGGTGACCGGGTGATCAGGGGAGAACGGCTTCAAGAGATGCGGGGACGGGCGCAGTCGGCGCCGACGCCGCCTCCAGGACGTGACCCTGGGACGGAAGCCTTCCGTACCTCCGGCTCGGGGGCCCTGGACCCGTCGGTCGCGTCGTTCCCCGGTTCGAGCACCCGTCTCTGGTCCCGGGATCCGTCCCGGTCGGCGACGATCACGTCCTGGCCCGGCCGGGCGTGACGGCCCGCGCGTCGGGCCGGCGGAGCGGAAGTTCACCGCGCAGGGTCAGGTCGTACCGCACCTGTCCCGCGTGCACCACGCAGCGGGCCGGCGCGACCGCTCCCCGGTCGGCGTCGGAGGCGCGGAAGAGGGCCGGATCGGCGAGAGCGCGCAGCAGACCGTCGTTCTCGTACGACCACTGCGGCGACCCGCCGGACGAACAGGCCGCCGGTAGGGCCACCGCACCGGGCTGCACCCGGCCGTCGCCGACATCGAGGCACGCGTCGGCGGCCAGGGTGCGGAACCTGCCGCGCCCGGCCCCCGTCGGCCGCTGCGCTGTGGCGGACGACGGCTGGGACGCCGTGCTCGGCCGCCCGGAGCTGCCGCTGGGCACATCCCGGGCGGCCTGCGCGCCGGGGACACCGTCGTCATCGGACCAGCACTTGGCGGTGAGCACGGTGGCCACCAGCACCAGGACGGTCAGGCCGACTCCGATGACGGCCTTGGTGCGCCGTCGGACCGCAGCGAGGAGGCCGTCAGGCGCGGGACGGTGGCGTCCGCCGCTTCTGGGACGGGCGATCGCGCGTGCGGCGGGCAGTTCCGGGGGCCCGCCGCGGCCGGGCCGTGAGTCGAGATAGCGGACGGCCCCCCAGCCGAGCACCGTTTCGGCGAGCAGCACTTCCAGGCCGCCTTCGAAATGACTGAGCTGCTCGGCGGCGTGACGGCAGTACCGGCACTCCATCAGATGGCGCTGGACATCCGGCAGCAGCGCACCGCCACGGCGAATCGGGACGTCGAGGAGGCGGTTGTAGAAGCGGCATTCCGCCGAGGGCGCGAGTTCCCGGTGGGCACGTACACAGCCCACCCGGAATTGCTCCCGAGCCTGTTCGAGAGCGGCTCCCGCGGTGCCCGAATCCACCCCCAGCAGACCGGCTGGTACGGATATGGGTTCGGCCTCGGCCTCGGTGTGCCAGAGCAGGCATTGCGACGCCCCCGGAAGGGCTTGGAAAGCGCGCTCGGCGAGCCGCCGCCTTTCGGGCGACACGGAGCGCGCCGCGAGCAGTCCGCGACCACCGGTCGGTTTGCGGAGTTCGGGCAGCACCGCGGAAATGGCCTCGTCGGCGGCCCACGCCTTGACCGTGTCCCGGACGGCTGCGAGGAGGCGGGGCCGCAGCGCGCCGCCGGTGGGCCGGGCGAGCACCTGGTCGAACGCGGCGGTGGCCGCCATCGCCGCGGAACTCTCCGAGGAGGCAAGGCAGATGACGGCGTATTCGTACGTCGCCCGCCAATGCCGGGCCAGCAGCAGCGCGACGGCACGCCCGCCGCCCTCGGGTCCGTTCGCCTGGGCGACGAGATGGTGGTCGGACTCCCCCGGGCTCGCTCCGGGCCGTGGCGGATACGGGGGCCGTGGGGGGTAGGGAGATTGCACGGAACCGTTTCCTTCCAAGCCGCTGGGCGGCAAAGGGAAAGGCCGCCCGTCGGAAAAAGCAGGTGCGTGATGGGTGCAGACCGGAGACAGGCCCCTGACCTTGGACTTCTCGCGGGGTGGCTCACTTTCGCACAAACGACTCACGGGGAACAAGAAGTTCGAGTGACCTATGTTCAAAAAGCGGGGAGTTCGGAACCGTTACCAACGGTATCCGTACCCGCATTCGAAAAATTGCCGGAGTGTGCCCCCAAGTTGTGTGCGTTCAAAGCGGGTTGGCACACGAAACCTCCAACTCTCGCCTGCAAGAAGAAGCCGCACGCACTCACAGCCACCTCCCATGGATTTCTCGGGACGCTCTCATTCCGGTCTCCGACCATGGGCCGCATGATCTCCACCCACTCCATCCCCCACCCCACCCCCGACGCCACCCGCACGGTCCGCAAGGCGGTCGTCCCGGCCGCCGGGCTCGGCACGCGGTTCCTGCCCGCGACGAAGGCCACGCCGAAGGAGATGCTCCCGGTCGTCGACAAGCCCGCCATCCAGTACGTCGTCGAGGAGGCCGCCGCGGCCGGACTCGACGACGTGCTGATGGTCACCGGCCGCCACAAGCGGGCCATCGAGGACCACTTCGACAACGCCCTCGAACTGGAACAGGCACTCGTGGCCAAGGGCGACACCGTGCGCCTGGGCGCCGTGCGCGACCCGGCACGCCTGGCCAACGTCCACCACATCCGCCAGGGCGAACCCCTCGGCCTCGGGCATGCGGTGCTCTGCGCCCGGAAGCACGTCGGCGCCGAGCCGTTCGCCGTCCTCCTCGGTGACGACCTGATCGACCCGCGCGAGACCCTGCTCAGCCGGATGCTCGACATCCGCGACCGGTACGACGGCAGCGTGATCGCCCTCATGGAGGTGGAGCCGGAGCAGGTCCACCTCTACGGCTGCGCGGCCGTAGAGCCCACCGGCGAGGACGGCGTCGTACGCGTCACCGGCCTGGTCGAGAAGCCCGCACGCCAGGACGCGCCCAGCAACCTCGCCGTCATCGGCCGCTACGTCCTCGACGCCGCCGTCTTCGACGTCCTGGAAGGCACCGCGCCGGGCCGCGGCGGCGAGATCCAGCTGACCGACGCCCTCCAGGAACTGGCCGCGGGCGGCACGGTCCACGGGGCCGTCTTCGACGGACTGCGCTACGACACCGGTGACAAGGCCGACTATCTGCGCACGGTGGTACGGCTGGCCTGCGACCGGCCCGACCTCGGGCCCGAATTCACCGCCTGGCTCAAGGAGTTCGTCACCGGACTTGAGAGCGACGCCGGGGCACGACCTGGCGAACGGTTCGCCGCCTGACCGGCAGGGCGCCCGCGCGAAGGCGCCGGGACACGCCCCGGGGCCTTCGTCCTCACGACAGCTGCTCAGCCATGGGGCCGTAGTGTCCACACGACCGTCATCTCGCCGGTGACGGCGCCGTCCTCGCGCTGGATGACGACGGTCACCGGGAATTCCGGACGCCCTCCCTCGTCGAGTTCGGCGACGACGTCGGCGGCCGGGCGACCGAGGGTCGCGGTGGCCCTGACCGGGCCGAGCGCGATCTTCTTGAAGGCGATCTCGGCGTTGACCGGAAGCGGTACGGCGCGCGAGAGCTGGTCCCCGAAGGCGGCCAGGACGATCGCGCCGCTGGCGGACTCGCCGAGGGTGAACATCGCTCCGGCGTGCGGACCGCCGACGTGATTGCGGTACTCGCTCTGGTCCGGAAGGGCCAGCACGGCCTTCTCCGGGGTGGTCTCCAGGTACGCCAGGTTCAGGGTCCGAACCATCGGCACCGTGGCGGCGAGCAGTTCGCCGATCGACATCTGGTCTGCGCTCATGACCGGCATGTTACCCGCGAGTAGCACTGGCTGGCCAGATCCCTGTGGCCGGAGTCACCACGTCCCTGACGGCCGGAAAGAGGTTTGGCAAGCCGGGGCCGCGGCGGGGATAGTCGGCCGGTGACCTCCCCTGCCGAATCCTCCGCCCGACGCCCTCGCAGGCCCGAGTGGGCGGGCCGCAACTACAGCCTGCTGACCGCCGCCGCGTTCGTCACGAACCTCGGCAGCAACGGCGCGCTGATCGCCGCCGCGTTCGCGGTGATCGAGACCGGTGGCGACGGCGGCGACGTGGGCCTGGTGGCCGCCGCCCGCACCGTGCCGCTGGTGCTCTTCCTGCTGATCGGCGGCGCCGTCGCGGACCGGCTGCCCCGGCATCGCGTGATGGTCGCGGCGAACCTCCTCAACATGCTCTCGCAGGGCGTGTTCGCCGTGCTGGTCCTCGCCGGGGAGCCGCGGCTGTGGCAGATGATGCTGCTGACCGCGCTGGGCGGCACCGGTCACGCGTTCTTCAGCCCGGCAGCGGAGGGCATGCTGCTGTCCACGGTCAGCGGGGAGCAGGCGAGCCGCGCGTTCGCGGTGTTCCGGATGGCGATGCAAGGGGCGGCGGTGGGCGGTGCCGCCCTGGGCGGCGCGATGGTCGCCGCGACCGGGCCCGGCTGGGTCCTCGCCGCCGACGCCGCCGCCTTCGCGGTCGCCGCATCGCTGCGGTCCTTCCTCGACGTCGGCCACATTCCACCGCGCGAGCCGGGCGGCGGGCTCCTCGCCGACCTCCGGGAAGGCTGGCGGGAGTTCACCGGCCGGCCGTGGCTGTGGGCCGTCGTGGTGCAGTTCTCCGTCGCCAACGCCGTCGTCGCCGCGGCCGAGGCGGTCTACGGCCCCCTCGTCGCCCGGGACCACCTCGGCGGGGCGGGCCCCTGGGGTGTGGCACTCGCCTGCTTCGGCGCGGGCACGGTCGCCGGGGCGCTCCTGATGACCCGCTGGAAGCCACGCCGTCTCCTCCTCGCCGGCACCCTCTGCGTCTTCCCCCTCGCCCTGCCGTCCGCCGCCCTCGCCGTGCCCGTGCCGATCGCCGCGCTGTCCGTGGTGATGTTCGTGACCGGGGTGACCCTTGAGGTCTTCGGCGTTTCCTGGATGACCGCACTCCACCAGGAGATCCCCGAGGACAAGCTCTCGCGGGTCGCCGCCTACGACTGGTTCGGCTCGGTCGCTCTCGTGCCACTGGCGACGGCGCTGGCCGGTCCCGCGGAGGAGGCGGTCGGGCGGACGAACGCGCTGTGGGGTTGCGCGGCGCTCGTCGTCGTGGTGACCACAGCGGCACTCTGCACACCAGACGTACGAAATCTGCGCCGCGCCTCAACGCCCGTCACCAAGAGGACCCCGAGCACGGACAACGGCTCAGCCGACACCGAACACCCCATCGGAGACCTCGGGTGACGGCACAGCCCCCACACCCCGCACCCAAAACGCCTCACCGGAAAAACACCACGGACGAGCCCGCGTTCCACGCCATGCCCAACGTACGAAAACCGCCACACGCCTCAACGCCCGTCACCAAGAAGGCCCGAGCACGGACACCAGCTCAGCCGACACCGAACGCCCCGTCTGGGGGCTCGGGGGACGGCACGGCGTTCTCGTCCCGGACCGGACGGGCGTCGCCGGTGAAGTGGCGTAGGGGGCGGCCGTGTTCGACGCGGGCCGGAAAGGGGTCGGCGGCGGTGAGCCGGGTCAGCGCGGTGGTGTCGACGGGGTGGTGCGCGGCGACGAGCACCACGTTGCCGAAGCGCCGGCCGCGCAGGACGGCGGGTTCGGCGATCAGCGCCAGCTCCTGGAACACCGTGGCGAAGGTGGCGAGTTGGGAGCGCAGGAAGTCGAAGGGCGCGGCGTCGGCGAGGTTGGCGAGATAGACGCCCCCGGCGCGCAGCACCCGGTCGGCCTCCGCGGCGTAGGCGACCGA
The DNA here is from genome assembly GCF_009709555.1 of Streptomyces blattellae. Lineage (GTDB taxonomy): Bacteria > Actinomycetota > Actinomycetes > Streptomycetales > Streptomycetaceae > Streptomyces > Streptomyces blattellae. Next base: position 72,921 of record NZ_WJBG01000149.1, on the reverse strand, counting down.
CGTCAGATGCGCCGGGACACGTGAGCCGCCGAAGACGTCCGCGACGATGACGTCCGCCGAGTCGGCGGGTGCGTCCGCCAGCCACGCACGCGCGTCCCCGGCATGCCGGGCGATGCCGGACCCGTCCGGGAGCGGCAGGTGCTCGCCGACCAGCGCCAGCAGTGCGCGGTCGGCCTCCACGACGTCCTGCCGGGAGCCGGGCCGCGTGGCTGCCACATACCGGGGCAGGGTGAGCGCTCCCCCACCGAGGTGCAGGACGTCCAGCGGCAGCCCCGGCTCGGCAAGGATGTCCAGGACGTGCCCGAGCCGTCGCGCGTACTCGAACTCCAGATGCGTGGGCTCATCCAGGTCGATGTACGACTGGGGCGCCCCGTCGACGGTGAGCAGCCAGGCCCGCTTCCGGTCGACGTCGGGCATGAGCTTGGCGGTGCCGTGATCGACCGTCCTGGTCACGGGTACGGGCTCGTCCTTCACGATCCCATTGTGCCCGGGCCGCGGCGCCCCTTCAGCGGCGCGGGGGACTGCGCGACCGGCCACAACGGCCCCGCAGTCCCCCGCAAACCCGCACCGCCCTCACACGACGGCAGTCACGGTCCCCGCCCCGACGGTTCGTCCGCCCTCACGGACGGCGAATCCGAGTCCGGGCTCCAGGGGAACCTCCCGCCCCAGCTCGACGGTCATCGCCACCGTCTCCCCAGGCCGTGCGACCCCCACCTCACCGAGGTCGATGTCCCCCACCACATCCGCGGTCCGGATATAGAACTGCGGCCGATACCCGGTCGAAACCGGCGTCGTACGCCCACCTTCACGCGCCGACAGGACATACACCCGCGCCGAGAACCGACGACTGGGCACCACACTGCCGGGCGCAGCCACGACATGCCCGCGCCGCACCACATCGCGGGCGACCCCCCGCAGCAACAGCGCCACGTTGTCCCCTGCCTGCGCCTCCTCCATCGGCTTGCCGAAGGTCTCCAGGCCGGTGACCACGGTGTCGACGGAGGCGCCAAGCACGTCGACCCGGTCACCCACCCGCACGGTGCCCCGTTCGACCGCGCCGGTCACCACGGTCCCCCGGCCGGTGATGGTGAGCACGTTCTCGACGGACAACAGGAACGGCGCGTCCACGTACCGCTCCGGCATCGGCACATAGGTGTCTACGGCGTCCAGCAGCGCCTCCACGGACGCCGTCCAGCGCGGGTCCCCCTCCAGCGCCTTCAGCCCGGAGACCCGTACGACAGGCGCCGCGTCACCGCCGTACCCGTGCTGGGAGAGCAGGTCACGCACCTCCAGCTCGACCAGGTCGGTCAGTTCCTCGTCGCCCGCGTCGGCCTTGTTCAGGGCGACGACGATGTGGTCGACGCCCACCTGCCGGGCGAGCAGGACGTGTTCGGCGGTCTGCGGCATGATCCCGTCGAGCGCGGAGACGACGAGGATCGCCCCGTCGAGCTGCGCGGCCCCGGTGACCATGTTCTTGACGTAGTCGGCGTGACCCGGCATGTCCACATGCGCGTAGTGCCGGGTGTCGGTCTCGTACTCGACGTGCGCGATGTTGATGGTGATACCGCGCGCGGCCTCCTCCGGCGCCCGGTCGATCCGGTCGAACGGGACGAAGGACGCGGCGCCGCGCTCGGCGAGCACCTTGGTGATGGCGGCGGTCAGGGTGGTCTTGCCATGGTCTACGTGGCCCATCGTGCCGATGTTCAGATGCGGTTTGGTGCGCACGTACGCCGTCTTGGGCATGGCTGTACCTCGAAGTCTCTGGTGTGGAGAGCGGGGACCCCGAGGACTTGCCGACCCTCCCCCTGCGGGGTCCGCCGGACGATCCGGAGAGGGTCAGCTTCGGGCGCCGTCGGCAGCGGCCGGGAAGAGCGCGACGGCAGCCTTCGGAGCATCCGCGACCGCGGATGCTGCAACGACGAAGGCGTACCGGAACATGGCTCCGATCATTGCCGACGCTTTGCCCGACGTCGAATGATTTTCCGGGGCGGCGGAGTTCAGGCTCCGATGTTCTTCAGCGCCTCCCGCACCGACAGCGGCGCGAGCCTCCCCTGCTCCCGGGCCAGGAAGGCCCGTACGGCCTCCGGGTCGGTCTTGGCGTACTCGCGCAGGCACCAGCCGATCGCCTTGCGGATGAAGAAGTCCGGGTGACCCGACTGATGCAGGCAGTAGGCGAAGAGGCGCTCGGCGTCGGTGCGTTCCTTGTAGCGCAGCTGGTGGAGCAGGGCCGTGCGGGCGATCCACAGGTCGTCGTCGACGATCCAGGCGTCCATCTCGGTCTTCAGCTTCGGATCGGCGGCGACCAGGCCTCCCACCACGTGGGAGGCGAGTGCGTCGACGGTGTCCCACCACGGGACGGTGCTCACCAGGTGCCGGACCACCGGCAGGAAGCCCGAGGTGCAGCGGCCGACGTGACGGCGCAGACAGTCGACGGCGAAGTAGTGGTACTCCCGCTCGGGCAGCCGCCAGCAGCGCAGGGCGATCGCCGCGCAGTCGGATTCGTCGGGGCGGGGCACGCCGGCCAGGACGGTGCGGGACAGGGCGCGTCGCACGGGTGTGGGGAGGCCGAGGAAGGGAGTGACATCTCTCATGTACGCCCGCATGGCCGCGGCCCGCTCCGGGTCCGCCGCGGCGGCATAGGTGGTGGTGAGCCGTTCCAGGACGGTGTCGGCGATGTCGCTGCGGGGGACTTTCGTGGTTCCCGCGTCTGTGACGCTCATGAGACGGACCATACGGCGATCACACAACTACGTCGGTTACTGTCGCCGAATGCTCGATGCCACCACCGGCCCTGGGGGCACCGCCACGGCCTCTCCCCCGGCTTCCGTCGCGGAACTCGCCGCCGCCGTACCCGCCGCCTCACCCACCGGGCTCGCCGCGCGCTGCAGAAGAGCGCTGCTCTCGCCGTGGTCGCGGCTCTCGCTGCTCCTGGTCCTGCTGGCGGGGGCCGGGGCGTCCGTGCTGCTGTTCCAGCCGCACAAGCTCCTGGCCGACGGCTGGCCGCCGCAGGTCGAGGGCAGCTCGGCGGTGGCGCTGTTCGCGGTGGCCTACGGGCTGATCGCCGTGGCGTTCGTGCCGCGGCCACTGCTGAACCTCGCCGCGGGCGCGCTCTTCGGCTCGGAACTGGGCATAGCCGCGGCCATGATGGGCACGGTGCTGGGCGCCGGCATCTCCTTCACCCTCGGCCGGATGCTCGGCCAGGACGCGCTGCGCCCGCTGCTGCGCGGCAGGTTGCTGAAAGCGCTGGACGGCCAGTTCAGCAAGCACGGCTTCCGGTCGATGCTGGCGGTGCGCCTGTTCCCCGGTGTGCCGTTCTGGGCCGCGAACTACGCCGCCGCCGTCTCCCGCATGGGTTACGTGCCGTTCCTGCTCGCCACCGCGCTCGGTACGATCCCCAACGTCGCCGCGTACGTCGTCGCCGGCGCCCGGGCCTCGACGCCGACGTCTCCGGCGTTCCTGATCGCGACGGCCGCCATAGCCCTGCCGGCGCTCGCGGGGGTGGTCGTGGCCTGGCGCAAGCGCCATCATCTGCGCCGGCGTTGACGGCCGGTCAGCCCCGCTCCGGCACCATCGCGCCGGCCGGCCCGCCCGCCTCGCACATCGTCTGCGGCGCATGAAGCGCATGACACGCCGCCGGAGTCACCATGCGTGCGTCTCCAGGTACTTGGCGACCTCGTCCCGCTCCCAGGCGCCGTCGGCCACGACGATCCGGTAGCGGCGGGTGAGCGTGGCGCCGGGAGCGAGTTCCAGTTCGTCGAAGAAGGCCCACGAGGGGGCGACGCCGGCGAAGGGCTCGTTACGGACGAACCAGTGGGCGGGGTGCGCCCCGCGGTCGCCGAGGTGGTCGTTCTCGGGGGCGTGCGCGAAGACGAGGGTCGCGTGGCCGTCGGTGCCGTCGTGCTCACCGGACAGGGCGAGCCAGGGCGCCTGGGTGCCCATCAGCTCCGGGCCCTCGCCGTCCGGCCCGATGATCCGCCCGTCCCGGAAGGCGCGCGGGCCGCGCCAGAACAGGCCCGTGTAGCCGGCCATGTCGCGCCCGGCGGTGGTCGGGCTGCCGAACCGCAGCGGCTCGGCACGCCGGTTGGTGACCGCGGTCGTCCAGGTCAGCGCCCAGGACCCCGCCGCGGGATCGACGTCGTGCACCTCGATCCGGCGCTGCTCCTCGGCCCACAACTCGCCGTCGTAGGGATGCCAGGTCAGCCGCTCGGCGATGACGAGGCGGTCACCGTCCGAGGAGACCTCGTCGAAGCCGGCGTGTGCCATCGACCCGACGCGCTCCGGGAGTTCGAGATACCCCTGCCCGTGCACATACGTGTTGCCGCCCCACAGATTCGCGCCGGACAGATGCGAGGCCGTGAGCGACAGGCCCTTGTGCCAGCGGTGGTCATGGGGCCGGTAGTCGGTGACGACGTCGCCCGCCAGGGTCCGGATCGGATGGACGTACGGCCTCGGCGCCTCCCAGGCGGCCTCCGGCCGGTAGACATAGGCGAGCAGTTCCACACCGGTGACCGGCTCGGTCACCGTGATGCGGTCGCCGTACGCGTGCGTGATACGCAGCCCGGTCACGCGGACACCCCCTCGCCGGCGACGGGCGCCCAGCCGGGAGCGCCCCCGTGCATCGCCGTGTAGTACGGGTCGCCCGGGCCGATCTCGCCCGCCTTCACGGTCGCGTCCGTGAACGCCGACTTGTAGAGCGCGGCGATCAGTTCCAGGCTCGTCCGCCCGTCCACGCCGCTGCTGCGCGGTCGCTGTCCGGCCCGCATGCTCGCGACCAGCTCCCGCAGCTGCGCGAGATGCGAGCTGGGCTCGTCCTGACCGAAGTCCTGCCAGCGCGCGGCGAGTTCGGCGGGCACGTCGGAGGCCGGGGTGATGCGCCAGTGAGCGTTGCTGTGGCCGTAGAGGTGGGTGAGCTCGACGGTGGCGCGGGCGCAGTCGATGCGGATGCGGCTGACCTCGTCGGGCGACAGGACGCTGTTGACGACGGTCGCCAGCGCGCCGTTCTCGAAGCGCACCAGGGCGGTGGAGACGTCCTCCGTCTCCACGTCGTGCACCAGCCGTCCGGCCATCGCCCGGACCTCGGTCCACGGTCCGAGCAGATCGAGCAGCAGATCCATCTGATGGATGCCGTGGCCCATGGCCGGGCCTCCGCCCTCGGTCTGCCAGCGCCCGCGCCAGGGCACCGCGTAGTAGGCGGTGTCGCGGTACCAGGTGGTCTGGCAGTGCGCGACCAGCGGCCGGCCCAGGGTCTGCTCGGCAAGCAGCCGCCGTACATGCCGGGAGCCGGAGCCGAAGCGGTGCTGGAAGACGATGGCGGCGTACGGCCCACCGCCCTCGCCCTCCACGGCCTCGACGGCGTCGAAGTCGGCCAGCGTCGGCACCGGCGGCTTCTCGCACCACACCCAGGCACCGGCGCGCAGAGCGGCGACGGTCTGGTCGCGGTGGAGCGTCGGCGGGGTGCAGATGGTGACCAGGTCGGGCCGCTGTTCCCGGAGCATCCGGTCCAGGTCGGTGTACGCGTGCGGAATACCGGCCTCCGCGCAGAAGGCGTCCGCCGAGGCGGCATCGATGTCAACGGCGGCGACGACCTCGACCTCGCCCTCCTCGGCGAGCCGGGCCAGCGCGGGCAGATGCGAGTCACGGGCGACCGCGCCGGTGCCGACGACAGCGACCTTGACGCGGCGGCCGGCCAGGGCCCGTGCCGGAAGTGGCGTCGTCCGCGCGGAGGGCCGGCCGGGCGGCGATTCCACGTGGGTGCCCTCGGCATGCCGGGCGGAGGTTCCCGTACCGGCGGAGGTTCCCGTACCGGCGGAAGTTGCCGTACCGGCGGAAGTTGCCGTACCGGCGGAAGTCGCCGTACCGGACGTACTCGCGCTTCCGCGCGGTGCGCGTCCCGGCGGGGCGGAGTGCGGACGATACGTCCAGGGTTCGGACTCGGATTCTGGCATGGACGTGATCAGCACTCCTCAGGGAACGAGCAGGACTCCCCAGGGAGCCAGCAAGCGCTTTCTCGACCGCTGCAACGTAAGCGCCGCCCCCGCCGCAGGTCAACACCGTCGAACCCGGTGCGAGCGCCCGGCTACGACGCCCCTGTGCCGGGCGGGTCGTCCCGGGACGCTACGCTGCCCCTCGACACCAGCGATCACCGCACCCGGCGGCTGGGGCACCCGTCGTTCCGGCCCGATCAGCACTTGGACTCCGAAACTTCATGTCTTGGTTTGAATCCCTCATCCTCGGACTCGTCCAGGGGCTGACCGAGTTTCTGCCCGTCTCCTCCAGCGCGCATCTGCGGCTGACGGCGGCCTTCTCGGGTTGGGAGGACCCTGGCGCGGCCTTCACGGCGATCACCCAGATCGGCACGGAGACCGCGGTGCTGATCTACTTCCGCAAGGACATCGGGCGCATCATCTGGGCCTGGTCGAGATCGCTCACCAACAAGGCCATGCGCAAGAACCACGACGCGCAGATGGGCTGGCTGGTGATCATCGGCTCGATCCCGATCGGCGTGCTCGGCCTGACGCTGACGGACCAGATCGAGGGGCCGTTCCGCGATCTGCGGATCACGGCGACCATGCTGATCGTGGTCGGCATCATCATCGGCGTCGCCGACCGGCTGGCGGCCCGGGACGAGAGCGGCGGCCGGCACCGCGCCGCCAAGCAGCGCAAGCAGCTCGCGGACCTGAATGCGCGGGACGGCCTGATATACGGCGTCTGCCAGGCCATGGCCCTCATCCCCGGCGTCTCCCGCTCCGGCGCGACGATCAGCGGCGGCCTCTTCATGGGCTACCAGCGCGAGGCCGCGGCCCGCTACTCGTTCCTCCTCGCCATCCCCGCCGTGCTCGCCTCCGGCCTGTTCGAGCTCAGGGACGCGATGCAGACCGACCACGTCGCCTGGGGGCCGACGGCGTTCGCGACGGTGATCGCGTTCGCGAGCGGATATGTCGTGATCGCCTGGTTCATGAAGTTCATCTCGACCAAGAGCTTCATGCCGTTCGTCTGGTACCGCATAGCGCTCGGCATCGTGATCGTCATACTCGTGACGGCGGGCGTCCTGAGCCCGCACGCGGCGGAGTCGGCGGGCTGACACCCACTCTGCGGGCATGCGATACCTCCCGGCGAGGACGAGGGCCTCAAGCGCCTCGACCTCGCCGAGCTGTTTCCGCAGCCCCTCCCACACGGTGTCGCGCAGCCGCGGGCCGGTGTGGGATTCACCGACGGCCACGGGAGGCGGGTCTCGCCCGCGCCGACCGCAACTCCTCGCGGCACTGCGGTACTTGCCGGTGCCGTAGGCCGTCCCGGCGCCCGTGACCAACCGCACAGGAATGAGTAGCCGTCCGGTAGCGCAGTGTCAGTCCTTGCCCCTAGGCTTGTCCGCATGCCCCCCGAATCCTTGTCCTCTGGATCCCTGCGGTCTGCCGCCGAGGTGAACGAGCAGATCCGCGCGCTGTGGCTGCGCGCGGGCGGCTCGCTGTCGGCCCAGGAGCGCGCGGAGTACGAGCTGTTGGTGGTCGAGTGGGCGACCGCGATCCGCGGCGATGTGATCGAGGCAGCCTGAGCGGTCGGCGAAACCGGGGCGAGCCTCAGCGTTCAGCGACACCGAGGCGAGCCTCAGCGCTCAGAACCCAGGCGGACCTGAGCCTTCAGCAACACCGAAGCGGACCCGAGCGGTCGGCGAAACCAAGGCGAGCCTCAGCGTTCAGCGACACCGAGGCGAGCGTCAGCGGTCGGCGAAACCGAGGCGGGGTCTGGTGGCGCCCCGCCCGTGGTGTGAGCGTTCGGCGAAGCGGCAGGTCATCTTCCGCCCGACACCCGCAGCACCGCCCCCGTCGCGTAGGACGCGTCCGGTGACATCAGCCACGCCACCGCGGCGGCGATCTCCTCGGCCTGTCCCGGACGGCGCAGCGGGATCGTGGCGGCCGCGCGCCGAGCGCGATCCGGGTCGCCCATGGTCGCGTGCATCTCGGTGTCGATCACACCGGGCGCCACGGCGTTGACACGGATGCCGTCCGGCCCCAGCTCCTTGGCCAGGCCCAGGGTCAACGCGTCCACCGCCGCCTTGGTCGCCGCGTAGTGCACGTACTCGCCGGGGCTGCCCAGGGTCGCGGCAGCCGACGAGACGTTCACGATCACACCGCTGCCCCGTCCCGTCATCAGCTGCGCCGCCCGGCGCGAACACAGCAGCGGGCCCAGCAGGTTGACGTCGACGACCCGCCGCAGTACCGCGGGGTCGGTGTCCGCGAACCGCCCCAGCGGGCCGGTCACCGCGGCGTTGTTCACCAGCCCTGTCACCGGCCCGAGTCGATCCTCCGCCACCTCGAACAGCCGCACCACATCCGCCTCGACCGATGTGTCCACCCGCACCGGCACCGACCGGCCGCCGGCTTTCCGCACCCCGTCGGCGACCGTCTCGGCGGCCTCGGCGTCCCGGACGTACCCCACCACGACGTCGTGCCCCTCCGCGGCGAGCCGCAGACAGGTCGCGGCGCCGATGCCCCGGCTGCCGCCGGTGACCACGGTGACGGGACGGCTCATCAGTACCTCCTGGCTCGATCACGGCATGAAGATCACCCCAGCTTCGCAGAAGGCGTACACCGCTCGGTACCGTCCCCTGAATGGCCCTCGAATATCGCCGCGTACCCCTTGGCTCGGCTCGTCACATGCCCAAAACTGAGCCGATGACGCAGCGTGTGGAGCTCGCCACCGTGATGGACCGGCTGGCGGTCGACGGACTGATCACCGACTACGCGGTAGCCGTGGACGACGGCGACTGGGAGGCGTACCGGAAGTTGTTCACGGCGGACGGGCGGGCGGACTACCGCTCGGCCGGCGGGATCGAGGGGGACGCTGGGAACGTCGCCGGCTGGCTCGCGGAGACCATGCGGCTGTTTCCGATGCGGCAGCACCTGATCGTCAACCGCCGGGTGCGGTTCGGGGTCCTGGAGCAGGACACCGGCGACACCGCCCGGGTGCAGGCCGACTATGTGAATCCGATGCGGTTCGCCGGTGACGACGGCGGGTCGGCCGCTCCGGACTTCCTGTGCGGCGGCCGTTACGCCTTCTCCCTGCTGCGCACGTACGACGGCTGGCGGCTGCGCGAGGTCGTGGTGCAGGAGAAGTGGCGCCGCATGCCCGACCGGGCGACGGCGCCCTGACCGCACCGCCCTGACCGCACCGCCTGACCACGCCGCCCACCGCACCCGCCGCACAGACCGCACCGCCCCGACCGCACCGCCCCGACCGCACCGCCCACCGCACCCGCCGCACAGACCGCACCGCCCCGACCGCACCGCCCACCGCACCCGCCGCACTGACCGCACCGCCCACCGCACCCGCCGCACAAACCGCACCGCGCCAACCGCCGAGCCCCGACCGCACCGCCCCGACCGCCGCCCCGACCGGCCTGCAGCCTCCCCGGCGCCGGAGGGCGGCCCTCGGCTGACCGGCCGATGTCACTGGCGGACAGCCGACGCCCTGACAGCCCCGGCGTGATCAAGTCGGACTAGGCTGTCTGTCCCGCGATCATCCAGGCGCGCACACTGGAGGGACACCGTTCTGGGAGGCGCCGTATGAAGTCGTTCGGGCAGTGGCTCAGCTCCCCGTGGCGCCGTTCCACGCTCGCCGCCTTGGCCGGCGCCCTGCCCGTGCTCGCGTACCCCGCGCCGTCGCTGTGGTGGTTCGCCTACGTCGCCCTGGTCCCCTGGATCGCGCTGATCCGCTCCGCACCGACCAGGAGACGGGCCCTGTACGACGGCTGGAGCGGCGGCTTCGGGTTCATGCTGGCGATGCACCACTGGCTGCTGCCGAACCTGCACGTCTTCACCTTCGTGATCGCGGCCCTGCTCGGCGCCCTCTGGGCCCCGTGGGGCTGGCTGGTACGGCATTTCCTGACCGGCAGGCCGTCCGCGGCCCGCGTCGCCGCCGCGCTGGCCGTCCTGCCGGCCGGCTGGCTGATGATCGAGCTGGTGCGGTCCTGGCAGGGGCTGGGCGGGCCGTGGGGCATGCTCGGCTCCAGCCAGTGGCAGGTGGAACCCGCGCTGCGGCTCGCCTCGGTCGGCGGGGTGTGGCTGCTGAGCTTCCTGATGGTCGCCGTGAACGTCGCGGTCACCGTGCTCGTGGCGATACGGGCGTCCCGCATGCCCGCCGTCGCCGGGCTCGTCGCCACCGCGGCCGCCACCTCGGCGGTGTGGGTGTGGGCACCGCGCCCCGACACGGACGGCCGGATGCGGATCGCCGTCGTGCAGCCGGGCGTCGTCCCCGGCCCCGACAACCGCTTCACGCGCGAGGAGCAGCTCACCCGCGAGCTGGCCGGACAGGACCTCGACCTGATCGTCTGGGGCGAGAGCAGCGTCGGCTACGACCTCGGCGAGCGTCCCGACCTCGAACGGCGGATCGCCGCGCTGTCCCGTGAGACCGCGGCGGAAATCCTCGTCAACGTGGACGCCCGGCGCTCCGACCGGCCCGGCATCTACAAGAGCTCGGTGCTCGTCGGCCCGAACGGTTACACCGGCGCCCGCTACGACAAGATGCGGCTCGTCCCCTTCGGCGAGTACGTCCCGTTCCGCTCGGTCCTCGGCTGGGCGACCTCCGTCGGCGAGGCGGCGGGCGAGGACCGCAGGCGCGGCACCGAGCAGGTCGTCATGGACGTGGGCGAGGGGCTGCGGGTCGGGCCGATGGTGTGCTTCGAGTCCGCGTTTCCCGACATGAGCCGCCATCTCGCCGACGACGGCGCCGACGTACTGATCGCCCAGTCTGCGACCTCGACGTTCCAGCAGAGCTGGGCCCCCGAGCAGCATGCCTCGCTCGCCGCGCTACGGGCCGCCGAGACCGGCCGCCCGATGGTGCACGCCACGCTGACCGGCGTCTCCGCGGTCTACGGGCCCGACGGAGAGCGCGTGGGTGCGTGGCTCGGCACGAGCGAGAGCGCCTCGCGGGTCTACGACGTGCCGCTGGCCCATGGCGTCACGCCGTACGTCCGCTACGGCGACTGGACAGTGAAGGCCGCGCTACTGATCATGGCCGCGTGGTGCACCGTCGAGGGCGTACGGACGCTGCGGTTCAGGCGGCACGCTCCTCGACCGCCCGTACGACCCGTTCGCACAGCTCGTGGGTGGCCAGCGCGTCACGGGCACTGAGCACCTTGCCCGCGCGCACCGCGTCGAGGAAGGCACCCGCGGCCTGCTCGATGCCGCGCTGCCGGGCCACCGGCACCCAGTCGCCGCGTCGCCGCACCGTCGGCTGCCCCTTGTGGTCGATCACCTCGGCGAGGTTGACCACCTGACGCTTGGTGTCCTGCCCCGACACCTCCAGGATCTCCTCCGCCGAGCCGCTGAGCCTGTTCATCACACCGAGCGCGGTGAAGCCGTCCCCGGAGAGCTGGAGCACGACGTGGTGCAGCAGACCCCCCTCGGCGCGGGCGCGCACGGTCACGTCGTCGACCGGACCGGGCACCAGGAAGCGCAGCGTGTCCACGACATGGATGAAGTCGTCGAGGACCATCGTGCGCGGCTCCTCCGGCAGCCCGACCCGGTTTTTCTGCATCAGGATCAGCTCGCGCGGGTGATCGGCACACTGCACATACCCGGGCGCGTACCGCCGGTTGAACCCGACGGCCAGCGAAACGCCGCGCTGCTCCGCGAGCGCCACCAGCCGCTCGGAGTCGGCGAGCTGGTACGCCAACGGTTTGTCGACGTACGTCGGTACGCCCGCCTCCAGCAGCCGGGCGACGATCTCGGGGTGCGCGACGGTGGGCGCGTGCACGAACGCGGCGTCGAGATCCTCGGCGAGGAGCGCGTCGAGGTCCCGGTGGCGCCGGGTGCCGGGAAGGTGCAACGTGTCGGCGACACGGTCGAGCGTCGCGGGCGTACGGGTCTGAAGGTGCAGTTCGACGTCCGGCTGCGTGCCCAGCACCGGAAGGTACGCCTTCTGCGCGATATCACCGAGTCCGATGCAGCCGACCTTCACGGGGTGCGCTCCTCTGACGGTTGCCTGCCTGGGTCTCCTCGGAAGCATACGGTGGCCGCGGTGGCCGCCGGCCGGCGATCCCGTCGCAGCCCGGCAGAAACAGCGCCGGTCCCGCCTGCTGCCCGGGGCATCCTTAATTCCTGGTAGGACCCGAGAAGTTGGGTCAAGATGCTGGCATGACCATCGAGCGCCGACTTCCCGGGAACACCGCCGACGAACGCACGATGCTGGAGGGCTGGCTGGAGTATCACCGCCAGACGCTCGTGCTGAAATGCGAGGGTCTGACCGACGCCCAGCTCAGAAGCTCCTCCGTGGAGCCGTCCTCGCTCTCCCTGATGGGGCTGGTGCGCCACATGGCGGAGGTGGAGCGGAGCTGGTTCCGCAGGGTGCTCACGGACGAAGACGCGGGGCCCCTCTACTACAGCGACGCGGATCCGGACGGCGAGTTCCGCCTCACCGAGGCGGACACCTGGGACGAGGCCCGCGCCACATGGCAGGCCGAGATCGAGGTCGCCCGGCGCAACGCGGCCCGCTTCGGCCTGGACGACCTCAGCGAGGGCAAGCACCGGCGTACCGGCAAGCGATTCAACCTGCGCTGGCTCTACACCCACATGATCGAGGAATACGCCCGCCACAACGGCCACGCCGACCTGATCCGTGAGCGGATCGACGGCAGCACCGGCGACTGACGCCGACGCGCGTCCGTACCGGGCGTCGATCACCCATGCGGGGCATCCTGGGCCGACCGGCGCCCCAGAAGGCAGCCGACGCAGCAGAGTTGCGCGTGTGCATCGAACGTCGACCACCGCAACGCTCCTGGTCACCATGGCCGTCTCGGCCCTCTCCGGCTGTGTGACGGTCCAGCTGCCGCCCGCGTCGGCGCCCTCCGCACCGCCGTCCCGGACCGTTCCGTCCCGGCCGGACGCAAGTGCGGAGCCGCAGGTCGTGCAGGCGCCGGCGCGGGAGGCGCTGGAGCGGATCGGGCGGCCCCGGACACCGCCGCGTGAGCCGTCGGCGACGGCATCGGCGCGGCGGCCCGCCCGGCCGATGCCGGCCACCGGGAAACCGGCGCCGTCACGCCCGAGACAGCCGCGTCCGGCACCGCGGACCCCCCAGGCACCGCAGCGTCCGCGCGCCGAGGTGCCCCAGACGGCTCCCATGGACCTCGGCGATGTCTGTGACCTCGGCAGACAGTACGGCGGGTGGCCGCAGGACAGCCCGCAGTCGAGGATCTGCGAGCAGACGTACGGGCGTTGAGGATGCCGGGTGGTGGTCGCGCCGGACCGCTCCCTACGTCCCCAACCGCAGTTCCAGCCGGCTGATGGCGGCCCGCACCCCGTCCCCGTAGGGATCGTCCCCCAGGGCGTCCACCGCACCTCGCGCCCGCCGGACATGCGCACGCGCGGCCTCTGCGCGGCCCAGCTTCACATAGTCGGCGGCGAGATTGAGATGCAGGGAGGGATACAGCGCCCGCGCCGCCAGAGCCCCCTCGTGCTCGGCGAGCCGCTCGTTTGTGAGTTCTTCCGCCGCGGTCAACGCCCGCAGGTCCCAGGCCAGTTCGTCCACGGGATCATCCTGGGTGTCGGCCATGTAGTGCGCCAGAGTGCAGCGGTGCAGCGGATCCCCGCTCTCGCCGATCTCCGCCCACAGGTCCAGGAAGCGGTGCCGGGCCTCCTCGCGGTCGCCCGCGTGGTGCAGCATGACGACCTGGCCGATCCGGGTCATGACCGCATCCGGCGCCGCCTGCTCCTGTCGCTCCGCCACCGCACCCTCCCAGCCCGTCACCGATGTCACTCGCTGACGACGCTAACCGCAGCCACTGACAATCCCGGCGAGGCGGGGCCGACCCGGGAGTCGGCCCAGGAGTCGGCCCCTTCCAGGTCAGCCGAGGTTCGGGAGGCGCCAGTCGATCGGCTCGTGGCCCTGCCGGGCGACGGCCTCATCGATCTGCGTGAAGGGGCGGGAGCCGAAGAACTTCTTCGCCGACAGCGGGGAGGGGTGCGCGCCCTTCACCACCGCATGGCGCTGCTCGTCGATCAGCGGGAGCTTCTTCTGCGCGTAGTTCCCCCACAGGACGAAGACCGCCGGGTCCGGGCGGCCGGCCACGGCCCGGATCACCGCGTCGGTGAACTTCTCCCAGCCCTTGCCCTTGTGCGAGTTGGCCTCGCCGGCGCGGACCGTGAGCACCGCGTTGAGCAGGAGGACGCCCTGCTCTGCCCAGGGCATGAGATAGCCGTTGTCCGGGACGGGCGTGCCCAGCTCGGCCTGCATCTCCTTGTAGATGTTGCGGAGGGAGGGCGGGGTCTTCACCCCGGGGCGGACCGAGAAGCACAGGCCGTGCCCCTGGCCCTCGCCGTGGTACGGGTCCTGGCCGAGGATCAGGACCTTCACCTTGTCGTACGGCGTCGCCGCCAGCGCGGCGAAGACCTCCTCGCGCGGAGGGTAGACGGGACCCTTCGCCCGCTCCTCCTCGACGAACTCCGTCAGCTCCTTGAAGTAGGGCTGCTGCAGTTCGTCGCCCAGAACCCCGCGCCAGGACTCGGGCAGCATGGAGATGTCGGTCACGTCGACTTCCTTACGATGTGCGGTCGCTTCGATGTCCCAGAACCTACCGGCGACCACTGACAATCGGCGCCGCCTCCCGCACTACCAGCTGGTCTTCCGGGACAGCTCCCACATCATCATGATCGTCGACGGGTCGAGGGCCTGGGCCGCACCCGAGATGTCCTCGCTCGCGGCCACGTACTGCCGGCCCTGCCACAGCGGGATCAGCCGTGCGTCGTCGACCAGGATCTGCTGGGCCTCCTCGAAGTCCCGCACCACGTTGGCACGGTCGCTCTCCCCACGGGAGCGGGGCAGCAGGTCATCGGTGATCTCGGGCACCTCGTAGGGCGTACCGAGCGCGTTCTGCTCGCCGACGAACGGGGCGATGAAGTTGTCGGCGTCCGGGAAGTCAGGGAACCAGCCGCGCCCGAACACCGGGTACTCGCCGTTCTGGTAGCCCGTCACATAGGTGTTCCAGGGGCGGCTCTTGAGGGTGATCTTGAAGAGGCCGGACTCCTCCAGCTGGCGCTTGAGCTCCTCGAACTCCGCCTTGGTGGCGGAGCCGTAGCGGTCGCTGGTGTACCAGAACGTGAGCGGGACGGTCTCGGTGATGCCCGCGTCGGTGAGAATCTTGCGGGCCTTGGCGGTGCTGGGGTTGCCGAAGTCGTCGAAGAAGCCGGTGGTGTGGCCGGTCACGCCCTTCGGGACCATGGAGTACAGCGGCTCGACGGTGTCCTTGTAGACGTTGTGCGCGATCGCCGCGCGGTCGACGACCTGGGCGACCGCCTTGCGCACGGCGGGCTTCGCGGCCCAGGGGTCCTTCGGGTTGAACACCAGGTAACTGATCTCGGTGCCGGAGCCCTCGACGAGCTGGAGCTCGCCCTCGGAGTCCTGGTCCTGGAGGTCGACGATGTCGTCGGCGGCGAGACCGCGGAATGCGACGTCCAGCTCCTTGTCCTGGAGTGCGGTGGTCATGGTGGTCGAGTCCTGGAAATAACGGATGGTCACCGCATCGTTTCTGCGCTCCGCGATCCCGTCGTACGACTCGTTCTTGACCAGCTCGGCCTGCTTGCCGTCGTCGTAGGACTCCAGGGTGTACGGCCCCGACCCGACGACTCCACCGTCCTCGCGCAGGGCGTCTGCCGGGTATGCGTCGGGGTCGACGATCGACATGGCGGGCGTGGCGAGCACGAACGGGAAGGTGGCGTCCGGCTGGTTGAGGTGGAAGACGACCTCACGGTCGCCTCGCGCCTGGACCCGGTCGAGGCTGCCGAGCAGACCGGCGGGACCGCCGTTGACGCCGATCTTCCTGATCCGGTCGATCGAGTGCTTCACGGCCTGTGCGTCGAGCACGCTGCCGTCGGAGAACTTCAGGTCCTCACGCAGCTCGCAGCGGTACGCCGTGTTCGTCGCGTCGGTGAAGGCACAGCTCTCGGCCGCGTCCGGCTCCGGGACGGAAGCGCCGGAGGGGTAGCTGAGCAACGTCTGGTAAATGTTGCGGAACAATTCCCAGGAGCCGTCCCAGGACGCGGCGGGGTCAAGGGTGCTGGGGGCGCTGGTCGTCCCCACGGCGATCGTCCCCTCCTCGCCTGAGGCGTCCGACGACAGTACGCCGCACCCGGCCACCAGGGACGATATGGATGCGATGGCCGCCATCTGCCGCAGGCCTCGGTTCCGGTTGAACACGCGCATGCTCCTCGATCTGCCGTACCAAGGGTCGGCAGACCATATCGCAGCCGCACGGCGGCGGAACCGTTTCTGCGGCCCACCTCTTGATCAATACGCCCATGACGACGTTGTCATCGCCTCATGAGCCCCATGTACGTCGACACGGGCGCCGTTTCGGACCACGGGCGCCCGTGTCGCCGCCGGGTCGAGTCAGCTGACGCCGGCGTTCAGGAAGATGCCGCCGTCGACGACGAGGGTCTGGCCGGTGATCCAGTCGGACTGGGCCGAGGTGAGGAACGCGGCGGCGCCCCCGATGTCGGAGGGCACACCGAGCCGGCCGAGCGGATAGGCCGCGGCGGCCTCCTCCTCGCGGCCTTCGTACAGGGCCCTCGCGAACTTGGTCTTCACGACGGCCGGGGCGATCGCGTTGACCCGCACCTTGGGCGCGAACTCATGGGCGAGCTGCGCGGTCAGGTTGATCAGCGCGGCCTTGCTCACGCCGTAGGCGGCGATGAAGGGCGAGGGCGCGATGCCCGCGACGGAGGAGATGTTGACGATCGCGCCGCCGTTGTCCTTCTGCCAGGCGTACCAGGTCTTCTGCGCGAAGCCGAGCGCCGAGATCACATTGGTCTCGTACACCTTGCGCGCCACGTTCAGGTCGAGGTCGGCGATCGGGCCGAACACCGGGTTCGTACCGGCGTTGTTGACCAGGAAGTCGACCCGGCCGAAGGCCTCCATGGTGCGCTCGACCGCGACGGCCTGGTGGGCCTCGTCGTGCGCCTTGCCGGCGACGCCGATGACCCGGTCGGCGCCGAGCGCTTCGACGGCCTCCTTGAGGGCGTCCTCGTTGCGGCCGGTGATGCACACGCGGTCACCGCGCGCGACGAGCGCCTCGGCGACGCCGTAGCCGATACCGCGGCTGGCGCCCGTGACGAGCGCGACCTTGCCCGAAAGCTCCGGGAGCTGCGAAGTCATGTCCCTGATCCCTAGTCGAGCGGTCCGCCGGCGACGTACAGCACCTGGCCGGAGACGAATCCGGCGTCCTCGCCGGTGAAGAAGGCGATCGCGTTCGCGATGTCGTCCGGCTCACCGACCCGCTGCACGGGGATCTGGGTGGCGGCAGCGGCCTTGAAGTCGTCGAAGCCCATGCCGACGCGTTCGGCGGTGGCCTTGGTCATCTCGGTGGCGATGAAGCCGGGGGCGACCGCGTTGGCGGTGACGCCGAACTTGCCCAGTTCGATGGCGAGGGTCTTGGTGAAGCCCTGCATGCCGGCCTTGGCGGCGGAGTAGTTGACCTGGCCGCGGTTGCCGAGCGCGGAGGACGAGGAGAGGTTGACGATCCGCCCGAACTTGGCGTCCACCATGTACTTCTGGCAGGCCTTCGACATCAGGAAGGCACCGCGCAGATGCACGTTCAGGACCGTGTCCCAGTCGGAGACGCTCATCTTGAACAGCAGATTGTCGCGGAGCACGCCCGCGTTGTTGACGAGGATCGTCGGTGCGCCGAGCTCGTCGGCGATCCGCGCGACGGCCGCCTCGACCTGCGCCTCGTCCGCGACGTCGCAGCCGACCGCGATCGCCTTGCCGCCGGCCGCGGTGATCTGCTCCACGGTGTCCTTGCAGGCGGACTCGTCGAGGTCGATCACGGCGACCGCGCGGCCCTCGGCGGCCAGTCGTACGGCGGTGGCGGCGCCGATGCCGCGTGCTCCGCCGGTGACCACGGCGACCCGCTGCTCAGTGGTGGACATGGATGACTCTCCTCAGGTGAGCAACCGCTTAGTACCTTCGCTGGACGTGACGCTAGAAGCCCTGGCACGCGGTGTCAACGCCCCACGAGGGGGCTGTGATCCATTAGCTCACCAGCAGGTCCAGCAGCCGGCCCGGTTCCGCGGCCGGATCGGCGCTGAGCCCGGTGTGCACGGGTCCGGGCTGCACCACCGTCGAACGGGGCGCGACAAGCCAGCGGAAGCGGCGTCCGGCGTCGTCGCGCGCTGCCTGGCCGGACGCCTCTCCCCCGGCACACACGCCCTCGACGGCACGCAGCGCGGCCCGTACGCCCGCCACGTCCGCCGCCGGATCCAGCGCCAGCAGCTTGGTGACGTCCAGATGGGTGCGCGCGGCCACGAAGGACCGGGCGCGGCAGTACACCACCACGCCGGCGTTGAAGCACTCGCCCCGTTCGACGCGCGGCACGACGCGCAGCAGCGCGTACTCGTACACGTCCTTGCCCCTGGGACGGGTCGACAGGGTGCGGGCGTCGCTCACTTGATCCCCTCGATGCGTTCGTGGATGACGGCGGCCCGTGCGACCAGCGGCTGCGCATAGGCCCGCCGGAGCGCGTCCGCCGACTCGAACCCGGGCTCGTCCGTCAGCCACACCTCGGGGATGCCTGCGGTGACCTCGGCGACCAGGTCGGCGGTGACCAGCGGCGCGAGCTCGGCGGCGGCTGTCCGCACATCCGGCGCGAAGGTGGCCAGCGCGTGGTCCGAGGCGTCGTACGGGCGGGCCGTGGAGGTGGCGGCGCCGGACCAGTTGTGGTGCCAGATCATGGTGGCGCCGTGGTCGATGAGCCACAGGTCGCCCTGCCACATCAGCAGGTTGGGGTTGCGCCACGACCGGTCGACGTTGCCCACCAGCGCGTCGAACCAGACGATCCGCCCGGCGTCCTCGGGGGTCACCTCGAAAGCAAGCGGGTCGAAGCCGAGCGCGCCGGACAGGAAGTCCATGCCGAGATTGGTGCCGCCGCTCGACTTGAGCAACTCCTGCACCTGCTGGTCGGGTTCACCGAGCCCGAGGACCGGGTCGAGGTCGATCGTCACGAGCCGGGGGACGCGGAACCCCAGCCGGCGGGCCAGTTCGCCGCAGACGACCTCGGCGACGAGCGTCTTGCGGCCCTGTCCGGCGCCGGTGAACTTCAGGACGTACGTCCCGAAGTCGTCGGCCTCGACGAGCCCCGGCAGCGAGCCGCCCTCCCGCAGGGGCGTGATGTAGCGGGTGGCGGTGACTTCTCTCAGCATTTTCCCAGGCCACCTGTCCCTGCAGCCTTGCAGGGGTCAAAGGCAGCGCGCCCCTTTGCTCCCGGCCTCCGGCATGAAGTGAGCATAGTAACCGAGGGTGATCGCCGGAGAGGAGCGCCCGAGCCACCGCGCCCGCGGGGAAGCCGTCCTTCGGCGCTGCCTCCCACTGCCAGGGTTTCGTTCCGCGGGTTTCCAGGTGTCGGCGTTCCACGTGTTCACCGCTATGGCGTGAGCGGTCAGAACACCGCTGTCCCGGCCTGGGTCAGCTTCCAGTTGGTGACCGCGAAGTCCGCCGGGTCCAGCACGCCCGTGGACGTGACGTAGTCGATCATCAGCTGGCGGATCTCGTTCGTGGAGCTGTACGCGATGTCGGCGAGCGCGATGTGCGGGTAGCCGGAGCCGCCGTTGGCGCGGTAGTTGTTCACCGCGACGACGAAGACCTGGTCGTCCGTCACCGCCGCGCCGTTGTACGTGAGGTTCTTGATGCGGGAACCCTCGGCCTGCGCGATGTCGATGTCATACGAGACACCCGCCGCCGTGTCGTACATGTAGTCCCAGAAGTTGTTGGCGTTCGTCAGCGTCGCGGTGTCGACTGCTGTGCCCGCCGGGACCTGGTGGTAGTACCTCGCCGCGTACTCCAGGTAGTCCTTGAGCTGGGCGCCGGTGAGCTTCTTGCCGTACAGGGTGTTGTCGTAGATGTAGAGGCCGGCGATGTCCTTGATCGTGACGCTGCCGGCGGGAATGGCGGCCGTGCGGCTGAAGGGCGCGGCGACCGAGATCAGCGGGAGGGCGGCGTCCGACGTCGGCAGGCCGGCCGCCACCGTCTTCATCTGGACCTCGTGGATGAAGTCCATGACGGGGACGTCCTTCCAGCAGGATTCCGCCGCCGAGAGGTCCTCGGCGCAGGTACCGACCGCCGTGTTGACGTACTTCACGACCAGTTCGTGGTCGGCCTCCAGGAGCTTCTTGATCTCCGGATCCTCGTCCACCGTGTTCGGGTTGAGGGTCTGTGCCTTCTTGCTCGTCACCTTCCACTGACCGTGGTGCAGTTCGAGGTCGAAGTCGAAGACGGTCAGCCGGTAGCCCCAGCAGTACGGCTCGGAGAGCAGGACCTCCTCCCCGGTCTCCTCGTTCCTGACCGTGTACGACGACACCTCGACGTGGGTGTGGCCGACCAGGATCGCGTCGATACCGGGGACCTGCGCGGCGACGAGGTTGGAGGCGTTCTCGACGTACGGCAGGGCGTCGCCGTAGGAGGTGGATCCGTCGAGGCCCGAGTGGTCCGTCAGGAAGACGACGTCACAGCCCAGCGCACGCAGGCGCGGCACGTACTTCTTCGCCTGCTCCACCAACCCCGGGAAGACCATCCTGCCGCTGACGTTGTCCTTGTCCCACAGCGCGATGCCCGGGTTGGTGAGCCCCAGGATGCCGACCTTGATGTCGGGGGCTCCGGGGACGCAGATGCGCTTCACGGTGTACGGCTGGAAGGCGGGGCGCAGGGTCTTCGCGTCCAGGGCGTTTGCACCGAGCAGCGGGAAGCGGCACTGCTGCTCGAACTTCCTCAGCACCTCGATGCCGTAGTTGAACTCGTGGTTGCCCAGGGCGGCGGCGTCGTAGCGCATGGCGTTCATGGCGACGGCCATCGGGTGCTCGGGCCCCCTCTTGCCGTCGGTGCCGGTGATCGGGTCGACGCGGGCGAAGTAGTACGCGAGCGAGGTGCCCTGGATGATGTCGCCTGCGTCGACGAGGAGGACGTGCCCCTCGCCCTTCGCGGCCCGCTGCTGCTTGACGAGGGTGGCGACGCGCGCGACACCGACGGAGTTGCCGGCCTTGTCGCTGTAGGCGGCGTCGTCGTAGTAGTCCCAGTCGAAGACGTGGCTGTGCAGGTCGGTGGTGCCCAGGATCGAGAACGACCAGGTCTCGGGGGCCTTCTCGGACCCCCGGCCGACGGCCTGGGCCGCCGGAGCGGCAGCCGTCCCCGCGACGGCCACGGCCGCACCGGTGACGGCCGACTTCTGCACGAACTCACGTCGGTTCATGGGGTTGACGGGCATATGGATCTCCTGGACGTGGACTGACGTGACGCGAGCAGGCGGACGGGTCGGGCGGGGACTACACGCGTAGATACTTCCGGCCCCCTGAGCCGCCGGGAACCAGGAACAGTCCATGTCCAGGTCAGTTAACGGAAATGACGGTGCCTCTCTGCTCCGCAAGAGTCACGGGGCGAGGCTCCACCGTCAGCCGCTCCGGCGCGACAACCGCCCCATCGATGCCCAGATCACGGACCCTCACCAGGGGTTCCGGCACATCCCCTCCCTGCTGCCCACGGCCACCTGTGGGAGTGGTAGGCCTTGTCGCGGTCCGGCCACCGGCCGGTCGGCTGGATCGGGTGCGCGGACGCGCGGGCGCGCGACTGTCTTCTCCGTGGCGCGGTATTGCTGATCAGGTTGCCTGGCACGAGTACAAGGGCGGTCAACCGCTGTCGCGGGGTGGGCTGTTCCTCGGCGGCACCGCCGGATCACCGTAGTCGGGGGTGACGCTGCGCCACAGCGCGTAGTGCTCGGCCGATGAGTACGTACCGGGCGCCGCGTGCCGTCCGTCTGGCACCCTGCGTCAGCCGGAGGCGGCTTGATCAGCCGCGCGGTATACCTCGTGTGGGGCTTGGTGCCGTGCCCCCTTGGAGACCGAGCGTTCCGCGAGGGTGGGGGCGCACATATGTGCCAACCGCTGACGATACAGCGGGACTTGACTGTACCTTCGGCTGTGGCCCCTCACCGGGAGGGGCAACGCAGGGGGGAACTGTGTCAGAGATTTCCCGGCGGACCGTGCTGGGCGCCGCCGGCACGGCCGCGACGGCAGCGCTCCTTTCCGCGGCAGGGACAGCGCAGGCAGCCGACACCGCGCACGACAGCAGCGAATACGCCCTGCGGGCTACGGATCAGGAGACCGATACGTCCATGGCCGTCACCATCGAAGAGCAGAAGTACGAAGCCTATGTGGCCAGCGACGAGGGTGAATGGCTGGCCCATGCCACTTTCGACGCCCACTCGGACACCGGCGACATGTGGGCCTTCGTCGACGCGGCACTGGTCCGCCTACGGCAGCAGTATCCGAACTCGACACTCACCGGGAACGTTCGGCGGTACGACCAGGTCATCACCGACATCGCACACCCATAAGATCTTCCTTCCCCAACGGACCCAACGCGAGCCGAGCCCGGAAGTGCGGACCACATCCACCTGATGCGGCCGGCCATCGCCACACTCCGTACGACACGTACGACGGCCCGTACCGCACAGGGCACCACGCTCACGCTGGGACACCCGCGCGCCGCGGATGTCCCGCGCCTCATCCACTCTCACCGGCACCCTCGCCCCGCACCTCCGGCCGGGCCGTGCGGGCCGTGCTGCCGGTCCGTCAGTGACGCCGGGCGGCTTCGGGACCGTCTTACCGGGGCGTCGTCCAGTACTGCCTGCTCGCCGCCGACCTCGCACACGCGGATGGCAGCCTTCCGACTGGGCGCGCGTCATGCTTCACCGGCGCCGCAAAACGTCATGGCCTGCGCCGTCTGCCACGACCGCATCCATTCGGCGGGAGGCCGCGCGGAACAGGACTCGCCCCACGGCCGCGCACCTCGTCGCGCGGCCGTGCACCTCGCCCCACGGCCGCGCACCTCGTCGCGCGGCCGGCCCAAAGGCCTGGCTGTCCGAAGCCCCGGCCGCGAGCCGCCCTCACGCAGGGGCACGGCGGTGTGCCCGGACCGGCAGCTCCGCTTTGCAGCGTCCCTCCGGGGGCAGGCCGGGATTCCCACAGGGTCTGAACAGCCGACTCACATAGGCCGTACCTCTCGGCAGATTCGGCAGATGACGAAAACCTGGAAGGACGTCAGCATGACCAGCGAATCAGTTCAGCCGGGGTCGGCACCGAGCCGCCGCACCGTCATGGCGGCGGTCGGCGCGACGGGGCTCGCCGTCGCGCTGACCGCGTGCGGATCGGAGGACGACACGTCGGGCTCGTCCACCGGGCAGGGCGCCCGCGGCGCCCCGCTCGCGAAGACCTCCGACATACCGGACGGCGGCGGCAAGATCTTCAGCGACGAGAAGATCGTGGTCGCACGGTCGGCGGCGGGTGACTACAAGGCGTACTCGACGATCTGCACCCATCAGGGCTGTCCGATGACGGACCTGAAGGAGGACATCATCTCCTGCGCCTGCCACGGCAGCAGCTTCTCCATCGCCGACGGCAGCGTGCAGAAGGGCCCCGCCACCAAGCCGCTGGAGGCCAAGGAGATCACCGTGTCCGGGGAGTCGATCACGCTCGCGTGACCTGGCGCGGTCGCTTCCAGCAGCTCAGCACCTCGTCCGTGGTCGCGACCGTGGCGACCAGGGCGAGGGTGTTGCGGATCATCGCCGGGGTGTAGTCGGAGGGCACCCCGGCGATGGCGTCCGTCGGTACGACGGCGGTGTAGCCGCGGTTGACCGCGTCGAAGACGGCGTTGGGGACGGCCACGTTGGCCGAGACACCAGTGACGATCAGGGTGCGGCAGCCCAGGTTGCGCAGCAGCGCGTCGGCCTCGGTGCCCTGGACCGGCGACAGCCCGTGCAGCCGTCGTACGACGAAGTCCTCCTCGGCGACCTCGATCGGCGCCGCCACCCGGACCGCAGTGGAGCCGGCGAACTGCTGGACGGGGAGCCGTGCGGCGGCACGGAACAGCCGGGCGTTACGGCTCGCGCCCCGGCCGTCCGGGCGGCGTTCGGCGATCGCGTGGATCACCTGCACCCCGCTCTCGTGCGCCCCCGCCACCAGCCGGGCGACGTTGGCGAGGGCACCGGAGGAGCGGGCCTCCTTCGCGAGGTCCGGCAGGGCGCTGTCCGGGCCGACGACGCCCTGCTGACACTCGACCGTGAGCAGTACGGTGGTCACGGGGTCGAGAAGTTCGCGAAGCTTTTCGTGCGACGGCATGGTGCCCCCCCTTGCCACCGACCTGACGGGGCGGGAGAGACTAGCCACCATTGCGTGAGGACGGAAGACCGCTCATCCTTTTCTGACGTGATGTCAGAGGATCTCTCCTCTGACACGACGTGGGAGAAGAGAAGAGGGGCACATGACCGCCACTCAGCGCCGGGGCCGGAAGATCATGATGACACCGGGTGAGCTGGACGAGTTCCTCACCAGCCAGCGCACCTGCAGGGTCGCCACCGTGTCCGCCGACGGGGCCCCGCATGTGAGCACCCTCTGGTTCGCCTGGGACGGCATATCGATGTGGCTGTACTCGGTGGTGCGCAGCAAGCGCTGGGCCGATCTGCGGCGGGATCCGCGGGTCGCGATCGTGGTCGACACGGGCGAGGAGTACGGCGAACTGCGCGGCGTCGAGCTGTCCGGGACCGTCGACTTCGTGGGCGAGAGCCCGCGCACCGGCGAGCTGCGCGCGGAACTCGACGTTCCGGAGACCCTGTTCGCGCGGAAGAACTTCGGCCTCGACGAGATCCCGCACGACGGGCGGCACGCATGGGTGCGGCTGACGCCGGAGAAGATCGTCTCCTGGGACTTCCGCAAGCTGGGCAACACGTAGCCCCGCCGGCTGTGTCGATGGGCTCCGCCGCGGGGCCTCGTGATGCCGGCGATCCTCTGCCGCACCGTCGTGGCTGATGGCTCCCCCGTCGCGGGCGGAGCCGCACATCGACGCAGCCGTGCGCCCCTCAGGGCGTGCTTCGCCCCACTCAGCGAACTTCGCCCGACCCGCTCAGCCGGCCTTGAGGGCCGCCTCCTGCAGCGTCTGCCGGGACGGCACCAGCTCGGGCCGGCTGGTCAGCCGGATCACCCAGCGAGCGTGGTGCGGCCACATGGGGGCGCGTTGGCGGGCCCGCAGATGATCGACGACCCGGCGCGGCAGCGCCGGCGCAGCGCTCAGACGTAGCCGCGGATCGGCGCCGGGGCCACGGCGGAGGCGATCTCGTCCGCCAGCGCTGCGGTCTCGTCCGCCGCGAGCGTCGAGACGGCGACCCGGATGCCGGGCGGTGCGCTCATCCGGAAGCGGGCGCCGGGGGCGACGGCCCAGCCGGCGTGCAGCAGGCGGGCCACGGCCCCGGTCTCGTCCGGCACAGGGATCCACACGTTCAGGCCGCTGCGCCCGTAGGCGGCCACACCCCGCTCCGCGAGCGCGCCGATCAGCGCGTCCCGGCGCCGCCCGTACGCCGCCGCCACCACGCGCGCGTCCACCGCACCGTCGGCCCACAGCTTCACCACGGCCCGCTGGGTGATCCGGCTGACCCAGCCGGGCCCGAGCCGGTGCCGTCCCTGCACCCGGTCGACGGTGACGGCGTCCCCGGTGAGCACGGCGAGCCGCAGATCGGGGCCGTACGCCTTGGCGACCGAGCGCACGAAGGCCCAGCTGCGAGTCGCACCGGCGAGGGTGTGCAGCGGCAGATCGACGATGCCGTGGCCGTGATCGTCGTCGATCAGCAGGGCCTCCGGGTGCTCCCGCAGCACGGCACGCAGGGCACGCGCGCGTGCGGCGCCGATCGCGGCACCGGTCGGGTTCTGCGCCCGGTCGGTGACGATCAGGGCACGGGCCCCGGCCTCAAGGACGCGGCGTACGTCATCGGTGAGCGGGCCGTCGTCATCGACGCCGACGGGGGCGGTGCGCAGCCCGAGCGCCGGGACGAGGTCCAGCAGGCTGCCCCAGCCGGGATCCTCGACGGCGACGGTGTCCCCCGGCTTGAGGTGGGCGGCGAGGACACGCTCGATGGCATCGAGGGAGCCGGAGGTCACCGCGAGGGGCCCGTCCGGCACGCCGCCCGCATCCAGGTCGGCCCGCGCGCGGCGGGCCAGTTCCGGCTCCACCGGCTCCTCTCCGTACAGCACGGGCTCGCGGTCGCCCTGTTCGGCGGCGACCGCGAACGCCTCGGCCAGCGGGGGCAGCAGCGCGGGATCGGGATTGCCGCTCGCCACGTCCCGCACCCCTTCGGGCACGTCCACCCGGACGTACTCGCGCCCCGTGGTGGCCGGCTTGGGCCGCACCCGGCTGCCACGACGTCCGGCGGTCTCGATGACCCCGCGCTCACGCAGGATGCGGTACGCCGCCGCGACCGTGTTGGGATTCACTCCCAGTTCGACCGCCAACTCACGCATGGGCGGCAGCAGTTGACCCGGCTCCAGCCCTCCCGAGCCCACCGCGCTCTCGACGCTGGCCGCAATCTCGGCTGCACGCCGCCCACTGATCCGATATCCTTCTAGCACAAAGCTGATTATGCACTAGTGCAATGGAGGGCGCAATGCAGGGGAGTGCAACGCAGGGGACACGGCGACAGCCGCCGCAACACCGGGCCGCCTACACACCGACCGACCGCACCGTTCCCACGCGCTCCGCCGACCGGGCGTCGTACGACAAGGACCTGGTGCACTCGGTACTGGACGAGGCCTACGTCTGCCACCTCGGCTTCGTCCGCGACGGAGCGCCGGTGGTGCTGCCCACCCTGTACGCCCGGGTCGGGGAGCGGCTCTATGTGCACGGCTCGACCGGTTCACGCCCTCTGCGCATGACGGGCCGGACCGACCCCGGGCTTCCGGTGTGCCTGACGGTCACGCACGTGGACGCGCTCGTCCTGGCCCGCTCGGCCTTCCACCACTCGATCAACTACCGCTCGGTCGTGGTGCACGGCGTCGCCCACGACGTGACCGACCCCGAGGAGAAGCGGGCCGCGCTCGACGCCCTCGTCGACCATGTCGTGCCCGGTCGTTCCCACGACGTCCGGCCCGCCAACAACAAGGAACTGGCCGCCACCGCCGTCATCCGCCTCGACCTCGACGAGGTCTCCGCCAAGGCCCGCACCGGCGGCGCGAACGACGAGCCCGAGGACCTCTCTCTCCCGCACTGGGCCGGAGTCGTCCCCCTGCACAAGGGCTACGACACCCCGATCGCGGACGCCCGGCTGGCCCCCGGCACCGAACTCCCCGACCACCTCGCGGTCTTGCGAGGGTGATTCACCCCGACGGTCTGGATCCACGCGACGCGGCGACACGCAAGCACGTCCGGCGCAGGCATGTCCGGCGCAGGCATGTCCGGCGCAGGCATGTCCGGCGCAGGCGAGCCGGGTCGGGCGAGCCGGGTCGGGCAGCGCCCCGAAGGGGCGCGGGGCTGTGTCGGTATGCGGCTCCGCCGCGATGAGGGTCGCCCGGGTTCACGGAGTCCCGAGTTCACGGGGACCCGAGTTCACGGGGACCCGAGTTCACGGGGACCCGAGTTCACGGGATCCCGGATTCACGGGGACCCGAGTTCACGGGATCCCGGATTCACGCGAGTCCCCCGCTCAAGCGAAGCCCGGGAGTACGGGAGTACGGGAGTACGGGAGTACGGGAGTACGGGAGAAGCCGAGAACTTGAGGGAGCGACCAGCCGCAACGGACCCGCAGATGAAACCGCTCACGCATTCCCGCGAGCCGAGACCCGCGTTTCCGCGCCCCCACTCGCCACTGGCTCGGCGGAGCCCTTCGCGGGCGCCGAAGACTGCGCGATGAACGCCCCGGCCAGCACCACCGCACCGCCGACGATCTGCGGAGCGGAAAGGTGCTCACCGAGCAGGACCCACGCGAGCACGGTCGCGATGACCGCCTCAAGACAGGCCACCACACCCGCGACCTGCGGAGACAGCCGCCGCACGGACACCACGCCGGTCATATACGCAACGACCGTGGCGACGAGCACGATCCACGCGAGCAGCAGACCCGCGGCGACCGGCGTGCCGTTCATGTCCGCGCTGTCCGCGAGCAGGGACCACTCCATGCTCCACGGGCGGGCGACGACGGTCAGCACGGCGGTGCCGACCAGCAGGCCGTAGGCGATGACGCCCAGCGGGTCGGGCGCCTCGGCGCCGGAGTCGCCGCCGTGGTCGGACAGGACGAAGTAGCCGACCTGGCAGCAGGCGGCGCCGAGCGCGAGCAGCAACCCGAGGGCGTCGAAGCTCAGGCCGGACCAGACCTCGACGACACAGGCGAGCCCCCCGACCGCGAGAACCACGCCGAGCGCGGCCGCACGCGTGACCGGCCGCCGCTGCACGAACCGCACCCAGCCGAGAACCAGGGCGGGAGCGAAGTACTCGACGAGCAGGGCGACTCCGACGGGGATCCGGGAGATCGAGGCGAAGTAGCAGGCCTGGACACCGGCGACGCCGAGCAGGCCGAAGCCGGCGAGCAGCGCGGGGCGCCGGCGCAGCAGCGCACGGTGCCGCACGGCGAGCGGCAGCATCACCAGGGCCGCCCCCGCCACCCGCAGCCACACCACATGGAGCGGGTCGAGCCCCGCCTCGATCAGCGGCTTGGCCGCGACACCGGATCCACCGAAGGCGAGCGCGGAAACGAGCGCGAGACCGAGTCCCACGCTCTTTCCACCGCTGCCGCTGCTGCTGGCTGACGTATGCACCGGCACATGATGACAGGCGATGACATGAGCGTCACCCCTCATGACACCTGTCTCAGCGCTTGGACGGGAACCTCGGTCGCCGACCGGTCAGCCGGCCTTCTCCAAGTGCCTCTCGATCCGCACGAAGAGCGCGTGCGCGTCGACCCCGGCGTGGTCGAGCACCTCGACGGCGCGTGCCTGCGGGTCCACGACGATGGCGGCGAGCAGATCGATCCCGAGAGCCGGTTCGCCACTCCGCCGGGCGGCGCGTTCGCGGGCGTACTCCATGGCGCCCGCGGCGAGCGGGGAGAAGCCCGCCTCGCCCGCCACGACGGGTACGGCGCCGGAGTCCTCGACGGCACCCTGCCAGCGCAGGCCGTAACCGATGCTGCGCTGCACCAGATAGCCGAGCAGCCGGGCCACCTGCGGCCCGTCCTCGAAGACGGCACGCGCCTCGGGGTCGGCCTCCAGCAGCGAGTGCAGCAGATGGGCCGTGTCGATCTGCCGGTCCCCGTCCCGCACGGCCCGGCGGCGGGCACCGGAGAACACCGCTGCCAGTTCGTCACTGAACGCGGCATCGTTGTCCGTTCGGTGGACGCCCTGTTCGCGGGCGGCCTGCCGGGGGATTCGAGGTTGCACACCCTTACCCCATCAGTCCCTTCAGATCAGGACATCCCCGGAGGGAAGCATCTTTGCTCCCACACAAAGTGGAGCCGGGCGGCCGGAATCTCCTCCTTACGGATGAGATCAGGCTGTTGCGCCTACGGGAGCGCGCATCTCCCGCCCCGCACGCAACCGCGACGCCCCGTCGCACGTCCCATACGAAGATGGGGAGCAGGTGCTGGCTGGTGAGCCTTCCGGCCGTCGACGGCAGGCAGTACGTCTACCGGGTGTACGCCCCGGAGGACGCACTGCCGGCCGACCTGTTCTGGGACGCCTGGCACTGCCACGACGAGAGCGCCTTCCCGCGCGCGTGGGACCTGTTCGACGCGGCGGAGATACGACTGGTCGGCTGAGGCCGGACCGGCAGACCGCTCGCCCGCCCGCCTCCACATTTCCTGACGGTTCATCAGTATTGAATGTTCCAGGCCCTGCGGCTACGTTCCGCGACACCGTAGCCCGACACGAAGGGGTGGTCGCATGGCCGAAGTCAGCGCGGAGGCACGCATGGATGCCCCCGCGGAGAAGGTGTGGGGGCAGCTCACGGACTGGTCCGCGTACGGCGAGTGGAACGCGACCCACACCGGCTTCCCCAAGGGCGGTCCCGAGAACCTCGAAGTGGGCGGGACCTTTCAGGAGAACATGAAGCTGATGGGCTTCCCGGCCGAGGTCGACTGGACCATCGAGGAACTGGAGCCGGCCCGGCTGCTGGCCATCCGCGGCAAGGGCCCGATGGCGGTCGACCTGGCCACGCGCTACACCCTGACACCGGACGGCGACGCCACCTCGGTCCGCATCGACGGCGAGTTCACGGGCGCCGCGGTGTCGTTGATGGCGGGTCGGCTGAAGGACTCCGCGACGGCCGCGCTGAACGAGTCGCTGCGCAAGCTGGCAGGGCTGGTGACCTGACACCCGGACGCGCGACGGCGCCCCCACGGATCTCTCCACGAGGGCGCCCTGCGCCGGGCCGGAAGCTCAGTCCTCGTCGGCGAGGATCAGGTAGAGCTTCTTGCGGGCCTCGTTGATGACGGCCAGCGCCTTCTCGCGCTGCTCCGCGCTGCCGGTCTTCCAGACCTGGCCGAAGGCATCCATCAGACCGAAGCCGGCCTGGCGGATCTCGTTGAGAGCCTCCCAGTCGACGCCGCGGGAGGCCTCCTCCCAGGGCGCCTCGGAGCCCTCCTCGGCCGCCGCACGACCGGACTCGGTGAGCGAGAACAGCTTCTTGCCACCCTCGGACTCACTGGTGATCAGGCCCTCGTCCTCCAGCAGCTGGAGGGTGGGGTACACCGAGCCGGGGCTGGGCTTCCACGCCCCGCCGCTGCGCTCGGCGATCTCCTGGATCATCTCGTAACCGTGCATGGGCCGGTCCTTCAGCAGGGCGAGGATCGACGCGCGCACATCGCCGCGCCGCGCCCTCCCCCGCGGCCCACCGCGCCCACGTTGACCCCACGGCCCCGGCCCACCGAAGCCCGGTCCGCCAAAGCCGGGGCCGCCCGGCCCGAAAGGCCCGAAGGCACTCCGCAGCGCCTCGAAGCCACCCCGGTCGCGCGGGTCGCGCCCACCTTGTCCACGCTCAAATCCAAAGGAACCCATCTCCATCACTCCATTCAGTCGCTGATCAGTCGCGATGCCTCAACGATATATCGGAATAGTTCGCCTAGCAACCCTACTCCCTGAAGACGGCCCAGAAGCGGCCCAAAAGCGGCCCTGAAGACGGCCCAGAAGACGACTCAGCGAGCGGCCCGGACCGAAATCGGGCCAGCACCCCGGAATTGGCCTTGGCCTGCCGCTTCGTGCCACGCCTAGCGTCTGCGGCATGCGGATCCGAATCGTCGACGCCTTCACCGACCGCCCCTTCGCCGGCAACCCGGCCGGCGTCCTGCTCGTGGACGCCTTCCCGGACGACGCCTGGCTCCAGCACGTGGCCAGGGAGGTCAACCACGCCGAGACGGCGTTCGCCCACCGGCTGCCCGAGGGCGGGGAGGCCGACTGGGCGCTGCGCTGGTTCACGCCCGTCACCGAGGTCGCCATGTGCGGCCACGCCACGCTCGCCACGGCCCACGTCCTGCACACCACCGGCGCTCAGCAGGGTCCGGTGCGCTTCGCCACCCGCAGCGGTGTGCTGGTCGCGACGGCGGGCGAGGACGGCTCGATCACGCTGGACTTCCCGACCGCACCGCTCACGCCGGTCGAGGTGCCGGACGGGGTCGCCAATGCGCTGGGCGCCGAGCCGCGCGCCGCCTTCCACACCGGTCCGAACGTCGGTGACCTGCTCCTCGAACTCGCCGACGAGAAGACCGTCCACGTCCTGACGCCGGACCACAAGGCCCTCGCCGCCTACTCCGAGCGCGGCATCATCGCCACCGCCCGCGCCGAAGACCCCACGCGGGGCTACGACTACGTCTCCCGCTGCTTCTTCCCGAACGTCGGCATCGACGAGGACCCGGTCACCGGCAGCGCTCACACGGCCCTCGCCCCCTACTGGTCCGAGCGCCTCGGCCGCCCCGGCCTCACCGGCCTCCAGGCCTCACCCCGCTCCGGCCGCGTCCGCACCGAGCTGCGCGGCGACCGCACGCTGCTCACCGGACGGGCGGTCACCGTCATCGACGGGGAGCTGCTGGCGTAACGGCACCTGACGGCGGGTAAGCCCTCACGCCGTCGGCAGCCAGTCCACCTTCCCGGCCAGCAGCGCGTAGCCGACGAACGCCCCTATGTCGAGCAGCGAATGCGCCACCACGAGAGGGCCGACCCGGCCCCAGCGCCGGTAGAGGTAGACGAACACCACGCCCATCGCCAGGTTGCCGATGAAGCCGCCGATGCCCTGGTAGAGGTGGTAGGAGCCGCGCAGTACGGAACTGGCCATCAGCGCCGCCCCGGGGGTCCAGCCCAACTGGCCGAGTCGGCGCAGCAGATAGCCGACGACGATGACCTCTTCGAGGATCGCGTTCTGCATGGCGGACATGATCAGGACGGGGTACTTCCACCACACGTCGGGCAGGTCCTCGGGCACCACCGTGAGGTTGAAGCCGAGTCCGCGGGCGGCCAGGTAGAAGGCGATTCCGGTGCTTCCGATCACCGCCGCCACCGCCGCGCCGCGGCCGAGGTCCGGCCAGGGTTTGGTCCGGTCGAAGCCGAGAGTGCGCAGGCTCTCGCCCTCGCGCAGCAGGAAGTGCGCGACCAGCGCGACGGGTACGAGTGCCGTGGTGATGCCGAAGAGCTGCCAGGCGAGATCCAGCCAGGGACGGCCCGGCGCGGCCGAGGCGTTGAGGGTGGCTGCCTGGTCCTTGAGACCTCCCGGTTTGGTGACCGATCCGACAAAGCTGATCAGGGCGGACACACCACTCGCACCGAGCGAGACACCCAGGACGAGCAGCACCTCGGAACGGAGAACCCGCCGTGGGGGGCGCTCCCGAGGAAAAGAATCGGCCACCGGGCCCGCCTCCGACTGCACACCTGCCTCCAGTTGAGTAATCCCGCCGCGCCGTTTCCCGCCACTGGGCCGACGGGGAGGGGCACCACCGCCATCGGACGTCACAGCTTGCCCGATCAGTATGGGGCGGGCGGCAGCACCCCCCGTCCAACGCCGCATCCCCGCCCACACGCCCCCGTCCAACGCCGCATCCCCGCCCACACGCCCCCGCCCGACGCATCCCGCCCACGCATCCCCACCCGACGCGCCCCTTCCACCTGCCCCCGTTTACGCCCCCGCCGCCGCACGGTGGCCGTTTGGAAGCCGGCGGTGATGGACGGCTCTCACCCCAGCGGCACCGTCTCCGGCAGCCCCACCGGCCAGGTGTGCACCGGCTCCCCGTGGTGCATCAGCTCGCGGTAACGCTTCGTGGTGGCCGCCAGCGCGGCCTCCCGGGACAGCCCTGTCTCCAGGGCCCGGTGGAAGGTCGCCGACTGCCATGCCGCCCCGTTGACCCGGCGGCGGCAGCGCTCGTCGATCACGCCGAGGTACAGGTCCCGGTCGGCCGGATCGACGCCCCACGCGTCCAGCCCGGCCTCGGCGAGCGGCAGCAGTTCATCGCGTACGAGACTCACCGCGTCGACCTCGGTGGTGCCGCCGTAGCGCCCGCGCCGGGGCCAGATCAGCCGGGCGTCGATGCCGTGCCGGCTCGCGGCCTCGAAGTTGGCGGCGGCCGTCCCGAACGGCAGCCGGGACCACACCGGGCGTGACTCCTCGCCGAGGGCGCGGACGACACCGTAGAAGAAGGCGGCGTTGGCGAGGACGTCCGTGACGGTCGGTCCGGCGGGCAGGACGCGGTTCTCGACGCGCAGGTGCGGGACGCCGTCGGCGATGCCGTAGACGGGCCGGTTCCAGCGGTACACGGTGCCGTTGTGCAGGACGAGTTCGGCGAGTTTCGGGGTGCCGCCCGCGTCGAGGACCTCAAGGGGGTTCTCGTCGTCGCAGATGGGCAGCAGGGCCGGGAAGAAGCGAAGGTTCTCCTCGAAGAGGTCGAACGCCGAGGAGATCCATCGCTCGCCGAACCAGGTGCGCGGCCGGACCCCCTGGGCCTGGAGTTCGGGCGGGCGGGTGTCGGTGGACTGCTGGAACAGCGGCGGCCGGGACTCGCACCACAGCTCGCGGCCGAAGAGGAAGGGCGAGTTGGCGCCCACGGCGATCTGTGCGGCGGCGACGGCCTGCGCGGCGTTCCACACGGCGGCGAAGCGGCCCGGCGTGACCTGGAGGTGCAGCTGGACGGAGGTGCAGGCGGCTTCCGGCGCGATGGACCTGGAGGTGCAGCGCAGATGCTCCACACCCGCTATGTCGAGCAGGAAGTCCTCTCCCCGGGCGGCGACGATCTGGTCGTTGAGCAGGGCGTAGCGGTCGACGTCGGAGAGATTCGTGGAGACCAGGTCGTCACGGTCGAGCGTCGGCAGAATACCGATCATCACGATGCCCGCGTCGACCTCGCGCGCTTTCCGGTCGGCATATGCCAGCGAGGTGCGCAGTTCCTCGGCGAGCCGGTCGAATACCCGCCCGGCCAAGCGATGTGGGGCTATGTTGACTTCTAGATTGAACATGGCGAGTTCTGTTTGGAAATCTCGGCTTGCGATCCTCTCCAGCACTTGCGCATTCAGCATTTTCGGCGTGCCGTCGGCGCCGGTGAGATTCAATTCGATCTCCAGCCCCATGAGGTTCTTCGGGCGATCGAACCGCCGCTCCGCCAGAAGCCGCTCCAGGCCTCTCAGGCACTCCCGGAGCTTGCCGCGGTACCGCTGCCGATCGGACAGGTCGAACCCACCTGCCACGACCTTCTCCCCCATCGAAGCGTCCCTTCCTCGAATGGGCAGGCCGAAGATCCGGCCCGGCCGCCGCTGTCCCGGGTCAGGTGGGATGATGCCCAGCCGAGGCGATCGATAACGTCGCGCGCGGGCCAGGCGCGCGCTACTCTGACGGACGTGACCGGCGGCACATTCACCGGGCATGGAACATCATGAAGTTTCCGGCACCTTGCCAACTCGTGAAAAACACCGACGAGTATCGGCCGACCGCTTCAGCGGCATTTCCCGAGGTCATCACTGGGCGACAGGTTGGGAACCGGGAAGATTCCCGCTCGTCGCCGACCGAATAGACTCTTGCCGAAGTCCCCGGAAACAGCTAGACGAAACACAATGTGAACACGTGTCGTATAAACTCCGCAATCAAGGCAGAGGGTTGGCGCCCACGGTCCGGGTTCCTGCCGTCGGGTGACGGACGGCAGCCTCACGCACACCACGCACCCCCAGACCCCGGCCCCCGCCTCTCTGACCACGCGAGCTGACAGCGCCGTCCGCCACGCCACGCCACGCCCTCGCGCCACCGTGCCTGTCGAATGAGAGGCGACCCACCATGCCGCTGCATGTCCCCCAGGCTCCAGCGCCCGCCCTTCGCTCCGTCCTCACCGCGCTGGGTTCCCCCACCGCGGTCCGCGAGGCCCGGACGCCCTCCCTGCGCACCGCGCAGGGCACCGCCGCCCCCGAGCTCCCGCTGCCCGTCCACGTACTCGACCGCATCACCTCCGAGGGCGTGTCCGCGACACGGCTGGCCGGGTGGCGTTTCCTGATCCGCTGCGGCGACCGCGCGGTGGCCGCGGCCGAGACCATGCTGACCCCCGACGGCTGGGCCTTCTCGCACTTCTTCGAAGGCCCGTACATCGCCTCCACGGAGCGCGCGCTGCGCCAGGCCGAGTCCGTGACCCAGGCGTGCCAGCCGCGCCTGCTGTCCCTGCCCGGCCTGTACATGCTCACGCTGTGGCTGCACGGCGACTGCTCCTCGGACGGCATTACCGGCCACCCAGCCGCCACCGATCTGCTCATCCCGCTGGCGCCGGCCCCGCCCGGCATCGCGGCGCACCGGCCGCACCAGGTCGCCGAGCTCCTCCCGATGCTCACCCACCGGGTGACGCCGGCCCCGCTGCTCGGCCAGCCCGTCTGACCGACCGGCCCCGCGAAACACCCTCGTACCCCGCCGCCGTAACTCCGGGCAGCGGGGTACGACGCTGTTTCCGGGACGCGTACGCTCGCATACGCCACAGAAACACCTGCACACGCTGGAACGCCCCTCCAGCCTTATCCCGCTCTCAAGAGCAAAACCACGCTCGAACGAGCCGAAAAGGGTCGCCGTCGCCGCCCTGACTAGCCCCATCCGACCATCCCGAACCACCCGAACTGGCAGCGCAGTTGGGATGAACCGTTCGCCCGGGTGATGCGTCCTGAACCTGTGAGAAGCGGTGCGGCCAAATCCCTGCGGATTGACGCCCGCAGGGCAACACTGGTTCGACCGACTTATCCAAACGGGGGCGGTCATGAACGAGGCTTCACGCCACAGGACAGAACCGACAACCCACTCACTCCACACGACAAAGCGAAAGATCCCACCCATGTGCCAGCACCAGCCGCCGTGTCCGACAGCCGAATCAGCCGACCGGGAGTCCGCCCGTCTCCTGGCGCACCACCCGGAGCAGGGATGGAGCCTGCTGTGCAACGGCGTTCTGCTCTTCGAGGACACCGGTGAGCTCCTGCCCGACGGCCAGATCATCGCCCCGCACCGCGCACTGGTGACGACCGCCGCCTGAGCAGTACCGGGCGGACCGACATCCCGCCCGGAGACCTGAGGGGCCGGACGCAGACACACTCTGCGAACCGGCCCCGACGCATGTCGGAGGGCGGTCACTCCCTGTAGTCCCCCGTGCGTGATCAGGTCCGAGCCGCTCGCACCCTTCCCATGGCCACCCGTTTTCCGGAAGACTCCTGGAAGTTTCGATGCGCGCGTCCGGTACGACGGTGACGGATGCGCAACCGGTCGACGGAGGTGGGCAATTGGCAGCACGCGAGGCCGACGCCGAGCAGGCGCCGACGGACGGGAGCAGGGTCACGATCACGGAGATCGCCCGGCAGGCCGGGGTCTCGGTGCCGACCGTGTCCCGGGTCGTCAACGGCCGCTCGGACGTGTCGCCGAAGACCCGCGCCCGCGTGGAGGACCTGCTGCGCCGGCACGGCTACCGCAAGCGCCTCGCGGCGTCCGCCGCCCGCGCCGCCCTGCTCGACCTGGTCTTCAACAGCCTCGACAGCCCCTGGGCGGTGGAGATCATCCGG
Organism: Streptomyces blattellae; assembly: GCF_009709555.1. Classification (GTDB taxonomy): domain Bacteria; phylum Actinomycetota; class Actinomycetes; order Streptomycetales; family Streptomycetaceae; genus Streptomyces; species Streptomyces blattellae. The sequence goes on along the minus strand of NZ_WJBG01000149.1, from coordinate 36,097 downwards.
GGCGTGGAGGAGGTGGCCCAGGCGGCCGGGGTCGGCACCGTGGTGTCGGCGATCCACGGACGCTCGGGCCACGCGCGTGAGTGGATGCGCAATCTGCGGGCCCGCGCCTCCGACGGCGTCATCCTCGTCACCTCGGCCCTTGAGCCGGTGCTCCACGATGAACTGCGCATCCTCGGCGTCCCGCTCGTGGTCGTCGACCCGGCCGGCTCGCCCGCCCTGGACGCCCCCACCATCGGCGCCGCCAACTGGTCGGGCGGCATGGCGGCCACCGAGCATCTGCTGGCCCTCGGCCACCGCAGGATCGGCCTGATCGCCGGGCCGCCCCGGCTGCTGTGCTCCCGGGCCCGGCTGGACGGCTACCGCACGGCCCTGGAAAGCGCCGGGCTCGCGCTCGACGAGACCCTCGTCGTGCCCGGCGACTTCCACCCCGAGTCCGGATTCACCGGCTGCAACACCCTCCTGGACCTGCCCGACCCGCCCACCGCCGTCTTCGCGGCCAGCGACCAGATGGCGCTCGGCGCGATCGAGGCGTTGCGCCGGCGGGGCCTGCGGGTGCCGGAGGACATGAGCGTGGTCGGTTTCGACGACCTTCCGGAAGTCCGCTGGTCGGCCCCGCCGCTGACCACCGTCCGCCAGCCGCTCGCCGACATGGGCAAGCTCGCCGTCCGTACCGTGCTGCGCCTGGCCCGCGGCGAGCAGCCGGACTCGCCGCGGGTGGAGCTGGGCACGGAGCTGGTGGTGCGGTCGAGCACGGCACCCACCGGATAGGGCGCCATGCCCATCGGACAGCGCGCCATGCCCCATCGGGCAGCGCGCCATGCCCCGCCGGACAGCGCGCCATGCCCCGCCGGACAGCGCGCCATGCCCGGCCGGACAGTGCACCCCCTACTGCAGCGCGTCCCGGATCGCGAAGTACGCGGGCTTCGGCCGCAGTTCCTCGTCCCACGGCAGGGCGGCGCCCTCACCGTCGAAGAACGCCGGGATCCAGGAGTATCTGTCGGTGTAGTCCCACAGCGTGATTCCCACGCATCGCCGCACGGCCAGGCATGCCTCGGTCATGTCCCGGTACCACTGCGCCTGCGTGGCCAGCTCGGCATCGTCGGCGGGCACGTACATCCGCACGTCCACCTCGGTGAGCGCGGTGTCCAGACCGAGCCGGGAGAAGCGGCGGAGGTTGTCCTCCAGGGTGCTCGGATAGCCGTACTGGAGCGCGAGATGGGCCTGCATGCCGAAGCCGTGGATCGGGACGCCCTGCGCCTGGAGCTCCTTGACCAGGCGGTAGTAGGCGTCGCTCTTCGGGCCGGTCCCCTCGACGTTGTAGTCGTTGAGGTAGAGCTTGGCCTTCGGGTCGGCCTGGTGGGCCCAGCGCAGGGCGTCGGCGATGTAGCCCGGTCCGAGGGTCTTGTAGAAGATCGTCTCCCGGTAGGTGCCGTCCTCGTTGAAGGCCTCGTTCACCACGTCCCAGGCATAGACCTTGCCCTTGTAGTGGCGTACCTCCGTCTGGATGTGCTTCTTCAGTACGGCCCTCAGCTCGTCGGCCGTCCAGTCCCGGGAGGTGAGCCAGCCGGGCAGCTGGCTGTGCCAGACCAGGGTGTGCCCGCGCACGCGCTGGTGGTTGGCGCGGGCGAGGTTCACGATCTCGTCGCCCTTGGAGAAGTCGAAGACGCCCTGCTGGGGCTCGGTGGCGTACCACTTCATGCCGTTGCCGGGGGTGATCATGTCGAACTCGGTGCCGAGGATCGCCTTGTACGGCTCGTCGGTCAGCTCGGGGTTGTCGGTGGCGCTGCCGAAGTAGCGGCCGTGGCGCTGGGCGAGTTCGGCGAGCGTCGGCTGGTCGTCCACTGCCTGGGCGGCCGGTACGCCGGCGGACAGGAGCAGGGCGACGAGGGCGCCGGTGAGTCTGAGCCGTGTGCGGGTACTGCGCATGGTGCGACTCCTCACGGTGGATACGGTGGATACGGCAGACGCGGTGTACGTCCTCCGGCGCGTGTCATCCCTTGGTGGCACCGGCGGTGAGGCCGCCGACGAGCTGGCGCTCGGCGACCGAGTAGAAGGCGAGTGCGGGGACCATGGCCAGCACGAGGTAGGCGAAGACCCTGGCGTACTCCGCGGAGTACTGGCCCTGGAACTGCTGGACGCCGATCGGGACGGTCCACCACGTGGAGTCGGTGAAGACCAGCAGCGGAAGGAAGAAGTTGTTCCAGCTGGTGACGACGGCGAGCACGGAGACGGTGCCGAGCGCGGGCCGCGCCATCGGCAGCAGGACCCGCCAGAAGAAGCCGAGCGGGCTGCACCCGTCGAGGGTGGCCGCCTCCTCCAGTTCGCCGGGGATCTCCCGGAAGAAGCCGCGCAGGATGATGATGGTCATCGGCAGCCCGAACGCGGCCTGCGGCAGGATCACGCCCAGCGGGTTGTCCAGCAGGCCCAGGTAGCGCAGCAGCAGGAACAGCGGCAGGGCCGCCACCGCGAAGGGGAACATCAGCCCCATCGTGAACAGGGTGAAGAAGAACTCGCGTCCGCGGAATGCGAACCGCGCGAAGGAGAAGGCGGCGAGCGCGGACACCGCGACGACGAGAACGGTCGTACCGATGGCGATGAACGTGCTGCTGCCGACCAGCCGCCAGAAGGAACCGGAGCCGAGGATGTCGGTGTAGTTGGAGGTCACCCATGACTCGGGCAGCCCGATCGGGTTACGGGAGAGCTCGTCGGTGGACTTGAAGCCGGAGATGACCGCATAGACCAGCGGTACGGCCATCACCGCGCCGACGAGGACGAGGACGACGTGGACCGGGAGATTCCGCGCACGTGTCTTCACTTCTGGCCTCCCCGCATGGTCGTGGTCGCCCCTTCGAGGTCGCGGCGGAGCACGAACCGCTGGTAGGCGAGGGCGAAGACGAGGCTGATGCCGAACATGACCACGCTGATCGCGCTGGCATAGCCGACCTGATAGCGCTTGAACCCGTACTGGAACATGGTCACGGCCATGGTCTCGGAGTGATGGTCGGGGCCGCCCGCCGTCGTCACCCACACCAGGTCGAAGAGCTGGATGGAGCCGATGACGGACAGGAACACACTGATGCGCAGGGTGGGCGCGAGCAGCGGCAGGGTGACATGGCGGAAGCGCTGCCAGGGACTGGCCCCGTCGATGAGCGCCGCCTCCGTCAACTCGGCCGGGATGGACTGCAGGCCGGCCAGGTAGAGCATCATGTGGAAGCCGAAGTACTTCCAGGTCATGACGAGGAACAGGGTCGCCATGACGGTGGACGGATCCGCGAACCAGGTCCCGCCGAGCCCGTCCAGGCCCACGCTGCCCAGGACCTGGTCGGCGAGACCGCTGTCCGGGGCGAAGATCATCGCGAACAGGATGCCGGTGATGGCCTCGGACAGCACGTACGGCGCGAAGAACAGCGTCCGGTAGACGGCCCGGCCGCGGATCCGCTGGTTGAGCAGGACGGCCATGGCGAGCGCGAACGGCAGCTGGATGGCGAGCGACAGCCCGACCAGGACGAGACAGCGCCACAGGTCGCCCAGGAAGACCGGGTCGTCGAAGAGGCGGGTGAAGTTGTCGGCGCCGATGTAGTCGGAGGGCATGCCGAAGCCGCCCCAGCGGAAGAAGGCCGCGTACAGGGCGAACAGGATCGGCAGCAGGACCAGCACCAGGAACAGCACCAGCGCGGGCAACTGGAAGCCGACCGCGGTGAGCCAGTTGCGGATCCGCCGCCGGGACCGCCCCCGGCCCACCCTGAGGGCCGGGGGCGGAGGACCGGCTTCGGGGCCGGTCCGCTTGTCCGGAAGGAACGTGGAGGTCATCGGGGCCTACTGCTCTTCCTTCGCGGTCTGTGTGATCGACTCGGTGACCTGCTCGGGCGACTTGGACCCGGCGATCAGCCCGGCCACGCTGTCGTTGACCTCCTGGCCGAGGGCGGGCGCGTACGCCTGGTCGAGGTAGAGCTGGAAGCCGGTCGAGCCCTTCAACTGCGCTTGTACGGCCTCGATGTTGGGGTCGGTGATGGCGCTCTCGGCTCCGGGCACCACCGGAAGGACGCCGGTCTTCCGGACCAGTTCCAGGTCCGTCGTCTCGGAGGCGAAGAACTTCAGGAAGTCGACGGCGGCCTGCGGGGCGCCCTGCCGCAGGGCGTGTCCGCCACCCCCGCCGAACACCTCGGTGATGGCGCCCTTGCCGCCCTCGACCGCCGGGAACGGGAAGAACCCGAGGTCGTCGCCGAGGCCCTTGCCCGCGTCCGCCTGCACCAACGGCGCCCACTGGCCCATGAGTTCCATCGCCGCCTTGCCGTTGCCGACGGCTGCGGCCTGGCCGGTGGGGCTGGAGTAGGCGGCGCCGAGGAAGCCCTTCTGGAACGGCTGGAGATCGACGAGATCCTTGAGGTGCCGTCCGGCCTGGACGAACTCGGCGCCGGTGAAGTCCTTGTCGTCGCCTGCCTTCTCCAGCGCGTCGGCGCCCGCGGTGCGCATCGCCAGGTACGCCCAGTAGTACATGCCGGTCCACGTCTCCTTGCCCGCGAGGGCGAGGGGGGTGGTGCCGGCGGACTTCAGCCTGCCGACGGCGTCGAGGAAGTCGCTCCAGGTGGTGGGCGGCGTGGCGATGCCGGCCTGCTTGAACAGCGCCTTGTTGTACCAGAAGCCGACCATGCCGATGTCGAACGGGATGCCGTACACCCGGTCGTCGAGCAGATACGGCTCCTTCGCGACCGCCAGCAGACCGTCGGCCCACGGCTTCGTCCGGTCCGTGAGGTCCTCGACGAGCCCGGCGTCGACCTGCTGCTTCAGGACGCCGCCGCCCCAGGTGTGGAAGATGTCCGGCAGCTCCCCGGAGGCGGTCAGCGCCGTCATCTTCGACTTGTAGGCGTCGTTCTCCAGCTGGACGATCTTTATCTTGACCTTGGGGTTCTGGGCCTCGAACTTCTTCGCGAGGCCGGCCCAGACATCCTTGGTCGGCTGAGCGGTGGAGATGTTCCACCACTCGACCGTGGTCGTCCCCGAGGATCCTCCGTCCGAGTCGCCGCCGCAGCCGCTCAGTGCCGTCATGCCCAGACCGGCCGCGGCCGAGGCCGTCAGGAAGCCGCGGCGGGACAGTGCCCGGTCGCCCATCATGCGCTCCTTGGGTACGGGACGGCGCACCCGCGTCCGTCCGCTGGACCGAAAGTTTCGGAACCATTCCAGAAAGCTTCGCTGTTGCCGCACCCTAGAGACCGCTGCCAAAGCGTGGCAACCCCTCGTACACGGCGAATCTGCGGTCAGGAGCCGGAGCGTCCGGGGCCGCCTGCGGGGACGTACTCGAACCAGTCGAAGGCCGCGCTGCCCTCCGTGACGTACATACCGATCACCCGTCCCGTGAAGCCGCCCGCGACCTGGGTGGACAGATAGCGGCCGTCCAGTTCGGCCAACGGGACCGTGCCGTCCGGGCTTTCGAGCGAGAAGGCGACCGTGTCGGGGCCGCCGGCCCGGACGCCGAGCGCGTCCCGGCCGGTCGGCGGTACGAGGTCCGAAGTGCGGGTCCGGGCGACGAGCGTGACCGGTCCCGACGGCAGCGCGTGCACGGCGACTCGCTGCCGCAGCGGGCCGATCCGGGCGATCACGCTCGCCTCTCCCCCGGAGACCTCAAGGTCGTAGTGGTGGGCCTCGTCCATGCGTACGGAGAGTCCCGCGCGGCCCGTTCTGGCATCCAGACGGGCCGCGGCCCGGCAGTCGTGATGCTGCTGGCGGCGCCCGACGAAGGTGTGGCCGGGGCGGTCCAGGCTGTCGCCGGTCGCGTTGAGCGTCAGCCATCCCGGGCGCTCGCCCAGCGACCAGGAGCCCTGCGGCCTGCGACGGGGCGAGATCCAGTGCGGTGCCAGGTCGGCGGTGTCGAAGTCGTCCCGTGTGGGCTCGGGTTGGAGGGGACTCAGGGACGACGGCGCCGGATGGGATTCGCGCACCGGGCCGACCCGCGGCCAGCCGTGCGCCCACTCCACGGGCGTCAGGAAGGTCTCCCGGCCGAGGACGTGGAAGGCAGGGAAGTGGCCGCGCGGGCGCGTGCCGAGGAGCAGCATCCACCAGGTCCCGTCGGGCGCCTGGACCAGGTCGGCGTGGCCGGTGCACTGGATCGGCAGGCCGGTGCCGCGGTGGGACAGGAGCGGGTTGGCGGGCGCCGGTTCGAAGGGGCCGCGGGGCGAGCGGGCGCGGGCGACGGAGACGGAGTGGGCGTCTGCGGTGCCGCCCTCGGCCAGCATCAGGTACCACCACTCGCCGACGCGGTAGAGGTGCGGCGCCTCCGGGTCCCGCAGCCCCGTCCCGGACCACACCCGGAACGGCCCTTCCAGCACCTTCCCGCTCTCCGTGTCGATACGCGCCACCGCCACGCCCGCGACGGCACACCAGCAGTTGCCGTCCTCGTCCCAGGCCAGGTCGGGATCGATGCCGGGCACATCCACCCACACCGGGTCGGACCACGGCCCCCCGGGACGGTCGCTCGTGACCAGGAAGTTGCCGCCGGCGCTGACGTTGGTGGTGATCATGTAGAACCGACCGTCGTGATACCGAAGGGTCGGCGCGTAGACGCCGTCCGAGGCCGGCGCACCGTCCGGGATCTCCAACTGCCCCGGCCGGTCGAGTACGTTGCCGATCTGCCGCCAGTGCACGAGGTCCCGGCTGTGGAAGAGCGGCACGCCGGGAAAGTACTCGAAGCTGGAGCAGACGACGTAGTAGTCCTCGCCGACCCGGCACACACTCGGGTCGGGATGAAAGCCACCGATCACCGGGTTGTCGTACGTCCGCATACGCGTCAGCCCTCCCACAGGTCGAACGAAACTTTCGACCTCCGTGACGAACATTACGGAGCGGCACTGTAAGCGGCAGACAACGGCTGTGAAGGGAGCCTGGGGCCTGCCCCACATCCCCGAGACCGTCCACAGGCGCACATCGCGGCCACGAAAGCCGCCCAAAGACCCACGGCACACGAGAAGCCGTACGACTCCCGCCACCACGGCGACCACGAGCGGACGGCGACCAGGCTGCGGCCGGAGGCCATGGGCAGGTGGCAGGCGGCAGGCGTCGGCGGGGGGGCACGGCCAGCAGGTCTCCGGGGCGTGTGACGGACGCGAGTTGGACATCGGCGGCGAGGATGTCGCCCGCCTCGCCGTGCCGGCCCACGACAGTGACCCGAGCCGGGTCCGCCGTGCCGCGTCGGCCGATCATGCGGGGCGCGCTGGCCCGGTCGTCGAATTCCCGCCCACCGCCCGCGCGGTACCACGCGCGGCTCCCCCACGTCAGAGCCGGGTACGCCGAGCGCACGCACCTGACGCCGCACGGCCCGCCCGGTGGCCCTGCGGTCCGACCGCCGCCGCGAGCCGCGCGATCTCCGACGGGCTGTCGATGACGTCGCGTCCGACGGCCGGGCGCAGCGCGGTGTCAAGGTCGCGCGGGGACTTGGCGTTGCGGTGCAGCACGATCCGCTCGGGCGGGAATCCGGTGGTGACCGCCGCCTCCAGTTCGCCGGCGGAGCAGACGTCGAGCCCGCGGCCCTTCCTGGCCATCCAGTGGACCATCGCCCGGCAGAGGAATGCCTTGGCGGCGTACGGCACTCGGCGTCCCCGAAGGCGTGCCGGTGGGTGCGGCGGCCTTCACGCACCTCGCCCTCGTCGAGGACGCAGACGGGTGCCGAAGCGGTCCGCGATCTCGGTGAGGGGTACGCCGGCCACGGCGAGGTCGCCGGCGCGGTGCTTCGCGACGGAAGCCGGCCACGCCCGACAGGTCGGTGCGTACGGGTCGTGGCGGGTCGTCATCGTGCGGTCCCTTCGGCCGGGACGAGGGCGACTTCGGGTGCCCGGTGGTGGAGCGTCTCGGGGGCCGGTGCGGAGATCCGGGGGTCGATCGTGACGGTGGTGACGCCGAGCGGCGCGATCAGGGCGCGCAGGGCGGGCTCGGCGAGCCTGATCCAGGGCTGACCGGCGCCGAGTGCGTCGGTGAGCCTGCTCGCCGACGTGAAACCCACGGCCGTGCGGTCACCGAGCGGGGTGCGGAAGATCCGGATCGTGCATCGTGCCGGGCCCGGCCGGACCGGGACGAACAGTGGTCCGGCCGGGAACCGATCGGACCGGGACGAACAGTGGTCCGGCCGGGAACCGATCGGAAGGCTCCGGGTCCTCGCTGGACAAGAGGTCTGTCATGGGATGTCTCCTGAGGGTCGGCGGCCCCGGACGCGGGGAGGCGAACCGGGGCAATCGCCGACGCCATGCCGCCGGCCTCGTGATCGGCGCGTCCCGTGACGGGATGCTGACGGCGATCGGGCCGACGCTGACGGATCGTTGACACCTCCGATGCGAAGTGTGCCGCGAGCCGCAGTCATCCTTCGAAGCGGTAACCCATGCCGGGTTCGGTGATCAGGTAACAGGGGTGCGAGGGGTCCGCTTCGAGTTTGCGGCGCAGCTGGGCCATGTAGACCCTCAGGTAGTTGGTCTTGTCGCGCCGGGACACCCCCCAGACCTCCTGAAGGAGGTACTTCTGGGTGATGAGCCGGCCGGGATTGGTGACCAGGATCTCCAGCAGGTGCCATTCGGTGGGCGTCAGGCGCACATCGCGTCCGCCGCGGACGGCCTTCTTGGCCAGCAGGTCGATGGTGAACTCCGCCGTCTCCACCAGAGTCGTCCCGGACGTCGCCGGAGTGTCCTCGGTGCGACGGACGGCCGCCCGCAGCCTGGCCATCAGCTCGTCCATGCTGAACGGCTTGGTGACATAGTCGTCGGCCCCCGCGTCCAGGGCGGCGACCTTCTCGTCGGACGCCTGACGGGCGGACAGCACGAGGATCGGCACGCGGGTCCAGCCGCGCAGGGCCTTGATCACATCGACGCCGTCCATGTCAGGCAGTCCGAGGTCGAGCATCACGACATCGGGCTGGCGGGCGGCGGCCAGCCGGAGCGCGGTGGCGCCATCGGGTGCCGCGTCCACTCCGTACCGGCGTGCCCGCATGTTGATCACGAGGGCCCGGACGAGCTGTGGGTCGTCCTCCACCACCAGTACGCGGGTCATCGGTGTGCGCCTTTCCGGTCGTACATCGGGCTTGGGCACAGACCATCAGCTCTTCGCCACGAGTTCCTTGAGGGCGACGTTGAGTTCGAGGACGTTCACGCGGGGCTCGCCGATGAAGCCGAGGGTGCGGCCCTCGGTGTGCTCGTCGACGAGCTTCTGGACCTGGTCGACCGGCAGGCCGTTGCGCTCGGCGATCCGGTGGACCTGGATGTCCGCGTACTGGGGAGAGATGTCCGGATCCAGGCCGGAACCGGAGGAGGTCACCGCGTCGGCGGGTACCTCGGAGGCCTTGACCTTGTAGTCGGCGGTCGAGTTGTCCTTGATGACCGCGGCCTTGGCGTCGTTCACCCACTGGATCAGCTCTTTGTTGTCGCCCGACCGGTTGGTCGCGCCGGAGAGGATGATCGAGTACTGGGTGTTGACGCTGTTGGTGCCGAGGCCGTTCTGCGGACGTCCCTGGAACCACTTCAGGTCGGGCGCCGGGGTCTCCTGGCCCTCCTTCAGCGGCAGGTTGTAGGACTGCCCGATCAGGGAGGAGCCGACGACCTTGCCGTCCGCCTTGATCTCGGAGCCGTTCGCCTTGTTGCCGAACAGCCCCTGGGCGATACCGGTGATCACCAGCGGGTAGATGATGCCCGTCACCACGGTCAGCACGAGGAGGGCACGCAGGCCCGCCCCGAGCAACCGGGCAGTGTTCGTAACCGAGTTGTTCATGACGATCAGCACGCCTTCAGAGAGTTACAGCCCAGGGATGAGGGAGATGAGCAGGTCGATGACCTTGATGCCGACGAAGGGCGCGACCAGTCCGCCGAGGCCGTAGATCCCGAGGTTGCGGCGGAGCATCTTGTCGGCGCTCACCGGCCGGTACTGCACACCCCGCAGGGCGAGCGGGACCAGCGCGATGATGATCAGCGCGTTGAAGACGACCGCGGACAGGATGGCCGAGTCGGGTGAGGACAGGTCCATGATGTTGAGCTTGTCCAGGCCCGGGTAGACCGCCGCGAACAGGGCCGGGATGATCGCGAAGTACTTCGCGACGTCGTTGGCGATGGAGAACGTCGTCAGCGCGCCACGCGTGATCAGCAGCTGTTTGCCGATCTCGACGATCTCGATGAGCTTCGTCGGGTTCGAGTCGAGGTCGACCATGTTGCCGGCCTCCTTGGCGGCCGACGTGCCCGTGTTCATCGCCACGCCGACGTCCGCCTGGGCGAGGGCCGGGGCGTCGTTCGTGCCGTCGCCGGTCATCGCGACCAGCTTGCCCCCGGCCTGCTCCCGCTTGATGAGCGCCATCTTGTCCTCGGGCGTGGCCTCCGCGAGGAAGTCGTCGACGCCCGCCTCCTCGGCGATCGCCTTGGCGGTGAGCGGGTTGTCGCCGGTGATCATGACGGTCTTGATGCCCATGCGGCGCAGCTCGTCGAACCGCTCGCGCATCCCCTCCTTGACGACGTCCTTGAGGTGGATGACGCCCAGGATTCGGGCGCCCCTGTCGTCCTCGACGGCGACGAGCAGCGGAGTACCGCCAGCCTCGGAGATCCGGTTGGCGAGGGTGTCCGCGTCGTCCGCGACACCGCCGCCCTGATCCTGGACCCAGCTGATGACCGAACCGGCCGCGCCCTTGCGGATCCTGCGCCCGTCGACGTCCACACCCGACATCCGGGTCTGGGCGGTGAAGGCGATCCACTCGGCCTGCGCCAGCTCGCCCCGGTGCCGCTCGCGCAGCCCGTACTTCTCCTTGGCGAGTACGACGACGGAGCGGCCCTCGGGCGTCTCGTCGGCCAGCGAGGAGAGCTGGGCCGCGTCGGCGACCTCGGCCTCGGTGACGCCGCTGACCGGCACGAACTCGGCGGCCTGCCGGTTGCCGAGGGTGATGGTGCCGGTCTTGTCGAGCAGCAGCGTGGAGACGTCACCGGCGGCCTCGACCGCACGGCCGGACATCGCCAGGACGTTGCGCTGCACCAGACGGTCCATGCCCGCGATGCCGATCGCGGACAGCAGGGCGCCGATGGTGGTCGGGATCAGGCAGACCAGGAGGGCCACCAGGACGACCATGGTCAGGTCGGTGCCCGCATAGTCGGCGAGCGGCGGCAGGGTGGCCACGGCGAGCAGGAAGACGATGGTCAAAGACGCGAGGAGGATGTTCAGCGCGATCTCGTTGGGGGTCTTCTGGCGCGCGGCGCCCTCCACCAGGTTGATCATGCGGTCGATGAAGGTCTCGCCCGGCTTTGTCGTGATCTTGATGACGATGCGGTCGGAGAGCACCTTCGTACCGCCGGTGACGGCCGAGCGGTCGCCGCCGGACTCACGGATGACCGGAGCCGACTCACCGGTGACGGCCGACTCGTCGACGCTGGCCACGCCCTCGACGACGTCCCCGTCGCCGGGGATGGTGTCGCCCGCCTCGCAGACCACCAGGTCGCCGACTTTCAGCTCGGTGCCGGGCACCTGCTCCTCGACGGAGTCGTCGAGCCGCCGCGCCACCGTGCCGGTCTTGGCCTTGCGCAGGGTGTCCGCCTGCGCCTTGCCGCGGCCCTCGGCGACGGCCTCCGCGAGGTTCGCGAAGATCACCGTCAGCCACAGCCAGGCGCTGATCGTCCAGCCGAACCAGTCGCCCGGGTCCTCGAAGGAGAAGATCGTCGTGAGTACCGAGCCGACGAGCACCACGAACATCACGGGGGACTTGATCATCACCCGCGGATCGAGCTTGCGGACGGCGTCCGGCAGCGACCTCAGCAGTTGCCCGGGGTCGAAGAGACCCGCGCCGACACGTCCTTCTGCGGCCTTGTGCCCACTGGGTACGTCGCTGTGCGGCGCCCGGGTCGGGGTGGCTGTGGACATGGAGTCCTCTTGCTTCTCTGTACGAGCGGTCATGACGCCAGCCCCTCGGCCAGCGGCCCCAGCGCGAGGGCCGGGAAGTAGGTCAGACCGGCGATGATCAGGATCGCGCCCACCAGCAGGCCGGTGAACAGCGGCTTCTCGGTGCGCAGGGTTCCTGCGGTGGCCGGGATCGGCTTCTGCTCGGCGAGCGAGCCGGCCAGGGCCAGCACGAACACCATCGGCAGGAAGCGGCCGAGCACCATGGCCAGACCCAGCGTGGTGTTGAACCACTGCGTGTCCGCGTTCAGACCGGCGAAGGCCGAGCCGTTGTTGTTCGCGGCGGACGTGTAGGCGTAGAGGATCTCGGAGAATCCGTGCGCCCCGCTGTTGGTCATCGAGTTGCCCGGGGGCGGCAGGGCCATGGCGAACGCGGTGAAGATCAGCACCAGCGCCGGGGTGATGAGGATGTAGCAGGCCGCGAACTTGATCTCGCGGGTGCCGATCTTCTTGCCCAGGTACTCGGGTGTACGGCCGACCATCAGTCCGGCGATGAACACCGCGATGACCGCCATGATCAGCATGCCGTAGAGGCCGGAGCCGGTGCCGCCGGGCGCGATCTCGCCGAGCATCATGCCGAGCATGGTGATACCGCCGCCGAGGCCGGTGTAGGAGGAGTGGAAGGAGTCCACCGCGCCCGTCGAGGTCAGGGTGGTCGACACGGCGAAGATCGACGAGGCGCCGACCCCGAAGCGGGTCTCCTTCCCTTCCAGCGCCCCGTTGGCGAGTTCGAACGCCGGGCCGTGGTGGGCGAACTCGGTCCACATCATCAGGGCGACGAAGCCGGCCCAGATGCCGGCCATGGTGGCGAGGATCGCGTAACCCTGCCTGACCGAGCCGACCATGACGCCGAAGGTCCGGGTCAGGGAGAACGGGATCACCAGGAGCAGGAAGATCTCGAAGAGGTTGGTGAACGGGGTGGGGTTCTCGAACGGGTGGGTGCTGTTGGCGTTGAAGTAGCCACCGCCGTTGGTGCCCAGCTCCTTGATGGCCTCCTGAGAGGCGACCGCGCCGCCGTTCCACTGCTGCGGGCCGCCCAAGAACTGGCCGACCTCGTGGATGCCGGAGAAGTTCTGAATGGCGCCGCAGGCGACCAGGACGACCGCGGCGACGGCGGCTCCCGGCAGCAGGATGCGCACGACACCGCGCACCAGGTCGGACCAGAAGTTGCCCAGCTCACCGGTGCGGGACCGGGCGAAGCCACGGACCAGCGCGACGGCGACGGCGATACCGACCGCGGCCGATACGAAGTTCTGCACGGCCAGGCCGGCGGTCTGCACGACGTGGCCCATGGCCTGCTCGCCGTAGTACGACTGCCAGTTGGTGTTGGTCACGAAGGACACGGCGGTGTTGAACGCCTGGTCCGGGTCGATCGACGAGAAGCCGAGCGAGCCGGGCAGAACGCCCTGGAGCCGCTGGAGCGCGTAGAGGAAGAGAACGCCGACCGCGGAGAAGGCGAGCAATCCGCGCAGGTACGCGGGCCAGCGCATCTCGGTGTCGGGGTCGGCTCCGATCCCCTTGTAGATCCACTTCTCGACGCGCCAGTGCTGGTCGGAGGAGTAGACCTTGGCCATGTAGGTGCCAAGGGGGACGTAGGCGAGCGCCAGCGCCGCCATCAGGGCGAGCAGCTGGAGGATGCCGGCGAGTACGGGACCCATAGCCTCTCTCAGAACCTCTCCGGGAAGATCAGGGCGAGGACGAGATAGCCCAGCAGGGCGACGGCCACGACCAGACCGACGATGTTCTCGGCAGTCACAGCTTCGTCACCCCCTTGGCGGCAAGGGCCACCAGCGCGAAGAGCGCGATCGTGGTGACGACGAAGGCCAGATCGGCCATCGTGAGCTCCTGGAATGAGGTTCGGATTGGACTGGGACAGTTAGAGGAAACCGTCTTCCTCGCCGGATCCGGCCGTCGTTGACGGATCCCATACGGCGACGCACACGCCTTTGACGTGACTCTTACGGCGCTTGCGGTGCGCCGTACGGCATGCGCGGCGACGGCCCCCGCTGGTTCTGCGACAGCCCGGCAGCTTCAGCAGCACCGGGAGGCCGCCGAAGGAGGTGTTCGCGGAGAGGGCCAGCAGGATCATCGTCGCGAACTGGATGACGTATAAAGCCCAGTTGTGGCCGAGTGACGCGTCCGCGAGCCGGGCGAGGACGGTGACGCCGTCGGCCGGCTGGAAGTGGAAGCGGGAAATCAGCACCGACAGGCCGATGAGCGGCACGCCGAGCACGGCACCGAGGGCGGCCTCCGCGCCGCGCACGATGCTGCCCGCGAGCGAGGACATCGTCTCCGCCTCGGCGGCGGCGCGCGCCGCCCGGCGCGACAAGGCGCAGGGACCGGTCGACGACGCCGGCGGCCACCACCGCGAAGACTCCCGACGCCGGCAGCGCGTTGAGGTCGTCGAGGGAGAAGCCGCCGATGGGCGGGATGAACCAGTGGTTCAGCAGCAGGGACGCCGTGACCGACGCGATCACCGCCGATACCACACCCCCTGTGCAGGCACGCCCACGACCGCGAGCAGGAACAGCAGGGCGTCGCCGGTGAGGTTCACGGTGTCGCGCACCTGAGCCGGACCGAGGGTGGGCAGCACGGGCAACACCAGTCCGGCCACGGGCCCCGCGATCGGCCGGGACTTCGACAGCGTGCGGCGGCGCGAGGGCAGCGGCGTGCCCCGCCCGGCGCGCTCGTGTGTGACCCGGTGCACGTCGATGTCGCCGGAGAGTGCGACGACGGTCTCGCCTGTGCCGAGCCCGCGAGGAACCGCTCCAGACGCCCGCGCCGGCTGGAGCCATTGCGTCCACGTCCATCTCGGCGAACACGCCACTTCGGTGCTCGCACCGGGCCGGGGCGATGCCCTCCAGCCCGTCCGGCATCCGCTCCGTGCGCGGGCGCCCGTGGCACTCCACGAACCCCACCACATCCGCCCCGCAGGCAGCGCGCCGCCGCCCCTCGTCGAGCATCCGGTAGGTCCTGCCGACGCCGGGGCGGCCCCGAGGTAGACCTTCAGTCGTCCGGGCCGTACGTCACTCATCGCAAGGCGAAGTGCCGGGCCGGCACCCTGCGGACAGCGCGGACGACTCCTTTACGCTGCGCTACCTCGTCACGGTGTACGACACCGGGTGTCCGTATCTGATCACCGGGCCCGCGCCCCCCCATACAGCGCAAGAGCGGCGAATGGGCGCCTGAAGCTCGTTTCTTGATGCGCCGCCCCCGCCGACACGGCCGGCTTTAACGCAAGCTTGACGCCCCCTGCCCCCTCATCCGTGGGCCCGGGCGTCACTCTCCGCTTACGCTGGTGCGGCCGTCCGCGTGATGGCTGAAATCGCACGCTGAGCAGCACACCAGGAGCAACGCCGATGGCCACCACGGAACAGCCGCCCAGTCGCCTGCGGGTCTGGATGCTGGAGGGCCTGTCCGACATGGGCAAGGGCGGCACCCAGCACCCTTCGCTCGCCGAGCCGAAGGCGCAGGAGGGCCAGCCCTGGTACCGCGTGATGTGCCTGACGGGCGTCGACTACTTCTCGACCCTCGGCTATCAGCCAGGCATCGCCGCGCTCGCGGCCGGCCTGCTCTCGCCCATCGCGACCATCGTGCTCGTGATCGTCACGTTGGCGGGCGCGCTGCCGGTCTACCGACGGGTGGCCGAGGAGAGCCCGCACGGGCAGGGCTCGATCTCGATGCTGGAGCGGCTGCTTCCCTTCTGGAGGGGCAAGCTCTTCGTCCTGACCCTGCTCGGCTTCGCCGCCACCGACTTCCTGATCACCATCACGCTCTCCGCCGCGGACGCCTCCACCCACCTGGTGGAGAACCCCCATCTGCACAGCGCCCTGCACGACAGGCAGATGCTGATCACCCTCGTGCTCGTCGCCCTGCTCGGCGCGGTGTTCCTCAAGGGCTTCCTGGAGGCGATCGGTGTCGCCGTCGCCCTGGTCGGGCTCTACCTCGCGCTGAACGTCGTCGTCGTGATCGTCGGCCTCTGGCACGTCATCACCGAGGGACATGTCGTCACCGACTGGTCGAGCGCCCTGACCGCCGAGCACGGGAACGTCTTCGTCATGATCGGCATGGCCCTGATCGTCTTCCCGAAGCTCGCCCTGGGCCTGTCCGGCTTCGAGACCGGCGTCGCCGTGATGCCGCACGTCAGGGGCGACGCGGGGGACACCGAGGAGGACCCGAAGGGCAGGATCCGGGGCACCAAGAAGCTGCTCACCGTGGCCGCCCTGATCATGAGCTGCTTCCTGATCTGCACCAGCTTCATCACCACGCTGCTGATCCCCGAGAAGGAGTTCGAGGCGGGCGGCCAGGCCAATGGCCGCGCCCTCGCGTTCCTCGCGCACGACTACCTCGGCGGCGCCTTCGGCACGGTCTACGACGTCTCGACCATCGCCATCCTCTGGTTCGCCGGCGCCTCCGCCATGGCCGGCCTGCTCAACCTGATGCCCCGCTACCTGCCCCGCTACGGCATGGCCCCGCACTGGGCCCGCGCGGTCCGCCCGATGGTCATCGTCTTCACCCTGATCGCCTTCCTGGTGACCTGGATCTTCGACGCCGACGTCGACGCGCAGGGCGGCGCCTACGCCACCGGTGTGCTGGTACTGATCAGCTCCGCCGCGATCGCCGTGACGATCGCCGCCCGCAAGGCCGGACAGCGGAACTGGACCATCGCCTTCGCGGTGATCTCCGCGGTCTTCCTCTACACGACCGTCGTCAACGTCTTCGAGCGCCCGGACGGCGTGAAGATCGGCGCCTGCTTCATCGCGGGCATCATCATCCTCTCCCTGGCCTCCCGGCTGGCCCGCGCCTTCGAACTCCGCGTGACCAGCGTGACGATGGACGACATGGCGGAACGATTCGTCCGGGACATCGCCAGCCGCAAGATCCGGTTCATCGCCAACGAGCCCGACGCACGCGACATCACCGAGTACCGGGACAAGATCGAGCAGATCCGGCAGGACAACGACGTCCCCGACCAGGAGGACTTCGTCTTCGTCGAGGTCACGGTCACCGACCCCTCCGAGTTCGAGTCCGGCCTGACCGTGCGCGGCGAGGTCATGCACAACCGCTACCGCGTCCTGACCCTGGAGTCCTCCTCCGTCTCCAACGCCCTGGCCGCCCTGCTCCTCCACGTCCGCGACACCACCGGCTGCCTCCCCCACATCTACTTCGAGTGGACCGAGGGCAACCCCTTCGCCAACTTCCTCCGCTTCTTCCTCTTCGGCCAGGGCGAGGTCGCCCCGGTCACCCGCGAGGTCCTGCGCGAGGCAGAACCGGACCGCGCCCGCCGACCGCGCGTGCACACGGGCTGAGGGCACGCCCGGTTCGCGACGCGGGCGCCGGGACCGAATTACGGACGGCGGGACGGAACCGCGGGCGTCGCCATCGCGCTGCCGGGCGCTGCGATCGCGTCAAAATGCGGTCGTACGGCGCCAGGACCACGTCAACGACACCGCGGCCGTACGACCGGGGACCTACCGTCAGCCCCATGCGACCGAACGGACCGCCCAGCCCGGCCGCCGACCGCCACTGGCGCGGAAACGTCCGGTTCGCGGCAGCGTGTGCCCTCGCCTTCGGCGCGATGGCCGTGGCTGTCGACTGGGACGCGCACACGCTCAACCCGCCGCGCACCCTGCTGTGGCTCACGCTGGCGGCCACGGTCTTCGCGGTCCTGCTCCCCCAGCGCGTCACAGCGGGCCCCGGCTGGCTCACGGCCCGCGGCCCCTTGACAAGGCACACGGTCCACACGGACGCGCTGGTGGCCGTACGGCAGTACGGCGACGTCTCCGCGCACCTGATCCTGCGCGACGCCCACGGTCACCGCCTGGAACTCGATCCCCGCGTCCTGATCGCCAACCCGCTCATCTGGCACGAACTCGACACCGGCGTCCGGCGCTCCCTCGAATGCGGCACGCTGTCCCGGAACTCCAAGGACTCGGACGTCCTGGGCCGACTCCGGCACCGTATCGACGACGAGACGGCGCAGGCCGTACTCAGGGCTTCGGGGATTTCCTGAGGATCCCCCGCCGCGGCGGACGCACCACGCACTCCATCCGACGCGGTACGCCCCACCCGTCGTCGCGCCGGGTGCCCGCCTCCCCCGCCGCCCGATCCGCACGACATCCTCCAACCCCACGTCCACCACCACCCGCTCCCCGCCCTATCGTGACCGGCATGCAGTCCTACACGATCGGCCAGGCGGCTCGGCTGCTCGGCGTGAGCCCGGACACCGCACGCCGCTGGGCGGACGCGGGCCGGATGGCGACCCATCGCGACGACAGCGGGCGGAGGCTCATCGACGGACGGGATCTGGCAGCGTTCTCGGTCGAACTCGCGAAGGCGGGGACCGGCGACGAGGAGACCCCGTACACCTCGGTCCGCAACGCGTTCCCCGGCATCGTCACCGCGATCAAACTCGGCGACGTCGCCGCCCAGGTCGAGATCCAGGCCGGCCCGCACCGACTCGTCTCCCTGCTCACCCGCGAGGCCGTCGAGGAACTGGGCCTGGAGGTCGGCATGGAGGCCACGGCCCGCGTGAAGTCGACGAACGTGCACATCGACCGCGCCTGAGCACAGCCGGACCTCCGCACATACGAACATCAACACCCACTCTTCCCCGCTCATGCCATGCGACAGGGGACTTACGCCTCGCATATGCGCCAGTATGATGATCGACGCATCGGAAGAGCCCGGGGGCCCTTCGGAACCCCGAACCCTTCCCCGGGAGACAGAGGGAGTGGACCCGTGATGACCCGTTCCGCGCGCCGGACCCGCCGTACCCCGCAGGTGGCCGTCGCAGGAGCCGCCTTGCTGCTGGCTCTGACCGCGTGTTCCTCCTCGTCCGATTCGGAAGCCGATTCCGGCCCCTCGTCATCGGGGTCGCCGAAGCTGTCCGGCACCGTCACCGTCTTCGCCGCCGCCTCCCTCCAGGAGAGCTTCACGGCCCTGGGCAAGGAGTTCGAGAAGGAGCACCCGGGCACGAAGGTCACCTTCAGCTTCGGCGGCAGCGACAGCCTCGCCGCGAGCATCACGGGCGGCGCACCGGCCGACGTCTTCGCCGCGGCCAGCCCCAAGACGATGGCGATCGTCACGGACGCGAAGGCCGCGGTCGGCAGCCCGTCCACCTTCGTCCGCAACCAGCTGGAGATCGCCACTTTGCCGGGCAACCCCGACAAGATCGCCTCGCTCAAGGACCTCACCAAGTCCGGCCTGAAGGTGGTCCTGTGCGACAAGTCGGTGCCGTGCGGCGCCGCCGCGGAGAAGGCCCTGCAGGCCAGCGATCTGAAGCTCACCCCCGTTTCGTACGAGCAGGACGTGAAGAGCGCCCTGACGAAGGTCGAGCTGAAGGAGGCGGACGCCGCCGTCGTCTACAAGACCGATGTGAAGGCGGCGGGTGACAAGGTGGAGGGCGTGGACTTCCCCGAGTCGGCCGAGGCCGTCAACGACTACCCGATCACCCGCCTCAAGGACGCCCCCAACCCCGACGCGGCGAGGGCGTTCATGGAGCTGGTGAAGTCCGCCGCGGGCCAGCGTGTCCTGACCGAGGCCGGGTTCCTCAAGCCGTGAGCGGACAGGCCGAGACGATCAAGGGCGGGCGCGACCGTACGCGCACCCGCACCCGCATGGTGCCGCTTCCCCTGCTGGTCCCGGCCCTCCTCGGTCTGGCGTTCCTGCTGCTCCCCCTCGTCGCCCTGCTCATACGGGCGCCCTGGCGCACCCTGCCCGAGCAGCTGACCAGCGCCGAGGTGTGGGAGGCGCTGCGCCTGTCGCTGGTGTGCGCCACGGCGGCGACGGCGCTGAGCCTGGTCATCGGCGTTCCACTGGCCTGGCTGCTGGCCCGCACGGACTTCCCCGGCCGCGGCCTGGTCCGCGCGCTGGTCACCCTGCCGCTCGTCCTGCCCCCGGTGGTGGGCGGCGTGGCCCTGCTGATGGCGCTCGGCCGCAACGGCGTGGCCGGTCAATGGCTGGACGAGTGGTTCGGCATCACGCTCCCCTTCACCACCACCGGCGTGGTCCTGGCGGAGACCTTCGTGGCGATGCCGTTCCTGGTGATCAGCGTCGAGGGCACCCTCAGGGCGGCCGACCCCCGCTACGAGGAGGCAGCCACCACACTCGGCGCCTCCCGCTTCACGGCGTTCCGCAGGGTCACCCTGCCCCTCATCGCCCCGGGCATCGCGGCGGGTTCCGTGCTGGCCTGGGCCCGGGCACTCGGCGAGTTCGGCGCGACCATCACCTTCGCGGGCAACTTTCCCGGCCGCACCCAGACCATGCCCCTCGCGGTCTACCTGGCCCTCCAAAACGACCCAGCAGCGGCAATCGCCCTCAGCCTGGTCCTCCTCACCGTCTCCATCGCAGTCCTGGCCGGCCTACGGGACCGCTGGATGACACCATCATGACCCCGCCGCAGCTGCGGGCAGTCGTGCCGCTGGGGCGGCACGGGTGGGCGCAGCGGCACCCCGCCGGCGCGGGCAAGCAAAACCCACCCCCCACCCCCCGGCACCCGCACCCGCACCCGCACCCGCACCATCACGAAAACTCCCCGCACCACACCCACCCCTCGGACGTGCACCCCATGACCGACCTCGACAGCACACCCCCCGACCAGCTCACCCATCGCACGCACACCGACGGCCTTGACGCCCACCTCGTCGTCACCCGCGGCCCCTTCCACCTGGACATCACCCTCACCGCCGCCCCCGGCGAGGTAGTCGCCCTGCTCGGCCCGAACGGCGCAGGCAAGACCACCGCCCTCCGCGCCCTCGCCGGCCTCACCCCCCTCACCGCCGGCCATCTCCACCTGGACGGCACCGAGTTGCACCACACGCCCCCGGAATCCCGCCCGGTCGGCGTCGTCTTCCAGGACTACCTCCTCTTCCCCCACCTCACCGCCCTGGACAACGTCGCCTTTGGCCCCCGCTGCCAAGGCGCCACGAAGCCCGCGGCCCGCGCACAGGCGGCCGAGTGGCTGGACCGCATGGGCCTCACCGCACACGCCACCGCCAAGCCCCGCAACCTCTCCGGCGGCCAGGCCCAGCGCGTCGCCCTCGCCCGGGCCCTCGCCACCCGCCCCCGCCTGCTGCTCCTCGACGAACCCCTCGCCGCCCTGGACGCCCGTACCCG
Organism: Streptomyces blattellae; assembly: GCF_009709555.1. GTDB lineage: Bacteria > Actinomycetota > Actinomycetes > Streptomycetales > Streptomycetaceae > Streptomyces > Streptomyces blattellae. The sequence goes on along the minus strand of NZ_WJBG01000149.1, from coordinate 15,085 downwards.
CCTCGAAGTCCGTGCCCAACTCCGCCGCCACCTGGCCGACTTCGAGGCAGTCGCCGTCCTGGTCACCCATGACCCGCTGGACGCCATGGTGCTGGCCGACCGGCTGGTCGTGATCGAGCACGGCCGAATCGTCCAGGAGGGGACCCCGTCCGACATCGCCCGCCGCCCCCGTACGGACTACATCGCGCAACTGGTCGGCCTGAACCTCTACAAGGGACAGGCGGCGGGCCACACGGTCCAGCTCGACAGCGGCCCCGCCATCACCACGACGGAAGACCTGGCCGGCCCGGTCTTCGTCGCCTTCCCGCCCAGCGCGGTCACGCTGCACCGCGACCGCCCCACCGGCTCCAGCGCCCGCAACCTGTGGCGCTGCGAGGTGGCCGGCCTGGAAACCCACGCCGACCAGATCCGCGCGGACCTCACCGGCGAACTCCCGCTCGCCGCCGATCTCACCACGGTCGCCGCCGCCGAACTCGATCTGCACCCGGGCGCCGCCGTGTGGGCAACGGTCAAGGCGACGCAGACACATGCATACCCGGCATAAGCCCCCCGGGGCCCTAGGTTGATGCCCATGACCCTGAGCATCCGCAACCAGCTCCCCGGCACCGTCGTCACCGTCACGCCAGGCGAGGTGATGGCCACCGTCGGCGTCCGCCTCACCGGCGGCCACACCCTCACCGCGGCGATCACCCTGGAAGCCGTGACCGACCTCGGCCTCGCCCCGGGCTCCGCCGTACACGCCCTCGCGAAGTCGACGGAAGTCTCCCTGGCCACCGCCCCGGTCGAGGGCCTGTCCATCCGCAACCAGCTCCCCGGCATGGTCACCGACATCGCCACCGGCAACGCGATGGCCACCGTGAAGATCGGCGTCGAGGGCGGCGAACTGACCGCCGCGATCACCAAGGACGCCGCCGCGGAACTGGCCCTGTCACCCGGCACGCCGGTGGTCGCCTTGATCAAGTCGACCGAGGTCTCACTGGCGACCGCATGACGAATCGGGGGGCGCCGCCACGACCGGCGGAGCCCCCCGACGACGTACGGCTCAGTCCTCGTACGCGTCCAGCGGCGGGCAGGAGCACACCAGGTTCCGGTCACCGAAGGCCTGGTCGATCCGGCGCACCGGCGGCCAGTACTTCCCGGACGCCGAGACGCCCTCCGGGAAGACGGCCTCCTCGCGCGTGTACGCGTGCTTCCACTCCCCGCCCAGCGCGCTGGCGGTGTGCGGCGCGTTCCGCAGCGGGTTGTCGTCGGCGGGCCACTCGCCCGAACCGACCTTCTCGATCTCCGCCCGTATGGCGATCATCGCCTCGCAGAACCGGTCGAGTTCGGTCAGGTCCTCGGACTCGGTCGGCTCGATCATCAGCGTCCCGGCCACCGGGAACGACATCGTCGGCGCGTGGAATCCGTAGTCGATCAGCCGCTTGGCGACATCGTCGACCGTCACCCCGGTCGCCTTGGTCAGCGGCCGCAGATCGATGATGCACTCGTGCGCGACCAGCCCGCCGGGACCGGTGTAGAGCACCGGGTAGTGCGGTTCGAGCCGCTTGGCGATGTAGTTGGCGCTGAGCACCGCCACCTGCGTGGCCCGCTTGAGCCCTTCGCCGCCCATGAGCCGGACGTACGCCCACGAGATCGGCAGGATCCCCGCGGAACCCCAGGGCGCGGCCGAGATCGGCCCGACACCCGTCTCCGGACCGGCGGCAGGCTGCAGCGGGTGGTTCGGCAGATACGGCGCCAGGTGCGCACGCACACCGACGGGACCGACGCCCGGACCGCCACCACCGTGCGGAATGCAGAAGGTCTTGTGCAGATTCAGATGCGAGACGTCACCGCCGAAGTGCCCCGGCTTGGCAAGCCCCACAAGGGCGTTGAGGTTGGCGCCGTCGACGTACACCTGGCCGCCCGCCTCATGCACCTGCGCGCAGATGTCGGCGACGTGCTCCTCGAACACACCATGCGTCGACGGGTACGTGATCATCAGCACCGACAGCTCGTCGCGGTACCGCTCGATCTTCGCCCGCAGATCCGCCACGTCGATCTCGCCGTCCTCGGCGGTCTTCACGACGACGACCCTCATCCCGGCCATGACGGCGCTGGCGGCGTTGGTCCCGTGTGCCGAGGACGGAATGAGGCACACGGTCCGCTGCTCGTCCCCGTTGGCCCGGTGGTATCCGCGTACGGCGAGCAGCCCGGCGAACTCGCCCTGCGAACCGGCGTTGGGCTGCAGCGACACCTTGTCGTACCCGGTGACCTCGGCGAGCCGCTCCTCCAGCTCACGGATGAGCGTGAGGTAGCCCTGCGCCTGCTCGGCGGGCGCGAAGGGGTGCAGCTGCCCGAACTCGGGCCAGGTGACCGGCTCCATCTCGGTCGTTGCGTTGAGCTTCATGGTGCAGGAACCCAGCGGGATCATGCCGCGGTCCAGCGCGTAGTCCCGGTCGGCGAGCCGGCGCAGATAGCGCAGCATCGCGGTCTCGGAGCGGTGCTGGTGGAAGACCGGGTGGGTCAGATACTCGTCGGCGCGCAGCAGCGCCTCCGGCAGCGAGTCATCCGTCGCGGAGTCCAGCGCCTCGATATCGGCCTCGACCCCGAACGTGGTCCATACGGCGGCCAGTTGGGCCCGGTTCGTGGTCTCGTCGCAGGCGATCGACACGAGGTCGGCGTCCACGAGCCGCAGATTGACCCCGTGTTCGCGCGCGGCGGCGACGACCTCGGCGGCCCGGCCCGGAACCCGCACGCTGACGGTGTCGAAGTACGCGCCGTGGACGACCTCGGCACCGCCGCTCCTGAGCCCCTCGGCGAGGATCGAGGCGTACCGGTGCGTCCGGCGGGCGATGACCTTCAGCCCCTCGGGACCGTGATAGACGGCGTACATCCCGGCCATCACGGCGAGCAGCACCTGCGCGGTGCAGATGTTGCTGGTCGCCTTCTCACGCCGGATGTGCTGCTCACGCGTCTGCAGCGCGAGCCGGTAGGCCTTGTGCCCGTCCGCGTCGACGGACACGCCCACCAGCCGTCCGGGCAGGCTGCGCGCGAACTTCTCGTGTACGGCCATGTATCCGGCGTGCGGCCCGCCGAAGCCCATCGGCACACCGAACCGCTGCGTCGTACCGATCGCGATGTCGGCGCCCAGCTCACCCGGCGACTTCAGCAGCGTCAGCGCGAGCAGATCGGCGGCGACGGTGACGAGCACGCCCAGCTCGTGCGCCTGGTCGATGACCGGCTTGATGTCGCGTACGGCACCGGAGGCGCCCGGATACTGGATCAGCACGCCGTTGATCTCACGCTCGGCCAGCCCGGCCGGGATGCCCTCGCTGAGGTCGGCGACGACGACGTCGACGCCGACCGGCTCGGCCCGGGTCTCGATCACGGCGACGGTCTGCGGCAGCGTGTCCGCGTCGACCAGGAACAGGCCCTTCTTGTTCTTGCCCATCCGCCGGGACAGGGCCATCGCCTCGGCGGCGGCCGTGCCCTCGTCGAGCAGCGAGGCACCGGAGGTCGGCAGCCCGGTGAGGTCGGCGACCATGGTCTGGAAGTTCAGCAGCGCCTCCAGCCGCCCCTGGGAGATCTCCGGCTGGTACGGCGTGTAGGCCGTGTACCAGGCCGGGTTCTCCATCACGTTGCGCAGGATCACGGGCGGCGTGAAGGTCCCGTAGTACCCGAGTCCGATCATGGAGCCGAGCACCTGGTTACGGTCGGCCAGCGTGCGCAGCTCGGCCAGCACCTCGGCCTCGGTGCGCGCGCCCGGCAGCTCAAGGTCGTCGGTGTTCTTGATCACATCCGGCACCGCGGCGGCGGTCAGCTCGTCGAGGGAGCCGTAGCCCACCTGCGCGAGCATCTTGGCCCGCGCCTCCTGGTCGGGCCCGATGTGGCGCTGCTCGAAGGGGGTGCCCTGTTCGAGCTCGGAGAGCGGAATGCGATGGGCGGTCATTGCGGAGGCCTCCTGGTCTGACGCGACCTTCGAGGGGCACCAAGGCGCTGGTGCCCGGACGGCCTCCCCCTCTGTCATCTCAACCTGAGAGCTTCACCGGCCGCCCGCGGGCTTCCGGCTTTCACCGTCGGTGAGAGCGGAAGCCGTCGACACCCGCCCTGCTTTCCAGAGTGACCTCGTCCGTGCGGTACGTGAGCCTGAGAGATTCCGGGGAGGATTTGCTCCTTCGGCGCCTCCGGTGGTGTCCGGAGGACTCTCCCGCACGGGGTCAGCAGCCGCTGCCAGCGTACCAGCGAGGTCAGCGCCGGAACCTTCGAGTGGCCACCTTGGTGAATCTGCTCTTTTGTAGTGCTTACGGATGAGTTGCCACCATTTGGAGGGCCCGTGCAGACCGACATCGATCCGCGCAACCTGATCGGCCGCAAGGCGTTCGACCGCAGTGGCACCAAGATCGGCACCATCGACGAGGTCTACCTCGACGACGCCACCGGAGTGCCGGAGTGGGCGGCCATACGCACCGGCCTGTTCAGCAGGGACGCCTTCGTCCCACTGGAGCCCAGCGAACTGGTCGAGGGGGCCCTGCACGTGCCCTTCGAGCGCGCCCTGATCAAGGACGCCCCCGACTTCGGCGTCGGCCGCCACCTCTCACCGGAGCAGGAACTCCAGCTCTACCACCACTACGGCCTCGACGTTGCCCCACCGCCCTCGCTCCCGGACCGCGACTTCGGCAAACTGGCCGGCACGGACGACGCCTGAACCGGTGTCACCACGGGCTCTTCCGGCACCCCGGGTCCGTCGGACGCCTCGGGCTCGTTGGACGCCTCGGGCTCGTTGGACGCCTCGGACTCTTCGGGTCTTCGCGGCACAAGCGGCAGGAGTGGCACAAGCGGCAGCGCATCCGCCGGCTCCAGCTCGGGATCGTCGACCCGGAAGGTCCGGACCCTCCCGGGCTCGGAGTCGGGCGTCTCAAACCGCACGGTGACCCGCCCGAGCCCACTGCCCTGCACCCATCCGTGCCCGTACCCGGCATGCCGTACGTCGTGCCCCGCCGGCCACCGCCGCTCCACGGGCGCCGACTGCGCCTCGGCCGGTTCGCCGGGCGAAGGCTCCTCCACCTCGCTCTCCGCGTGCTCCCCCGCCGCCTGCGCGAACAGGTCCTCCTGCGTGTAGTCGGCGAGCCCGCTGACGCCCACCCCCAGCAGCCGCACCCCACCCGTGGTGTCCACGGACTCCAGCAGCCGGGCCGCCGCCTCCCGCACCACCGCCGGATCGTCCGTGGGCCCGCGCAGCGTCTCCGACCGCGTCAGTGTGGAGAAGTCGTACCTCCGCACCTTCAGCACGATGGTCCGCCCGGACAGCCCCGCCCCGCGCAACCGCCGCACACACCGGTCGGCGAGCCGCTGCACCTCCAGACCCACCCGAATCCGGTCGTGGATGTCCACGTCATAGGTGTCCTCGACCGACACCGACTTGGTCTCCCGCTCGGCGACCACAGGCCGGTCGTCGTGCGCCAGCGCCATGGCGTACAGCGCGTGGCCATGAGCGTTGCCCAGCAGTCTTACGAGCTCGTCCTCACCCGCCTCGGCGATCTCGCCGACCGTGGTGATCCCGGCCCGCCGCAGATGGTCGCCCGTCGCCGGTCCGACCCCCGGCAGCGTCCGCACCGACATGGGCCCGAGCAGCGCCCGCTCGGTCCCCGGCTCGATCAGCACCAGACCGTCGGGCTTGGCCTGCTCCGAGGCGATCTTCGCGAGCATCTTGGAGGCGGCGAGTCCGACCGACCCGGTGAGCCCGGTGACGGCCCGTATGTCGGCCCGCAGCTTCCCGCCGGCCAGCCGCGCCGACGCCTCGTCCCAAGCCGCTCCACCGGCCTCCAGATCGACGAACGCCTCATCCAGGCTCAGCGGCTCCACCAGCGGCGACAAGGCCCGCAGCAACCCCATCACCTGCTCACTGATCGACCGATAGAACCCGAACCGCGGCACGAGATACGCGGCGTTCGGCGCGAGGCGGCGGGCCTGCGCCATGGGCATCGCCGAGTGAACCCCGAAGACGCGCGCCTCGTACGAACACGTCGCCACCACACCGCGAGGCCCGAGCCCGCCCACGATGACGGCCTTCCCGCGCAGGCTCGGCTTGGACGCCTGCTCCGCCGAGGCGAAGAAGGCATCCATGTCGAGATGCAGGATCGTGGGCGCTTTTCTCACATGTCCGATGCTGCCCTACGCCACTGACAATGCCCCCGAACCGCTGTGGAGCGGAGCTCAGACCGCCCGGTTCCGCCGCCGCGCCAGCTCGTCGGCGGGATTGAGCCCGACGAGCGTCTCGCCGGTGTCGATCCGCTCCCCGTGCAGCTGCGAGAGCGCGCTCTCGACGTCCCGCCACACGACGCCCACGGCGATTCCGAAGATGCCCTGGCCACCCTGGAGCAGCGCGTGCACCTCGTCGGGCGAGGTGCACTCGTAGACCGTGGCGCCGTCGCTCATCAGCGTCATGCGCTCCAGGTCGCGGAAGCCGCGTTCCCTGAGGTGCAGGACGGCGGTGCGGATGTTCTGCAGCGACACTCCGGTGTCGAGGAAGCGCTTGACGATCTTCAGGACGACAACGTCCCGAAAGCTGTACAGACGCTGTGTCCCGGACCCGTGCGCGGGCCGCACACTCGGCTCGACCAACCCGGTACGCGCCCAGTAGTCGAGTTGCCGGTAGGTGATGCCCGCGGCCGCACAGGCCGTCGGACCGCGGTAGCCGATCTGCTCCGACGCCATGGACGTCGCCCCTCCGCTGCTCGGCACGGCCGCCGGTCGCTGCGGAACGTGATCGGCCGCGCTGCCGTGATGGGGGTCCCCCCAACTCGAACGCAGTTGAGAGCTTGGGGGAGGGTACGGACCGCTCGCCCCCGGACCGCGTCCGGGAGCACCCCCAGCCGTACCGTCGCCGCTGCTTCTCACGCCGACCTCCGTCCTTGACCTGCCCTCTCGACGGTAGGCAGTCACCAGGGGTGCGTCAACGATCGCCACACTCGGCACGCCGAGTGATAATCACCCTAGGAGTGGTTTCCCGTACCCCACCGCGGGGAAAGGCTAGCCGAATGTGCTCTGAGGGGGCGCCCGACGCTCTCATGCGCCCATGGCACATGCCGGCATTTCGCGCCACCGTCTGAGTTCGACCGACCCGGCAGGGGGCTGCGTCCGCAGGACGGCCGCGCCTCACTGGCTGCTGGTGCCGAAGTCCTCGGGCGAGATCTGGTCGAGGAACTCGCGGAACTTCTCCACCTCGTCCTCCTGCTCGTCCGGGATCGCGATGCCCGCGTCGTCGAGCACGCCGTCGCTGCCGTAGATCGGCGTCCCGGTGCGCAGGGCCAGCGCTATGGCATCGGACGGGCGGGCGCTCACCTCGACGCCGCTGGCGAAGACCAGCTCGGCGTAGAAGACGCCCTCACGCAGATCCGTGATGCGCACTTCGGTGAGCTCCTGGCCGACGGCCTCCAGCACGTCCTTGAACAGGTCGTGGGTCAGCGGTCGTGCCGGGGCCATGCCCTGCTGGGCGAAAGCGATGGCCGTCGCCTCCCCCGGCCCGATCCAGATGGGGAGGTAACGGTCGCCTCCCACTTCGCGCAGGAGCACGATCGGTTGGTTGGAGGGCATTTCCACCCGGACACCTACGACATCGAGCTCGTTCACACAGTAACCCTAGGCCGTGCCCGGGACGTTTGGGTAGTCGGGCCGAAAACGGGTGCCGCATCCGAACGCCCGCGGCCCGGACGTCTCAGGGCAACCGCACTCCCAGCGCGGTCTTCACCAGCGCGGCGTGCAGCCTCACCGTGAGCCCCACCAGTTCCTTCGTACGAGCCTCCGCATGTGCCCTGGTCTGCGGATTGCGATGCCGCTTCAGTGGGGCCACCACCTGGTCCACCAGCCCCGCCTCACGGTCCGCGGCGGCCTTCATGACCCGCAGATGGCGCGGCTCGATCCCGAACCGCCCCAGCTCGCAGACGAGCGACGCGACGGTGACCGCCTCCGCGTCGTACGCCCCGTCCGGCAGCGGCGCGATCAGGCCGTACGCCTCCCACTCCGCCAGATCCCGCTCACAGATCTCCGCGGCGGCAAGCAGCTCGGCCCGGCCGATCCGGGCCGCCGTGGGAGCATCGCAGGCCTCGGCCACGGCTTCACCGTCGTGCTGGCGGCTCAGCGCAGGCGGTTGTACGGCCTCTCCGCGGGCTATCGCGTCCAGGTGCTCGCGGATCACCTTGAGGGGCAGATAGTGGTCCCGCTGCATCCTCAGCACATGGCCGAGGCGGTCGACGTCCTCGGCACTGAACTTGCGATACCCCGAGGGGGTCCGCTGCGGCTCGATCAGCCCCTCCGACTCCAGGAAACGGATCTTGGAGATGGTGACTTCCGGAAACTCGTCGCGCAGCACAGTCAGCACCGTGCCGATGCTCATCAGCCCACTGTCCGTGGCGGCGGTACCGGCTCCGGCACCGCCGCTCGGTGTTTGAAGCATGGACCTTCCCTGGGGTCCCCCCGGACGGCGCCCGGGGGAGGGTCAGTAACCCCGCTGGCTCGCGTAGAAGACCAGCCGGTACTTGCCGATCTGCACCTCGTCACCGTTCGACAGGGCGACCTGGTCGATGCGCTCCCGGTTGACATACGTGCCGTTCAGACTGCCCACGTCGGCCACCGTGAACGAGCCGTCGTGGCTGCGCCGGAACTCCACATGCCGCCGGGAGACCGTCACGTCGTCCAGGAAGATGTCGCTCTGCGGGTGCCGCCCGGCGGTGGTCAGGTCGCTGTCCAGGAGGAAGCGGCTGCCGGAGTTCGGCCCACGGCGCACCACCAGCAGCGCCGAGCCCAGCGGCAGGGCGTCCACAGCCGCCTGCGCCTCCGGGGAGAGCATCGGCATCTGAGTCTGGCCGGTGACCTCGGCGTCGTACGCCTCAAGGCCGGAGATGGAGATCGTGGAGGTCGTCTCGGACGGACGCTCGGCTACGGCCCCGGGGCGCAACGGGGCGCCGCAGTTGGAGCAGAACCGGCTGTTCTCCGCATTGCGGTTACCGCACCTCGTACATACCAGGGCCGACATGGACGGATCCTCCTGCCGCGGCTGCCCCGCCGGGGCGTTGGACGCGTACGGGCCGGCGGAGAATCCACCACCCGCACCTGAGGTTGACGGTTGCCCGAAACCTATGCCGCCAGACTGCGCAGGGTCAACAGACGGCACGCCCTGACCTCCCGAAATGTCACCTCCCGGACCAGCTACCTGGTCCCGGAACAGCGGGCGCTGACCTTCCGCGTCAGGCTGCGCACGATGGCGAGCCGTGGCGTTTTCACGACCCTCTCGCGCACTCTTGCCGAACAACTTTGCAAACAACTTCACGGGCGATTCCCCTTGACCGAAACAGACCCGCCCGTGGGGCAGGACGAACCCTGATTGCACTCACCGGTCGATCCGGACATCCTCACAACGTCCGTAACCACCAGACAGTTTCCACCACGCACCACCCATTCGGTGCGCCGACCCCCCGCAACCTCTTGCCCTCGCCGGACGCCCCCCATGCACCGCCGGTTCACCGGGAGGACGACCGAGCGTAGTCAGGCCGATTCGCCGCTCGCAAGGCGTCCACAACGATCTCGCTGGAACGCTCGACCGTCACGGTGGCCTGCTCCTTCTCCAGCTTCTGCACCACGCCTCCTGGAATGTTGAGCGCCGGTTCGAGGTCCTGCGGCTTGCCGATGACCTTGAAACGATAGGGAGCGTTGATCTTGTTCCCCTCGACGCTCACGCTGTTGCCGGAGTCCGTCAGATAGGTGCCGGCGACGACCCGTACGCCGTTCACCTGGATCGCCTCCGCGCCGGCCGCGCGCAGCTCCTGGATCGCGTCGAGCAGCATGTCCGCCTCGACCGTCCCCTTCGTGTCGTCGATGGTCATCGTGATCCCGGGTCCCTGCGCGGCTACCGTGCCCGCCAGGATTCCGAGTTGCCGCTCCTTCTCAAGTGTCTGCTTACGGGCCTCCTCGGCTTGGTCCGAGCTGTTCTCCAACTCGTCGCGCTGCTTCTCAAGCCCCTGCTTCTCGTCCTCAAGACGCTGTGTACGGTCGTCCAGTTCATCGAGGATGCGAACCAGATCTTCCTGACGGGCACCGCGCAGGGCACTGTCGCTGTCGCTGTTGGAGGCGACCTGCACCGCCAGGCCGAAGCCGAGGCCGAACAGCAGCAGAGCGACGATGAGTTGGGCCCGGGTGACGCGCGGCGGCCAGATCCCTTGCACCAGCCGCTGCCGTCCGGTCAACTCGCGCCGCGCCTCAGCGGGGGTGTCCTCAGCCGTCACCGTCTCAGCGGGTTTTTCCTCGGTCTGCACGGCCACCGCGGGAAGTTCTTCGGGGAGTTCCTTGCGCAGCCTGTTCTCCGCCGCCTCGTCCTTGTCGCTCATCGACCTCACGCCCGGAACACATGCCGACGGATCGCGGCGGCGTTGGAGAAGATGCGGATGCCGAGGACCACGACAACGCCGGTGGACAGCTGGGCCCCGACGCCCAGCTTGTCGCCCAGGAAGACGATCAACGCGGCCACGACGACGTTGGACAGGAACGACACGACGAAGACCTTGTCGTCGAAGATGCCGTCGAGCATGGCCCGCAGACCCCCGAAGACGGCGTCGAGCGCCGCCACGACGGCGATCGGCAGGTAAGGCTCGACGACCGCCGGAACCTCCGGCCGGACCAACAGGCCGGCCACGACGCCCACGACGAGGCCCAGTACGGCGATCACGATGTGCCCTTCTCGGTTTTCGGCTGTGCTGTTCGTACGGTCACGCGCGGCGCGGCAGCCAGCCGGAGGTCGTCCTCCACGGAGATGGACGTCCGGATGCCGTAGTTCTCCTGCAAGGCATCCAGATACAGCCCGTCGGCGCTGTTCTGAAACCTGCTGCTCAGCCGGTCCCCGTCCCCGACCGCGAGTACCGTGTACGGCGGCACCAGCGGCTTGTTGTCCACCAGTATCGCGTCGCCGGCGGCCCTGATCGCCGACAGCGCCGTCAGCCGCTGCCCGTTGATGGAGACGGCCTCGGCCCCCGACTCCCACAGCCCGTTCACCACACGCTGCATGTCGCGGTCGCGCACCCGCCCGGTATCGGAGAACCCGGAGGTCTCGCGCGGGTCGCCGTCACCGCCGCTCGACGATTCCTCGGCGTCGTCGACGACCAGCTTCACACCGGGACCGTGCACGTCCGTGGCCCCGGACAGCAAACCCACCAACTCCGCCCGATCACTGCCGCCGCTCTGCTTCAGAGCCTCCCGTTGCCGCGCACTCACTTCGGCGCGCAGCTCGTCGACACTGCCCTCAAGTTCGTCCGCGGCCGTGGTCTCCCGGTCAATGCGGTCGATCAGTTCCTCGCGCTCCTTCGCCACGACAGGAGCCGCGACGCGCGCCTGTACCGCTCCGACGGTCACCACCAGAGCCGCCAGCACCAGTCCGACGGCAAGTCCGAGCTTCGCCCGCAGGGTCTTGGGCATGCCGCCCGCGGCCTCTTTCCGGGCTGCCGCTTCGGCGTACCCCTCATCGAGGCTGTGGTCCATCACGTTGGTGAGCAGCGACATGGAGGCATCCGGACGCGCAGGGCGCGTGGGTGTGCTCCGAACGGGGGGCTGCTGCGGCATGCCGCACATCGTCGCATGTCGCGGCCACTACCTCCGAATGGCCCCACCGGCGTGCCGGACAGGCCCCCTCGGGGAGACTTGTCCGGCACGCGCGCGTGCTGAGCTTTTCAGCGCCCGGCGCTGTCCACGACCGCCGACCACTCGTCGAGCAGGGCCTGCGCGGAGGCGTCGTCGGGGCCCTCCGCCCACAGATGCGTGACTGCCTCGGCCGGGGCTGGCAGGACCATCACCCAGCGCCCGTCTGTCTCCACCACCCGCACACCGTCCGTGGTGTCCACGAAGCGGTCTCCGGCCGCCTCCACGACCCGCCGCATCACCAGGCCCTTGACTGCCCAGGGAGTCGCCAGATCCCGCTTGAGGACATGCGCCCGCGGAATTCGCGCATCGATCTGGCTGAGCGTGAGCTGCGTTCGTGCGACCAGTCCGATCAGGCGCACGAAGGCCGCCGTACCGTCGAAGACACTGCTGAACTCCGGCACGATGAACCCACCTCGGCCGTCCCCGCCGAAGATCGTCGAGTCGTCGTGTCCGACCCGGGTCAGATCGTCGGGCGAGGTGGTCGTCCACTCGACCTGCGTCCCGTGGTACGCCGCCACCTGTTCGGCGATCCTCGTGGTCGTCACCGGCAGCGCCACCCGCCCGCTGCGTCGCTCCGCGGCCACCAGGTCGAGCATGACGAGCAATGCCCGGTCGTCCTCGACGATCCGCCCCTTCTCGTCGACCAGCGAAAGCCGCTCGCCGACGGGATCGAACCGCACCCCGAACGCGGCCCGGGCGGACGCCACGATCTCTCCCAGCCGCACCAGCCCCGACCGCCGTGCATCCGCCGTCTCCGTGGGCCTGGACTCGTCCAGACCGGGATTGATGGTCAGCGAGTCCACGCCCAACTTTCCGAGCAGACTCGGCAGGACGAGCCCGGCACTGCCGTTCGACGCGTCCACGACGACCTTGAGCCCGGACTCGGTGATCCCGGTCGTGTCGACATTCCGCAACAGCGACCCGGTGTATGAGTCGAACACGCTGGCCGGAAAGTGCAGATCACCGATCTCACCCGGGAACGCCCGCCGGTACTCCTGCCGCGCGAACACCCGGTCCAACTTCCGCTGGCTGCCCTGCGAAAGATCGGCGCCCTGCCCGTCGAAGAACATGATGTCCACGGAGTCCGGCACCCCCGGAGTGGTCCGGATCATGATTCCACCGGCACTGCCCCGCGCGGTCTGCTGCCGTGCCACGGGCAGCGGGACGTTCTCCAGGTCTCGTACGTCGATGGCGCTGGCCTGCAACGCGGAGATGACCGCCCGTTTCAGCGCCCGGGCACCACGGGAGTGATCGCGGGCCGTGGTGACCGTGGACCCCTTCTTGAGGGTCGTTGCATAGGCGCCGGCGAGACGCACTGCGAGTTCGGGTGTGATCTCCACGTTCAGGATTCCGGAGACCCCACGAGCACCGAAGAGATGTGCCTGGCCTCTCGACTCCCAGATCACCGAGGTGTTGACGAAGGCACCGGCCTCGATCGTCTTGAAGGGGTAGACGCGAACATTGCCCTGAACAATCGATTCTTCACCGATCAGGCACTCATCGCCGATCACGGCGCCGTCCTCGATCCGGGCCGCACGCATGATGTCGGTGTTCTTGCCGACGACACAGCCACGCAAATTGCTGTGCTGCCCCACGTACACGTTGTCGTGCACAACGGCTTTGTGGAGAAAGGCCCCACTCTTGACGACCACGTTCGAGCCCACGACCGTGTGCTCTCGAATTTCGGCGTCGGCCTCGACTTTGGCATAGTCCCCGATATAAAGAGGACCGCGCAGCACGGCGTCGGAATGCACCTCGGCGCCCTCCGCCACCCACACGCCAGGAGAGATCTCGAAGCCGTCCAGCTCGACGTCGACCTTGCCCTCCAGCACGTCGGCCTGCGCCTTCACATAACTCTCATGGGTGCCGACGTCCTCCCAGTACCCTTCGGCGACATAGCCGAAGACAGGCTTGCCCTCCTTCATCAACTGGGGGAAGACATCGCCGGACCAGTCGACGGGCACATCGGGCTCGACATAGTCGAAAACCTCGGGCTCCATGACATAGATGCCGGTGTTCACGGTGTCCGAGAAGACCTGACCCCAGGTCGGCTTCTCAAGGAACCGCTCGACCCGGCCCTCTTCGTCGACGATGGTGATACCGAATTCCAGCGGATTGGGCACCCGTGTCAGACATACGGTGACCAGCGCGCCCTTCTCCTTGTGGAAACGAATCAGTTCGGTGAGGTCGAAGTCGGTCAGTGCATCGCCGGAGATGACAAGGAAAGCATCGTCCTTCAACGCCTCTTCGGCGTTCTTGACGCTTCCGGCAGTACCGAGTGGCTTCTCCTCGTTGGCATAGGTGAGCTCCATTCCGAGCTCCTCACCATCGCCGAAATAGTTCTTGACCAGCGAAGCCAAAAACTGGACGGTGACGACGGTTTCGGTGAGCCCATGCCTTTTGAGCAGCCGCAGAACATGCTCCATGATCGGGCGGTTGGCCACAGGCAGGAGCGGCTTGGGCATGCTTGAGGTCATGGGACGAAGGCGCGTGCCTTCGCCTCCGGCCATCACGACGGCCTTCATGTCGGAAGCGTCCTCCTCTAAGAGACGACGGTCTAGCCGACTTCACCCGTCCAGATTGTCCCGCACATTTCCGTCGCGGGCCATCGCGGCGCTACGCCCGCCTCAATCCGCGAGTTCAATCGGCCATGGCTGCGTCCGCACGGACCAGACGGCGGACTTGTACCACGTAGAGGACTCCTGCCCACCAGTACAGCGTTGTACCCCATCCAGCGAACGCCCAGCCGAAAATAGCAGCGAGTGACGCGATCCATCCACTTCCGTCACTGAGCAACAGCAGAGGGAAGGCATACATCAAGTTGAACGTCGCCGCCTTGCCCAGGAAGTTCACCTGCGGGGGCGGATAGCCATGGCGCCTGAGGACGCCCACCATGACCAGCAGGATCAACTCTCGCGCCAGAAGTACAGCGGTCAACCAGATAGGCAGAATCTCCCGCCAGGTGAGTCCGACGAGCGTCGAGAGAATGTAGAGCCGGTCCGCAGCGGGATCAAGAAGCCGGCCGAGGCTGCTGATCTGGTTCCACCGGCGGGCGAGCTTGCCGTCCAGGTAGTCACTGATGCCGCTCAGCGCCAGCACCAACAATGCCCAACCATCGCTCTTCGGCCCACCGAACTCAGGCCTGAGGATCAGCCACAGGAAGAGCGGCACACCGACGAGCCGCGACATGCTGAGGATGTTGGGGATGGTGAGGACCCGCTCCGTCTGGATGCGAGTCTCCTGGACCTCCACCCGGGGGCCTCCTGTGGGAAACGTGCCGATGATGCCCCCTGACCTTACCTCAACGCAAAAAAGCTCTGGCTCTTGGGCTCATTGCCCAAGAGCCAGAGCTCTAAAGGAAGTTCGGCGGTGTCCTACTCTCCCACAGGGTCCCCCCTGCAGTACCATCGGCGCTGTAAGGCTT
>NZ_WJBG01000148.1 GCF_009709555.1 Streptomyces blattellae | reverse complement strand
ACCCGCCGCCGACTGGTCACCGAACGCACGGGTGACGGTCCGAACCGCCTCGGTCAGCTCCCCCGGGATCACCCAGAACGTGTTGTTGTCGCTGCCCGCCAAGTGCGGGAGCGTCTCCAGGTATTTGTAGGCCAGGACCTTCGGGTCGGCATTGTTGCGATGGACGGCCTGGAAGACGAGCTCCACCGCCTTTGCCTCACCGTCCGCCCGCAAGATCATGGCCTGCTGCGTGCCCTGCGCCTCCAGGATGTCCTTCTGCCTCGTGCCTTCCGCTGTAAGGATCTTGGCTTGCCGCTCCCCTTCTGCGTGCAGGATGGCCGCGCGCTTGTCACGCTCGGCCCGCATCTGCTTCTCCATCGCTTCCTTGGGCGACGACGTCGGGTTCGGTCATGCCGTAGTGCTTCAGCAGCGGTGCGACGTCCTGCTGCGGGATGCGCATGTTGGCGGTCTCGATGCGCGACATCTTCGAATCGGTCCAGCCCATGAGGCGGCCTGCCTCGGCTGTGGTCATTCCTGCGTCGTCCGGCTACCCGGAGACCCACCCACGCACGGAGGGGACGGCGGCCATAGCGCGCCGTCTGGCGCGCGCCGCATGCGCCACGTGGGCATTACCGGATGACGTGACGGAGACGGCGGCCCCGGTGGTGTCGGAGCTGGCCTCCAACGCCGTACGGCACGCGTGGGGCCCCATGTCCATGGCGTCCATGGTCATGGAGTGCATGGAGCCCGCGGTCATGGTGCCGGACCCATTGTGCGGGTGATCCGCCGCGGAGTCCGTGGCGGGCGTCGTCGCCGCACTCGCCCCGGCCGACTTCATGAGGACGGGGAGGTCGCCCCGTCCCCGCCCGGACGGACCACGACCGACGGCACCCGTACGGCCCCGCTGTGCTCGAAGTGCAGCGCGAAGTCGCCGAGGTCGCCGGCCTTCCAGTCGGCGTTCGCCGGAAGGATCACGTCGAGACCGGTCGGTGACATGACGACGCTCCCGCCCGCCCGCAGGGACGCGTCGGCGGAGAGCGCGAGTTCGCTTCTCGTCACCCGCTCCAGGAACTTGGCCGGAGCCATGACCCGTTCCAGAGCACTCGCGCGGCCTGGGGACACGGTCCAAGGACACCGCATCGGTTCCGCCCGTGCAGAGCGGATCGTCGCCTCGGCGATCCGCAACAGCCCAGGGAGGCCGACGTTCAGGAGGGACGAGCCAGGTTCTCGCCTCTCGGCGCACGGCGTCGGGAGACCTTCGGCAAAGAGAGATCAGCGCCACTCGCGAAGGCCGCCTCGCCCGCAACGCCCCAGACTAATCTGCCATTTGACAGTCTTTCGACGGCGCGGCACATGGAAAAGGTGACGGGTGATGCCCCTGAGGCCCGGCGATGCGGAATCCATAGGCGGCTACGCCCTGACCGACCGGCTCGGCAGTGGCGGCATGGGCATCGTCTTTCTGGGGCACTCGGCCTCGGGACGGCAGGTCGCGGTCAAGGTCGTGCACCCGCCGTACGCGCAGGACGACGAGTTCCGGACGCGCTTCAGGCAGGAGATCGCGGCGGCACGCCAGGTGAGCGGGGCGTTCACGGCCCCGGTGGTGGACGCCGATCCGGACGCCGAGCAGCCGTGGATGGCGACGCTGTACGTGCCGGGCCGCACCCTGTCTGATGTCGTCGCCCAGGACGGCCCGCTGAGCGGACGTGACCTGCGCTCGCTCGCGCTGGGCCTGGTCGAGGCGCTGCGGGACATTCACCGGGCGGGTGTGGTGCACCGTGACCTGAAGCCGAGCAACATCCTGATGGCCGAGGACGGCCCCCGCGTCATCGACTTCGGCGTCTCGCGTGCCGTCGACAACGAAGCCCTCACTTTGACGGGGCGGTTGATCGGCACGCCGCCCTTCATGTCGCCGGAGCAGTTCGCCGCGCCATGCGAAGTCACCGCCGCCTCGGACGTGTTCTCGCTGGGGTCGGTGCTGGTGTACGCGGCCACCGGTAACCGTCCGTTCGACGGAAGCAGCCCCTACCTGACGGGGTATCAGGTGATGTACGAGGCTCCGTTCCTGGACGGCGTCGCCGAACCGCTCCGGAGCATCGCCGAACGCTGCCTGGCCAAGGACCCGGCTGCCCGCCCCCAACTCGGGGACCTGCACCGCATGGTCCTGACGCTGCCGGATTCCACCGTCTCGGTCGCCTCGGTCGCCTCGGTTACCCCGGCCACCCCGGCTGTCCCGGCCACCCCGGCTGTCCCGGCCTCCCCTGCCGTCCCGGTCTCCCCGGCAGTTCCGGTCTCCCCGGCAGTTCCGGTCTCCCCGGCAGTTCCAGTCTCCGCGGCTGTCCCGGTCTCCCCGGGAGCCGCCGCCCCGGCGGAGCCGGTGACACCCGGCGCCGAGGATTCCGACGCACGCCCCGCCCGCCGTCACGGACATCGAGGCCGGCGCCTCCTCATCGGCCTCGTCGCGGCCCTGGTCGTCACCGGGTCGGGCATCGCGGCGGTGTACCAGAACGACAGTTCTCAGCCGTCCACCGCGCCCGCCTCCGCATCCCCTTCCGCGCCCGCATCCGCCTCCGCCTCCCCTTCCGCGCCCGCATCCGCATCCGCCTCCGCCTCCGCAATGACGACACCGCCGAAGCACACACGGTGGGACTACCAGATCGGCGGCGCGTACACCATGCCGGCCGGGGTGCGGGTGGTCAGCCGCAGCCACGAAGACCCGCCCGCCCCGGGTGCGTACAACATCTGCAATTTCAACGCCCTCCAGGCGCAGGAGGGCGACGAGGGCGACTGGGACTCCGACCTGCTGCTGCGTGACGCCAACGGCGACGTCGTTTACGACCAGGACTGGAACGAGGCGGTCCTGGACATTCGCACGGAATCCAAGCGGCAGCGCATCGCCGCCAAGGCCAACAGCTGGATCGACGAGTGTACGGCCAAGGGATACCAGGCCGTCGAGCCCGACAACTACGACACCTTCACCCGCTTCCCGGACTACCTCACGGCCGATCAGGCCAAGGAGTTCATGAAACTGCTGTCGGCGCACGCCCACGAGAAGGGCCTGGCCATCGCGCAGAAGAACACTCTGGAGCTCGCGCCCGACCGGGCGTCCGTCGGCCTGGACTTCGCCGTGGTGGAGGAGTGCGGCGAGTGGAACGAGTGCGATGGGTTCGCCAAAGCGTTCGACGACAATGTGCTCGTCGTCGAATACACGGCGAAGGGCCTGTCGAACGCGTGCTCCCGCTGGGGCAGTGAGCTGAGCATCGTCCGACGCGACCAGAACGTCGTGGCGGAGGGTACGGACGGCTACCTCCGCGAGACCTGCTGACACCGCTCAGCAACTGTCCGGTTCGGGTTCGGGTTCGGGTTCGGTCGAGGCGACGGCGGCTTTCACGGTGACGCGGCGGTAGGCGGCCCGGGCGTGGTGGATGCGGGCCAGTGCCGTGCCCAAGAGGGCGGCGGCGAACAGGCAGGTGAGCCAGAAGGTGTCGCGGTGCGAGGCCCAGGTGAGGGTACCGGCGGGCGGGATCGCGAAGCCGTTGAGGAACAGCCAGCACAGCACGGCCGTCCCGGGTGCCGCGGTGAAGCGGGCGCACAGTCCGAGCAGCGCGGCCAGTAGCGACAGCGCGGCCAGAGCGGGCCCGGGGCGGTCCGGTCCTATGAGGGCGTTGTGCAGCGCTACCAGGGTCAGGGCACCGCCGAAGGCGGTGGCCCACACCCAGGCAGTGGCGACGGGGCGGGGAACGGGCCTTGCCTCGGCGCTGAGGGACACCCATTCGATCATGCTGACGGCTCCTTTCGCTCCTCCCCGATACCTGGGGGGACGCCGACCGCTCCGCCGGCGCGGACCCAGGACGTGGATTGTCCCACTCGGTCCCCGACCGCACTCCCGTTTGAACAGGCCTGCCTTGACGGGCCGTTGGGTTCGCAGGGGGCGGGCCGGCCCTCCAGGCGGTAGGTGAGTGCTCGCACGCCCAGCGCCAGTCGGCGGGCGGTTGCGGCCACGCAGCGGCGTCGAATCAGGCGATCAGAGTGTCGAGGAGCGGCTGGGCTCCACCGCGGGCCTCTTGGAGCGTGGATGCGGCATCAAAGGCGCATAAAGATTGCCGAAAACCGGCAATGTGCCCTTCCGCCGCTCCGTGTGAGGATCCCGTCAAGCCGGAGACCGCGGCAAGGCGAGAGGGGGACGGTACGCATGGCCTGGTTCCTCGGACTCGGCATCACGGGGGTCGTACTGCTCGCCTTGTCGCTGGTCTTCGACGGGGTCCTGGAAGGAGCGCTGGACGGGGTTTTCGACGGCGCCCTCGACGGACTGCTGTCGCTGCCGGTCGTCGCCGGATTCGTGGCGATGACCGGCTTCGGCGGGGCGATCGCCCTGGGCGCCACAGGCATGGGCCCGGCGGCGGCCACCGGTGCCGGCGTGCTTACCGGACTGGGGACGGCATGGCTGACGTACCGCTTCGGCCGTGTCCTGATGCGCGACCAGACGGCCGTCACGCCGAACCGCTACGACCTCGTGGGCACCGCGGGAAACGTGGTAACGGCCATTCCGGCCGACGGCTTCGGTGAGGTACTGCTCCAACTCGCCGGTCAGACCGTGAAGTTCGCGGCGCGCTGTGCCGAGCCGGTGGCGCGGGGGGCCGAGGTGTGGGTGGAGTCGGCACCGACCGCCACGTCGGTCGTGGTCCGCCCGGTAGATCACTGAGCCACCTCACCTCGTCTCCCTGTCTCCCTCATCTCTGTCATCTCCCTCATCTCTGTCATCTCCCTCATCTCCCTCATCTCCCTCATCTCTCTTTTCCCTACCTTTGATTCGGGGGCATTGCCATGAGTCCTGTCGTCGTCGCGGTGGTGGGAGTCGTCGTACTCCTCGTGCTGCTGGCTCTCGTCGTGATCACTCGCTACAAAGTGGCCGGACCGAGCGAGGCGTTCATCGTCACCGGCCGGCGTGGCAAGAAGGCCACCGATCCTGAGACCGGCCGGGTCTTCACCGACAACAGCGGCCAGAAGGTCGTGGTCGGTGGCGGTGTCTTCGTCGTGCCCTTCGTACAGCAGAAGTTCACCCTCGACCTGTCCTCCCGGCACATCCCGGTGGCAGTGCGCGGCGCGGTCACCCTGCGCGGGGTGAAGGCGAACCTGGACGGCGTCGCGATCGTCAAGGTGGGCGGCACGGAGGACTCGATCCGCGCGGCGGCACAGCGGTTCCTCATGCAGCAGGACGGCATCGTCGGGTTCACCCAGGAGGTCCTGTCGGGCGCCCTGCGGGCGATCGTCGGCCGGATGTCGGTGGAGGACGTCATCCGCGACCGGGCCGCGTTCGCCGGGCAGGTCGCCGAAGAGGCGGAGGCGAGCCTGTCCGGGCAGGGTCTGGTGCTGGACGCCTTCCAGATCCAGGACATCACCACCGAGGGCTCGTACCTGGAGGACCTCGGGCGGCCGGAGGCGGCGCGGGCCAAGCAGGAGGCCGACATCGCCGAGGCCGTCGCCCGCCGGGCCGCCGAGCAGGCCCGGCTCAAGGCGGAGGAGGAGATCGCCGTAGCCCAGCGGACCTTCTACCTCAAGCAGGCCGAGATCAAGGCCGAGACCGACGAGGCCGCCGCTCGTGCCGCCGCAGCGGGCCCGCTCGCCGAGGCGGCCCGGCAGCAGGACATCCTCGCCGAGCAGGAGAAGGTCGCCGAGCGGCAGGCCGCCCTGACCGACCGGCAGCTGGACACCCAGGTCCGCAAGCCCGCGGACGCCCAGCGTTACGCCGCCGAGCAGGAAGCCGAGGCCAAGCGGGTCGCCCGGGTCAAGCAGGCCGAGGCCGAGCGGCTGGCCGGTATCGCCGCGGCCCAGGCGGAGGCGGAGCGGGCCCGGCTCACGGGTGAGGGCGAGAAGCAGCGCCGCAGCGCGCTGGCCGAGGCCGGCGCCATCGAGGGGCTCAAGCAGGGTGAGGCCGAGCGGTCCCGGCGTGCGGCGATCGCGGAGGCGGTACGGCTGGAGGGCGAGGCCGAGGCGGCGGCGATCGGCGCGAAGGGTTCGGCGGAGGCCGAGGCGATGCGGAAGAAGGCGGACGCGTTCGGCCATTACGGCGACGCGGCCGTGCTCCAGATGCTCGTAGAGGTTCTGCCGCAGGTCGTCGCCAAGGCGTCCGAACCGCTGAGCGCCGTGGACAAGATGACCGTGATCTCCACCGACGGCGCTGGCCGGATCCCGCGTGCCGTGGCCGACAACGTGGCCCAGGGCCTCGAACTCCTCGGCTCCACCACGGGAGTGGACCTCGCCGAGCTGCTGAAAGGCGTCACCCGCCGGGCGGAAGACCCACGCCCCGAATCCACCATCGCGAACGGGAAGGTCGAGATCACCGGCTGAGCGGTGCACGGACCGGACAGGCCCGCCTCGCCATGGCGTCGCTCCAGCCCGAGCCGGGGTGGCTGCTCGTCCGGCGGCCATGCGGCCGCCCCTGACCGACACGGGCCAGGGGCGGCTTGCGTGTTCTGTCAGTGGGTTCAGGGCGGTCCGTCCGAGGACTGCGTTTCCCCGTCGGGTTCCTTGGCGTTTTCTCTGCTGTAGCCCCCTATTCCAAGGAAGTCCCGTTATGCCCCGTCCTGCACATATCGCCATGGTCGGCACGCCCCTGGTCGGCCATGTGCTGCCGAGCCTGGAGATCATCCGTGAGCTGGTGGCCCGTGGTCATCGCGTGACGTACGCCACCGCCGCCCCCGTCGCCGGGCTGATCACCCCCACCGGCGCCGAGCTGGTCGGCATCACGTCCACTCTGCCGGTCGCCGAGCGCGACTGGCCGCAGGACCTCATCGCCTCCGCCTCCGTCTTCCTCGACGAGGCCATGGCCGTACTGCCACAGCTGCACGCCGCGTACGACGACGACCCCGCTGACCTGTACCTCTACGATGTCGGCGGCTACGCGGGCCGCGCGCTGGCCGAGGCACAGGGCCGCGGCCTCGTCCAGCTGTCTGCGACACATGTGGCCTGGGAGGGTGCCCAGGAGGAGATCGGCACGGCATTCGCCGACCTGCCCGGAGGACTCGCGTACCGAGCACGGTTCGCTGCCTGGCTGGATCGGTGCGGTGCGACGACCACGAACGTGGAGGAGTTCACCGGCCGCCCGCAGCGAGTGCTGGCGATGATCCCACGCGCCATGCAGCCACATGCGGACCGGGTCGACACCGAGGCGGTGACGTTTGTCGGCGCGTGCCTCGGCACCGGCCAGAAGCAGGACGGCTGGATGCGTCCGGCCGGTGCGCACAAGGTGCTGCTGGTGTCGCTGGCCGGCTCGGCGTACGCCGGGCCGCAGGAGATCTACCACCAGTGTGCGGCGGCGTTCGCGGATCTCCCGGGGTGGCATGTGGTGCTGCAGACGGGCGGTGGCGGCGATACCGCCCAGCGGATTCCTCGCAACTTCGAAGTGCGGCCGTGGGGGACACCGTTGACGATCCTTGAGCAGGCGGACGTATGGGTGACGCACACCAGTGTGGGCAGCAGCAGTCAGGGCCTGTACGCCGGTGTTCCGATGATCGCGGTACCGGACGGGCCCGACCAGTCCCTCCACGCCGACCGGCTCGTCGAACTGGGCGTCGCCCGGCGGATCGACACCGCGGACGTCACGGCGGAGACGCTGCGTACCGCCCTGATGCAACTCATCGGCGACCCGCAGGTCGCCACGCGCTCGGCATGGCTGTGGTCTGAGGTGCGTGCCGAGGGCGGCACCCGTCGGGCCGCGGATCTGATCGAAGAGCGGCTGGCTGAGGAAAGGGTGGGCCGCCTTTCCCGACCGGGTCGTGGCTGAGTACCGGTTCGTAGGGGCAGGGGCCGGAGGCGCCCTGCTGTTGGCCCCGCTGCTGCGCAAGGCCGAACCCGGCGCCGGATGAAAGCGCCGTCGCTTCCCGAGCTGAGGGCGCGAGTTCGGTTCTCGTCGCCCGCTCCACGGCTGAGGCCCGAGTCGGAGACCCGGGCCTTCTGCTGTCCGTCGTGATCAGTGGCGTGCCCCCGCGGTCGGTGTGTTCAGACTGTGGGGCGGCGCCGACGGACCCCCGCCGCTTCTGGCAGGTGACCTGTGCCGCCCAGGACGATCACCTGGAAGGCCGCGCTGACGTAGGCGGTCACGAAGTGGGAGATCCTGCGGGTGCTGCGCATGGTGGGTCACCTGCCTGCTGGGGGTTTGTGGACTGGTTCTTGCCTGCGCGCGTTCAAGCGTCACCAGGTGAGGGCGTCGTCCATCGACTGCTGCCAGTAGGTGACCTTGAGCGAGTCGTCGACGTAGACGCCCTTCGCCGGCAGCGACGGGTGAGCACCCGTGCCGACGCTCTCGTTGCCGGAGCGGCCTGCGAAGTAGACGGCCAGGGAGTTCACGGTGTGGCCGTTCGAGCCGCTGCCGTCGGTGGCGGACAGGCTCAGATCGCCGGCGGTCTCGCCGCGGCAGGCGCGGCCGGCGGGGCCTACACCGCCTTCGCCGACAAGGACGACGCCGGCGCCGCCGAGACGACGACCGGCACGGCGCCGGACGGCTTCGTGCACACCGGACTGCTGCACAGGTTCGGCGAACTGAACCGCGCGAAGGTGAACGTCAAGGCCGGCAAGGAGCCGTGGCTGTCCGGCTGGAACCGGCTGCTCGCCAACAGCCGCGCCCAGAGCAGCTGGAAGGCCCGACCGCTCACGAACGTCGTCCGCGGCGGCGAAGGCCAGAACTACACCCGGCTCATGAACGACATCCACGCCGCCTACCAGAACGCCCTGCGCTGGCGGATCGCCGGTACCAAGGACCACGGCGACACCGCCCGCGACATCCTCAACGCCTGGTCGGGCACGCTGAAGTCGGTCACCGGCAACGCCGACCGCTACCTCGCCGCCGGCCTCTACGGCTACCAGTTCGCCAACGCCGCCGAGCTGATGCGCGGTTACCCGGGCTTCGACCTGGAACAGTGCAAGTCGATGATGCTCAAGGTCTTCTACCCGCTCAGCGACCGCTTCCTGAAGGAGCACAACGGCGCCTGCGTCAGCAACTACTGGGCGAACTGGGACCTTTGCGCGATGAACTCGATCCTGGCGATCGGCATCCTCTGCGACGACCGCGCCAAGTTCGACCAAGCCGTCGACTACTTCAGGAACGGCTCCGGCAACGGCTCCATCAAGAAGGCCGTCCCCTTCCTGCACCCGGGCGGCCTCGGGCAGTGGCAGGAGAGCGGCCGCGACCAGGGGCACTCGCTCATGGGGATCGGACTGATGGGCGCCTTCTGCGAGACGGCCTGGAGCCAGGGAGTCGATCTGTACGGGTACGACGACAACCGCTTCCTCAAGGGAGCGGAGTACGTCGCCAGGTACAACCTCGGATACGACGTCCCCTTCACCCGGTACACCTGGGGCACCGGCACCAAGTGCGCCTACCGGGAGCAGACGGTCGTATCCAGCATCGGGCGGGGTCAGGCACGGCCGGTGTGGGCCATGGTCCACAACCACTACGCGCGGCGGCGGAGGATCTCGACGCCGTACCTGGCCGAGATGGTGCGGAAGTCGGGCGCCGAGGGCGGTGGAGGCGACTACGGGACCAACAGCGGCGGCTTCGACCAACTCGGCTTCGGCACGCTGCTCTACTCACGGTGACAGAGCCGAGCAACTGGAACTCCATGGCGCTCGGCAGCCTAAGCGCTCCGCCGGCAGCCCGGTGCGTCGGCGGTGGTGAGGGTTTGGTCAGAGACCGACGGGAGACTGGCCACCACCTCTTCGGCGGAACCTTCCCGTCAACCGTCTGACCAGGGAGAGTCATGCGACGAACCGTTCTCGCACCGCTGGCGCTTGCCGCCGTGCTGCTGGGAGTACAGCCCGCGTCCGCTGGAGCCGGCACGGGCTCGGGCACGGGCACGGGCACCGGCACCGGGTGGGAACCCGCACCTTCCGCCCCCTGGGACGTCGATGCCGGACTGCGGTGCGGCTTCCCCGTGCACGGCGAGCCCGTCATCGACGAGGTGATGCAGCGTGTGCTGAAGACCTACCCCGACGGCGCCACGAAGCGCGTCGCGTACAAGGGCGATCTGGTCGTACGGGTCACGAACACCGAGACCGGCGCCTTCTACGACGCCGACGCGAGCGGCTCGGCCGTCGTCGAGCACCGGCCCGACGGCTCCCAGTTCTGGACCGTGCACGGCCCGGTGCTGGTCGGCATCGGCGAGGGCAACCTGCCGCGCGGCCTCTACATCATCGACGGGGTGTACACCTTGGACATCAGCTCCACCGGGTACCGGACCGTGAACCTGGCGCACGGCACGACGGACGACCTCTGCTCCCGCGTCGGCTGACGCCTGCTCAGTCCCCGTCGCGCCACTGAACTCCGGCGCGTGGAGGCGGTGAGGACGGGCCGGGGAGGCCCGTCCTCACCAGGCGGGGCCAGGGGGGAGTTGCCCCGCGTCTGTTGGCCGTCCCGGTTACGCGGGGACCGCGTGCGCCGCCGCCACGGCGTCTTCCTTCGCCTGCTTCGGCTCCCGTGTCCCGTCCTGGTCGGCGGCTTCCTCCATGGCCTTCAGTTCGGCGCGGATCGAGTCGGCCGGGCGGCGCTCCAGGACGGCGTCGTAGCGCATGGCCAGCAGGTCCAGGGCCTGGGGGTCGTGCTCCTTGACCTCGGCGAGGATGGCCGTGCCATGGGGCGGGACGTGCAGGACGAAGGCGCTGACGGCGCTGGTGGCGCGTGCGGCCCCCGCACCGTCGTGACCTCCCCCGATCAGCGCGCCGACACCCAGGCCCATCACCGCGCCGAGGGGGCCGCTCAGGGTGTTGACCAGCGAGTCGACCAGAGAACCTGCCGCCGTGTTCCGCCACTCCTCAAGGCCCGCGCCCTCGGGGAGGCGCACCTCACCGTCCGCGAGGCGCTCGACCAGTACGGCACCACGTACCTCCGTAGTGGCTGGGCTGAGGTACCTCAGGTCACCAAGCGCCCGGTAGGCGGTGGCGCGGTCCGCGAAGCGGAGGGCAATGGCGTTCTCATTCACGGACATGAACTCTCCCCTTGGGTCGTCAGACCCCCTGCAGACCTACAACAGGCTGCGACTGATGGCTGATGCTGACAGTGGTGACAGTGGTGATGGTGGTGGTGGTGGTGGTGACAGTGGTGATGGTGACCGATGGCTGATGGCGCCCCCGTCCCCCGGGGTGCTTCCCTCCCCATCTGTGAGACAGTATGTATCGAAGAGAAGTTGTGAGTCAAGCTGTCTCACAAAGAGCCTGGGAAGAGGTCCCGATGCCCCGGTCCAACGACGACCCGCGCGCCCGCCGCAGCCGCGCCGCGGCCCTGGCCGCCGCCACCGAACTCCTCACCGAGGGAGGACCGGACAAGGTCACGCACGCCGCCGTCGCCCAACGGGCCGGAGTCGGCCGCGCCACCATCTACCGGCACTGGCCCGACCAGCAGGCCCTCCTCCTCGACGCACTCGCCAACGACATCCACCCGCTGCTCGCCTTCAACCACGATCCCGTCCGCGACCAGCTCCTCACCCAGCTGGAGCAACTGGCCGACCGGTTCAACCAACCCGGTGCCGTGTCGGTCATCGCCACCATCATCGAGCGGGCCGAGCGGGACGAGGAGATGCGGCGCCTTCGCGAAGACATGTACGGCCAAGTCGACGAGCGCTTCGCCGAGGCACTGGCCGCCGACGTCGAACGCGGCGAACTCCGCCCCGGCGTCCAGGAGCACGCCAGAGACCTCGCCGCCCAGCTCGTCGGCCCTCTGCTCTTCCAGCGCTTCATGCTCGGCGCGCAGATCGACAAAGACCTTCTGACCAAGGTGATCGACACCGCGCTCTCACCCTGGCGCCCGAACCCATGACGGACGCGATGGCCCCGAAGAATCTCGCCGGATCTTGACGGATCTTGCGAGCACCACCGGCAGCACGTCCACGAGGGTGTCCGAACCGAGGGGCGCCGATCAGTCGACCGACCAGCCGTGTTCAGCGAGCAGACCGGTGGGCTCGCACCCGCGCCCCGCTACCGGTGGCGCCGGCAAGGGCCATGGTCCGGGACTGGCACGGCTGGGCCTCTCACTGGCCGAACTCGCCTGACGACGGCGCCCGCCCCTGGGGGCGGGCGCCATGGTGCGGCAGTCGCTCAACTGGTCGACCAGGTGACGGCCTGGCCGGATGCCGTGACGCTGACCTCGAACCGCTCCAGCGGCGGGGCTCCGTCGGCCCGCCAGTGGGTGACGTACGACTCGACCGCATCCCACAGCCGGTCAGAACCGCCCTGCCGGACGACCCACGTACCGCCATCCTCGTAGAGCACCGTCCATGCGTCGGCGGCAACGTCGATCAGCAGATGCTCTGTGCAGCCGTCACGGTTCAGCGTGACGTGCTGAGCGCGGGGCACGGCGAGCTGGGCGACGAAGCGCGTGTTCCAGTCGTCCAGGACATCGGACCCGAGACGTGCGGGCCGTTCTTCGCCGCTGTCGAGATCCGGCAGCACTCCGAGCGGCGGCGGCTGCTGCGGGCGGGCAAGCATGAAAGAGATCTGGCCTCCGAGGAACCGGCCGCGTGCCGTGCCGTCCTCGCCCACGGTGAGGCGGGCGAGTTCGGAGGAATACAGCCAGCCGCACAGGGTGGCGAGGATGATCCCGCCGGGCCGGGTCTGCTCCATCCACGCGGCGGGCAGATCGACCACGCCGCATGTGGCGATGATCCGGTCATACAGTGCGCCGTCCTTGTGACCGGCCAGTCCGTCACCGACCACCAGGCGGGGGGAGTAGCCGCACGCGGCGAGGGCGACGCCAGCGGCACCGGAAACGTCCGGGTCGACCTCCACGGACGTCACAAAGTCGTCGCCGAGCCGGTGGCACGTAAGCGCCGTCGAATAGCCGGTGCCCGTGCCGATCTCCAACACGCGGTTGCCGTCTTCGACTTGGAGGTCTTCCAGCATCCGCACCACCAGGCCTGGCATGGTGCTGGACGATGTGGGGGCGCGCAGGATCTCGCCGCGGATGTCGCGGGGCACGATCGTGCCCGCGATCTGAGTCACGAGCGAGGTATCCGTGTAGCAGCGCTCCAGCCAGCCGTCAGTGTCGGGCATGACGGGCCGCCACGCCGTGGGGCCGGGGGCGTTGGTGGGCTCGAAGAACCCGCCGCGCAGGAACTCGTGCCGGGGCACCGCTTCGACGGCCGCCCGCCATGGTCCCGTGCGCAAGTGGCTGCCGGCGGATAGTTCTTCGACGAGGCGGAGGCGTAGGGCCTTGTCGTCGATCACGTTGGTTTCCTCTCCAGCAGATCAGCCATGGCCGCGACCATGGGCAGGCCGGTTTCCGGCTCCAGCCACGCCCACTGTCCGGATGGGTTGCACTCCAGGAACCACCATCGCCCGTCGTGGTCGATGGCGAAGTCGAAAGCTCCGAAGACCAGCCCGAAGTGAGTCAGGTACCGGTACAAGGCGGCAATCAGGCCGGGCGGGGGCTGCACGGGCGTGTAGGTGAGCCGGTCGTAGTCCGTGCGCCAGTCCAACAGGCCGGAGTCGATCCGGACCGTGAACACGTGGTCACCGATGACGGTCACACGTACGTCCGCCACCTTGTCTACGCGCTGTTGGAACAGGTGGGCTGTACCGGTTACGCGGTCGTCAATCTCGTCGGCCGTCACCTCCCGGACCTCGACCGTGCACGACACCCCTGCGTCGTTGCGGTACAGGGGCGTCGACAACGGCTTGTAGATCACGGGCCGGTTGGGCTTGATGAACGTTCGGGCGGCGTCGGGGTCGGAGGTGACCAGGGTGGGCGGGATCTGGAATCCGGCGGTAACGGCGGCGGCGAGACCGGAGGGTTTGAACTCGGCTTCTCCGATGCGGTGCGGGTGGTTCACATACAGGCAGCCAGGCAGCGCGGCGAGGACGCCGCCGAGGCCGTAACGGGCCTGCGTGAGTGCGAACCGCGCGTTCTGCTCGTCCAGGTGCGGGAACGCGAATCGGGAGGGCCGCCGGTAGTACAGCGAGCGGACACCGGACAGGTCCGCGGTCCGTGTGGGGGTGGACAGGGTTCCTTCGATGCCGTGAGACGTGATCGTGGCCGCGACAGACAAGGTGGCGGGGAAGTCCCCGGAGTCGAGCCGCACGACCGGGACACCCCGGCCGTGCAGCTCACGAATCACCAGGTCGGCCGTGGGGTCGTCAATCATGGTGACGACCAGCACCGGACCGACGTTGCTCACTGGTCGCTGTCGTTCCCGGTGTCCTGGTCTCCGCCGCCGTTGCCGCCGCCCCGGAGCCGTCCGACGGGTTGCCGGTGTTGGTGGCCGGGTTCGTGCCGGTGCTGGTGCCGTGGCCGGGCATCTCCATGACCTGTCCGGCCGCGTCGAAGTACCGGGCGGTCTGGGTCTCCGGGTCGATCTCGGCCCGCGCGTACGCGGGGGCCATCGCCGGGTACGGCGCCATGCGCTGGACACCCCAAGGAACGGGGGTGCTGTGCCCCATGGGCAGAGGGCTCCCGGTCGGGAGCCGGTCAGAGTGCGCGAACAAGACTGTCCTCCTTTGTCGGTGGTGCCTTGCAGTGCCCTGCCGGGGACCAGTGTGGTGTGAACGCGACCGGCCACCGCAGGGGGCATTGTGTGGCCGCCCGCCCCTGGGGAGAACAGGTGGGGCGGGCGGCCGGTGGGCCGGTGGCGACGGGGGCGTCCCCGGGCCGGTCCCCGCCGTTCTGGCGGCGGGAGCCTTGGTCGTCCGGGCTAGGCGGCCGTGGTGATGTCGTCGGCGGTCTTGGCCAGGAGCGCGCTGTTCGCGTCCGTGTCGTGGCTGAGCATGAGCGACCGGCGCGGCAGTCGGCCGAGCCGTTCGACCAGGACGGCGGCGTTCTCCGGTGCCGCGGCCGGGAGGAGGCCGCGGCGAACGCGACAGGGACCGTCAGCACCCGACCAGCACGCGCTACACGGGATGCCCGGCGAGCACCTCTACATCGCCGCCGGACAGCGCCCGCAGAGCCGCGAGCGTGCGCGCCGCGGTGAACGGTGTCAGGTGCTCCTGAAGCTCCTCGGGCCGCATCCACCGCACGCCGGTGATGCTCCCGCCGAAAGTGAACGGCGTGTCCTCGTCGAGGACCCCGCAGTCGAAGAGGAAGTTCACGCCCTCCTTCGACAGATGCGTCTCATGCTGCTGGTCGTACATGTGATGCACGGCCAGCAGTCGCCTCGGCTTCAGCGTGATGCCCAGCTTCACGCGCACGTTCCGCACCAGGCCGTCAAAGATCGGCTCGTTCTCTGCCACGCAGCCGCCCGGGTGGAACCAGGGCTTACGTTCCTCCCATCTGAGATCGGCCTTCGCCTTCTTGGTCATCAGCACGGCGCCGGCAGAATTGCGTACGATGGCCAGCGCGCCGAGACGGCGCGGGGGCGGATCGGTGAAGTGGTCGCGTCGGCTCTGCATCATCGGATCTCCTTCTTGGGTCGAAGAGGCCCTGGCCGGGGCGGGTGGAGCGGGTGGAGCGATGAGGCAGCCCCGGCAGGGAACTTCGGGTCAGCTGTCGCTGTCGTCTCCGTAGAGGCTGTCGGGGGTGTGGGCGCGGACGTGCCGGTCCGCCAGTGCCCCTTGAGTACGCGTCGCTTGCGGGGTAGGGACGTTCTTGGTGTCCCGCTTGATCTCGGCTTTCGCCGCCTTGACGGTGCTCTTCTTGTTGCTCACGCGGTGCGTGCTCCTTGTCGTCGGTTCTCATCGAGCCCGCTTCTCCTCCGACCGTCGACCGTGCTACTGGAGACGGGCCGGGCGGGGGCTTATGCGGGCCGCCCGCCGTCCTGAACCGGCGGGCGGCCGGTGGTCCCCCTCGGGGAATGGGGACCGTCCCCCCGCGGTGTCTTGCCGGAGTCCCACGGGGGCGCCTGTCAGGCGACGGCCGGCTGCCGCTGCATGAAGTAGGCGAGTGCCTGCGCCTTGAGGCGGTTGAGGTCGTCCTCACACGCGTAGACCGGTGTGTGCTGTCCGTCCCACTGCGACGGTCCGAGCCAGACGACCGGTAGGCCGGTGCGTCCGCACCCGAGCCAGCAGTCACCGATGCCCCAATGCGCTTCCACAGGGCAGGCCTCCTCTCGTGTGGTGCAGGTGGCTCCGGGCGGGCGTGACGGAACGCCCGGAGCCCCCCGGGGGGGGGCAGCACGGGCTGACCCAAGGGGGGTCTGTGGGGGGGCAGGGCACGGGGCGCAGTTGTGCCCGCAGCACCTCGGCGAGCACGGCGCAGGCACCGGTGTGCCGGTAGCCGCGGATGCCGCCGCTCGCCTCGCTCATGAACACCGCCCGCTCGAACGGCTCGCCGTCCTCTCGAAGCCGAGGCCCACGGGGACCTCCGCGAGGTGCCCGCGGCTCCATGCCGTGAGGACCTGCTCCAGTCGCCCGGTGGACGTGAGCCACGGCATCGGGCCCAGGGCGGGGGCCGTCCGCTCCCGGCTCGGGGTGGAGCGCCGCGCGGGGAGCGGGGGTGCGCCCCGCAGCGCCTCCACGGTCACCGGCCGCCGCCCTCGGCCAAGACTGCTCGCCCGATGCGGACGAGCTTCTCCACCTCGTCCACGTAGCAGAGGTCTCCGGGTGACTGCATGGGAAGGCACCAGTACGCGCGTCCCTTCGGCCGGGTGAGCCGACTCGCGGGGACGCCGAGGAAGTTGTCACGGCCCAGGCAGTCCACGCCGGGAAAGTCGCGGTCGTTCAACGGCCATTTAGGCGTCCCGGGCACCAGGGCGTAGTACATGTGCGAGTGCACATCCATGAACATGGCGCCGCCGTCGAACCACTCCCCGAGGAAGGCATCGACCTTCTCAAGCTGTTCCGTTTTGGCAATGGCCCACACCAGGCGAGCGGGAATCCGTACAGCGGCGAGGATGCCGCCGCAGCACAGGAGCGCGATCCCCTGGTCGTCCCACTGGCGACGCGCCAAATCCCGATCGTCCGCGGCACCGAGAAGCCAGGACGTAGCGGCGAACTGCCGCTCTCTCAGGGTCGTCAGACCCGACGCCTCAAGCGCGCCGACGGCCTCCTCACGCGGCTCGCCGTCGACGGGGTCCGGGGTGGCCTGAACGGCTGCGGTCTCCTGCGTCGTGCCTGCTCTGCTCATCGTCACGGGGCGCTGCATGGGCGGGTTCACGGAGGGACTCCCTGGTTCGAGTACTCGTCCTGACACTCAGGAAACCGTCGTACCAGCGCTGATGTGGATGCCGTATGGACCGGGAGTTGCGTGCAGGCCCCCTGCCGTTTTGACTTTCTCATTACTCTTGGCTGCGGCTGCGGACCCTAACGTTCTGTTATGCCGGGGACACGCAACGACGCGCTCGCATCCTGGATGCAGCAGCACGGAATGCTCGTCAGGGAGCTGACATCCCTGGTCAACACAGCAATCCACGACCTGACGGGCCGCTACGGGAATGTCAATGAGAGGCACATTTTCAAGCTGCTCAGCGGCGAACACCGCTCGCCCAACGCCGTATTGAGGACAGCGCTTGAAAACGTCACGGGTCTCCCAGCCGCAGAGTTAGGCTTCGTCCCTCGGGGGAGTAAGAAGGCAAACCCCGCTCCAGCACCCGAGGATGACCCGTTGTATCGCCGCGCCTTGCTTGCCGCAGCCGCCGCCGCCGGCGTCTCCCTGACCACGCCGCCCCTCGGAGGACCACGGCATCGACGCCTCAACTCCAACGATGTCGAGGCGTTGAAGGCAGAACTCGTAGCCTGGACCACCTCAGAGAGCACGTACGGCGGCACCCCGGAACTGGAGAAGCGAGCCGAAGACATCACCGACAAGGTGATCAGTCTCCAGCAAGAGAACACCGCGTCCGCGCGGATCCGCTCGGAGTTGTATACCGTCGCCGCCGCTTTCTCCAACAGTGCCATGTGGGCCGCCATCGACGGCCAGCGCTTTGAGTCAGCGGAGTACCACCTGGACAGAACCATCCGCCTCGCCGGCCTGTCCGGTGACCCTGCCACCGACTTCCGCGTATGGGGCCACGCCAGCATTCTCTTCCGGCATCTCAATCGCCCCACTGACGCCTTGGCAGCCGCCGAGAGAGCCCAGGCGTCCTCAATCACCCGGCGAGACCCGTTGTTCTCCTCGTTGGCGATGTCCCGCCTTGCGGTCAACCATGCCAAGCTCGGCGACGACAGGAGCGTCACCCGCTGTCTGGACCTGGCCCAGAAAGCGCTGGACCGTGCCGATCCGAACAAGCACCGCCCGACCTGGGTCAGCTTCTACGATCAAGCCGAACTTGACCACCTCGCGATGGTCGCGCGCATGCACCTGCGGCAGTGGCCTGACGCCGAGACGCATGCGCACCGCAGCCTCGCGTACGTGCGGCCCGGCCTGAAGCGCAACAGCGCACTCGTGCACGCACACCTGGCCGTTGCGCAACTTGGCCAAAGAGACCTGGAACAAGCCATCGGCACCGCCCAGAGAATCCCCGACGGCATGATGAAGCACGCCCGCGTACGCGGTCTCCTGGATGGCTTCACCGAACAGGTCACCGCCCTCGCCCCCCGTAACTCCGAGGTCCGCGACTGGCGGGCCCGCTACCGAACGGTGGTCGCATGACTGACGCCGGCTCCCTGAAGCTTCTCCGCACCAGCGACGTGGAGAAGTACCGACAGGTCTTCCTCGGCGTCCACGTGGAAGTCCGAACCCAGTTCGGGTTGATGGACAGCCCATTCAACGCCGTGGACCGATTCGACGGGCGCCTGACCAGCTATGCCTCCAGGAACGGCTGGGAGGCCGTCATCGCTTTTCGGGGCGATGAGCCAGTCGGCTACATCTTCGGAGGGCCGCTTGCCCCCGGATCGCTGTGGTGGTCCTCTATGCGGCAGCCCCCGCCGGACGACTTCACCCGGGAGACCGGCAAGCGCACGTTCGCCGTACAGGAAGTCCTCGTTTGTGAGGCGTATCGCGGTACCGCAGGTGCAGGAGCCTCCCGTATGTTGCACGAGGCGCTTCTCGCCGAGCGCGGCGAGGAGCGTGCCACTCTCTTGGTCGATCCCACTCGTTCCGACGGACGGCTGAAGGCGGTATACGAGTCCTGGGGATATCGGGAGATCGGTGCACAGCAGCCGTTCGATGACTCACCGGTCTTCGCCACGATGCTGCGGGACCCACTGCACCGGTAGCCGCGGCCCACACCGGAGAGAAACGCCCAAAGAGTGGACAAGGGCGGGCGGTTGCCGGCGGAACCCCGGCGGGGGACAGCGGTGAGGGCGGGCCCGGCAGGCCCGCCCTCACCATGCGGGGCAGGGGGGGTATCCGCCCCGCGCCTTAAGGGACCACCACGACTACGCGGCGCTCTTCTGCTTCAGCGACGCCACGACGTTCTCGAATGTCGCCGCGGTCTCCGCGCGCTCGCGGTCGCGCCTGTCCCTCGCTTCGATTCGGCTGATCATGTCGGCGACGCCTGCCGCGGCGGCCTCCGGCTCGCTGTGTACGGCGTCGATCGGGCGGCGCTCCAGGACGGCGCCGTACCACAGAGCCAGCAGGTCCAGGGTCTCGGTGTTCGTCTCCCTGGCCTCGGCGAAGATGACCGTGCCGTCCGGCGGGACCTGCGGGGTGAAGAGGTCGACCGCGCCGCGGGCCGCCGTGGCCGCCGTGTTCCGACCCGCTTCCCTGCCCATCCCGTCGGTGAAACGCATCGTGCCGCCTTCCAGGTGCTCGACCAGGACGGCGCCGCTGACCTCGGCGTTCGGGGAGCTGAGGTGCTTGAGACCGCTCAGCGCCTGGTAGGCGGTGGCCCGGTCGGCGAAGCGGAGGGCGATGACATTCTCACTCACGGACATGAGCCGTCTCCTTGGGGGCAGAGCGTCGGCAGCGCCTCGACGAACCGGTGGCCGTGAGGTTGCTCGCATCGGGGAGGCGGGTTCTCCCGCCCCAACTGTGAGACAGTATGTATCGAAGATAGTAGTGAGTCAAGCTGTCTCATAGATGTCCCGGAAGAGGTGCCCCGATGCCCCGGACCAGCGACGACCCCCGCATCCGCCGCAGCCGCGCCGCAGCTCTGGCCGCCGCCGCCCAGCTCCTCGCGGAAGGCGGACCCGCACGCGTCACCCATGCCGCCGTCGCCCAGCGGGCCGGGGTCGGCCGTGCCACCGTCTACCGGCACTGGCCCGACCAGCAGACGCTGCTCCTCGACACACTCGACCACGGCGTCCGCCCCATGGCCCCCCTCGGCGAGGGCCCCGTCCGCGACCAGCTCGTCACCCAGCTCCAGCAGCAGGCCGACTGGCTCAACCGACCCGGCTCCGCCTCGGTCATCGCCACCGTCATCGAACGCGCCGAGCGCGACGAGAACGCACAGCGCATCCGCGAAGCCGTGTTCGGCCAAGCCGACCAGCGCATCACCGACGCACTCACCGCCGCCGTCCAACGCGGCGAACTCCGGCCCGGCGTCCAGGAGCACGCCAAGGAACTCGTTTCGCGCATCATCGGACCCCTGTTCTTCCGGCGGTCCATGCTCGGTGAGCAGCTGGAAAAGGACACCGTCGCAGGCACGGTCGACACCGCGCTCAGACCCTGGTTGCCGAACGCGTGACAGACCGCCAGACAGCGGCGGCACCGGTTGCGCTGGTTGCGCCAGTTGCGCCAGTTGCGCCGGTTGCGCCGCGGTCTCGCGCCTTCGCACCGTGCTCACCAGGACGGCCCATCGCGCGTTGCGCGGCCTACGACCGGGTGATGCGCCTCGATGAGCAGCCGCAGCGGTGTGACGGTGCGACCGTGCGACGGTGCATGCCGAACCCGACAGCGGTGCGTACGTACCCCACCGGCGTCCGCGTCGGCGACGAAGCCGTCGCCGCCCTGCCGATCACACGCCACCAACAGGGCGAACGTTGCTTGATCGACTGGTGGCACGCCAGCCCCATGACGGCCGGTCTCGCGCATGTCGGCTCAGGCCGCGCAGTATG
Source organism: Streptomyces blattellae (assembly GCF_009709555.1). Taxonomy (GTDB): domain Bacteria; phylum Actinomycetota; class Actinomycetes; order Streptomycetales; family Streptomycetaceae; genus Streptomyces; species Streptomyces blattellae. The sequence goes on along the minus strand of NZ_WJBG01000148.1, from coordinate 3,700 downwards.
GGGGGAACGAAGAACTCGCACGGGTGGAGACGAGGCGGCCGTGGAACGAATGCACGCCGACGGATCCCGACCGCTGAGCCGGCCGGTCGGCGCACCCGGCTCAGCGCTGACAGCCCTGGCCGTCGTCGACGATCACGGCACGGTCACCGAGTGGAGCGAAGGCGCCCGCCGGCTGCTCGGCTACGGCGACGCGGAGGTTGTCGGCACACCGGCCGCCGACCTGATCGCCATGGCGATCCCCGACGAGACACTGCGCGGGCTGGGGTCCCTGAGGAGGTGGAGGGGGGCAGTCCGGCTGCGTCATCGGGACGGCCACGTCGAGGACGTCCGCCTGCTCGCCCACCATCAGACGGGAGAGAGCGGCGATGCCTCCTGGCTGGTCCTCGGCACGCTCGTCGCCGACGCGGACGTCCCGGAGACCGACGACCTGGCCACGTGGAGTTTCTACCAGGCGTCCTGCTGCTCGATGGAGACCTACGACACCCATCTGCGGCTGGTCCACGCCAACCACTTCGCCCAGCACGCTCTGGGCCTCTCCGAGAAGGACATCCGCGGGCTCCGGCACTCCGAGATCATGCCCCACGAGGAGTTCGTCCGGGTTGAGCGCTGCATGGAGCACGTACTCGAAACCGGTCAGCCGCAGGACGTCGAGGCCCAGGTGCAGGTCGCCGGCGAACCTCGCAAGCAGGCCTGGTCGCTCTCGCTCTATCCGCTGAAGGACGAAAACGGCGACATTCAAGGCGTGGGGCTCTCCGCGCACGACAGGACCGAACCGTACTGGGCCCACAAGCGGCTGCAACTGCTCAATGAGGCCGGCGCACGCATCGGCAGCACGCTGGACATCACCCGCACGGCCCATGAACTGGCCGAGGTGGCTGTCCCGGAGTTCGCCGACTTCGTCACCGTCGATCTGCTCCCCGACATCGAGCGTGCCGAGGCGGCACCGGTCAAGGAAGCGGCGCCTGGACTGACTGCGGACGGAGGGTTCCGCCTCCGGCGCGTCGCACAGCAGTCGGTGCTGCCGGGGGCGGCCGAGGCGGTGCTCCGCCCCGGCGAGGTGGACGTCTGGGGCGCGGGCTCTCCGACGGCCGAATGCCTGGCCACCGGGCGGGCCGTACTCCGTGCCGACTTCGATCCGCGGTCGGCCGACTGGTCGACCGGACACCCCGGACGTGAGGCCGTGAGCCGCGCCTACGGCATCCACTCCGTCATGGCCGTACCGCTGCGAGCTCGCGGCCATACGCTGGGGGCGGCGGTCTTCCTCCGTCACCAGCGGCCCGAGCCTTTCGGCGAGGGTGATCTGCTGCTCGCGGAGGAGATCACCGCCCGGGCCGCGCTCTGCATCGACAACGCGCGCCGGTACACACGCGAACGGGACACCGCACTGACCCTCCAGCGGACCCTGCTCCCGCAGCGGCTGCCGGTCCAAGCCGCGGTGGAGGCCGCCTGGCGCTACCTGCCCTCGGACACGGTGGCCGGGGTAGGCGGCGACTGGTTCGACCTGATCCCCCTCTCCGGCGCCCGGGTCGCCCTGGTCGTCGGAGACGTCGTCGGACACGGCGTCCAGGCATCGGCGATCATGGGGCGGCTGCGAACCGCCGTCCGTACCCTCGCCGACATCGATCTTCCCCCCGACGAGCTGCTCACCCACCTGGACGACCTGGTCATCCGGCTTTCCGGAGAGGCGGCCCCCGACGAGGACGCTCCGCCGGACCAGGTCACCGAGATGGCCGGCGGCCTCGGCGCCACCTGCTTGTACGCCGTGTACGACCCCGTCTCCCGCGCCTTCTCCCTCGCCAGCGCCGGCCACCCGGCGCCCGCCGTCGTCGGCCCGGCGGGAGACGTGACCTTCGTGGACGTACCGCCCGGCCCTGTGCTGGGTCTGGGCGGACTGCCCTTCGAGGCCACCGAGGTCATCCTTCCGGAAGGGAGCCTGGTCGCTCTGTACACGGACGGACTGGTCGAATCCCGGGAACAGGACCTGGATCAGGGCACCAGCAGACTGCGCAGAGCACTGCACAGGGCGCTCGCCCACCCGGCCGCGCCCCTGGAGGACGTCTGCGACACCGTGCTCGCCGAAGTGCCGCCCGAACACTGCGCCGACGACATCGCCCTTCTCATCGCCCGGACCCAGGCGTTCGACCCACGGCTCGTCGCCACCTGGGGCCTGCCCGCGGATCCCTCCGTGGTCGCACGCGCTCGCAAACTCGTCGCCGGCCAACTCGACACGTGGGGCCTGCAGGACGTGTCCTTCGTCGCCGAGCTGGTGGTGAGCGAACTGGTCACCAACGCGATCCGGCACGCCGCGCCGCCCATCCAGCTGCGCCTCCTCCGGGACCGCCAGCTCATCTGCGAGGTCTCGGACGCCAGCAACACCGCCCCGCACCTGCGTCGCGCCCGCACCTACGACGAGGGCGGCCGCGGCCTCCTCCTCGTGGCCCAGCTCAGCCGCAGCTGGGGCACGCGCCATACCGGCAGCGGGAAGACCATCTGGGCAGCGCTGAACCTGGACTCTTGACGTCCTCTCCTGTCCGAGGGTCCTGTCCGAGGGTCCTGTCCGAGGGTCCTGTCCGAGGGTCCTGTCCGAGGGTCCTGTCCGAGGGTCCTGTCCGAGGGTCCTGTCCGAGGGTCCTGTCCGAGGGTCCTGTCCGAGGGTCCTGTCCGAGGGCAGGAGATTCCGGTCCGTACCGCTACGCGGCACCACGGCTGCCAGCCCTCGGAGTGCGGGACGGGCGAAGTGCGAAGGCCGCGCCCTGCACGGAGTGTGGGAGCCTGGCAGCAGGTGGAGACGGGCTGAAGGCTGGACGGTGAGGACCTGATGCGGGAGGCCTATCACGAGGAGCTGGCGTCGATCGGCGTATCCCTGGTGGAGATGGCGCACCTGGTCGGTTCGGCCATGGGCCGGTCCACCGGCGCCCTGATAGATGCCGATCTCCAGCTTGCGGAGAACGTGATCTCCGGCCACGACAAGGTCGAGGACCTGCAGCGGGACCTGGAGGAGAAGGCGATCATGGTCCTGGCTCGGCAGCAGCCGGTGGCCACGGATCTGCGGGTGGTGGTCACCTCGCTGCGGATGAGTGCGGATCTGGAACGCTGCGGGGTCCTGGCCCAGCACGTCGCGACCGTGGCCCGGCGGCGGTATCCCGAGCAGGCCGTGCCGCGGGATCTGCGCCGCACCGTCCTGGAGATGGGCCAGCTCGCCCAGCGGCTGATGGCGCAGGCCGCCGAGGTCCTCATCACCCACGACGTCGACGCCGCGCTGCAGCTGGAGAAGGACGACGACCGGATGGACCAGCTACACCGCGCGATCTTCCAGCACCTGCTGGACGACCGGTGGGATCACGGCGTGGAGACCGCCGTCGATGTCACGCTGGTCGGCCGCTACTACGAACGGTTCGCCGATCACGCGGTGTCGGTCGCGCGCCGCGTGGTGTATCTGGTCACGGGCGAGCACCCGGACGAGCCGGCCGGTGACCCACCCGCGGCGGATTGACACCGCATCGGTCACCGATCGTCATCAGCGTCGCCACCACCACCACGGTGGCCCCGCAGCAATGACGCCATCAACCCGCCCCGATGTCCCCGCACAGCCGCCCTGCGAGACCAGCCACCTGCACGCCACCCTCCCACCGGGCCACCCCCTCAACGAACCACCACGGCACCAGAACCGAGCCACCGGGCCACCGGGCCACCCCCTCAA
>NZ_WJBG01000147.1 GCF_009709555.1 Streptomyces blattellae | reverse complement strand
ACCGCCGGTTGCCGGTGGGGGTGCGCCTGCGCATGTGTCGCCGGACGGGGCGACGCAGTACATACCGCCGGTGGGGCCCGGCGCACTGCCGCCCGAGGTGCCCGCAGGGGCCGGGGCGGTGGGTGACGAGACCCGCAAGCTGCGGCGGGCGCAGCAGCACCCGGGCCCGTTGCCGCCGGCCAATCCCAACCCCAATGCCGAGGCGACGCAGTACATCCCGCCCGTGACGGCCGGGCAGGACCGGCAGCCGCCCGCCGAGTTCGACAGCCTCTTCCGCAGCGAGCCGGGGGCGCAGCCTCCGGCGGCGGCCACCCAGCAGCTGCCCCGCTTCGAGCAGCCGCAGCCGCAGCCGCATGCCCAGCCCGCCTACGTCCCGCCCGGCGCCGACGACCACCGCGGGCGCGGTGGCCGCGGTGGCCGTACCGGCTCGCGCGTGCCGCTCATCGCGGCCGTCGGCGTCGGCATCGCGGTCCTCGGCGTCGGCGCGGGCGCGCTGCTCGCGAGCGGTGGCGGCGACGACCAGAGCGACGAGAAGAACCAGACCGTGTCCGCCACCGCCCCGGCGACCGAGGCTTCCGCCTCGCCGTCCGTCGACGCGGCCGAGCAGCAGGCCATCGCGCTGGACAAGCTGCTGGCCGACAGCGGCGACAGCCGGGCCACCGTGATCGCCGCGGTCGCCGATGTGAAGTCGTGCAAGAACCTGGGCCAGGCGGCCGCGGACCTGCGGGACGCGGCCAAGCAGCGCACCGGCCTGGTCACGAGCCTGTCGAAGCTGTCCGTCGACCAGCTCCCGGACCATGCCGCGCTGACCGCCGCCCTCAACAGCGCGTGGCAGGCGTCGGCGTCGGCCGACAACCACTACGCCGCGTGGGCCGACCAGGTCGGGGACAAGAAGGGCAACCTCTGCAGGAAGGGCCAGGCCCGCACCACCGGCCAGGCCACGGCAGGCAACACCGCGAGTTCCACCGCGACCACGCAGAAGGCCAAGGCGGCCGAGCTGTGGAACGGGATCGCCAAGACGTACGGCCTGACCCAGCGCCAGCCGACCCAGCTGTGACGGCCGGAGACGGTCAGCTCACATCCGCCCGCTTCAGCGTCTCCGTCATGTCGGTGAAGCCCTTCCGCGCCGCGACGAGCCGGCCGTCGCGTACGACCTGGAGGGTCACATCGGCGTTCACCATGCGGGGGAAGCCGACGGAGGCGAGCTCGTCCTGGAACTGCCAGCGCAGGGTCGGCGTGAGCCCGCCCGTGGAGATCTTCAGGCCGCTGTCGAGGGCGTCCCGCACGGTGTCGGCGCTCACCGCGCCGTCGCCGAGCGACTCCACGACCGCCTTGAACGCCGTGTAGGCGATCCACGTCGTCTGCACACCGGCGTCCCCGACGTCGATGCGGTTGTCGCCGAAGGCGTGCTTGTTGATGACCTGCTTCATCTCGTCCCACCGCTGGTCGGTGGAGACCGGGTACCAGCCCGTGATGTACGACCCCTCGTACGGCGACGCGGCACCGCCGTTGGCGTTGATCACGGTCTGGTCGACGCTGCCCAGCACGGTGCCGGTGCGCACGTCGGGGTAGTCCGCGCGGGCACGCCGGAAGGAGTCCATGAAGGTGCTGGTGCGGTCGCCGAGGGAGGGCACCACGCAGCCGGTCTCCGTGGGGTCGGCGGTGGCGTGGTCGAGGGCCCGCTCGGCCGGTGCCGAGTATTCGGTGACGTCGTCCTTGGCGAGCTGGTCGTCGGCCGGCGCGTGTCCGCCCGCCTTCAGGCCGGAGTTGAACATCGTGGGCTGCTCGTCGCCCGCGATGGTGTCGGGCCGGACCAGGGCGACGGGCCCGCAGCTCTTGGCGAGTTCCTGTCCGAGGCCGGCCAGCAGCGCGGGCTGGCCGCCGTTGACCGGGTAGGACAGCGGGCTGGTGAACTCGGCCTCGGTGAGGCCGTAGCCGCCGATGTACGGGATGCCCGCGCCCTCCAGGGGCGGGAAGAAGGAGTCGGAGTACTGGCTGTAGGAGCCCACGACGGCAACGACGTCCTCCTTGACCGCGCGCCGGGCGCAGTCGGCCGCGGCCACGCTGTCGTTGTGGTCGTTGCAGACCAGGACCCGGAGCTTGCGGCCGTTGATGCCGCCGTCTGCGTTGACCCAGCGCGCGTAGGCCTGGGCGAGGGCGGGCATGCCGGGCTTGTTCGTGGCGTTCGTCTCACTCGGAGCCCAGGTCATGACGGTGATGGTGTCGTCCCCGGCGCCCCCCGAGACGCCGGGGACGACCCCGCAACCGACGGCGAGCGACGCGGACGCGACCAGGGCCGCCGCTCTGCGAACGGTGGCTCGGACGGGCCGGGTGAACGCGGGGAGGTGGGTATCGCGGTGGTGACTCCTGCCGGTCATGCACACGCACGATTCCGTCACATCGCTAACCCGGCAGTGACCTTCGGGCAACGAAAGGTGACGCGAAGGTGAATTACGGGGGGCCCTGAGAGTCGTATGAGCAGGAACGTACGATCGGTGACCGTGCAGGATTCGGAGAACCCTTCCCGTCGCGGCCGTCGCTCCTCCACCATGGGCGGCATGCCACAGAACGACATGCCGTGGTGGCGCTGGCGCAGCAATGTGCGCTCCGCGCTGCACATGCTCTCCGATCCGGTCTTCCAGCGGGACGTCTGGCTGGCCGGTGTCGACGGGTACGGGGACGTCACCGACGCCGTGTACCGCCTGGTCGAGGACACCTGGCTGGACAGCTGGTCCGCCGAGAAGTACGTGGGCACGATCTTCCGCGACTCCCAGGAGGCGGCGCTCGTCGACACCGCCGTGCTGCGGGTGCTGCGGATCATGCACCAGGTCGGGCCGGACGCCCCGGTCTCCGCGTACGTCGACCACCAGGGCTGGCCGGAGGCGGTACGGGCCGCGCGGGACGCGCACGTGCGCCTCTCGGCGAGTGACGGGGACGACCCCGACGCTCCTCCCCGGAGCCTTGAGGTACTGCAGATCATGACGCGGTCCGCGTAGCGGACGGGGGCCGCCGACGCGGGGCCGGTATGGGACCCTGTCCTGCATGAACGAGCAGCCCGACCGACCGGCCAACCGACCCGCGGTCGCCCCCGACCAGTACGTCCTCACCCTGTCCTGCCCCGACAAGCAGGGCATCGTGCACGCCGTGTCGAGCTACCTCTTCATGACCGGATGCAACATCGAGGACAGCCAGCAGTTCGGCGACCATGGCACGGGTCTGTTCTTCATGCGCGTCCACTTCTCCGCGGAAGTGCCGGTGACCGTGGACAAGCTGCGGGCCAGCTTCGCGGCGATCGGTGACTCCTTCCAGATGGACTGGCAGCTCAACCGGGCCGACGAGAAGATGCGCGTCGTCCTGATGGTCAGCAAGTTCGGCCACTGCCTGAACGACCTGCTGTTCCGGGCCCGGATCGGGGCGCTGCCGGTGGAGATCGCCGCTGTGGTGTCCAACCACACCGACTTCGCCGAGCTGGTGGGCTCGTACGACCTTCCCTTCCACCACATTCCGGTCACGAAGGACAACAAGCCGCAGGCCGAGGCGCAGCTGCTGGAGCTGGTGCGCGAGGAGAACGTCGAGCTGGTCGTGCTGGCCCGCTATATGCAGGTCCTCTCGGACGACCTCTGCAAGGCGCTCAGCGGCCGCATCATCAACATCCACCACTCCTTCCTGCCGAGCTTCAAGGGCGCGAAGCCGTATCACCAGGCCCATGTGAGGGGCGTGAAGCTGATCGGGGCGACCGCGCACTATGTCACCGCCGACCTCGACGAGGGGCCGATCATCGAGCAGGAGGTCGAGCGGGTGGGGCATGACGTCACGCCGGATCAGCTGGTCGCGGTGGGACGTGATGTGGAGTGCCAGGCGCTGGCGCGGGCGGTGAAGTGGCATGCGGAGCGGAGGATTCTGCTCAATGGGCGACGGACGGTCGTGTTCGCCTAGGGACGGCAGTCGTGGGCCGGCTGCGCCCCTGAGGTACATGCAGTGGACGCACCCTTGGGCCTTCTGGGCCTTTACATCCGGCTCAAGCTCGCCGCCGCGAACAGCACATCCCTGATCGCCTCCCGGTCCCCCAGCTGCCCCGCCGCAGCCTCCTGAGGCGATACGTGCCCCGCTGCCAACCGGCAGAACTCCACCCCGTCCAGCGCGACATGGGCGACCTCACGCTCGGCGGAGCCCCCGGCGGAGCCCCCCACGTCCAGCGGAATCAGCCACTCCCCGCCGCCCAGCCCCTCGATCTCCAGCCGCAGGCTGCGGCCCGGCTCGCCCACCGGGGCCAGATGCCGGCGGCCGTCGCGGCGGCGGGCGGCCAGCACCCGCGGCAGCGTCCTCGCCGCGAGGTCGATCATGTGGTGCAGATGGCGTGGGGCGGGCGGCTCGTACGGGTAGTCGACCGCCTCGGCGATGTCCTCCGCGTGGACCCAGCACTCGAACGCCCGGTCCAGCATCGCGTCCCGCAGCGGCAGCTCGAAGTCGCCGTACGACACCGGTAGCGAGCCGGAGTTGCTGCCGGTGAAGGACACGGTCCGCACGAGGTCATGGCTCTGCTCCCGCCAGGGGCCCCGCACGGACCGGGTGGGCGGGAAGTGGGAGGCGGCCCAGTACGCCTCCGTGCGCTCGGCGGGGGTGGGTGCCGCGGACGGGATGTCGCCGAGGGGGTCGTCCAGGCCGAGCGCGAGTGCGACGAGGCCGTCGACGGTCAGCAGGTGCGCGATGACCCCGGCGACGGTCGTACGACGGCTCGTCGCCTCGTCGGACTGGAACCACCGCAGCCGCACGGGCGCGTGCCACTCGGAGTCCCCTATGTCCTGCAACAGGGCGTCGAGACGCGCGGCCTCGGCGTCGTACGGACCGGCCCACTCGGGCACCGGGATGCGCGGTGGCCGCTGGTCGAGGCAGACCGCCAGGACGCGGGTGCGCAGGCCCGGATCGAGATCGAGGCTCTCCGGGGGGTGCAGCAGCCCGACCGCCTCCCGCAGCCGCAGCGCCTCGTCGGCGCAGAGGCCGCAGCCGCCGAGGTGGTCCTCGACGGCCGCCGTCTCCTCCGGCGAGCAGGCGGCCAGCGCCCACGCGCCGAGCAGCGACTTCAGGACATGGTGCTCAAGGGCCGGCGGGGCGGGCCGGGGCGCCAGGTCGCCCAGTTCCGCCAGCGACGGCAGCGGCCGTCCGCCGTCCTCGACGGAGGAGCGCGGCAGGGGTATGCGCGGCGGCCGGCCGGGGTTCTGTCCACCGCTGTTGCCGGACCCGTCGGACCCGTCGGACCCGTCGGACCCGTCGGACCCGTCGGACCCGTCGGACCCGTCGGACCCGTCGGACCCGTCGGACCCGTCGGACCCGTCGGACCCGTACCCGTCGTACCCGTCGGACCCGTCGGACCCGTACCCGTCGGACCCGTCGGACCCGTACCCGTCGGACCCGACGGAGGGGCCAGACATGCCGGAGCGGCCGGATCCGCCGAAGCGGCCGGATCCATCGGAGCGGCCGGATCCATCGGACCCGCCAGGTGCGCTCACGTCCGGGCGGTCCTCGTCGTCCGGGGCGTTGCGCTGGTCCTTCTCGCGGCCGGGGCCGTCGTAGCCGCCGTACCCGGGGTCGCCGTATCCCTCGTGTTCGTCGAACGCCTCGTACCGCTCCGGCCCGGTCACACGGCACCCCCGTATCCCGGCGGCGCCTCGGGGGCGCCTGCGTCATGGGCGGTGGACAGGAGCTGCAGGCCGAGGCGGAGGCGGCGGCGGGCCTCGTCCTCGGTGACGCCGAGGTCGACGGCGGTCTGGCGGTAGTCGCGGCGCTGGAAGTAGGCCAGCTCCAGGGCGGTGCGCAGGGGGACGGGCATGGCCTGGACGATGTAGTCGGCGCGGGCGGCGACGGAGGCCTGGCGGACTTTGCGCTCCAGTTCCTCAGGGGAGCTGCCGCCCCGGGTCAGGGCGGCGGTCTCGGTGGCGCGCAGCCGCTGCACGGCCAGGCGATGGGTCAGCGTGGCGACCCAGGAGCGCAGCGGGCCCTGCCTGGGGTCGTACGCCTCCGGATGCTGCCAGACATGGGCGAAGACGTCCCTGGTGATGCGGTCGGCCGCGCGCTCGTCGCCGAGGACGCGGTGGGCGAGGCCGTGCACGAGCGAAGCGAAGCGGTCGTACAGCTCACCGAGGGCGGCCGCCTCTCCGCGTGCGAGCCGCTGCTGCATCTTGCGGTCCCAGCGGGGCGGTGCGTCCTTCTTCGCCATACGGCCCCCTCACCCAGCTCTGCTCCGGTCCGGCCTGTGTCCACCGTCATCTCGAATGTAGTCGGCGCCTCTGACAACGCACGCCCCTTTGCGGCAATGGGCGCCCGCCGAGGAGCCGCAGGTGGTAGTGGACCTTCCAGGCCGGTTCCGTACCTGTGCCATCACCCGTACCATCGCGCGCCTACCCACTCCCGGGGCGCTCAGACCCGATCGAACAGGATCGAATGCGATTGAAACAAGCCTCTTCTGATTGTTTTCCGTTTCCGGTACCTGGTTTCGGGGAACGGCCGCTGGGCAGCCGCGCTGCAAGGAAGCGTAGGTAAGGCTTCCGTTTCCGGCGAGCGAAGGGCTTGGTGGTGGCGTTCTACGTGACCGGCGACAAGCACGGCGACTGGGCTGTGCTCCAAGTGTCGGGCGAGCTGGACCTGGTGACGTCGCCCGTGCTGCGTCAGCGGGTGCACGACGTGGTGGCCGAGGGCCGGCACAGTCTCGTCCTCGACCTCTCCGAGGTCCTGTTCTGCGATTCCAGCGGTGTCGGCGTCCTCATCGCCTCCCGCCGCCTCATCCGCTCCTGCCAGGGCAGCCTGCGCCTGATACTGCCCGCCCAGGGGGCCGTGGACGGCTCCCATGTCAACAGGGTGCTCGGCGCCCTCGGCGTGCGCCGTCTGTTCGAGGTGTACCCGGACGTCGCGGCGGCGGTCGACGAGGGGGCCGAACCGCTCTCGGCGTGACCCGCCGTCATGGCACCCGTGCGTTCCGTGCACGTCACGTCCATGCTTAGCCACATCGTTGTCGCAAAATCAGCCCGGTCTTGGCACAAGGGACGTTTTTCGCGCCAGGACCGCCCCGGGCGTCGTACGCTCCGTGCCAGTACGCACCCACGTGACGTAAGGCGGCACGAAGAGACATGGTCAGCAGCGAGTACGAGCGCAGGATCGCCGCCCGGTTCGCCACCTTCGACCAGGACGGCAACGGCTACATCGACCGTGAGGACTTCAGCGCGGCGGCCAAGAGGCTGCTCGCGGAGTTCGGTACGGCGGCCCGCTCCGACAAGGGACAGGCCCTGTACGGCGGAGCCGAGGCGTTCTGGCAGGGCATGGCCGGCATAGCGGACCGGGACGGCGACCAGCGGATCACCCGGGACGAGTTCGTCAGCGGCGCGGTCAAGCGCCTGCGCGACAACCCGGACCGGTTCGCCGAGATCGCCCGCCCCTTCCTGCACGCCGCGCTCGCCCTCGCCGACCCGGACGGCGGCGGATCGGCCAGCGTCGCCGACACCGCGCGCGTGCTCACCGCCCTCGGAGTGAGCCAGGACACCGCCGCGACGGCCGCTGCCGCCCTCGACACGGACGGCGACGGCAAGATCGGTGAGGCGGAGATCGTCTCCTCCTTCGCCCGCTATTTCACCGTGCCCGAATAGTCATTCCACGGGACCGAACAGCTGTTTCTCAGGACCCGAATAGCGTTCACGCAGTTTGTACTTGAGTACCTTCCGCAAGGTCTCGTTGCGCGGAAGGGCGTCCACCACCTCAAGCCGCTCCGGCAGCTTGTGCACCGACAGCCCTTCCGCGCGCAGGTACGACGACACCGCCTCCAGGGTCAACTCCCCTGCCCCCGGCGGCTGTTCCAGCACCGCGCAGACCAGTTCCCCGCGCTCGGCGTCCGGCAGCCCGATCACGGCCACGTCCCCGACGTCCGGGTGCCGGTGCAGCAGACCCTCGATCTCCTGGGCGGAGATGTTCTCGCCCTTGCGGATGATCACGTCCTTCAGCCGCCCCGTCAGCACCAGATGCCCGCTGCCGGTGAGCCGCCCGAGGTCACCGGTCCGCAGGAAACCCTCCCCGTCGAACGCCTCCGCCGTCCGCGCCGGATCCAGATAGCCCCGGCACACCGCCTCCCCGCGCAGTCGCACCTCCCCGTCCACGATCCGTATCTCCATCCCCTCCGGCGGCCGTCCCTCGGTCGTCGCCAGGTTCTCGGCCGTGTCGTCCGGCGCCCCCATAGTGATCATCGGCACCTCGGTCATGCCGTACCCATGGGTCAGCTGCACGCCCATCTCGCGTACGACGGCGTGATAGAGCTCCGGCGGCTTCGGCGCCCCGCCGCCGGCGAGCAGCCGCAGGCTCGGAATGAGCCTCTCCTCCGGCCGCTTGCGCTGCTCGGTGAGGAACATCGAGTAGAACGCCGTCGACCCGCCCGCCATCGTCACCCCGTGCTTGCGGTACCCCTCCAGCGCGTCCGGCAGCGCGAACTGCTCGAACAGCACCGCCGGGAAGCCGTACAGCAGCAGCATCACCATGTAGTCGGGGCCGCCGATGTGGGCGTACGGGAAGGCGATCGAGCCGGTGTCGGCGGAGGTGGGGCGCAGGGCGTGGGCGAGGCAGGCGCCGCCCGCGATGAGCGAGCGGTCCGTGTGGAGAACGCCCTTGGGGTCGGAGGTGGTTCCCGAGGTCCAGTAGATCCAGCGGACCTCCGTGCCGTCGGCGGGCGGCGCGGGCAGTACGGAGGGATCGCCGTCGGGCAGGGCGTCGTACGCCTCGAAGATCCCCTTCGCGCCGAGCCGCCGCGCCATCGCCGTGTGGTCGAAGCCGCGCCACTCGCCGGGAACGGCGAAGTGCTCGGCCTTGGACTCCCGCAGCGCGAAGCCGACTTCGCGGTCCCGGTAGAACGGGATGACGGGTGACTGTACGGCGCCCAGGCGGGCCAGCGCGAAGGACAGCAGGGCGGTTTCGACGCGGGTGGGCAGCTGCCAGGCGACGACGGTGCCGGGGCGTACGCCCCGGCCGTGGAGTCCGGCCGCCACCCGCTCGGAGCGGTCGTGGAGTTCGCCGAAGGTGATGGTGCGGTCGTCCTGGAGGAGCACGGCCCGGTCGGGGGTCAGTTCGGCACGGCGGGTGACCAGTTCCCAGAGCGTGCGCGAGGAACCCAGGGCGTGTGCGGTGTCGTTCACGACGACCCCCTCTGGCTGACGGTGTGTCAGATCGTGCGGAGAGCGTAGGGCTCGACGCCTTGTCGGTCCAGAGGCGCGGGACTAGCCTGCTGCTGAATCTGACGGCTCGTCAGGCAGGTGGTGGATGGACCTCACGTACACGCCCGAAGAGCAGGAGTTCCGGGCGCGGTTGCGGGAGTGGCTGGGCAAGGTCCTTCCCGCGCTGCCGCCGAAGCCGTCCCCGGACGACTGGCCCGCACGCCGGGCGTACGACCTCGGCTGGCAGCGCATGCTCTACGACGCCGGGTACGCGCATGTGCACTGGGACGCCTCCCCGACCGTACGGCTGATCTTCCTGGAGGAGACCGAGAAGGCGGGCGCCCCCTATGTGGGCGCGGGCTTCGTGGGACTGCTGCACGCGGGGCCCACGATCGCCGCGGAGGGGACCGCGGAACAGCGGGCGCGCTGGCTGCCGCCGATCCTCAGGGGCGAGGAGGCCTGGTGCCAGGGCTTCAGCGAACCGGACGCCGGATCGGACCTGGCGGCCCTGCGCACGCGCGCGCGTAGGGACGGCGACGACTACGTGGTGAGTGGGTCCAAGATCTGGACCTCCCACGCCGAAGTGGCCGACTGGTGCGAGCTGTTGGTCCGCACCGACCCGTCGGCCGCCAAACACCGCGGCATCACCTGGCTCGCCATGCCCATGGACGCCCCGGGCATCACCGTACGTCCGCTCAGGACCCTCGCCGGATCCGCCGAGTTCGCCGAAGTGTTCCTCGACGAGGTCCGGATCCCGGTCGCCAACCGCGTCGGCGACGAGGATGACGGCTGGCGCGTGACGATGGTGACCCTCTCCTTCGAGCGCGGCACGGCCTTCGTCGGCGAGGTGGTCGCCTGCCGCCGCGTCCTGCGCGAACTCGCGGCTGAGGCACGGAAGAACGGCCGCTGGGACGACCCTGTGCTGCGGCGCGGGCTGGGCAGGCTCAATGCCGAGTTCCGGGCGCTGTGGCGGCTGACGCAGTGGAACGTGAGCGAGGCGGAGAGCGGGGTCCCCGGAGTGGGGGGTTCGGTTTTCAAACTGAGGTACTCACAGGCCCGGCAGGAGCTGTACGACACCGCCGCCGACGTCTTGGGCACGGACTCCCTCGACCTCGACCGGCCATGGGTGGTCGACCGCCTGTCGTCCCTCTCCTACACCATCGCCGCCGGCACCTCGCAGATCCAGCGGAACATCGTGGCCGAGCGCATCCTCGGCCTCCCGAAGGGACGGTGACCGCGCGGATGAAATTCCAGCTCACCGAGGATCAGCGAGCGTTGCGTGAGGGCGTACGGCAGTTGCTGGCGCGGCGCTTCGACGGTGCGGCGCTGCGGGCGGCCGTGAACGCGCCCGGGCTGGACCGGGCACTCTGGCGGGCGCTCGGCGAGGCGGGGTTCTTCGCGCTGCGGCTGCCGGAGGCGCACGGCGGGGTCGGACTCGGGCTGCCCGAATCGGTGTTGGCGTTCGAGGAGGCGGGCCGGGCGCTGCTGCCGGGGCCGCTGATCGCCACGTATCTGGCGGCGGGGGAGGTGGCGGGTGCGGCCGACGGGCAGGTCGTGGTCGCCGCCGTGGACGGAAGCGGGCTCGTGGAGTGGCTGGCCGAGGCGGACGTCGTACGAGGGGACGCCGCCGGGGCCGTACCGCTGCGGTCGGTGGACCCGCTGACTCCGCTGCACCGGGTGGGTGGGGGCGGCGCGGCCGTGGACCCCGTGGCCGCGCTCCTGACCGCCGCCGAACAACTGGGCACGGCTGGGCGGGTGTGCGAGCTGGCCGTGCAACACGCCCGGACCCGCGAGCAGTTCGGGCAGCCGATAGGGGCCTTCCAGGCGGTCAAGCACCTGTGCGCCGGGATGCTGGTGCGGGCGGAGGTGGCACGGGCGGCGGTGTATGCGGCCGCCGTCACCGCCGACCGGGCGGACATCGCGGCGGCCCGGCTGCTCTCCGACGAGGCCGCGGTACGCGGCGCGCGTGACTGTCTTCAGGTGCACGGCGGCATGGGCTTCACCTGGGAGTCCGAGGTGCATCTCCATCTGAAGCGGGCCTGGGTGCGCGCTCGGCGTGGCGGTGTGAGCACGGAGAGTGAGGAGATCCTTGCGGCGGATCTGCTGGCCTGAGGGGTTGCCGGGCTTGCGGTAGCAGGCATGCGGCCGGTGCGGCCGGTGAGGATGTCGCGGATTGTGGCATACCGGAATTACGGAGCGTTGATATCGGGTTGTGTCCTAAGGGTGACTTGTCACGGCCTGGAGTCGCTGTGCCGCTCCGGTACCTTGTGTGAGATGCGAGCGGGTCCGAGCACGAGTCATGCCGGTGTTGCCCTTGAGGTGGCCCCGGACCCGGCGTTGTGTGCCTGTTCGACTCGCCGCGACGAGCGTCGCACAGTATGCCGCACGGGTACTCCTTCGCGCTGGAATATGCCCGAAGCGCTTGTTGGGGTGACTGTACGTCAACCATGCTGTCTCGTAAGGGATTCACGTTCTGTGAACCCGGCTCTGACCATTGTTCTGGTCATGCAAAGAATGGCTGCGATCGTGGCGCTCGTGTGGCGCGAGGTCATGTGTCCGCCGGTTCGGATGGTGTGAGCGGTGCAGGTGCTTCAAGTGCAGCTGGAGATCCGGCCCGACCCCGCGGAGGTGGGGCGTGCCCGGCGGTGGGCCCGTTCGCGGCTCGCCGGGTCCGGGATAGGGGTCGATGAGCCGCTTGCCGAGACGCTGATCCTGCTCGTCTCCGAACTGGTCACCAACGCCGTCGTGCACACCGGTTGTCCCGCCGTGCTCCGGCTGTCGTTGCCCGGAGCGGCGGCGGAGTCGGCCGCTCCGGTCCGGCTGGAGGTGGCCGACAGGAGCGACCGCGCTCCCGTCCCCCGGTGCGTGGACGGCGAGGAGACCGGTGGCCGCGGTCTCGCCCTCGTCGACGGTCTGGCCGACCGCTGGGGCTGGAACCGCGAAGGCACGGGCAAGCGCATCTGGTGCGAACTCGACCGCCGCGCGCAGCCGTCGCGGGCGGCGACGGGGTTCGGTGGCGGGGCCTCGGCCTATGAGGCGTACGAAGGGTATGAGGGGTATGAAGGGTACGAAGGGTATGAAGGGCTGGCGTACGAGGCCGTATAGCGCCGTATAGCCGCCGTTCGGCTTTTCGGGCGCCACGAGTTGTGCGGCATTCCAGTTCGGCGCGGGTGTGCGGTCCGGTCTGGCGCAGGTGTGCGGTCCGGTCCGGCGTGAGTGTGTACCCCGGCGCATGGTCGCGGGCATCGCGGCAAACGCTGACCGCCCTTCCCTGGCCGGCAGGACGCATGCGCCCGGATGTGCTTCTGTGCGCGGCCACTGAAATCAGGGCGTAAGTGATGAATCCCCTTTCGGGTGTTGACGCGACGTGACCGTTTGATCACGCTGGTGGTCAGCGATTCGCCGCGAGGGGACGACGAGGGTTTCGGTGACGGGAGCCCTCGGCGAGTGTGGGTCGTGATTCGGCGTCGGTTCTCCTTGGGGCCAAGAGGAACCGGGGCGGGTGCGCCGAAGCCGGATGGCGGCGCGCGACACCGTGCTCGGGGCGGGCGCGGCGCGTCGCCAGCCGGCCGCGCCCGGGGAGGCGGAAGCGTGGCCGACGACTACAGAACGGCCACCGGCGCCACCGGAGTTCCCGTGGCGCCGGCGAACGGCTCGGGCATCGCGGACAGCAGGAAGTCATAGCGGCCCGCTTGTCCACAGGCTGTGGACAAATCTTCGAGATTCCAGTTCTGGCCCTGCAGCATCCCCATCTCCACCAGGTCGAGCGCATGTACGGGCAGCCACAGATCCTCGATCTCCGGCGGGAATATCTCAAACGTGAGGGTGTCGTTCGCGACGGCGGCGACATCGCGCGCGTGGAACCACTCCGGGGTGCGGATCGACAGCCCGGGTGACGGATAGGCGTACGCGTGCTTGTCCCCGGCCAGATACACCTGCACCTGCCCGGTCCGTACGAGCACGATGTCACCGGCACGCACGCGCGTGCCCGCGAGTTCCTCCGCGGCGTCCAGGTCCTCCGGGGTGACGGCATGCCCGCCGTCGAGACGGGCCACGCCGTGCGCCTTCGCCACGTCGAGCAGCACTCCGCGCGAGACGATGTGCCGCGCCTTGTCGATGCCGCTGAACTCGGCGCCGCCGTGCGGGGTGACGGTGTCGGCCGGGCGGCCGTTGTAGAGCCGGCCTGAGTGCGAGACATGGGGGAGCGCGTCCCAGTGGGTGCCGGCCTGCAACCCCATGGTCACCGCGTCGTCGCTGCACGCGACCGTTCCGGGGCCGAAGATCTCCTGGTTGACCTGCACCATGGCGTGCAGCGGATTGACCCGCCCCGGGATCATCCCGGTCTGGACGCCGTCGTGCCTCAGGGGGAGCGCGAGCGGAATCCGGAGCCCGCTGCGGACGCGGGCGGCGGCCTCTCGTACGACCTCGTCGGTGATGAGGTTGAGGGTCCCGATCTCGTCGTCGGCCCCCCAGCGGCCCCAGTTGTTGACCCGCTTGGCGATGTCATGGAACTCGGCCGGCAGTGACATGCGTGCCTCCCCGGGGCTTGTCTCCACCTATCTGACGGGCCATAAAATCTAACGGTCCGTCAGAAACCGCGGGAAGGGGCCGGACGTGGGGAACTTCTTGGCAGGCAAGGTCGTCGCCGTGACCGGCGCCGGACGGGGCATCGGCCGCGCGGTCGCGCTCACGGCGGCGGCCGAGGGCGCGAAGGTCGTGGTCAACGACTACGGCGTCGCGATCGACGGCGCCTCCCCGACCAGCGAGGTCGCCGAAGCCGTCGTCAAGGAGATCGAGTCGGCGGGCGGCGACGCGGTCGCCGTGGCCGACGACATCGCCACGATGGCGGGCGGACAGCGCGTGGTCGACACGGCGCTTCAGGCGTACGGCCGCATCGACGGAGTGGTGTGCGTGGCCGGGATCCTGCGTGAGCGGATGCTGTTCAACATGACCGAGGAGGAGTGGGACCCGGTCGTGGCCACGCACCTCAAGGGCACGTTCACGGTGTTCCGGGCGGCGTCGGCGGTGATGCGGAAGCAGCGGGCCGGGACGCTGATCGGCTTCACCAGCGGCAACCATCAGGGATCCGTGTCGCAGGCCAACTACAGCGCCGCGAAGGGCGGGATCATCTCGCTGGTGCGGAGCGCCGCGCTGGGCCTGCACAAGTACGGGGTGAACGCCAATGCGGTGGCGCCGGTCGCTCGTACGCGGATGTCGGCGAACGTGCCCATGGAGCTGGCGGAGATCGGGGAGCCGGAGGACGTGGCCGCGCTGGTCGTCTACCTGCTCTCGGAGCGGGCCCGGGGGGTCACCGGACAGGTGTACACGATTGCCGGGCCGAAGATCGCGGTGTGGGCCCAGCCGCGGGAGCTGCGCTCGGCTTATGCCGAGGGGGCCTGGACGCCGGAGCGGATCGCGGAGTTTCTGCCGGGGTCGGTGGGGGTGGACCCGATGCCGATGCTGGAGCGGGTGGTGGAGATGGAGCGGGCCGCGGCGGAGGGGGGTCGGCCCAACGCCTGAGGGTTCGGCGGGCGTTGTGGGGTGGCGGGTGCGGGTTGTCGGGGAGGCGTTGTGGGGTGGCGGGTGCGGGTTGTCGGGGGAGGCGTTGTGGGGGTGGCGGGTGCGGGTTGTCGGGGGGCGTTCTGGGTTCGTGGCTGTGGGTTGCTGGTGGCTGGTCGTGCCCACGCGGCGGAGCCGCACATCGACACAGTCCCGCGCCCCTGAAGGGGCGCTTTGGTTGCCGGTGATTTTTGAGGAGGCCCCAATGGACTTCGGTTTCACGGCGGAGGACGAGGCGTTTCGTGTGGAGGCCCGGGCGTGGCTCGATGGGCATGCCGGGGGTGCGACGGACCGGCGCAGTTGGGAACGCAGCCTCGGAGCGGCCGGCTGGATCGGGCTGTCCTGGCCCGAAACCGGTTACGGCAATCGGTCCGCCACGCTGACCCAACAGGTCGCCTGGGCCGAGGAGTACGCGCGTTCGGCGGCACCTCCGCGGTCGGGGCACATCGGCGAGAACCTGCTCGCCCCCACTCTGATCGCTCATGGCACCGACGAGCAGAAGGCTCGCTTTCTGCCGGCGGTCGCCGCGGGTGAGGAACTCTGGTGCCAGGGGTACAGCGAACCTGGTGCCGGGTCGGATCTGGCCGGTATCCGGACCGTGG
Organism: Streptomyces blattellae; assembly: GCF_009709555.1. Lineage (GTDB taxonomy): Bacteria > Actinomycetota > Actinomycetes > Streptomycetales > Streptomycetaceae > Streptomyces > Streptomyces blattellae. Next base: position 75,403 of record NZ_WJBG01000147.1, on the reverse strand, counting down.
CGACGCGGGAGCCGCAGGGGACGTATCGCATCACCGGGCAGAAGATCTGGACGTCACTCGCGCATGAGGCGGACTGGTGCTTCGTGTTGGCACGGACCGACGTGAACTCCCGCAGGCATCAAGGCTTGAGTTTTCTTCTGGTGCCGATGGACCAGCCGGACCACATCGATGTGCGGCCCATTCGGCAGATGACCGGCACGAGCGACTTCAACGAGGTCTTCTTCGACGGGGCGCACGCGCGCGTGGAGCACGTCGTCGGGGGCGAGGGCAGTGGCTGGCGGGTGGCGATGAGTCTGCTCGGCTTCGAACGCGGTGTGTCCACGCTCGCCCAGCAGATCGGCTTCGCACAGGAGTTGGCGCGGATCGTGGGGACGGCCGTGGAGACGGGGGCGGTCGATGATCCCGTCGTACGGGATCGGCTGGTACGGCAGTGGGCCGAGCTGCGGGTGATGCGGTGGAACGCACTGCGCACGCTGGGGCGGGGCGGGGACGCGGGTGCGCCCAGCGTGGCCAAGCTGCTGTGGGCCGGGTGGCATCAGCGGCTCGGGGAACTGGCGATGCAGGTTCGGGGCGCGCGGGCGAGCGCCGGACCCGCGGACTGGTCGGCTTCGGCGCCGTACGAACTCGACCAGGCGCAGCATCTGTTCCTGTTCTCGCGGGCCGACACCGTCTACGGCGGCTCGGACCAGGTTCAGCGCACGATCATCGCCGAGCGGGTGCTCGGGCTGCCGAGGGAACCCAGGGGGGTTGCGTGATGCGCGGTGTGGTGTTCGACGGGAAGGGGATAGAGGTCGCGTACGACCTGGAGGTGCGGGATCCGGGACCGGGTGAGGTGCTGGTGTCGATCTCGGCGGCGGGGTTGTGCCACAGCGATCTGTCCGTGGTGGACGGCACCATCCCGTTCCCTGTTCCCGTGGTGCTGGGGCATGAGGGGGCCGGGGTGGTGGAGGCCGTGGGCGCGGGGGTCACGCATGTGGCGGCCGGTGACCATGTCGCCCTGTCCACGCTGGCCAACTGCGGTACCTGCGCGGAATGCGACCGAGGGAGGCCGACCATGTGCCGGCAGGCGATCGGGCGTCCCGGGCAGCCGTTCGCCCGCGGGGGGCGGCCCCTCTTCCAGTTCGCTTCCAATTCCGCGTTCGCCGAACGGACCGTGGTGAAGGCCGTGCAGGCGGTGCGTATCCCGAAGGACATTCCCCTGCCTTCGGCCGCGCTCATCGGGTGCGGGGTGCTCACCGGGGTGGGCGCCGTGCTCAACCGGGCCAAGGTGGACCGTGGGGACAGCGTGCTCGTGATCGGTACGGGAGGCATCGGCCTCAACGTCCTTCAGGGGGCGCGGATCGCGGGTGCGCTGCGGATCGTCGCCGTCGACACGAATCCGGCGAAGGAGGAGGTGGCGCGGCAGTTCGGGGCGACCGACTTCCTGACGTCGGTGGAGGGGGTGCGCGAACTGCTGCCGACGGGGGCGGACCATACCTTCGAGTGCGTGGGGCGAGTCGAGTTGATCCGTGCGGCCGTCGATCTGCTCGACCGGCATGGGCAGGCGATTCTGCTGGGCGTACCCCCGGCCGGCGCCGAGGCCTCCTTCGCCGTGTCCTCCATGTACCTGGACAAGTCGATCCTGGGGTGCCGCTACGGGTCGTCCCGGCCACAGCGGGACATCGCGCTGTACGCCGAGCTGTACCGCAGCGGGCGGCTGCTGCTGGACGAGCTGGTGACGCGGACGTATCCGGTCGAGGAGTTCGAGAGGGCGGTGGCGGACGCGGAAGGGGGGAAGGTGGCTCGCGGGGTGCTGACGTTCTGAGTTCGTGTTCTGAGTAACTCGGCGCCTGGCCGGTGTCCTGGCGGAGTTTTCCACAGGTCCCGGAAATCGGCTGCCGCGTTGTCAGTGCCGCCGCCTACCTTCGACTCATGACCTACCGCGACGTCGCCTCCAGGCAGGTCCTGATCTGGGCCTGCACAGCCGTCGGCTCCCGTATGCCGGTCGCCATGGCGCCGTTGGCGCTGGTGTTCCTGGTGCGGGAGCGACCCGGCGGCTACACGCTGGGTGCGGCGCTGGCGGCGGCCTACGTGATCGGGGAGATCATCGGTGCGCCGGTCCTCGGGATGCGGCTGGACCCGGCGCGCGGCCGGAGTCATCTGGCCGTGGGACTCGCGGGCGGGGCGGCCGGATTCGCGGGGCTCGGGATGCTGGCCGGTGCGCACCCTGTCGTGCTGGGGGCGTTCGCGTTCCTGGCCGGTGCCGCTCCGGCCGCCGCGGCGGGCGGTCAGCGTGCGCTGTTGACCTCGCTGGTTCCCGAGCGTGCCGTGACGCAGGCACTGTCGGCCGAGTCGATGCTGATGTCCGGTGTGTGGGCCGTATCCCCGGTCGCGGTGGCCGGCCTCGCCCTCGGGGTGGCGCCTCGGGTGCCACTGCTCCTCGGAGCCGCCCTGATGGCGTCGTCGATCGCGGGCCACTGGCTGCTGCCGGCGGGCTGGGCCGAGGGGGAGGGGGACGGGAAGGCAGGGCGGGGGAAGCGCCGCGTGCTGATACGCGCCTGGCCGGTGTACGTCACGGGCGCGGCCAGCCTCACCCTGCTCGGCCTGGCCGAACTCACCCTGCCCGCCCTGCTGGAGCAACGCGGCATCGGCGTGGGCTGGTCCGGCCCGATGCTGGCGGGACTCGCGGTGGGGGCCGGGATCGGGGCGTTCCTGTACGGCGTGCGGTCGTGGCCGGGGCGGCTCCGTACGCGCAGCGTGGTGCTGATGTGCGGCATGTCGGCCTTCGTGAGCCTCACCGCGCTGATACCGGGCGCCGCCGGGATCGCGATCGCCCTCGCTCTGGCGGGCACGCTCCAGTCGGGTGCGCTCATCACTCGCAACCTGTCCCTGCGCGAGGCCATGCCGCCGGACGCCCTGGCCGCCGGCTACTCCGTGATGTACGCCGCCGCGGGCGCTGGCTACGCGGCGACGGGTTCCCTCGCCGGCGGCCTGCTCCAGGTGGTGGCGCCCTCCACGGCCATGCAGGCCGGCGTGGTGCTCACCCTGCTCCTGACCGCGCTCGGCTGGTGGGGAGAGGCCCGCCGGGACGGCTCATGTGCCGCTGGGGACCCGGCCTTCGGCGTTGCTGCCGGCGCGGAAGGTGCGCCGGTAGCTGGTGGGCGTGACGCCGAGCGCCGCCTGTAGGTGCTGCCGCATGGACTGGGCTGTGCCGAAGCCTGCGTCCCGGGCGACCTGGTCGACCGAGAGGCCGGTGGATTCCAGCAGCTGCCGGGCGCGTTCCACCCGCTGCTGGGTGAGCCATTGGCCGGGGCTGACGCCGACCTCCTCGCGGAAGCGGCGCGTGAAGGTTCGTACGGACATGGCCTCCTGCTCCGCCATGTCGCGTAGCTGGATGGGCTCGTGGAGGCGGCGCAGTGCCCAGGCGCGGGCCGTGGTCGTGGTCGCCTGCTGCGGGTCGGGGACCGGGCGGTGGATGTACTGCGCCTGGCCGCCGTCGCGGTGGGGCGGTACGACCGTGCGGCGGGCCACGTCGTTGGCGACCGCCGTGCCGTGGTCGCGGCGGACCATGTGCAGGCACAGATCGATCCCGGCCGCGACACCCGCCGAGGTCAGCACATCACCGTCGTCGATGAACAGCACGTCCGCGTCGACCTTGATCCTCGGGAACGTCCGCTGGAAGTGCTCGGCCTCGGCCCAGTGCGTGGTCGCCGGGCGACCGTCGAGACGGCCCGCGGCGGCGAGGACGTAGACGCCGGTGCAGATGGAGGCGAGGCGGGTGCCGGGGCGGATGTGGGCCAGAGCGGCGGCCAGTTCGTCGGTCAGCACGCCCTCCTCGAAGACCGGACCCAGTTCGTACGACGCCGGGATGATCACGGTGTCGGCGGTGGCCAGCGCCTCCGGGCCGTGTACGACGTGGACGGAGAAGTCGGCGTCGGTCTGGACCGGGCCGGGCGGCCGGATCGAGCAGGTGACGACCTCGTACAGATGCCGCCCCTCGGCGTCCTTGGGGCGCCCGAAGATCCGGTGCGGGATGCCCAGTTCGAACGGGAGCAGCCCGTCGAGGGCGAGGACGACGACGCGGTGCGGGCGGAACGCCGAGTCGCTCTCACGGCGTTCAGGCTCGCGCTCCCGGCCATCCGGCCCACGGCCTCCCATGACTTCCATGACTTCCATGGCGCTTCCGCTCATGCTCATGGCCTGATCCTAGCGAGGAGTGTCCTTCGGGCCAATGGATCTGCGGGAGCGCAGGCCCGAAACTCGTTGTCGTGACGCAGACAACCGAAGCCACCGCCGTCGACCGGACCCCGCCCAAGCCACGTCGTACCCGCATCCACCGCGCCTGGTTCGTCGCCGCCGTCGCCTTCGTGACGATCCTCGGCGCCGCCGCATTCCGCTCGCTGCCGGGGCTGCTCATCGACCCGCTGCACCAGGAGTTCGGCTGGTCGCGTAGCACGATCGCCGCCGCCGTCTCGATCAACCTCGCCCTGTACGGCCTGACCGCACCCTTCGCCGCCGCCCTGATGGACCGCTTCGGCATCCGGCGCGTGGTCGCGGCCGCACTCACCGTGATCGCGATCGGCTCGGGCCTGACGGTGTGGATGACGGCACCCTGGCAACTGCTGCTGTGCTGGGGCCTGCTGGTGGGCCTCGGTACCGGTTCGATGGCGCTGGCCTTCGCCGCGACCGTCACCAATCGCTGGTTCACCGAGCGGCGCGGCCTGGTCACCGGCATCCTCACCGCCGCATCGGCCTCCGGCCAGCTGATCTTCCTGCCGGTGCTGTCCCTGATGGTCGAGGCGGGCCACTGGCGCCCGGCCGCCGTCACGGTCGCCCTCGCGGCCCTCGCGGTGGTCCCCTTCGTCTGGCTGCTGCTGCGCGACCACCCCGCCGACGTGGGCCTGAAGCCGTACGGCGCCAAGGAGTTCGTGCCGAAGCCGGACCCGGTGCCGGGCGCCGCGCGCCGTGCCGTGACCGTCCTCCTCAAGGCAGCCCGTACCGGCCCCTTCTGGCTGCTCGCCGGGACCTTCGCGATCTGCGGCGCCTCCACCAACGGCCTGATCCAGACCCACTTCGTGCCCGCCGCCCACGACCACGGCATGCCCGTCACGTCGGCGGCCTCGCTGCTCGCGGTCATCGGCGTGTTCGACGTGGTCGGCACCATCGCCTCCGGCTGGTTCACCGACCGCTACGAACCGCGTCGACTGCTCGCCGTCTACTACGCGTTGCGCGGCATCTCGCTGCTCTTCCTGCCCATGCTGCTGGCGCCCAGCGTCCACCCGCCGATGATCTTCTTCATCGTCTTCTACGGCCTCGACTGGGTCGCCACCGTCCCGCCCACCGTGGCCCTGTGCCGCGAGCAGTACGGCGACGACAGCGCGATCGTCTTCGGCTGGGTCCTCGCCTCCCACCAGGTCGGCGCCGCGCTGGTGGCCTTCGTCGGCGGCGTCGTACGCGATGTCTCCGGCTCGTACGACATGGTCTGGTACGCGTCGGGCGCGCTGTGCGCGGCGGCGGCGCTGATGGCACTGGTGATCCGGCGCCGGCCGGTCGCACCGGTGTCAGAACTCGGCGCCGTGGGCTGATACTTGCCGACTGGGGCTGTGTCTTTTTGTGCCCGTGCCCGACGCTCAAGGTGGGAGACTGCCATGACCGTGCCCCATTTCGCCTCGCGGAGCAGGGCGACCGACGGGCGGTTTCCGCCGGACCCCTGTTCGACCACGGCCACATCGACCTGGATCTGTCGGCGCTCTTTCGGATCCGTCACGATGCCGCTGCCCATCTCGCCCAGCGAGTTGCTGGGCCCGGACCTCCATGGTCTGGCCCTCTGCCAGTCGGGTCCAGGCTGGGCGCATGGCGGTCTCGTAGGAGTTGATCAGAGGTGCGGTGATGCGGTATTGGGATTTCCCGGCTCGGAAGACGTTCGGCCTCCCGGACCATGAGATGGCTGTCCTCCAGAACATTGAGTGGATGCGAGGTGCCGACGGACTTGCGGCCGATGTATCCCGCGATGCCTCCGCGCGTGGTGTTGCCCTGCGACACGGCGGCCAGCACGGCGGGTTCGAAACTCGTTCCCGAGCCGCCGGGCATGTGACCCGCCTCGGCCTGTCGCCTGAGAACGTGAAGTCGTGGCGGTCTGCCGCTCCGAAGAGGGGCAGACCGCGCAACGGCGCTTGACCGATTACAGGAAGCGTCCTTGATGGAACAGCAGGGGTGCCTCATCGGTGTCGGCGGTACCGAGGTCGGCCACCCGGCCCACCACGATGAGGTGGTCGCCGCCGGTGTGGACGGCGTGGATCGTGCAGTCGATCCAGGCGAGGGCGCCGGTGAGGCGGGGGGAGCCGGAGACGGGTGCCGTGTCGTATGCGACGCCGGCGAACTTGTCCCCGCCGCTCACCGCGAAACCACGGCACAACGCGCCCTGGCCGGCCGCGAGCACGTTCACGCAGAAGGCGCCCGCGCGGGCGATGCGGGGCCAGGTCGTCGACGCACGGCCGACCATGAAGGCGACGAGGGGTGGGTCGAGGGAAAGGGAGGAGAAGGACTGGCAGGCGAAGCCGGCGGGGTCGGATTCGCCATCGGTGGCTGGCGAGGTGACAACGGTCACGCCCGACGCGAAGTTCCCGAGCACCCGCCGGAACTCGGCCTGCTCCACCGGCGCCCGCTCGTCCTCGCCCACACACCGCAACTCCGGACGCGGCAGCGCCTCCACGGGCCGGGCGGGCCCGGTCCTGAGATAACGGACGGCGGCTGCCGCCATTCCTGCGTGTCCCATCACGGTCACCATTGAAGCTGACGGTGTGTCAGATTGGAAGGGTGGGTGGCGCACGGATCGTGCATCGCGGACGGGCGCGCGGCGGCGAACCGGAAGCGGGTGCCCCGCGGATCCTGAAGCGGGGCTGACGGCCGTGGGGCTGACGGCCGTGGGACTGAGGCCGTGGGACTGACGGCCGTCACCGCCCCCGGTACTCCGGACTCCTGCGCTCCACGAAGCTCGACACGCCCTCATTCGCGTCGTGCGTCGTCATGTTGATCTCCTGCGCGGCCGCCTCGGCGGCGAATGCGGTGGTGCGGTCGGTGTCGAGGGAGGCGTTGACGAGCTGCTTGGTGAGGGCGAGGGCACGGGTCGGGCCGGTGGCGAGGCGGTCCGCCCACTCGCGGGCTGTCTTGCCCAACTCGCCGTCCGGTACGACACGGTTGACCAGGCCCAGGCGTTCGGCGTCCGCGGCGGTGAGCGCGTCGCCGAAGAACATCAGCTCCTTCGCGCGCTGCGGGCCGATCAGGCGGGGGAGGAGGTAGGCGCCGCCGCCGTCCGGCACGAGTCCACGCCGTACGAAGACCTCGATGAACCTGGCGGATTCGGCGGCCAGTACGAGGTCGCAGGCGAGGGCGAGATGCGCGCCGAGCCCGGCCGCCGTGCCGTTGACGGCGGCGATCACCGGCTTCTCGCAGTCGAGAACGGCGCTGATCAGCCGCTGGGCGCCCAGCCGGAGCGTGCGGGCTACATCACCTGCGACCCGCTCTCCGCCGTCTGCCGCCCTGTCGTCTGCCGCCCTGCCGTCCGACGCCCCGCCTCGCAGGTCGGCGCCCGCGCAGAAGCCGCGGCCGGTTCCGGTGAGGACGACGGCTCTCACGGCGGGGTCGGCCGAGGCGTCGGAAAGAATGTGGATCAGGTGTTCTCGCAGGTCAGGGGTGATGGCGTTGAGGGCTTCGGGGCGGTTGAGGGTGATACGGCGGACGTGATTGTCAGTGGTGTGCCGTATCAATGACTCAACGGAATTTCCGGACTCACGGGGGGAATCGGGCATGTTCAGCTCATGGGGTGGCTTCATCTCAGCGGCACACCGCCAACGCGTCCAGCGCCACCGCGCCTTGTCCCCTGGGCAGCACCATCAGCGGATTGATGTCCAGCTCCGCGAGGTCGTCCCCGAGTTCCAGTGCCATGCGCTGCACCCGCAAGACGACTTCGACGAGCGCGTCGAGGTCCGCCGGGGGGCGCCCCCGGACCCCGTCCAGCAGGGCCCGCCCGCGCAGTTCGGCGAGCATGTCCCGCGCCTGCTCCTCACCGAAGGGCGGCACGCGTACGGCGGTGTCCCGCAGCACCTCGACGAGCACACCCCCGAGCCCGACGGTCACGGTGGGTCCGAAGAGTTCGTCGTGGGTGACGCCGACGACCATTTCGACGCCCCGCTCGACCATCTGGCAGACGAGGACGCCGTCCAGCGAGACGTCCTCGTAGCGGGCGATGTCCGTCAGCTCGCGGTAGGCGTCCCGGACTTGGCTGGCCGAGGTCAGTCCGATCTTCACGAGGCCCAGCTCGGTCTTGTGGGCGATCTGCGCGCCGGATGCCTTCATGACCACGGGGTAGCCGACCAGGCCCGCCGCGCGCACGGCCGCCGCCGCACTGGTCACCAACTGCTCGCGCGGCACCCGGATTCCGTAGGCGCGAAGCAGCTGTTTCGCCGCGTGTTCGCTCAGTTGCTGTCCTGGGCGCATCAGGGCCTGCGCCTTGCGGAAGGAGGGCGAAGGGGTGCGCGGTGCCTCGTCGAAGGGGGAGCGGTAGCCGGTGACGAACCGGTGGTGGTCGAGGTGGGCGCGGACCGCGGTGAGACAGTTCGCGACCGTGCGGAAGGTGGCCACGCGCGAGGAGCCGAGCAGCACGTCGCGGTACACCGGCTCGGTGCCGACCGGCGACCCCCACACCACGCACACCAGCTTGTCGGTCCGCTCGGCCGCGTCCACCAGGTCCCGCACGAGCCGGTCGCTGAGCGGCGGGAAGGGCCCGGTGACCGGGCAGATCAGCACCCCGACCTCCGGGTCGTCCAAAATCGCGTCGATGATCTTCCGCCCGCGCCAGTCCCCGACCGGATGCCCGCCGTTGTCTACCGGGTTGGCCACGCTGAGATACTCCGGTATCCACTGGTGCAGTTCGGCCTGCCGCGCCTCCGACAGCTGCGGCAGCCGCAGGCCCGCCTCGCTCGCCAGGTCGGCGACGTGCGCGCCCGTGCCGCCCGAGATCGAATAGACGACGACTCCATCGGCGCGGGGCGGACGGGCGCGGGCCAACAGGGCGGCGCTGTCCTGGAGTTCGTCTAGCCCGTCGACCCGGATCACCCCGAACTGCCGCATCGCCGCGTCCACCACCTCGTCCGCGCCGGTCAGCTTGCCGGTGTGTGAGGCGGCCGTGCGGGCACCGGTCTCGGTGCGGCCGACCTTGACCGCGACGACCGGCACCCCGCGCCGGGCGGCCCGGTCGGCGGCGAGCAGAAAGGAGCGGCCGTCCTTCAGCCCCTCGATGTAGCAGGCGATGGCACCGACTTCGGGGCGCTCGGCGAAGTAGGAGATGAAGTCGGCGGTCTCCAGATCGGCCTCGTTGCCGGTGGGCGCCCAGTGGGAGAGCCGGATGCCGAGTTCCTGCAGGGCGAAGACGGGGCGTCCCTGATGACCGGACTGGGTGATGAGGGCGATGGAGGGGCCTTCCAGGTCGTCGCGGAACCGCTCGAAGGCGTTCAGGTTGGTGTTCGGCCCGAGCAGCCGCACACCGGCCCGCTCCACGGCGGCCGTCAGCCGCCCCTGCGCGACGGCGCCCTCGTCCCCCGTCTCCGCGAACCCGGAGGCGAAGACGACGGCGAACTTCACCTTGGCCTCGCCCAGTTCCTCGATCAAGGGAAGGGGATCGGCGACCAGCAGTACGGCGAGATCGACCTGCTCGGGCAGGTCGCGGACGGAAGGAGAGCAGGAGATGCCGAAGACGGAGTCCCGTGTGGGATGCACCGGATACAGACGGGCCCCGACCCGCTCGGTCCAGGACAACAGTTGCCGGGTGACGCCGGTGTTGGGCCGGCCCTCCCCGTCCGAGGCGCCGATCACGGCGACGGACTCGGGCCGGAAGAACCGGTCCAGATCGGGAACGCCGGCGTACAGCGGACGCCCGCTGACGTCGTAGTCGTCCACGTCGGCCGGGCGGCCGTGGACGGCGGGTGCGGGCTGCTCGCCGCATGCGACGACCCGGCCCCGGCGGGAGTCGGTGGTAAGGGTGCCGTGGGTTGATCCAAGCATCGGTCGCCCCGCTCCTGTGTGACGGCAACAAACTGACGCCGTGTCAGATTACCGTCAGATTACTGAACTGACGCAGCGTCAGGAACCCGTCGGACCGGGGCGGTCCAGCCACGGCGACCGTCTCAGGGCTGCTGACCGCTGGAGACCGCCAGTTGCTATCCGGCCGCATCACGCAGCAGCGCCTCGTCGATGAGGCGGGTGATGCCGACGATGTTGGCGTCGGCGCCGAGGAAGGACGGTTCGATCGCGAGGTCGCGGGTCATGAGTGGGTGGGCGCCCTCGTAGATCTGGCTGCGGATGGCCGAGACGAAGGGTTCGAGCGTCGACAGCGCGCCGCCGAGATACACCGCCGCCGGATTGAAGAAGTTCACGACGGTGCAGAGCACTTCACCGAGGTGTCGGCCGGCGGTGCGCGTGAGCGTCGTCGCGATCGGGTCGGCGTCCTGAACCAGCGCGATGACGTCGGCCGTCGATGTCACGGGGTAGTCCTTCTCCCGCAGCATGCGTACGAGACCGGCGCCCGACGACACCGTCTCAAGGCACCCCCGGTTTCCGCATGAGCAGGGCGTGTCGTCCGCCGCCCCGACCCGCGTGTGCGTGATGTCTCCCGCCGCGCCGCCCGTGCCCCGGTAGAGCCGGCCGTCGACGACGACGCCCGCACCGATCGCCGAGCCCGCCTTCACCGTCACGGAGTGCCGGGCGCGCGGCGTGTGGGCGAAGTGTTCGCCGAGCGCCATCGCGTTGGCGTCGTTCTCGACGACGGTCGGTACGCCGAGCGCCCGCTCAAGCAGTGCGCCGATGTCGATCCCCGCCCAGCCCGGCATCCGCGACGGGCTCTCGACGGTGCGCAGTCCCACATTGACCGGCCCCGGAAGTGCGATGCCGGCGCCCGCGAGTGGGCCGTCGAGGCCGAGGCTCTCGCTCAGCGCCGTCAGCTCATCCGCCAGCCCCGCGAGCACGGTCGAGGGGTCGGCGCGCAGGTCGACGGGAACCTCCACCGTCGCGACGATCTCCCCTCCGCGGCGTGCGATGCCCAGGCGTGCGTGGGCGCCGCCGAGATCGACCACGCCGAGGAAACCGGTCCTCCCGACAAGCCGGAGCTCGCGCGGTCGCCGCCCGCCGCTCGACTCGCCGGCCTCGCCCTCCACGATGAGGCCCTTCGTCAGCAGCCCCTGTACGTGCTGCGAGACGGTCGAGGGGGACAGGCCGAGCGCCTCGGCCAGCTCGCGGCGGGAGCGGGCCCGTCCCGAGCCGACCAGCATCAGGATCTGGTGCGCGGCGGAAGTGCCGGTGTTCCGGTGGGGCATGGGGGCTCCGGTCCTTGATGACTCCTGCTGTCCAGCCCGTGCCGGGCGGCAACTGGCTGGGCGCAACTGGCTGGGCGTGGTGCTGCCGACTTCTTACGGCGCCGCAGTAACTTTATCGTTATTTTATCGACACTTTATACGCGTTACTTCTGTCGATACCCTCCGGAACTCGGGAGTGAATACCCGATGGAAGCTTACGAAGTCGCCGACGGCAATGGAGGAGGCTCGATGGCGCATCCGCACGAATGGTTCACGCGCGACCGCTTCGGCCTGTTCATCCACTTCGGGCTCTACAGCACGCTCGCCCGTCACGAATGGGTCATGTCGCGCGAGCGCACATCACCCGAGGAGTACGAGAAGCACACCGCCTTCTTCGACCCGGACCGGTTCGATGCCCCGGCGATGGCCCGGGCCGCGAAGCGGGCGGGCATGCGGTACGCCGTTCTCACCTCGAAGCACCACGAGGGCTTCACGCTGTTCGACACGGCACTCTCCGACTACAGCAGCGTCCGTGCCTGCGGCCGCGACCTGGTGCGCGAGTTCCTCGAAGCGTTCCGTGCCGAGGGGATCCGGGTGGGGCTGTACTTCTCGCTCATCGACTGGCACCACCCCGACTTCACGATCGACTACCACCACCCACTGCGCGACCGCCCCGACGCCCGCGAGCTGAACGCGGGCCGCGACATGGCCCGATACCGCGCGTATCTGCACGGCCAGCTGCGGGAGCTCCTCACCGGCTACGGGAAGATCGACTACCTCTTCTACGACTTCACCTACGTCGACCCGCGCGACGGCTGGGAGGGCAAGGGGCCCGAAGACTGGGACTCGGAGGGACTGCTCGCCATGACGCGCGAGCTGCAGCCCGACATCATCGTCAACGACCGCCTCTGGATCCCCGGTGACCTCGTCACCCCCGAGCAGTACCAGCCGGACGCGCCACTCGAACGCGACGGCGCCGAGGTGAGGTGGGAGGCCTGCCAGACCCTCAACGGCTCATGGGGCTACGACCGCGACAACCTCGGCCACAAGAGCCCGGACCTGGTCATCCGCATGCTCGTCGACACGGTGTCGAAGAACGGCAACCTGCTCCTCAACGTCGGCCCTGACGGCCGCGGGGCAGTCGCTCCCCACGATCTCCGCTCCCTCGAATCGATCGGTGAGTGGATGGCGCTGCACGAGCGAGCCGTCATCGGGGCCGGCGCGGCACGCTGGGACGCACCGTCAGGGGCCGTCTTCACACGCCGCGACGACCGCCTCTACCTCCACCTCTTCACCTGGCCGTTCGGCCACGTCCACCTGCGCGACCTCGCCGGCAAGGTGCGCTTCGCGCGCCTGCTGCACGACGGTTCCCAGCTCCGTACCAGCGAGATCGCCCCCGATCAGCAGGCATGGAACACCGAGCCCGGCGGCCAGCCCGCCGGCACCCTGACGCTCCACCTGCCCACGGTCCGGCCAGAGGTCGCGGTTCCCGTGATCGAGCTCTACCTCGAACCGGGTGCCTGACCGGCAGTGCCTGACCGGCAGTGCCTGACCGGCATCCAAGAACCCTGAGACAACCCTGAAAGACGGGAAGACACCATGAAGATGGGCAAGTCCCTCGCAGCGGTCGTCGCGACCGGCGTCGCCTTCACACTCACCGCGTGCGGCACGCCGTCGTCCGAGAACGGCGGATCGTCCTCGGAGACGATCGTCTGGAACATGTGGGCGGCTGCCGAGTCCGACATCGAGGCGCTACAGGCGCAGCTTGAGATCGCCCGCGCCGAGAACCCGGACATCGAGATCAAACTCCAGCACGCCCCGTGGGACGACTACTTCACGAAGCTCACGACGAACCTCTCGTCGGGCGACGTCGCGTGCATCACCGCCATGAACGGCCAGCGGCTGTCCGGCTATCACGAGGCGTTCATGCCGCTCACCGACGCCGACCTCAAGACCGCGGGCATCGACAAGGCCGACTTCACCGACGGCTCGCTCGACATCATGAGCTACGACGGGGAGCTCTACGGTCTGCCGTACGACGTCGCGGCGATGACGGTCTTCTACAACAAGGACATGTTCGCGGAGACCGGTACGCCCGAGCCCGCCGCCGGCTGGTCCTTCGATGACTTCGACGCCGCGGTCAAGAGCACGACGACCGACGAGCACCCCGGATTCGGCATGGCCATGAGTGAACTCCAGTGGATGGCGCTGCCGATCGCGAAGGCGGGCACCCAGCCGGTCGACGAGTCGGGCGCGCTGACGCTCGACGATCCCGCGTTCGTCGAGGCATCGGAGTGGTACGCGCGCATGGCCGAGGACGGCTACGGCTCGGTGCCGCCGTCGGCGGCGGAAACCAGCTGGGGCGAGCAGGAGTATCAGGCGGGGAACGTCGCCATGGCCGTCGACGGCACATGGAACGCCGTCACCTACCTGAACAACGAGGCGGGCTTCGAAGCGGGCATGGCCGATCTCCCCAGCCAGGACGGCGAGCGCCTCGGTCTCGTGCTCGGCTCGGGATACGGCATCTCGAAGGACTGCGAGAACAAGGAGGCGGCCCTGAAGGTGCTCGGCTCGCTCGTCGGCGAGCAGGCCCAGAACCAGATCGCGTCGTCCGGCCGCAGTTACCCGGCGCGGACCTCGTCGCAGCCGCTCTACTTCGAGTCACTCGACGCGGGCGTCCGCGACGAGGTGGAGAAGGCTTTCGACGCCGCGTTCTCGAACCTTGAGGGGCAGCGTTCGACGCCCGACTGGGCGGAGATCAACGAGGCCATCACGCCGGATCTCGTGTCGGTGTACACCGGCCGGACGACGATCTCGGATGTCCTTGAGCAGACGCAGCAGCAGTTCGGTGAGTGACGGCATGGAGGCCACCGCCGCCCACGTCACCCACGTCACGACGGATCCCGGGCGCAGACGGAGCCGCAACCGCAGCCGCCGCCGTAGCGGCAGTCGTAGGAGCAGTCGTAGCCGCAGCCTGCTGCGGAAGACCGAATCCCGCCATGCGCTGGGGTTCATGACTCCGGCGCTGGCGGGCCTCACCGTCTTCACCGTCGCCCCGGTCGTGCTGTCCATCGTCATGAGCCTCTACGACTGGCCGGCCTGGGGTGACCGCGAGTTCGTCGGCCTCGGCAACTACACCGAGCTGTTCACCACGCACCCGGACTTCTGGCCGGCGCTGCGCAACTCCGCGGTGTTCACGCTGCTGTTCGTGCCGATGAACCTCGTGGTGTCGCTGGGGCTCGCGCTGCTGCTCGGCCCGAGGCTGCGCGGGCGGGCGGTCTTCCGCGTCCTGTTCTTCATCCCCGTAGTGACGCCGATGGTCGCCAACGTCCTCGTGTGGAGGATGCTCCTGCAGCCGAAGGGCCTGTTCAACGGCGCTTCGACCTCGCTCTTCGGGTACGAGCTGCCGAGCTTCCTCAACCACCCCCAGTGGGCGATGGCGATGGTCGTCGTCATGTCGGTATGGCAGGGCATGGGCTACAACATGCTCGTCTTCTGCGCCGCGCTCGAACAGCTCCCCGAGTCGGTCATCGAGGCGGCCCGCATCGACGGAGCCCGCGGCGCGCGGATGCTCTTCCAGGTCACGGTGCCGCTGTTGTCGCCGGCGATCTTCTTCACGACGGTGATGACGATGATTTCGTCGATGCAGGTGTTCGCCCAGCCGCAGCTGCTCACCGGCGGCGGTCCCGGCAACTCGACCATGCCGCTCGTGATGTTCATCTACGACCAGGCGTTCACGTACCAGAAGATGGGCCTGGCGGCGGCGGCCGCATGGATCCTCTTCGCCGTCATCATCGCTCTGACGGTGCTGCAGTTCTCGGCGCAGAAGAGGTGGGTGCACTATGAAGTCTGACCCGCCGCAGCCGTCGGCCGCCGAATCCCTGCCGCGTCGCCCGCTCGGCCTCGTCGTGCAGTACGTGGCGGTCGTCCTCGCCGCGCTGCTGTTCGCGTCGCCGCTCATCTACGCGTTCTTCTCGGCGCTGAAGCCGAACGACCAGATCTTCTCCGTACCACCGACCTTGATCGGCGACGAGACGCGCTGGGACAACTTCATCGAGGTGTTCCGCTTCGGCCCGTTCCTCACCTACATAGGAAACTCGCTCATGGTCGCGGTCGCCGGAACGGCCGTGGTGCTCGCCGTCTCCACGACCGCCGGCTACGCCTTCGGGCGGCTGCGATGGCGGGGCAGGGATGCCGTCTTCGTCCTCTTCCTGTTCACGCTGATGGTGCCGCAGGAGGTGCTCGTCGTGCCGATGTTCCAGCTCATGAAGTGGTTCGGCTGGGTCAACACCCCGCAGGCGCTCATCCTGCCGTTCGCCTTCACCGCGTTCGGCACGTTCCTCATGCGGCAGTTCTTCCGCGGCATCCCGTACGAGCTGGAGGAGGCGGCACGCGTGGACGGCGCGGGACCGCTGCGCACCTTCCTGCAGATCATCCTCCCGCTGGCGCGGTCGGCCGTCGCGGTGCTGAGCGTCTTCACCTTCATCAACTTCTGGAACAGCTATCTGTGGCCGCTGATCGTGGTCAACGACTACCCCTATCTCGGCACGCTTCCCATCGGACTCGCCACGTTCTCCGGGCAGTTCGGCACCCGGTGGGACCTGCAGATGGCGGCGTCGATCATCTCCATGATCCCCACGACGCTCATCGTGATCGCGCTGCAGAAGCATCTCGTGAGGGGCATCGCGACGGCGGGCATCGCCGGACGCTGACCGATCGCCGCCGGTACGCAGCCCGCAACGGAACGGAGTCCCACATGCCACCAGCCTGCCCGCGCACCGCGATCGCCGCGACGGCCAGCGAGTCCAGCGCGTACGCGGCGCACCGCGCCGACTTCCGTGACTTCACCGTGCTCAAGGGCGACGGCCTCGTCGTCCGCCACCCGCACCTCGCCGACGGCCGGCGTGCGCGTGCGGCGGCCGAGTGGACCGGCGTGTTCTACGCCCGCTCCGTCCCCGGCGGCCGGGTGCGACGGGAGGTGTACGACGACTTCCGGGCCCGCGTCCGGCCGGGGCCGGGGCGGGCCGTCGCCGAAGGCGACCTCGCCACGGCTGTGCGTGCCACGGCTGTGCGTGCCACGGCTGTGCGTGCCACGGCTGTGCGTGCCGCGGCTGTGCGTGCCACGGCTGTGCGTGCCGCGGCTGTGCGTGCCGCGGCTGTGCGTGCCACGGCTGTGCGTGCCACGGCTGTGCGTGCCACGGCTGTGCGTGCCACGCCTGTGCGTGCCACGCCTGTGCGTGCCGCGGCTGTGCGTGCCGCGGCTGTGCGTGCCGCGGCTGTGCGTGCCGCGGCTGTGCGTGCCACGGCCGTACGTGCCGCGGTGGGCCCGGACGCGCTCGTCACCGCGCCGATGGACCTGCCGCACGGCACCCTCGAACGACAGGGCCGCAAGCACATCCTCCGCCCGATGCTTTCCTGCGACGCTGCCTACGACACGTCCGACGCCGATCCCGATCTGCCGGCGCGGGTCTCGCGAAGCCGCGAGTACGTTGCGCGAGGTGCCCGGCCAGAGGGACCCGCATGAACGCCTACCTGGGCATCGACTACGGCGGCACGTACACGAAACTGCTGCTCGCACAGAGCGCGTCGGACGGGCTCGGCGCCGTACTGCACCAGGAGACCGTGCCCACTCAGAACCTGCCCAGCCTCGACGCACTGGCCGACCTGTCGGCGGCGTTCCTGGACGGACACCGTGCGAAGGCCTTCGGTGTCACGGTCGCCGGGACGCTCGACACCGCCACAGGGCGTGTCGGCCGCAGCGCCAATCTGCCCTGGCTCGACGGCCTCGCCCCCGCCGCCGTGCTGTCCGAGCGGCTCGGGATCGTGGGCGTTGCGGTGCAGGACGGAGTCGCGACGGCCACGGCCGAGGCCCGCCTGGGCGCGGGACGCGGACGCGACGACATCTTCGTCGTCACCCTGGGCACCGGAATCGCCGGGGCCCACGTCGTCGGCGGCGACGTACGCAGCGGCGCCCATGGCGGGGCCGGCGAGATCGGCCACACCGTCACGGGCGGCGACCGGCTGTGCGGCTGCGGCCAGCGCGGCTGCCTTGAGACGGCGATCGGCGGTGCGCAGCTCGGCCGGCGCTGGCAGGAGGAACGCGGCATCGCCGACACGGACGACGGCACGGTCAAGGCGGCCGAGGTCGTGGCGGCGGCACGCGCGGGCGACGAGGCGGCGACGCGCGTACTGGATGATGCGACGACGGCTTTGGCGCGCGCTCTGCTCTCGGTCTCGGCGCTCATCGATCCCGGCGCGTTCGTCATCGGCGGCGGGGTGGCCCGCTCACCGGAGTGGACCGTCGACCCGGCCGTCACCAAGGCGCGCGCGAGCGCGACGTTCCACCGGCTCCCTCCCGTCGTCCCGGCCGCACTCGGCGTATGGGCCGGCGCGCAGGGCGCCGCCCTCGCCGCGGCGACGGCCCGCGAGCACGGCGCGGGCAAGGCTGTTCCGTGACTGAGTACGCGCCGGCCGGGGGTGCGCGATCCGAGCCGGCGGTTCGCGCACCGGCTTCCGAAGGACGTGATCTTTCCGTGCCGATGGACCGCCGAACAGGACGCAGGCTTCGACCGGCTCACGTTCGCCGACGCCCTCGGCGTCAGCCGGCGTTCTCCGATGAACGGTGGGCCGCCCCGTGTCGCGCGAACATCGGATCTTTCGCCGTCCGTGGTCTTGACCCCAAGTGGTATAGACCACATTCTGGTGAGACTCCTGGTGCAACTGCCTTCCCGTGGAGACCCGATGCCCAAGTCCAACCCCCGCCCCCGCCCCCGCGCCGCTGCCCGCCTGGCCGTCACCGGCCTCGCCGCGACCGGACTGCTCGTGCCGGCGGTCCCGGCAAGCTCAGCCCTGGCCGCACCCACGGCCGGGCGCCCGCGAGCCGAAGCGCCTTCCCTCCCCGTCGTCACACCCCAGCCGCAGCGGATGACCTCCAACGGCGGCGACCTGACCGTACCGGCCACGGTGCGCCTCGCCCGCGCCGACGACCTGGATGAACCGACCGAGCAGCTCGTCACCGCCGCCTTGCGCCGCGCCGGGGCCCAGCGGATCGAGACCGTCGGTCTGGACGCCGCCCGTACCGGCTCCGGCAGTGAGCCGCTCACCGTGGTGGTCGGCCCGCTGAGCGACGACCGCGTGGCCGACGCTCTGCGCTCCGCCGGCGGCCAAGTGCCCGAGACCGAGCGGGCCGAGGGCTACGCCCTCGCCTCCCGGGCATCCCAGGGCGCGGGAGGCACCGTCGTCCTCGCGGGCGCCGACACCGACGGCACGTACTACGCCGCGCAGACCTTCCGCCAGCTCGTCTCCGGGCACAAGATCGCGGCCGTATCCGTCAACGACTACCCGCTGATGCCGCTGCGCGGGGCGATCGAGGGCTTCTACGGCAGCCCGTGGACGCACGCGGAGCGGATGGACCAGCTCGCGTTCTACGGCGATGTCAGGATGAACACCTACATCTACGCGCCGAAGGACGACCCGTACCACCGCGAGCAGTGGCGCGACCCCTACCCCGCCGACAAGCTGGCCGAGCTCGGCCAGCTGGTGGGCCAGGCCACCGACCACCATGTGCGGTTCACCTTCGCCATCTCGCCCGGTGTCTCCATCTGCTACAGCGACGAGGACGACATCGAGGCGCTGGAGGCCAAGCTCCAGTCGATGTACGACCTCGGCGTACGCAGCTTCTCGGTCCCGCTCGACGACATCAACTACGGCAGGTGGAACTGCGCGGGCGACGAGGCGAAGTACGGCAGACCGGGCCAGGCCGCCGCCGCGCGGGCCCAGGTGGATCTGCTGAACCACGTGCAGGAGAACTTCCTCGACACCCACGAGGGCACCAGACCGCTGCAGATGGTGCCGACCGAGTACTGGGACGTGGCGGACTCCCCGTACAAGACGGTCATCCGGGAGCAGCTCGACCCCCGGGTCGAGGTGATGTGGACGGGTCCCGACGTGGTCCCGCGGTCCATCAGTGTCGAGGAGGCGAAAGAAGCCTCGGATGTCTGGGGCCGCAAGGTCTTCCTCTGGGACAACTACCCGGTCAACGACTTCGGCGAGTCCGCCGGCCGGCTCCATCTCGCACCGTACGACGGGCGGGAGGCCGGGCTGAACGAGGAGCTGTCCGGCATCGTGCTCAACCCCATGAACCAGGCGTCGGCCAGCAAGGTGGCGCTCTACGGCGGAGCCGACTTCAGCTGGAACGACACCGCCTACGACCCGGAACGGACCTGGCGGGCCGCCGCCGACTACCTGTCCGGGGGCGACGCCAGGACCACCGAGGCGCTGCTGGCGTTCTTCGACACCCAGCACTACGCCTCCACCTTCGGCTCCACCCCGTGGCAGCCGCAGGCTCCCGAACTCACCCGCAGGCTGGACGCCTTCCGCACCACCTGGGCCGCCGGCGACCGGGAAACGGCGCTGCGCGAGCTGCGCCCGTACGCCGAGCTGCTGGCCGCCACCCCGGAGCGGCTGCGGGACGGCGTGCAGGACGAGGCGTTCATCGCCGACAGCGAACCATGGCTGGATGCGCTGGACCTGTGGGGCGAGGGGTTCCTGACCACCCTCGACGCCCTCGCGGCCAGGGCGGACGGTGACGAGGCGCGGGCCGCCGAGTTGTTCGACCGGGCCGCCGAACTCGCCGACGAGGCCGGGAAGATCAGGACGATCCCGGGCGAGACCAGGCCGGAAGGCACGGTCAAGGTGGCGGACGGCGTGCTCGACACCTTCCTGGAGGAGGCCCCGGAACTGGGCTGAGCGCCGGGGCGGGCTGAAGATTCAGCCGCCGGGACGGGCTCAGAATTCAGCCCGCCCCGGCGCCTGACCGGGACCCTCGCCCGGCACGCCAGCCGACCACCCGGCACGCCAGCCGACCACCCGGCACGGTCGCCGGGCAGCAGCGCCCAACCCCCGCGTCCGGCCGCCCCTCGAACCGATCCGGACCCGAGTCTGAGCCGGGGCATCCGCGGCTCCACGGCGCACGCGGGAGCAGGCCGGACAGGCCCACCCCGTGATCGGCCCGGCCTGCCACGGGCCGGACCTGCCTGCCTCACACCGGCAGCCGTGACACCGAACCCGCCCCCCTCTTCGCGATGGCCTTCGCGATCTTCTCGGCGTCGATGGCCAGCTCGCGGAGCATGCCGCTGATGGGGTTGGTGAAGCCGGTGAAGTACAGGCCGGGGGCGTGCTGAGGGGTGCGGGCGCCGTGGACGACCGGTTTGCCGCGGGCGTCGAGGACGTCGAGGTGGCCGATGAGGCCGTCGAGTGCCCGGACGTAGCCGGTGGCGGCGATCACGGTGTCCGGGCCGACGCGGTCGCCGTCGGCGAGGACGACCTTGCCGTCCTCGAAGCCGTCGACGGCGGCCACCACCTCGACGGCGCCCTTGCGCACGGCGTCGATGAGGCCGACGTCCTGCACCGGGATCGACCCCTCGTTGACCCGGCTGTAGAGGCCGGTGCCGGGGCGCGGCAGGCCGTGTTCCGAGAGGTCCGGCACGCTGAGCCTGGCCAGCGGACGGGCGAGGCGGTCGACGAGGCCGACCGGCAGCCGGCGGCACAGCACGCCCGTGTACTGGGCGGCCCAGCCCGCGGTCGACCGGCGCACGATGTGCGGGGCGGTGCGGACGGACAGCCGTACGCGGGAGGCGCCGCCCTCGACCAGGTCGACGGCGATCTCGGCGCCGGTGTTGCCGACGCCGACGACGAGCACGTCACGGCCGGCGTAGGGCTCGGCGTTGCGGTAGTCGGCGGCGTGCAGGAGTTCGCCGGTGTAGGAGCCGCGGCCGGGCCAGTCGGGGAGCCGGGGGGCGTGGTTGTAGCCGGTGGCGACGACGACCGCGGCGCCGGTGAGCTCGCGCCCGCCGGTGGCGTGCAGCAGCCAGCCGGTGCCGTCGGGGGCGCGGTCGACGCGGGAGACCTCGACGCCGGTGACGATCTCCAGCTCATGGTGCTCGGCGTACTTCTCCAGGTAGCGGACCACGTTGTCGCGGGACACCCAGCGTCCGAAGCGGCGCGGCATGGGCAGACCGGGCAGGCCCGAGAGGCGGCGGGTGGTGTGCAGACGCAGCCGGTCGTAGTGGCGTCGCCAGGACGCGCCCACGCGGTCGGACCTCTCCAGGACGACGGCGCGTATGCCGCGGGCGCGCAGGGCGTATGCGGCGGCGAGTCCGCCGGGACCGCCGCCGATGACGTACACCGGACGGTCTGCGGCGCTGTGCGCCGCGGAGGGTGCGGGGCTCTGTGCCGCGGAGGGTGCGGGGCTCTGTGCCGCGGAGGGTGCGGGGCTCTGTGCCGCTTGGTTCGCGGGAGATGCGGACGCGGTGGAGTCGGCCATGAGCGGGAGCGTAATCACGCCTCTGGTTGATGGGTCTCAGTCAAGACCGGAATTGGTTGCGGATTGATCACGCATGTAGGAGGAGTGGGTGGGATCGGTGGCGTAGGGCGACTGATTGTGGCGGCTTCACGGACCTGTTTCTGTTCGTCCGTATCTGTTCGTCGCGCGTCTCGCTCAGGGGCGCCGACAGCTCTTGCGTGACCGCGTCCCGGCTGCTGAACTGGACCGAACCGTCCTGACGCACCGTCAGATTCGGCAGCTGTCACAGGAGCGCGCATGGACGTCCCGGAGATCGACGCGTTCACCAGGGCCTACTGGGACGCGGCCGCGGAGGGCCGTCTGCTGATCCGCCGCTGCGGGGAGTGCGGCCGGGCCCATCACTACCCCCGCGAGTTCTGCCCCCACTGCTGGAGCGAGGACGTCACCTGGGAACCCGCGACCGGCCGCGCCACCCTCTACACCTGGTCCGTCGTGCACCGCAACGACCTGCCGCCCTTCGACGGGCGCACACCGTACGTCGCCGCGGTCGTCGACCTCGCGGAGGGGCCGCGGATGATGACGGAGGTCGTGGGGGGCGGGGAACTGCGGGTGGGGATGGAACTGGAGGTGGGGTTCCGGGAGGGGGTGCCGGTGTTCCGGGTTCCTGCCGCGAAGGCGAGACCGCCGGGTCGAAGGGGCGGAGTCCGGTGACTCCCGCCTCCCAGACGCGCGACGACCGCAGCAGACGTACGAACTCGGACTCCATGCTCCGATTGTCCCGTTGTTTACAGGCGCCCGTTCCCCCCGGCCGGCCTCAGCTCCCCAGCACCACCGTCCCCGACGAGCAGAACCACCCGCCCGTCCCGGACGCCACCGCGAGGCGCGGCAGCCGCCCGTCCGGTGTGCGGACCTGCCGCGCCCCGCCCACGTCCCCCCGCAACTGCCGCACCGCCTCCACCAGCAGGAACAGCCCGCGCATTCCCGGGTGCTGAGCCGAAAGGCCGCCCCCGTCGGTGTTCACGGGCAGTTCCCCGCCTACGACTTTCAGCCGGCCTTTCTCGACGAAGGCCCCGCCCTCCCCCTTCCGACAGAATCCCAGATCCTCCAGCGTCACCAGCGTCATGTACGTGAACGCGTCGTAGATCTCCGCGAAGTCGATCTCCTCCGGCCGTACACCCGCCCGCTCGAAGGCGAGCCGTCCGCTCACCGCCGCCGGGGAGACGGTGAAGTCCGGCCACTGGGACATCGCGGTGTGCGAGACATGCTCCCCGGTGCCCAGCACCCACACCGGCGCCGTACGGCAGTCCCGTGCGTACTCCTCCGCCGCCAGCAGCACCGCCGCCCCGCCGTCGGACCGTATGCAGCAGTGCAGCTTGGTGAAGGGGTCCGCGATCATCGGGCCGTCGAGCACGTCGCCGACGGTGATCGGGGTGCGGAACATCGCCTCCGGGTTCAGCGCGGCGTTCGCCCGCGCCTGCACCGCCACCTCCGCCAACTGCTCGATGGTCGTGCCGTGTTCGTGCATGTGGCGGCGGGCGGCCATGGCGTACTTGGCGATGAGGGTGTGGCCGTAGGGAACCTCGAACTGGAGCGGGCCGCGGGCGCCGAAGGACAGGTCGCCGGTCCTGCGGCCCGCCTTGATGTCGGCGCGGGCGGTCGAGCCGTAGACGAGCAGGACGGCGTTCGCGTGCCCGGCCGCTATCGCGTCGGTCGCGTGTGCGGCCATCACCTCCCAGGTGGAGCCGCCGACCGAGGTGGAGTCGACCCAGGTGGGGCGCAGGCCCAGGTATTCGGCCACCTCCGCCGGCGCCAGGGTGCCCAGGCCCGCCGACGCGAAGCCGTCGACGACGGCCTTGTCGAGGCCCGCGTCGGCCAGGGCGCGGCGGGCGGCCTGGGCGTGCAGGGCGTACGGGGTCGTGTCGGCCACGCGGCCGCAGTCGGAGAGGGCGGCGCCGACCACGGCGACTTTCCGGCTCCCGGGAATCATGAGCGGCCTCCTGCCCCTGTGCATCTCGTTCGCGGGCTCCTAATATGACGGCCCGTCAGATCGGGAGGGAAGAGTCATGGACGCCAGCTTCACCACCGAACAGGACGAGATCCGCCGCACTCTGCGCGAACTGCTCCACAAGCGGTGCGGACCGGAGGAGCTGCGCGCCGCCGTCGATCAGCCGGCCGGCCACGATCCCGCACTCTGGACAGCCCTCGCCGAGCAACTGGGCCTCCCCGGGCTCGCCGTTCCCGAGAGCTATGGCGGTGTGGGGTGCTCAGTGACCGAACTCGCCCTCGCGGCCGAGGAGACGGGCCGGGTCCTCGCCCCCTCACCGCTGCTCGCGACCACTGTCCTCAGTGCGCCCCTGCTGCTCGCCCTCGGCACCCCCGCCCAGCGCGCCGAACTGCTGCCCCGCCTCGCCGCGGGTTCGCTCACCGCGGCCCTCGGCGTGCCCGGCGCCGCACTCGCCACCGCGCTCGGGCTGACCGGCGGCAACGGCGGTGACGGCGGCGACTGGGCCGGAGGGGGACGCGCGGGGGGCGTCCAGGCGCGGCGGACGGAAGACGGGGGCTGGCGGCTGTACGGGCAGGTCGACCAGGTCCTCGACGGGCACAGCGCGCGGCTGCTGATCGTCGCCGCCCACGCGGGGGGCTTCGCCCGCTCGCGCACGCTGCTGTTCCTCGTCCCCGGGGACTCGGCGCGGCTCGTCCGCACCCGGCTGACCGCGCTCGACGCGACCCGTCCGCAGGCCCGCCTCCAACTGCGCGATGTCGACGCCGAGTTGCTGGGGGACGAGAGCGGCGATGTGCCGGCGGCCCTCGCCCGCGTCGGCGACGCCACCGCCGCCGCGCTCGCCTGCGAGGCCGTCGGAGCCGCCGACCGGGTGCTGGAGCGGACGGTGGAGTACGTGGGGCAGCGGGAGCAGTTCGGGCGGGTGATCGGCTCCTTCCAGGCGGTGAAGCACCGGCTGGCCGATGTCTACGTCCAGGTCCAGGCCGCCCGCTCGGCCGCGTACTACGCCGCGTGGGCCACCGCCGGTGGCGCGAGGATGGGCGGGCTCGCGCTCGCGCAGGCGCTGGAGGCGTTGCGGGGTGCGGCGGCCGACGGGATCCAGCTGCACGGCGGCATCGGTTTCACCTGGGAGCACGAGGCTCACCTGTACTTCAAGCGGGCCGCGGGCGACGAGCTGCTCTTCGGGCCGGTGCACCGGCTGCGGGCGCA
Source organism: Streptomyces blattellae (assembly GCF_009709555.1). Classification (GTDB taxonomy): domain Bacteria; phylum Actinomycetota; class Actinomycetes; order Streptomycetales; family Streptomycetaceae; genus Streptomyces; species Streptomyces blattellae. Next base: position 50,565 of record NZ_WJBG01000147.1, on the reverse strand, counting down.
TGCCGCCGGCGCGGCGCGGCTCTTCGAGGGCGGGGAGGTGACCGTCTGATGGGCGTGGGGGTGCGGTTCACGCAGGTCGGAGCGCGGTTCACGCAGGCCGGAGCGCGCGTCACGCGGTTCGGCGTGCGGTTCGTGCAGAAGGTGTCGTCCACGCCGGGCTTCGCCAAGGTCGCCCCGCATGTCGTGCCCGCGCTGGACCGTGCCGTCCACCGGCTCACCCGCGGCAAGGTGCTGCTGAGCGCGCGGATGCTGCCGGGGGTGATCCTGACCTCGACGGGGGCGAAGAGCGGGCTGGCCCGTCGTACGCCGCTCGCCTGTATGCCGCAGGACGGCGGGCGCAGCTGGATCCTCGTCGGCTCCAACTTCGGACGCACTGATCACCCCGCCTGGACCCACAACCTCCTCGCCCGTCCCGACGCCGAGGTCAGCTGGAAGGGGCAGGACATTCCGGTCCGGGCCCGGCTGCTGGAGGGGGAGGAGCGGGCGGCGGCCTGGAAGGCGGTGCTGGAGTTCTGGCCGCCGTATGCGGCGTATCAGGCGCGGGTGGAGCGCGAGATCCGGGTGTTCAGGATCGTACGACGATGATCCTGAAGACGACCCCTTACGACGACCCCTTACGACGACCCCTTACGACGACCCCTAAAGCGTCGCCAGCCGCTGCACCAGCAGAAACGCGCCGATTCCCAGCATCGCCGCGCCCGAGGTACGGGTGACCGCGCGGGCCGCTGCCGGGCGGGCGCCGAGGACCGCGCGGGCCGTGACACCGACCGTCAGATAGACGGCCGCGCAGCACGCCATGTGCAGGACGCCGAGCGTGGCCGTCTGCACCGGCACCGGCAGCTGTCCGGCGCCGGTCACCAGGAACTGCGGCAGCACCGACAGATACAGCAGCAGCCCCTTGGGGTTCAGCCCGCTGATCGTGGCGCCGCGCAGAAAGACCCGGCCGCGACTGGCCGCCACCGCCCGGCCCGCCCCCGGCACCCCTGGATTCCGCAGCACTCCCCACCCCAGCCACACCAGGTACCCCGCCCCCGCCACCGTCAGTGCGGTCAGCAGGCCCGGCGACCCGCCCACCAGCACCGCGAGGCCGGCCGTCGCCAGAGCCGTGTGCAGGGCGTAACCGGCGACCAGGCCCGCCACCGCGGGCAGGGCGGAACGGCCGCGCAGGCCCGCTGAGATCACGTACGCCCAGTCGGCGCCCGGTACGCACACCAGCAGCAGGACGACGGCGAGGAAAGAAATCAGCGTTCCGGGGTCCATGGCGGGGACATTAGGCGGGAACGGCCCGAAAGTGTTCCTTAAATTTGCCCGTCACGGGTGAATGTGAGGGAAGATCTGCCTCGTGGATGACGTAGATCGGAAGATTCTTGCCGAGCTCCAGCAGGACGGGCGGCTGACCGTCACCGAGCTGGCCGAGCGGGTGCGGCTGAGCGTCTCGCCGTGTCACCGGCGGCTGCGGGAGCTGGAGCGGGCCGGGGCGATCCAGGGGTACCGGGCCGTCGTCGATCCGGCGGCGGTGGGGCTGAACTTCGAGGCGCTGGTCTTCGTGTCGATGCGGCAGGAGGACCGGGACACGGTCGCCGAGTTCGAGCGGGCGCTGAGCGACGTGGAGCACGTACTTCAGGCGCAGCGGCTGTTCGGCGACCCCGACTACCTGCTGCGGGTCGTCACGGCGGACCTGGTGGCCTTCCAGCGGCTGTACGACGAGCGGCTGGCCACGCTGCCGGGGGTGCAGCGGCTGACGTCCACGCTGGTGATGAAGCACGTCGTCAGGGACCGGCCGCTGCCCTGACGCTCCGCTGGGAGTGCCGCGATACGCTCGATCGTCTGTGGCACGCGTCATCGCTGGTCGCGCCCGCGCGGCGGAGCCGCCTATCGACACAGCCCCGCGCCCCTTCGGGGTGGCGCGGCAAGCGGCGGCCCACCGCAGTGAACCGCCGCCTGCCAGACAGGACTTGGCGCCCGAGTGCGAACCCGTGGACCGGCGTTACTTCGTCGGCTTCCTGCCCGTCACGCCCAGGTGCACCAACAGCGCCAGATTCGGCTTGAGTTCAGCCTGCTTGACGCCCCACGTCTGGAAGCCCTTCTGGTGCGAGGCCACGGCCGCGAGCATCGCGACCAGCGAACCGGCGACCGCGGCCGGGTTCACGTCCTTGTCGACCCTGCCCTTGGACTGGAGTTCGGCGACGGCGTCGACCAGGGAGTTGTTCACCGAGTTCAGGATCTTCATGCGGATCTTGTAGAACCGTTTGTCGCCCTCGGCTGCACCGAGATCGACGACCCTGAGGATCGCGTCGTGCTTGCGCCAGAACTCCAGGAAACCGTCCACGAGTTCCTGCGCGGTCTGCCAGCCGGCCTTGCCGACCCATGAGCGGCCCTCAAGGAGTTCGGTCAACTGGCCGCCGTCGGTGGCCATTTGCTCGGCGATCTCCAGGACGGCGCCTTCGACGTCCGGGAAGTACTGATAGAAGGTCGCGGGCGAAGTCCCCGCCTTCCGGGCGACATCGATGACTTTGACGTCCCGGTACGGGGAGGAGCTGAGCATCTCGCTGAGGCAGTCGAGCAGCTTCTGCCGGGTCGCCTGCCCACGCCGGCCGGCCACGCGGCCGTCGACGGTACGCACTTGTCCTGTCATGTCGTCAGCTTACCGAGGGGTGATCGGAGCGCGATTCGGCCGACTGCAAATGGGGTGCACAGGGGCGGAGCGGGTGGTGTGCCTGGTCTGCGCGGTGCGCGCGAGCCCGATACGTTGACGGTATGGCCGAAAACAGGGCATCCGCGGGCGAAGAGGCATACGGCGAGGGCGTCGCGTGCTGGGTCGAGGCCCAGCTGCCCGACGTGGCGGCGGGCAAGCGGTTCTACGGCGAACTGTTCGGGTGGACCTTCGAAGACCAGCCGGCGGCGCACGGCGGCTCCGTCTGGGCCCTTCGCGACGGCGCCCCCGTCGCCGCGCTCGCGCGCAAGGCGGACGGCCGTATGCCCACCGTGTGGACGGTGTACTTCGCGACGCCGGACGCTCAGGCGCTGGCCGTGCGGGTCCAGATGGCCGGCGGCCAGATCGTCACCGCGCCCCTGCACGTCGCTGACCTGGGCAGGGCCGCGCTGGTCGCCGACCCGGAGGGTGCCGTCTTCGGCCTCTGGCAGGCGGCCTCGCACCGGGGCTTCGGCAGGCGGCACGAGCCCGGCACCTTCGCCTGGACCGAGCTGTATACGCGGGACACGGAGCGTGCCGACCACTTCTACGGCGGTCTGTTCACCGACGCCCTGTTCGGGCCGGACGCCACGCCCGACTTCGGCCGCGCGCCCGTCTCCGACGTCTTCCCGCCCCAGATGCCGCCCCACCTCCTCGTCCACTTCGGCACCGCCGACTGCGACGCCGTACTCGAAGCGGTGCGGCGGCTCGGCGGACGCGTACAGGCACCCCCTTTCGACGCGTCATACGGCAGGGTGGCCGTTGTCACGGACAATCAGGGCGCGTCCTTCGCGCTGCTGCAACGCTGATCCGACGTTGATTCCTCGCCGAGATGCCGCGTCCAGCATGCGAAAGGGGCCTTTGCGCGGAGCGGGACCTGTGTTTTTGTCCCAGGGCGCTGTGTTTTTGCCCCAAGACACCCCGATTCCGCCCCCGGGTTCGCAACCAGTGCCCGGGACAGGAAGAATCAGGGTGCGTGCCGCCGAGGCGGTGCGGTGGTGAGACGCTGCACTTCGGTCGCGTACATATGTGGAATGACGCGGCTCGTACGGGGAGGTGGCAGGCAAGTGGTGGATCAGCTGACGCAGCACGATCCGCGGCGGATCGGGCCGTTCGAGGTGCTGGGACGGCTGGGTGCCGGCGGCATGGGGCTGGTCTATCTCGCGCGCTCGGCTTCGGGCCGGCGCGTGGCGATCAAGACGGTCCGGACGGAGCTGGCCGAGGACCAGCTCTTCCGCGTCCGCTTCACGCGCGAGGTCGAGGCGGCACGGGCGGTCTCCGGTTTCTACACGGCGGCCGTGGTCGACGCCGACCCGCGTGCGGCCGTGCCCTGGCTGGCCACCGCGTATGTGCCCGCGCCCTCGCTCGAAGAGATAGTGAACGAGTGCGGGCCCCTCCCGGCCCAGGCGGTCCGCTGGCTCGCGGCGGGTGTGGCGGAGGCGCTGCAGTCCATCCACGGCGCGGGCCTGGTCCACCGTGACCTGAAGCCGTCGAACGTCCTCGTGGTCGAGGACGGCCCCCGGGTCATCGACTTCGGTATCGCCTCCGGCGTATCGAACACCCGTTTGACGATGACCAACGTCGCCGTCGGGACGCCCGCCTACATGTCGCCGGAGCAGGCCAAGGACTCGCGGAGCGTGACCGGCGCGAGTGACGTCTTCTCGCTGGGCTCGATGCTCGTCTTCGCCGCCACCGGACACGCCCCCTTCCACGGCGCCAACCCGGTCGAGACCGTCTTCATGCTCCTGCGCGAGGGCCCGGACCTCGAAGGCCTCCCGCAGGAGCTGCGCCCCCTCATCGAGTCCTGCATGCAGATGGAGGCCACCGGCAGACCCAACCCGGCCGACCTCCAGGCCCAGCTGGCCCCCCATCTCTTCGGCTCCGGTTCCGACGACAGCGGTACGGCGTCGGCGTGGCTGCCCGAGCGGGCGGTGAGCCTGATCGAGGCCCGCCGCAACGGTCGCCCGCCGACCAGGTCCACCCCCGGCTCGGGCCGCAGCGGCGGCCGGGCCGCAGTGCCGCATCCGCCCCCACCCCTGCCCCCGCATCCGCCCGCGCACGACCCGTTCGTCCCGGCGCCCGTCCCCGCTCCGGTCGGCGCCCCCGACACCGGTCCCGTACGGCTGGCCGGTGCCGCGGTGCCGATCGGGCCCGGTCCGCGCGTCGCCGACGCCCGCGCCGCCGCCGTGAAGGCACCCCCTCCGGAGGCCGGCCTGGTCGCCTCCTGGTCCCGCCCCCGCCCCGGCGTCAACGGCACCGGCCCGGCCGTGGGCCCCGCAGTGCCCGCACCGCCGCCCGCACCCCCGGAGAACGCGGCCGGCTGGCGCCCCTGGCGCTTCCGCATGTCGAACGACGTATGGGGCACCCCGTCCGTCTCCGGCGACCTCGTCTACGTCACCTCCTTCGAGGTGCACGCCCTCGACGTGGCCACCGGCCGCCGCCGTTTCAAGACCCGGGACGTCGCGTGGTCGATGGCGGTCGCGGACGGCCGTATCCACGCCTCCGACGGGCCCACCCTGTACGCCCTCGAAGCCCGGGAGGGCGCCGACCTGTGGCGGCTGTCCACCGACGCCTGGGTGTACTCCCTCAAGGCCGGCCGCGGCACGGTGATCACCGGCACGCGCGGCGGCGGCGTCCAGGCGTGGGAGGCCTCGAACGGGCAGAAGCTGTGGGAGATCACCGGCGCCCAGACCGACTTCGAGTCCCCGGAGGCCGGGCCCGCGCTGTACGACGGCACGGTCTTCGTCTGGCAGGACGCCCGGCTGCGCGCCCTGGACGCCCGCACCGGCGACGAGCGCTGGTCGTACCCGATCGGCGACGCGGCCTCCTGCGGCGGCGTTCCGGTGCGGGTGGCGCGGGCCCACGACGGATTCGTGTACGTCTCCGCCGGGACGCGCGTCCTCGCCGTCGACGTGACCTCCGGCCATGTCCGCTGGCACTTCGAGGCCCCGGCGGCCTTCCTCTGCCCGCCCACCTTCGTCCCCGGCCCGGCCGTCACCGGCGGCGGGATCTACCTCGCCGACTACCTCGGCACGGTCTACGCCCTCGACGCCACCGACGGCCGCGACCGCTGGCGCATCGCGACGGAGTCCCGCGCCTCCATCGAGCCGGTACTGGTGGCCGCGGGACATGTCCACGTGGGCAGCGGCAAGGGGCTCTACACCCTCGACGCGGTCACCGGCACGCCCAAGTGGCGCTTCCAGGCGGGCGGCGACGTCGTGGGGGCGCCGTCCGTGGCGGAGGGGCGTATCCACTTCGGCTCCACCGACCACCTGCTCTATACGCTCAAGGCCGACGACGGGCGGCTGCGGTGGAAGCTGGCGACCGGTGGGGAGATCACCGGGTCGCCGGTGGTGCGGGACGGCGTGGTGTACGCGTGCAGCAAGGACAGGTGTGTGTACGCACTGGACGCGGAGAAGGGGACGGGGACGGCGAGAACCGCCTGAGAGCGGCCCGGGACGGCCGTCGTACCGGGCGCACGGAAGGGTCGTTCCGGACGGCGGCCGTCGCTTCGGAGAGAGCGCGTGTACCGCTCTCACGGCGAACGCTACGCCCGGTCGGCGGGCCCCGCCATGTGGCCACGGCCATGTGGCCACCGTCATGTGGCCACCGTCATGTCCACCGTCATGTGGCCACCGTCATGTGGCGTCGGCTCAGCGCAGCCGGAATTCCCCGCCCCGCCGCCCGGCGAACAGCTCCGCCTGCCGCTCGCCCGGCAGATTGCCGAGCGCGACGAGATACGGCGCCTGCGCGAACCCCTGGGCCACGACCCCCTCCCGGGCCGCCCACAGCGCCCGTACGGTCCCCTGGACCGCCTGCGCCGGGTACCCGGCGAGCACCGTGGCGCACTCGGTCGCCGCCGCCAACGCCCCTCCAGGTTCCGTGAGTTCGGAGACGAGCCCGATGTCGTAGGCGCGCTGGGCGGAGATCCGCTCGGCGGTCCCCATCAGCGCCATCCGCGCGGCCTCCCCGTACGGCATCCGCTGTGCCATCAGCACCGACTCGTACGCGCTGACCATCCCGTACCCGGTGTGCGGGTCGAAGAACGTGGCGGTCCGGTCGGCGACGAGGAAGTCGGACTCGCCGAGGAGATAGAAGGCGCCGCCGCAGGCCATGCCCCGCACGGCCGCGATCACCGGTTTCCACAGGTCGTTCGCCTTCGGCCCGATACGCAGCAGCGGATCGTCCGTCATGTACGGCGAGTCCGGCTGCGGCACGACCGAGTCCCGGTCGATCCCGGTGCAGAACGCCCGCTCCCCGGCACCGGTGAGGACGACGGCCCGCACCGAGTCGTCGAACCGCAACTCCCCCCAGGCATCGTGCAGTTCGGCGACCATGGCCAGATCGATAGCGTTGAGCCGGTCCGGCCGGTCGAGGGTGACGACCGCGACGCCGGTGTCCTTGTCGGTCGTGCGGGTGAGGCTCATGGGCGCTCCAGGATCCACTGCGGCAGGCCGGTGCCGGTGAACACGACCTGCACCTTGGCGCCGATGCGAATGCGGTCGGGGGAGAGGGAGTTGAGCGGCGCCCCGGCCTGAGTGACCAGGTTCCCCACGAGGCGTATGCGGGGCGCGTCGGCGAGTTCGACGACGATGACGTTGTACGGCGCCTGCGCCGCGTAGTCGGGCAGCAGGGGCGGGTGGGGGACGACGTACGACCAGATGCGCCCGTGCCCGCCGAGCTGCCGCCACTCGCTCGCGAAGGACTGGCAGTCAGGGCAGCAGGGGCGGGGCGGGAAGCGGGGTTCGCCGCAGTCGGCGCAGGCCTGGACGCGGAGTTCGCCGTGGGCGGCGTAGCGCCAGAAGGGGGCGCCGTCGGCGTCGGTGACGGGGGTGAGCATGCGCGTCAGCTCCTCAGCAGCAGGGCGGACGTGGGAACCCCCTCGCCCGCCGTGACCAGGCAGGTGGCGGCCCCCGGCACCTGGGCGGTACTCGTGCCCCGTAGCTGCTTCACGCCCTCGTTGATGAGGTTGAAGCCGTGCACGTACGCCTCGGACAGCCCGCCGCCCCCGGTGTTCAGCGGCAGCCGCCCGCCGATCTCCAGCGCGCCGCCCTCCGTGAACGCCCCGCCCTCGCCGCGCCCGCAGAAGCCGTAGCCCTCCAGGGAGAGCGGGATGAGGGACGTGAACGCGTCGTAGATCTGGGCGACGTCGACGTCCTGCGGGGTGAAGTCGGCGTGCTTCCACAGGTGCCGGGCGGTGGCGTGGGCCGGGCCGGTGAGCGGGTCGTCGTTCCAGTAGTTGACCATGCCGTGGTGCTGGGCGGGCAGGCCCTGCGCGGCGGAGTGGACGTAGACGGGGGTGTGCCGGCAGTCGCGGGCCCGCTCCCTGCTGACGATGACGCACGCCAACGCCCCGTCCGTCTCCAGGCAGTTGTCGAAGAGGCAGAGGGGTTCGCTGATCCAGCGGGAGGTCATGTACATCTCGCGGGTGAGGGGGCGGTCGTACATGATCGCGGCGGAATTCTGGTTGGCCCGGTTGCGGCAGGCGAGGGCGACGTTGAAGAGATGGTCGCGGGTCGCGCCGTACTCGTGCATGTAGCGGCGGGTGAGCACGGCTATCTCGTCCGCGGGCCGCAGCAGGCCGAAGGGACGGGTCCACTGCGCGGGCGTCGGCAGCTGTACGGCGGTGTCGGTCCACGGCCGCGGTCCGCTGCCGCGCTTCCGGGACCGCCAGGCCACGCCCACGGTGGCCTGTCCGGTCGCGATGGCGGCGGCGAGATGGGCGACGGTGGCACAGGAACCGCCGCCGCCGTACCCGACCTTGCTGAAGAAGGTGAGGTCACCGAGCCCGACGGCCTTCGCCAGCTCAACCTCGTCCGTCTCCTCCATCGTGTACGAGGCGAGCGCGTCGACCTCGCCGGGGGCGATGCCCGCGTCGTCGAGGGCGGCGAGGACGGCACGGCAGGCGAGGGTCCGCTCGTCGTCGGGGAGGTGCTTGGCGAAGGGGGTCTGCCCGATGCCGACGACGGCGGTGGCGTCCTTGAGCCCGGCCATGTGCACACCTCCACGCGGTTCGATGCGGTGACCTGGCGGTGACTTGGCGGTGACTTGGTGGTGGCTGACAGACCGTCAGGTTACAACTAATCTGACGGGCAGTCAGCTAGGAGTTCGGGTACTGGTTTCGGTCCGGGAGGCTGTTGTGCGCGGTGACTTGGAGTGGGGCAGCGTTCCGGGACTCGTCCGGTCCGCCGCCGAGCGGTACGCGGACGACGAGGCGGTGGTGGAGGGCCGCACCCGGATCTCGTACGCCGAACTGGGCGCCCGCGTCGAGCGGTCGGCGGCGGCCTGCATGGCGAACGGGGTCGAGCCCGGCGACCGGGTCGCGATCTGGGCCCCGAACTCCCTCGACTGGATCGTGGCGGCGCTCGGCGCGGTGTCGGCCGGGGCGGTGCTGGTCCCCGTAAACACCCGCTTCAAGGGCGTGGAGGCGGCGGATGTGCTGCGCAGGAGCGGGACGCGGCTGCTGTTCGTGACGGGGACGTTCCTCGGGACGTCCTACGTGGCATCGCTGCGCCGGGCGGTCGCGGAGGGGCCGGGCCTGCCGGAGCTGGCGCAGGTGGTCGTGCTGTCGGACGACGCGCCCGCCGACTTCCGTACGTGGAAGGACTTCCTGGCGAGCGGCGAAGGCGTGGAGCCGGCCGAGGTGCGGGCGCGCTCGACGGCCGTGGACGGTTCCTGGCCGTCGGACATCGTCTTCACGTCCGGTACGACGGGCCGCCCGAAGGGCGCGGTGATCACACACGCGCAGACGCTGCGGGCGTACGAAGTGTGGAGCGATCTCGCGGGACTCAGGCGCGGCGACCGCTACCTGATCGTCAATCCCTTCTTCCACACCTTCGGCTACAAGGCGGGCGTGATCGCCTGCCTGATGCGCGGCGCGACGATGATCCCGCAGCCGGTGTTCAACGTCGACACGGCACTGGCCAACATCGCGGCGGAACGCGTGTCGGTCCTGCCCGGACCGCCCACCCTCCACCAGTCCCTGCTGGACCACGCCTCCCGCGACACCTACGACCTCTCGGCGCTGCGGCTGGTGGTGACGGGCGCGGCGGTGGTGCCGTTGCGCCTGGTGGAGCGGTTGCACGGGGAGTTGGGCGTGGAGACCGTACTCACCGCCTACGGCCTCTCGGAGGCGAGCGGCATCGTGACGATGTGCCGGCGGGGCGACCCGCTACCGGTGATCGCGTCGACGTCCGGGCGGGCGATCCCCGGCACGGAGGTGCGGGTCGAGGCCCCGCTCGGCGAGCCCGGCGAGGTCCTGGTCCGCGGGTTCAACGTGATGCGCGGCTACTACGGGGACGAGGCGGCGACGGCGGAGGTGCTGGGCGAGGACGGGTGGCTGCGGACGGGCGATGTGGGCGTGCTGGACGGCGAGGGCAACCTGCGCATCACGGACCGCATCAAGGACATGTTCATCGTCGGCGGCTTCAACGCGTACCCGGCGGAGATAGAGCAACTCCTCGGCCTGCACCCCGATGTGGCGGACGTCGCGGTGATCGGCGTACCGGACACACGGCTGGGAGAGGTCGGGAAGGCATACGTGGTGCGGCGGCCGGGGTCGGTGACCACCGGCGACGACCTGATCGCATGGGCGCGGCGCGAGATGGCGAACTACAAGGTGCCCAGGGCGGTGAAGTTCGTCCCCGACCTACCGAGAAACGCCAGCGGAAAGCTCCTGAAGCGCAACCTCCGCTGAGGTAGTTGGATGGCTGGGGGATCGGTGCGTTTGTCCCGTCCATGGACGGAAGTGCGCAGGAAGCAGAGGCCCGGTGTGGGACAAACGCACCGATCCCTCAGGTCTGGCGCGCGAGGGTGGCGTGGATTTCGGTGGTCATGCGGGTGGGGTGGTAAAAGACGGTTTCGGCTGTGTAGCGGAGGAGGGTGCGGACTTCGGGGCACTGGTGGATCTCGTTGAAGCGGGTCAGGTCCCGGCGGTGGGCGTCGCGGGTGCCGTGGTAGGCGTAACCCTCGATCTCCACGGCCAGGCCCTCGGGCCGGAACAGGAAGTCGAGGTAACGGCGGCGGCCGTCCCGCGTGCGCACTTCGGCCTGCGTCTCGGGGCGGAGGCCCGCGTCGAGCATGTGCAGGCGGGCGACCGTCTCCGCGGGGGAGCCGGAGCCGCGGTCGACGAGCCTCAGCCACCGCCGTGCCCTGACGGCGCCGAGGAGCGGGGCTTCGAGTGCGAGGGCGAGGCGGGCCGGGGTGACCAGCGGCGTACGGCGCACACCGCCCACTCTGCGACAGCCGAGCGCGGACTCCACGGAGACCAGGGCGTGGTTCCTCGGACCGGCCCGGAGGAGGTCGGCGAGGGTGCGGGCGACCTCGGTGACGCGCACGCCCTGCCGCTCGTCGACGTCGGCCGGGTCGACGGGGATGCGATGCACGCGTACGCCGGGGACGCGCCGATGAGAACCGAGGGCGGGGTCGATGAACTCGACGAGGCCGGGCGGATCCGTGTCCAGCGTCTCGATCCGCTGGAGTCGAGCCGCCGAGTGGTGACTCACGACGAGCCGGGGATGCAGAAGCCGGGTCGCGCTCAGCCGTACACCGAAGTCGATCGCCCTCCCGGGCTCGGCCCAGGCACCCTGCCGGATCCGGGTCCAGGACTCCGAAACCAGCCGCCGGGACAGCGAGCTTCTGGACCACCCGGCCTCCAGCGCACGCGAGGTGAGCAGCACACCCTCCTCGACGAGCGCCCTCAAATCGTCCCTGGTCTCCACGGCAACAGTGTCGTGGAGGACACGACATGCCGCTTCGCGCCTGTGGACAACCTCATCGTGACGTGCGTCGGCCGCGGCGGCTTCCCCCCCCCGCAGCCGCGGCCGACGCACGTGTGTCCCGGTGTGGGGCCGGTGTGGGGTCAGGCCTGTTCAGGCCTGTTCAGGCCGGTTCGCCCGTCGCGTGGTTGTCGAGCGGCCTCACCGTGTCGCCCGTCGCGTGGTCGGAGAGAGTGGTGATCTCATCGGTGACGTGGTCCTGCGTGGTGACGTCCGTGACATCCGTGGCGTGGTTGTCGAGCGGCTTCGCCACGGTGTCCTTCTTGGCTTCGCTCATGGACTCGCAACTCCCCGTTGACAGCTGGGAGCTGCCCGTCCGGCAGCTCCCCCGCGGGCCGCCGGACGGGCAGGTCAGGGCCGTACACCCTAGCGGCGACGATCACCGCTGACCCGTCTGCCCCCGACACGACGGATCGACAAGGCCCACACTGCCGTGGCGCGATAAACGAACGATGAACGCGCCGCGGGGGCTCAGGCGGCTGCCGCGGGCGTGAGCAGGAGCCGCACCTCGGCGGCCTCTGGTGAATCCAGCGAGTCGAAGATGGAGAGGGCCTCGTGCCAGCAGGCCCGCGCCCGGCCGGTCTGGTTCAGGTCGCTCAGCGCGCGGCCGAGGACGGTGAGGATGTTGCCTCGGCGCCATTCACCGCCGATGCCGCGCAGGACGGCCTGTGCCTGCTCCGCCAGAGCCGCGGCCTTGGCGGGCCTGCGCGCCGCGAGATGTGCTTCGGCCATCCGGAAGAGCGTCATCCCCTCCCAGAGCCGCTGCCTGCTGTCGCGAAACACCTCCAGGGCCTCGGTGAGCCGGTCGACAGCCGCGCTCAGTCCGCCCTGGCCGGTCAGCGCCATCCCCAGGGCGTAGCGGCCGTTGGCGCCGCGCAGTGCGTGGCCGAGGCGGTCGTATATGGCGATGCCCTGCTGTGCGAGTTCCACCGCGCTGCCGACCCGGCCCAAGGCAAGGTGGATACGCGAGAGGTTGCAGAGTGCGCTGGCTTCTCCGGCGAGGTTCTCGTCCTGACGGAAGCTGTCGATGGCCTGCCGGAGATACGCCTCACCATCCGCGTAACGCTTCTGATAGAGCGCGATGATGCCGCGGTCGTTGGCGGCCCAGCACCTCGGTGCCAGGTCGTCCACGGTGTGGGCCAGCTCCATGGCACGTCGTGCTGCGTCGTCCGCCGCGCTGAAGCGTCCGGCCACGAGGTGGACGTTGGTGAGCGTCGTGAGCGCCCGGCTCAGAGCCTGAGGGTCCCCGGCCCGATCGGCCGCACCTTGCAGCGTGACTGCGACGGTCTCGTACTGCTTGGAGTTGGCGCCCGACTCGGCGAGATCCTTCACCGCCCACAGCAGATCCACCGCCCGCCGGAGCACGGTGGCCCCGGTGCACTGCTGGATGAACGCGAGCAACGCATGGGCTTCGGAGTACAACCAGTCCCGCGCCTTGTGCCGGTCCTCGAATCGCAGCCCCGGGTAGTCGGTGGCCTCAAGGTGATCCACCAGCCGGTCCCCAGGCCGCTCGATCGCGTAAACCCCCGTCGCCGTGGCCAGGTAGAAGTCCAGCAACCGGGACATCGCAGCGCCCCGCTCACTCGGCGGCCACTCGTCCCTCTCCGCACATGCACGCGCGTAGAGCCGCACCAGGTCGTGGTACCGGTACCGGCCGGGAGCCGCCGACTCCAGCAGCGACGTGTCGACGAGGGACTCCAGCAGGTCCTCGGTGTCCTCCACCGGCAGGTCCAGCACCGCCGCCGCAGCCGCCAGCGAGATGTCGGGCCCGCCGGCCAGGCCCAGCAGCCGGAACGCCCGTGCCTGGGCGGGTTCCAGGGCGCCGTAGCCCAGCTCGAACGTCGCCTTCACCGCCAGGTCGCCGGCCTGGAGTTCGTCCAACCTCCGTCGCTCGTCCGCCAGCTTCGCCGCCAGCACCGACACCGTCCAGGTGCGGCGTGCCGCCAGCCGTGATGCCGCGATCCTGATCGCCAGGGGCAGGAAGCCGCAGGCCGCGACGACGTCCAGGGCGGCCTCTCGCTCGGCGGCGACCCGCTCCTCGCCCATGATCTTCGTGAACAGCGACAGCGCCTCGTCGGGCGACATCACGTCCAGGTCGACGAGGTGGGCGCCCGCGAGATCGACCATACGAACCCGCGACGTCACCAGGGCCGCGCAGCCCTCCGTCCCCGGCAGCAGCGGACGTACCTGTGCCGCGTCCCGTGCGTTGTCCAGCAGGACCAGCACGCGCCGCCCGTCCAGCACGGACCGGTACAGCGCCGAGCGCTCCGCCAGCGAGTCCGGGATCGCGGAGTCCGGTGTGCCCAACGCCCGCAGGAACGAGCCCAGTACGGTCTCCGGCTCGGCAGCCCTGGTTCCCGCGCCCTGCAGGTCCACGTACAACTGGCCGTCCGGGAAGGCCGCCCGTGCCTGGTGTGCCACATGCACGGCGAGGGTCGTCTTGCCGACGCCGCCGATCCCGGCCACCGCCGAGACCGCCATCACGCGGCCCTCGCGGCCCTCCGCCAAGGCCAGTACCTCGCTCAGCTCGGTGACGAAGGAGGCCCGCCCCGTGAAGTCGGAGACGGTCGCGGGGAGTTGTGCAGGACGGACCGGGACGGCGGCCGGTTCCGTCACCGGTGCCGACGGCTCGGTCAGGCCGGGGTCCGCCCGCAGGATGCGCTGCTGGAGTTCGCTCAGGCCCGGGCGCGGGTCGACGCCCAGCTCGTCGGCGAGCAGGCGCCGCGTGTCCGCGTACACCGCGAGTGCCTCCGCCTGGCGGCCCGAGCGGTACAGCGCCAGCATCAGCAGCTCACGCAGACGCTCCCGGAGCGGATGCGCCGCCGTCAGGGCCGTCAGTTCCGACACGCTCTCCGCGTGGCAGCCCTGTTCCAGGTCCATGTCCAGGCGGCATTCGAGGAGTTGCAGGCGCCATTCCTCCAGGCGTACGCGCTGGGCCTCCGCGTAGGGGCCGGGTACCCCCGCCAGGACCTCGCCGTCCCACAGCGACAGCGCCCGGCCCAGCACCTCCCGCGCATGGCACAACTCCCCGGCGTTGCGCGCCTTCTCCGCCTCGGCCGCCAGGTCCTGGGCGACCGTGAGATCCAGGGAGCCGTCCGGCAGGCCCCGGATCGCGTAGCCGCCGGACTCGCTCACCAGGACGCCTGGGTCCAGCACCTTGCGCAGGCGGGAGGCGTAGGTGCGCAGGGCCGCCAGGGCCTGGGACGGGGGTTCCTCGCCCCAGAGGGCGTCGATCAGCTCGGCCGCGGTCGCGGTGCGGCCCTCGCGGAGGAGGAGGGCGGCGAGCAGGGCGCGTTGCTGGGGGGACCCGGTGGCCAGCGGTTCCTCGCCGTGCCAGGCGCGCACCGGTCCGAGCACACCGAAGCGCAGCGCCGCCGAGACCGGCTCCGCCGCGTCTGTCGGCTCCGCCCGATCTGTCGAGGAGCCGGGACGCCTCCGCTCCGGCACTGGCGGTACCCCGTCCATCGCAGTCCCCCTAGGACCCGTCTACATCCCCGCCAGTCTGCCTTGTTCCGGCAGATGCGTCAGCTGTGGAGAGACCGATCACACGCAGGCGCGCGGGATGTCACAAGTCCCTCACGCGCCCTTCGCAAGATGGTGGCCACTCCGCCGTAGCTGACGCATCGTCAGATCAGCGCTACCGTGGCGGACATGGACACCGAGACGACGTTTCCCCTGATCATCTCCGTCGACGACCACACCGTGGAGCCCGCGGACGTGTGGCAGAACCGGCTTCCGAAGAAGTACCTGGACATCGGACCGCGCGTCGTCCGCGCGCCACTGAAGGAGATGTCCTTCCTCGGTGGCCGCTTCAAGCCCGTCATGGGCACCCCGGGCGGTGACGACGGACCGATCGGCGACTGGTGGATCTACGAGGATCTGCATCGGCCTCTCACCCGCCTGGACACGGCCGTCGGCTACAGCAGGGACGAGATCAAGCTGGAGGTGATCACGTACGAGCAGATGCGCGTCGGGTCGTACGACGTCCCCGCCCGCCTCGCCGACATGGACGTCAACCACGTCCAGTCCGCCCTCTGCTTCCCCACCTTTCCCCGCTTCTGCGGGCAGACCTTCACGGAAGCCCGGGACCATGAGCTGGGGCTGCTGTGCGTGCAGGCCTACAACGACTGGATGGTGGAGGAGTGGTGCGGGCCCGCGGCCCAGGGCCGGCTCATCCCGCTCACCCTCATCCCCCTCTGGGACGCCGGGCTGGCGGCGGCGGAAGTACGGCGCAACGCCGCCCGTGGCGTCCGTGCCGTCGCCTTCTCCGAGATACCCCCGCACCTCGGCCTGCCCTCCGTCCACACCGACGACTGGGACCCCTTCCTCGCCGCCTGCGCCGAGACCGGCACCGTCGTCGCCATGCACATCGGCTCCAGCAGCCGTATGCCCTCCACCTCCGCCGACGCCCCGCCCGCCGTCGGCTCCACCATCACCTTCGCCAACTGCTGCTTTTCGATGGTGGACTGGCTGATGAGCGGCAAGTTCGAGCGCTTCCCGGGGCTGAAGGTCATGTATGCGGAAGGGCAGATCGGCTGGATCCCCTACATCCTGGAGCGCGCCGATGTGGTGTGGGAGGAGAACCGGGGGTGGGGCGGCGTCGCGGACAAGGTCCACCGGCCGCCGTCCGAGCTCTTCGCCGAGCACGTCTACGGCTGCTTCTTCGACGACGCCTTCGGGCTCAGGAACCTGGACTCCATCGGCGTGGGCAACGTCCTGTACGAGACCGACTACCCCCACTCCGACTCCACCTGGCCCGAGTCCCGCAAGGTCGGCGAGACGCAGATGGGGCACCTGGCGGCGGACGTCGTGGAGCGGATCGTGCGGCGCAACGCGATCGAGCTGCTGGGGCTGACCCCCGAGGGCCTGTGGAGCGGTGCATGAAGTACGGTATCCAGCTCCCGGTCCAGTCCCAGAGCGCGATCTACGCCGAACCCTGGGAGGCGGCCGCGGGGCCCGAGGACCTCGCCTGCATCGCCCGCGCCGCCGACCGGTCCGGCTTCGCCTACCTCGCCTGCTGCGACCATGTCGCCATCCCGCGCCGGCTCGCGTCCGCGATGAGCACGGTGTGGTACGACCCGGTCGCCACGCTGGCCTTCCTGGCGGCGGTCACCGAGCGGGTCCGGCTGCTCAGCCATGTGGCCGTGGTCGGGCTGCGGCACCCGCTCCTCACCGCCAAGCAGTACGCCACGCTCGACCACCTCTGCGGGGGGCGGCTGATCCTCGGGGTCGGGGCCGGGCACGTGCGGGAGGAGTTCGAGGCGCTGGGGGTGGACTTCCGGCGGCGGGGGGCCGTACTCGACGAGACGGTCGACGCGTTGCGGGCGGCGCTGGGGGCGGAAGAATTCCCCGAGCACCACGGGGAGTTGTACGACTTCGAGGGGCTCGGGCAGCGGCCCCGGCCCGTGCAGCCCTCGGTCCCCGTGTGGGTCGGCGGCTCCTCGCCCGCGGCCGTACGGCGGGCCGCGCTGAAGGGGGACGGGTGGCTGCCGCAGGGAGACCCGCGTGAGCGTTTGCCGGAGCAGATCGCCACGGTGCTGAGGATCAGAGGGGACGCGGGAGTCGAGGAGCCGTTCACCGTCGGCGCCATCGCCGAGCCGCTCTACGTCGGTGAGCCCGGGTGGGACGTCGGGCGGCGCACGCTCAGCGGGGAGCCGGAGGCACTCGCCGAGTCGTTGCGGGCGTACGCGGCGATGGGGGTGGACCAGATCCAGGTGCGGTTCCGCAGCCGGAGCCGGAGCGAACTCGTCGACCAGATGGGCCTGTTCGGTGCCGAGGTGGGGCCGCTGCTGGAGAAGGGATGGGAAAGAGGCCGGGGCATCGATCATTGAATGTTTGAGCATGCAGGCGCCGGGGCGCGTATGTAAGGAGGTCACGACTTCGGCGGAAGGACTCGTGAGGTGCGTTCCCCCAGGCAGCGGCACAGGCCCAAGCACAAGCACGTCCGAACCTTCTGGCAGGCCGGCCCGGCGAAGACCTCGTCCACGGCCATCGACAGTGACATTGGCAGCGACAGTGACATTGGCAGCGACAGCGACATTGAAAGTGACAGGTTGTCCGTCGCCCTCGCGTGCGCCGAGGGCACCTGGCCGCACGGGGACTGGCCGGGCCCCGACGACCCGTACGTGGGCCGGGTGTTACCGGTGGGCCCGCCCTACGGCGAGGTCCGGGAGGCGGCGGTCGATGTCGTCGTGCTGCGGTGCGAGGACCCGACGGTCTCGTTCCCGGAGCTTCAGCGGGCCATGGGCAACACGGGTCCGCCGGTGATCGTGGTCAGTCCGCGCAGGGACGCCGAGGCGGTCGTCGCGGTGTTCCGGGGCGGGGCGGGCTACCTGGTCGAAGACGACTACTGCACCTGCATGCTGTCCTCGGCGGTCACCGCGGCCACGGTCGGTCACACCTACCTCTCGCCGGTGGCGTGTGCCGCCCTGCGGGAGGGGGCGCGGCGGGCGGCGTGCGGAGCCAGCGACCCGACGGAGCGGCTCCGTGCACTGCTCTCGCCGCGCGAACAGCAGGTCATCGAGCTGCTGTCGACCGGGCTTGGCGCGCAGGAGATCGCCCTGAGATTAAGACTGACCGAGAAAACCATCCGCAACAACCTCAGCAACATCTACGCCAAGCTGGACGCCCGCGGCAGTACGGAGGCGGTCCTGAGGTGGCTGGGAGCGGGACCGGCGACTCATGTGTGACTCTGAAGTCCTCTGATTCCTCTGATTCCTCTGATTCTTCTGATTCCCGGCTTCCCGTCTTCGCGTATGAGAATGTCTGGGAAGACGTCCACAAGGTCGAGTCCCCGTGTCTCCACGGGGACTCGACCGGATTGAATCAGCCGGTGGCCGCTTTTACACCGGCCGATTCTCTCCGTAATTTACTTCTCGTCACTCCACGGTGATCTCCGACGTCACTCCACGGTGATCTCCGACGTCACTCCACGGTGATCTCCGACAGCGGGATCTCGACATCGGTCACATTGTCGCCCCCCTCACCGAACCCCGGTTCGGCGCGGATACTGTTCTGGTTGTTGAGAATGCCGTCGGCCTCCGGTGTACCGCATTTCACATTGCGCAGCCAGAGGCGGCCGTCCGGGGTGCCGCTCGGCAGGAGCTGCGGATAGAAGACGTGGACGGTATTCCCTCCCTCACTGGGGGAGAAGAACACCTTCTGGCCGTCCTGCTCCTCCTTGTAGGTGGCCCGCAGGTATCCGCCTACGTCCGACCGCTTGTGGGACCACATGAAGAAGGCGATGTGGTCGGCCTTCACCGTGTCGCTCCGGGTGAAGGAGAAGGACGATGTGGTGTCGTCACGCTGGATGTTGATTTCCAGCGTGAGGAACTTGACGCCGACCTCGAAGACGGAGCTGCCCAGCTTCGTACTGCCGTCGACCTGGGATCCGTTCTCCAGTTGGATGATGCGGGTCGCGGAGGCGGTTCCGCTGAAGGACTTGGTCGCCTCGCTGGTGCTCCCGCAGTTGTCGCTGACGCTGGTGACCCGCTCGTTGGGGCCGAGGCTGTTCCTCTTGACCTGCACGTCGACGAACTCGCAGTTCTCCAGCTTGTCCGAGTCCGCGCTGCAGTCCGCGGACACCTCGTCAGGGGTGGCGGCACCCGCGCTGTACATCAGCGGAACGGCCAGTCCGAGGGCGGCGATCGGCGCGAGGGTGAGGGTGATGCGCTTCTTCTTGCTGCGGTGATTGCCGTTGCGCCCGGTGCGTGCCATGTATGTCTCCTGCAAGGGTTGTCGGGGGAAAGCGTGCGGTGGGGGCGGCCGGCGGTCAGCAGTCCTCCAGTACGACCTTGGTGGTGCCGTCCGCGAGTCCGGGAGCGCCCGCGGCGCCCGGCAGGATGGCCGGCCCCTCGACGACTTCCTCGGCCACATAGTTCTGCTCGGGCCTCGGGTTGGAGGTGGTGCTGCCGGGTACGGCGTCGATATGCACGCGCCATTCGCCGGTCATGCGCTGCATCTTCGGTGTGAATGTCACATGCATGACCTTGCCGACGGGAACTTCCCGCTGTTCCGACTCACTTGCGGTGGCCGACTCGATGTCCATCTCCAGCGTGCCCTCGTGCTCCACCCAGGAGCCGCTCAGGACTCCGAAGAGGCCACCGGTGGCGCCCTGCTGCGTCAAGGTGTACTTGCCCTGGCCCTGGGCCACCGTTCTCGAGAACTCGGTGGTCACCGTCGCCGGGTCGGTGGCGTTCTCCTCGCAGTTCGGGAAGTCGACGGTGACCTTCTCCGTGGGGCCGTCGAAGGTTTCGAAACCCGTCTCGACGTAGTCACAGGTGTCGGAGGCGAAACTGGGACCGGCGACGGGATGGCCGCCGAAGTCGGAGATGGACTGCGGCTTTCCGTTGAGCACTTCGGTCCGGTTGCACATCTCGATGATCTGCTCCGCCGTCGGCTGCTCGTCGGCGGCATTGGCCGAAGGCAGCAGAATGGCTGCGACGGCCGCGCCTGTCACGAGTGAAGCCCCGATCGCGATGTATCGGACCTTCCTGTTCTTGTACCGCCTCTTCGCCATGCTCGGTCCTCTCCCTGGGGGCTGGTCTCTGGTTCGACTGGAGAATCATCGGGTCCCGCACCGCTTACCGACAGAGTCAAATATCCCTACTCGTTGGTCACTTGAAGTTTTGCTTCCGTAATCGCACGACCTGAATCTGACGCTCCGTCAGATAGGCCGTTACGCTGGCCCAACCAACACACCGCGAAGGGGATCCGCATGGGCAAGCTCGACGGACGTGTCATCCTCGTCACCGGCGCCGCTCGTGGTCAGGGCGAGCAGGAGGCCCGCCTGTTCCGGGCGGAAGGGGCCGAGGTCGTGGTCGCCGATGTCCTCGACGGCCAGGGCGAGGCCCTCGCCAAGGAGATCGGCGCGTGCTACGTCCACCTCGACGTGGGGGAGGAGGCCGACTGGCGCTCCGCCGTCACCGCGGCCAAGGCGGAGTACGGCCGGATCGACGGACTCGTCAACAACGCCGGCATCCTGCGCTTCAACTCCCTCGTCGACACCCCCCTCGACGAGTTCATGAACGTGGTGCGCGTCAACCAGGTCGGCGTCTTCCTGGGCATCAAGGCCGTGGCCCCCGAGATCGGGGCGGCCGGCGGCGGGACCATCGTCAACACCGCCTCGTACACGGGCCTGACCGGCATGGCGTACGTCGGCGCGTACAGCGCGACCAAGCACGCGATCGTCGGCCTCACGCGTGTGGCCGCGCTGGAGCTGGCCCCGAAGGGGATCCGCGTCAACGCCGTGTGCCCGGGTGCCGTCGACACCCCCATGAGCAATCCGGGCGCCGAGGCCGAGGCGGGGGCCGTCGACGCGCTGTACCGCAGGCTCGTCCCGCTGGGCCGGATCGGCAGGCCGGACGAGGTGGCCCGGCTGGCCCTCTTCCTGACGTCGGAGGACTCCTCGTACATCACCGGGCAGCCGTTCGTGATCGACGGTGGCTGGCTCGCGGGCGTCTCCGCCATCTGACTGGCCGTCAGCTATTGACGGTGTCTGCGCCCGGTGCCACAGTCGGCGGCAGATCAAGAATCTGACGGAGCGTCAGGAACGACTGGGGACGGTGAACCTCCTTGGAATTCGGGCTCTTTGTACAGGGATATGTGGGCAAGCGAGCCGAGACCGACCCGCTGGCCGAGCACAAGGCGCTGATGGAGGAGACCGAGTACGTCATCCAGGCCGACAGGTCCGGGTTCAAGTACGCCTGGGCCTCCGAGCACCACTTCCTGGAGGAGTACTCGCACCTCTCCGCCAACGACGTGTTTCTGGGGTATCTGGCCCACGCGACCGAGCGGATCCACCTCGGCTCCGGGATCTTCAACCCCCTGGCCCAGGTCAACCACCCGGTCAAGGTCGCCGAGAAGGTCGCCATGCTCGACCATCTCTCCGGCAACCGCTTCGAGTTCGGCAGCGGGCGGGGCGCCGGGTCGCACGAGATCCTCGGGTTCCTCCCCGGCATCACCGACATGAACCACACCAAGGAGATCTGGGAAGAGACCATCGCCGAGTTCCCGAAGATGTGGCTCCAGGAGGAGTACGCCGGGTTCCAGGGCAAACACTGGTCGCTGCCGCCGCGGAAGATCCTGCCGAAGCCGTACGGGAAGTCCCACCCCGCGATGTGGTACGCGGCGGGCTCGCCGCCGTCGTACGCCATGGCTGCCCGCAAGGGGCTCGGTGTGCTCGGGTTCAGCGTGCAGAAGGTCTCCGACATGGAGTGGGTCCTTGAGCAGTACAAGACGGCCGTCGTGGACGCGGAGCCCGTCGGGGACTTCGTGAACGACAACGTGATGGTGACGACGACGGCGATCTGCGCGCCCACGCACGCCGAGGCGATCCAGACCGCCGTCAACGGCGGGCTGCACTATCTGCCCTCGCTGGTCTTCCGGTACCACGACACGTTTCCGCGGCCGGAGGGGTTCCCGGTCTGGCCCGAGACGCTTCCCGAGTACACCGCGGAGTTCGTGGAGGTGCTCATCGAGGAGGAGTTGCTGATCTGCGGCGATCCGGACGAGGTGCTGACCCAGTGCAAGCGGTGGGAGCAGGCGGGGGCGGATCAGCTGTCGTTCGGGTTGCCGGTGGGGGTGCCGAAGGAGGAGACGCTGCGGACGATTCGGCTGATCGGGGAGCACGTGATTCCGAAGATCGATACGGATCCTGTTCATCGGACGTCCCGGTTCCGGGCTGCCGCGTAGTCGCCGTCGCGGGGTGCGGGTCGTCTGTGGTGCCCCTCAAGTATCTCCACTCGCCGGGAGTTCAAGGAGGCAAGGCTCATGCTCGATCACGTCATCAAAGGCGCGACCGTCGTCGATGGGACGGGGGCGCCGGGGTACACGGCGGACGTGGGCATACGAGACGGTCGTATCGCCGTCATCGGTACTGCTACCGAGGATGCCCGGACCGTCGAAGACGCTTCCGGACTCGTCCTCTGCCCCGGCTTCGTCGACCCCCATACCCACTACGACGCCCAGCTCTTCTGGGACCCGTACGCGACGCCGTCCCTGAACCACGGGGTGACCACCGTCGCGGCCGGGAACTGCGGGTTCACGCTCGCGCCCCTCAACCCCTCCCGCCCCGAGGACGCCGACTACACCCGCCGCATGATGTCCAAGGTCGAGGGCATGTCGCTGGTGGCGCTGGAGGAAGGAGCGCCGTGGAGCTGGAGTGGCTTCGGTGAGTATCTGGACGCCCTCGATGGGCGTATCGCCGTCAACGCGGGCTTTATGGTGGGGCATTGTGCGCTGCGCCGGTACGTGATGGGACCGGATGCCGTGGGCGGGCAGCCTTCCGAGGAGCAACTGGCCGCCATGCTGCGGCTGTTCCATGAGGCGATGGACGCGGGTGCGTGGGGTTTCTCGTCCACGCAGTCCTCCACTCACTCCGACGGGGACGGGCAGCCCGTCGCCTCCCGGCATGCGACCCCCGCCGAGCTGCTGGCGCTCTCCCAGGCGGTCGGGGAGCACGAGGGCACGCAGATCGAGGCGATCGTGGCCGGCTGCCTGGATCAGTTCAGCGACGCGGAGATAGACCTCTTCGTGGAGATGAGCGCGGCGGCGGGGCGGCCGTTGAACTGGAACGTGCTGACGATCGACTCCGCCGTCCCGGAGCGGGTGCCGAGGCAGCTGGTCGCGAGTGAGCGTGCCCGGAAGGCGGGCGGCAGGGTCGTCGCGCTGACCATGCCGATCCTCACGCCGATGAACATGTCCCTCGGCACGTTCTGCGCCCTGAACCTCATCCCCGGGTGGGGGCCGGTTCTGGGGCTGCCGGTGCCGGAGCGGATCGCGCGGCTCAGGGACGCCGGGGTGCGGGCGGAGATGCTTCAGCGGGCGGGCAGCAAGGAGGCGGGTGTCTTCCGGCGGCTGACGAACTTCGGGCGGTACGTCATCGGCGACACGTACAGCGAGGCGAACCGCGGGCTGAGCGGGCGGGTCGTGGCGGACATCGCGGCGGAACGCGGCCAGGACCCCTTCCACTGCATGGTGGAGATCTGTGCGGCCGACGACATGCGTACGGTGCTGTGGCCGATGCCGACCGACAACGACCCGGCGTCCTGGGCGATGCGGGCGGAGGCCTGGCGGCACGAGGACGTGCTGCTCGGCGGGTCGGACGCGGGGGCGCATCTGGACCGGATGTGCGGGGCGCCGTACACGACCCGGTTCCTCGGGGACTGTCTGCGCGGCCGGAAGCTGGCCGGGCTGGAGCAGGCGGTGAAGATGCTGACCGACGACCCGGCGCGGCTCTTCGGGCTGCGGGAGCGGGGCCGGGTGGCGGAGGGCTTCCATGCGGACCTCGTCCTCTTCGACCCGGAACGGATCGACGCCGGCAAGGCCACCCTGGTGCACGACCTGCCGGGTGACAGTCCGCGGCTGGACTCCAGGGCGATCGGGGTGCGGGCCGTGTGGGTCAACGGGGTCGAGGCGATCCGGGACGACGTGGTGACGGGGGCGGTGCCGGGGAAGGTGCTGCGGTCCGGGCGGGACACGGCGACGGTGAGCACCAAGTGACCGACGGGCAGCGGCTGTTCATCGACGGCCGGTGGGTCGAGCCGGACGGCGGCCACTACGAGGTGATCGACCCGGCGTCGGAGGAGAACGTCGGGTGGGCGCCGGAGGCCTCGCGGGATCAGGTGCACGCGGCCGCCGCCGCGGCCCGCGAGGCCTTCGGCCCGTGGTCGCGTACGACTCCGGAGGAGCGGGCGGCGGTGCTGGCGCGGGCGGCGGACATCATCCGCGGCCGGCTGGAGCCGTACGCCCGCCTCGCCCAGGCGGAGACGGGGGCGACGACCGGGACGGCGTACGGCATGCAGGTCGGGGTCGGCGCGGCCCGTTTCCGCCGGTACGCGAAGGCCGAACCGACCGAGTGGGCGATCCCGCCGCAGATCAACGAAGCGGGCCCGATGGGGAAGGCGGCGGTGATGGGCGCCCTCGCCGTACGCCAGCCCGTCGGCGTCGTCACCTGCATCACCTCCTACAACAACCCCTGGGCCAACCCGGCCGGAAAGATCGCCCCCGCCCTGGCCATGGGCAACACGGTCGTCGTGAAACCCGCCCCGCAGGACCCGCTGTCGGTGTTCCGGATGGCGGAGGCGCTTCAAGCGGCCGGGGTTCCGGCGGGCGCGGTGAACGTGGTGTGCGGCCGGTCGGTGGAGGTCGGCGAGGCGGCCGTCTCGTCCCCCGACGTCGACATGGTCAGCTTCACCGGCTCCACCGCCGTGGGGCAGCGCATCGCCGAGGTGTGCGGGCGGGACATGAAACGCCGGCTGATGGAGCTGGGCGGGAAGGGCGCGGCGCTCGTCTTCGACGACGCGGACCTCGGCTCGGCCGTGGCCGGCATCGGGACCACCTTCTCCTTCTACAGCGGCCAGATCTGCACGGCACCGACGCGAGTGCTGGCGCAACGCGGCGTGTACGCCCGGCTGGTGGAGCAACTGGCGGGCTATGCGGGCCGGTTGAAGGTCGGGGACCCCCGGGAGCCGGGAACGGTGGTCGGCCCGGTGATCTCGGCGGAGCACCGGGACCGGGTGGAGTCGTACGTCGAGTTGGGCCGCAAGGAGGGCGCCACCCTGGTGGCGGGCGGCGAACGCCCCCCGTACGACCGCGGCTTCTACGTCCCCCCGACCCTCCTCGCGGACTGCACCCCCGCGATGCGCGTGACCCGGGAGGAGATCTTCGGCCCGGTCGTCTGCGTCCTCCCCTTCGACGAGGAGGAAGAGGGAGTCGCCCTCGCCAACGACAGCGACTACGGCCTGATCGACTACGTCTGGTCCGGGGACGTGGCCCGCGCTTTCCGGGTCGCCCGGCAGCTACGGGCCGGCGGAGTGGGTGTGAACACGGTCGGCCGGAACATGGAGGCACCCTTCGGCGGCTTCAAGAAGAGCGGGGTGGGCCGGGACGTCGGCTCGTACGCGCTGCATGCGTACAGCGAGGTGCAGGCGATCGTGTGGCCGGGGTGACGGTGGTCGGGGTGGCGGTGGTCGCTGTGACGGTGGCCGGGGTGGCTGTGGTCGCTGTGACGGCGGCCGGGGTGGCGCTCGCTCGCATCCGCACACGGGCCGGGCGCCGGCTCACGCGGTAGCGCTGGCCGGCACCCGGCGCTTTGAGGGGCTGTTTACGGGTGTCTGTTTGCAGGTTTCCGCGTACGGATGTCCGCGTACGGATGTCTGCTTACGGATATCCGCTTACGGATGTCTGCTCACGGATGTCTGCTTACGGGTGGATTCGAACTGTCCGGGCCGTGTTGCCGCGGACGTCCTTGACCGTGAAGTCGACGCCGTTGATGGTGCAGCGCAGCGGCGCGTTGCCTCCGCAGACCATTTCGGTGCCGTTGCCGTAGGCCTTGATCTCGATGTTGTTCTTGCTGATCTTCGGGAAGGTGACGCGCTTGATCCAGAACCGGTGAGCCTTGAACCCTTCACCCTTCTTGATCGTGACCTTGCAGTCGAGGTCGGCGCACTTCTTCAGGCGCGAGGGATAGGAGATGGCCTGCGTGTCCGCTGCCGCCGCCGAATTGGCCGCGACACCCGACACGGCCAGAGCGAGAGCGACCGAGCCCATGATCATGTTGCGGGAGCGAGCGGCTGCACGCCTGGTCGCTCCCCCCGTCGTCTTCGTGGTGTGTCCCATGCGGCGGTTGTACCGCGCCGCCGGTGGGACGGGTCCCGAGCGTCCGTGCATGGTGTTACAGGTCGAACACGGCGCGGAGCCCGATCTCCACTGCTTCCATGACGCGCTCGTCCACAGGGCCCAGATCCTGGGTGAAGCGGACGTTGGACAGCGTGCGGAACTCGCCGAGCACGATGGTGCCGGTCGAGGGCGAGGTGACGGGGATGTCGACGAGTGTGGCCTCGCGTAGTTGCTGGGGGTAGAGCAGTACGCAGGTGGCGCACTTGTTCTGCTCGTTGAGCGCGTCGGAAGAGATCACCAGGACGTGCGCGGGCCCCCCGGCGAAAGTCACTTCGTAGATGTGCCCGCGCTTCACCGGCCCGCCACCCGGCCCCACCGCTCCAAGGTGTCCTCCTCGCTCTCGTCCGGCTCGCCGACCGTCGTCACGATCCCGGCTTCGGCGCGCAGCCGCGCGGACCGTTCCAGTTCCTCGGCGAGCATCTGCCGTCGCAGTATGCGGGCCGTGTAGGCCGAGGCGTTGCCCTTCGATTTCACGAAGGCGGCCACCTCATCGGGCAGGCTCATCGTCATGTTCACCGTCATGTTGCCATCATACAGTTGGTCATGGCACTGTGTGACATCTCCTCCGTGCGATGCGCGCACGCCCCGCCTCGGCCACGTCACCAGCTGGCGGTCACCGTCCGGTTTCCGGCGCCTCCAGATCCACCCGCACCGTGGGCAATCCCGACCCCACCAGGGAAGGCGGTGGTGGGTGGCGCGCGAGCTGTGCCCCGATGTCGTCGGCTTGCAGGAGGTCTGGGCGGGTGACGACGGGGAGAACCTCGCCGAGTGGCTGGCCGGGGAACTCGGCCTGCACTGGGCCTGGGGACCCTCGCCCGCGCCCGAACGGTGGCAGCGCAGGATCGGGGACCCGAGCGTCGGCATCGGCAACGCCGTACTCAGCCGCTGGCCCGTCGCCGACCAGGCCGTGCTGCCCCTGCCCGCCCCCACCGACGTAGCCGACGGCCGCCTGGCCCTGTACGCCCGCCTGGCCACCCCTTCCTACGACATCCCCTTCTTCACCACCCACCTCACCTCCGCCCTCCACGCCTCGGCCGTGCGCTGCCGTCACGTCGGAGCGCTGGCCGAGTTCGTAGCGGAGTACCGCGGCGGCACCCCCTTCCCGCCCGTCGTCACCGGCGACTTCAACGCCCTCCCGGACTCGGACGAGATCCGCCTCTTCGGCGGCTACCGCACCGCCCCCGCCGTCCCCGGCCAAGTCCTCTACGACACCTGGGAGTACGCCGAACCGAACGCCCCCTCCGCCACCTGGGACACGTCGAACCCCTACGCCGCCGCCGTTCTGGCCCCCAGCGCCCGCATCGACTACATCCACGCCGGCCCTCCCGGCCCCGGCGGACTCGGCCATGTACGCGGCGTACGGCGCGCGGGCGACGGTCCCGTGGACGGCGTATGGCCATCCGGCCATGCGGCGGTCGTGGCGGACCTCAGTGTTGGGTGATGTGCGCGGTTTTCAGCGCGCCGAGCAGGGCGGCGAAGGCGACGGGGCCGGTGGTGAGGACGGCTTGGGCCGGGTCGGTGCTTTCGGTGACGTGGATGGTGGCGGGAGTGGTGGCGGATATGTGGACGCAGGATTCGCCTTGTGCGCAGTAGGACGACTTCTGCCATGCGTAGGCGGTCATGCGGGTCCTCTCACAGTTCGGTGGCCAGATTGCGGATGAAGTCCCGGGTCTTCTCCGGGGGCAGCGCTACGGACTCCATGCGGTTCAGCAGATTCCGGTACGTGTCCAGTTCGGTCTCGGCATCGACCAGCGCGGGGCCGTGCGACTGGTCCAGGGAGACCGTGTCGAGCCGGGGGACAGGACCGTGGATGTAGAGGAACGTCTGGCCGGAACCCGGGTAGGCCCCGATGGCGAAGGGGATCACCTGGATCGTGATGCCGTAGCGCTCGCTTTGGGCCAGCAGGTGCTTCAGCTGGCGCGTGGCGACCGACGTGCCGCCCACAGGTACGCGGAGTGCCGCTTCGTGAATGATGGCCTGGTACGGCACCGGGTTGTCCTGGTCCAGCAGCGCCTGGCGCTGGAGCCGGTGATTCACCCGGAGCTCGATGTCTCGGCGGCTGAACTCGGGTACGGCCTGCTCATAGATCGCCCGGGCGTGGTCGGCGAGCTGGAGCAAGCCCGGAATGTGTGCCGTGTTGGCCGCCTGGAGCCGTACGGCGTGGTGCTCGATCTCCGCCAGGTCGAGCAGTGCGGCCGGGAGCACCTCCCGAAACGTCTCCCACCAACCGCCCTTCCGCTCACCGGCCAGCTCGATGAGACCGTCGAGGTACGCGGCGTCGGAACAGCGGTAGATGCGGGCCAGGGCACGCAGACGGTCCGCGCTCACACCGAATCGGCTGGCCTCGATGTTGCTGAGCTGCGCTTGGCTGACGCCGAGTCGACGTGCCCCCTCGGTGACGGACAGACCCGCTCGTTCACGAAGCCTGCGCAGCTCCGTGCCGAGACGGAGGCGGCGGGCGGTCGTGGCGGTCTTGGGCGCCATGGGTCAACTCTCCTTGGGAAGCCGCGCGTTGGTGTCACTCACACGAGGGAAAAGCTCATGCGATTGCCGTAATGGGAAATGTATTAAATGGCGAGCCGGTAGCTTACTCAATCAGGCGCCGCGCCCGGAAGCGCACCGTGGGACGCCACGGCACAGACACCGGGCATCGTTCAACTCCCCTCAGCGACCGGAGACTTCCGATGGCCACCGTATCCCCGCGCTGGAACTACACCCTGCACCTTCCGCACGATCCACGCGCACCGGGTATCGCGCGAGGCGCTCTCCGACTCATTCTCGCCGCCCACGAGATGCCCGAAGCAACCGCCACGGCAGAACTGCTGGCGACGGAACTGCTCACCAACTCGCACCGCCATACCAGAGGTCCGTACGCCCTCCGAGTCTGTCCGGCGCTCACCGTCGACGGGGTTCGAGTGGCCGTATGGGACACCGACCCACGCGTACCACCCGGGTTCGCCCGCCCGAACCCTCCACCCGCACTGGACACCGAGCACGGCCGTGGACTGCCCCTCGTCCAGGCCTGCGCGGACGCGACAGGCGCCTCGGTGCTCCGCGAGCTGGGCGCGTCGAGGGGCGGCAAGCTGCTGTGGGCCGAGTGCGGAGGCGGGGCGGGGGCGTGGTGAGCAGGGCCATACTGGGGTGTGGAGCCTTGCCCGTTCATCAGGAGCTGATCATGAGCGCACAGCCGGAGCACGGCTGGGGAGCGATGCCCCTGCCGCAGATCCGCACCGTGGACGACCTGCGCAGTGCCCTGAGCCGCTATGGCTTCCCGGGCGACAGGGAACGGTTCGAGGAGGAACTGGCGGCCGCCATAGGAGCCGCCCCGACCAACGACTTCGCGGGGCGCCGCGGCCGTGGTCCGGGCCTACCGGCACAGGGTGCTGATCAGGAACTCGCCCGAGATCATGGCGGCTCTCGAAGACGCGCGCGCCGGAGGTAGCGGTACGTGAACGAAGTCCCGCTGGAGGAGGCCGAACCTGCCAGGAAGGCGTACGCGGGCCGCGGCTGCTCGGGGACCGGGGGGGGGCGGACCGAGTGCATCGGGATCATCTGGGCGGGTGACGACGGGGAGAACCTCGCCGAGTGGCTGGCCGGGAAACGGCACCGCTGGGCAGGCAAGAGCCTGAGCTGACCGGGCTTTTCGGCTCGGCGGGCGGTGAGGCCGTACTGGCTACGGGGGTCACGCAGGTGTGTGGCTGAGGGCGAGGTCGCGGTACGGCAGATCGACGACCGGAAGGTCGGCCACGCCCAGGCGCCTCTCGGTGTCCGCCACGGTCCTCGCCGCCGCAGCTGCGTCCCTGCTGATGACCTCAGTCTCCACAAAGGCACCGACACCGGCCACCATGTCGATGCTTACCGATACTCCCGGATGCGCCGGGTGCCGGTAGGTCGTCCGGTGCTTCTCTACACGGACCAGACGCCGCATCCCGATGTTCTCCAGGAGCTGGTCCGCCCGTTCCGCGTGGTCGGGCACAAGATGCACGTTCGTCTCCGGCTTGGAGATCACGCTGTCGGTGCTGTGGGTGGCCGGAGTGGACGGCGGTTTGTAAGTGATCTCTGAGAAATCGTCGCGCCGTCGCACCCGCAGGCATTCGACGGTCTTCATGAAGTCGACGTCCGGGCGGGTGTAGTAGGTGTCCACCTCCATCACGGACGCGTCGGGCGTCCAGCTGAGACCGGTCAGCAACCGCGCCAGGGCCTCCCCGCCGTCGGCCAGTTCCCGCTTTCGTTCGACTTCGATCTGTCCGTCCACTGCGGTCATTCTCCTGAGTTGATGGCTGCGTACACACGGGCCAGGCTGCTCTTGCCGCACCACTGCTGAAGGCAGTGCATCGCGTCTCCCATCGAATCTCTGCTGCACGCCCGGCTGGCCGACTATGGTGCTGGATCGGCATCAGGGAGGATGCTGACGAGCGCCCGGTGCATGCCGTCAGAAGCGCCAGACTCGACACCTGCGAGCTCACGCGCTGCGTGTCATCCCGAGCCCGAGCAAGGAACCAGGCCTTCTCGCCCGCCTCCTGCACGGCGCGCTCCACGCGCACGCCGACAGAGTCGCCGAGCAGATCGACCGTCGCGGCGACAAGCGGCAGCGCGTCAGGTCCTCGTCGGCGGAAGAGTCGATGCAGCGCAGCCACCAACGATCGTCCGGCTGGGCCGGTCCAGATGTCAGACCGGGTCCCTACGATGCCCGGTTATGACCGACGACGTGCTCAACTACGCGCAGCCCGGGCCCTTCACGACCCTGGATACGACGCAACTCCCACTCATCGATGGACTGCCACGCGACCCCGTGGGCATCTGCACCGCCGTTCAGAGCCTGGTCATCCAGCCTGCGGACGCCATGGCGTTGGGGATTGCCGAGGACCGGATCGCGGAGAAGAACATCCGCCCGGTCAGCGAACTGATCACCGCACTGACCGCCTTGGACCCTGCTCCACTGCACCAGCCCCGCACGCCAGAGACGCGCGTGGTCGGCACCTGCCGTCACTTCGCCACCATCGCCTGCGCGATCCTGCGGGCGCGAGGTGTAGCTTCCCGGGCCCGCTGCGGTTTCGGCACCTACTTCCAGGAGGGGCGCGGCTTCGACCACTGGATCACCGAGTACTGGGACGATGCCCAGCGCCGATGGGTGCGCGTCGACACCGAACACCTCGGCAGGAACCTCGTCGATCACTTAGACGACCTCGCTCCGGGCGAGTTCCTCACCGGCGGCGAGGCGTGGGTCCAATACCGCAACGGCATGATCGATCCGTACACGTTCGGGGTGGTCGGCACCGATCACGCCTGGGGGCCGCATGAGATCAGCGGCAACGTCGTCCGTGACCTCGCCTCGCTCTGCAAGCAGGAGACCCTGAACTGGGACGAGTGGGGCCGCATGACCGCCGCCTATGAGGGCGAGACCGGACCCGATTACGACCGGCTCATCGACGCGGTCGCCGATGCCTGCTCCAAGGACGATCCGCAGGCATTGACCCTCCTCTTCGCCAGCGAGGACCTGGCAGTCCCCCAGCACATCATCGCTTGAGACCGATTGTCCCTCGCCGTCGCAGTCCTGGAGCAGATGGGGCTCATAGGACGGATTCACCGGGAAGAACGGGATGTCCTCGCATCGCGGCTGGTTCCAGCAGGGTCTCCGGGGCGGAGGCGTTCCAACGTGCACTCGGCGGCGGAGAGTTGCTCCCGCCCGCGCGCCAAGCGACCTCGGCTGCACCGACCGCATGACCCGGCTGTGACAAGGACAGCAGATGACGCACCCTACGCATGACGACCGGCCCTCCGCGGCGGCATTCTCGGACGCGAACCCGGCCACGCTCACGCTCCCGCATCCGCTGCTCGGGTACTTCCTCGACGCCGCTGAAGGACGCTTCCCGCCCGTCGACGGGGTCGTCACGGTGCTGCCCGGTCTGCCCGGCGGCCTGGCATGCTCGGTCGCCTTCACCGGCCACGCCGTCGTCGCCACTGCTCTGCCCGCCGCGCAGGTCCGCGCCCACCGGCCTGACGCCTTCGGCGGCTCCCTGTCCCCGGACTTCCTGCGTGCCCTCGCCGGCCCGGCGGGCTGGATCGACGTCATCGACGCCACCCTGGTAAGACGCGGCACCGGCGGCACCGCCCGTCTGCAGCCGCTCGCCGACACCGACGACCACCCCCGAGTGCAGCACGCCCGACGGTTGCGCACCGACGTCCGGGTATTCGGTGACGACCGGGGACTGGTCACCCTCGCGGCGGGACTCGCCGGGCGCACAGAACTGAGCATCGAACTGCATCGCAACGCAGCCGACGGCCGTGGACATGGCAGGTCGCTGCTCACCGACGCGCTCTCGCTGGTGCCCGAGGACGAGCCCGTCTTCGCCGCGGTCTCCCCGGGCAACGCCCGCTCCCTGCGTGCCTTCCTCGCCACCGGGTTCACCCCGATCGGTGCCGAGGTCCTCGTCCGACCTGATCGGACGCGCGCATGACAACACATCCCAGCGCCGCGGCGTCTCCCGCGGCCCGGGCGGGGTGGACAGCATCGGCGGGCCCGCGGCTGCTCGGGGACCGGGGGCGCTTCGGCCCGAGCGCAGTGGGATCATCTGGGCGTCGTCGCCTTCGACGCGGGGCTGTGGCAGTTCAGCCGCGTCCCAGGAAGATCGGATTCGTGAAAGCCGCCGGCGCCCCCGGCAACGGCCCGAGCGCCGTCTCATGCCGTAGCTCCGCCCGTACATAGGCCGCGTACGACGGCGTCGTCCGCCACTCCACGCTCCCCGTCCCCGACACCGGCAACGGTGCGCTCGTGAACAGCACGCCCTGGTCGGTGACGAGCCGGACCGTGCAGCGTGGTGCGCCGGTGACATCCACGCGGACGGTCACCGGGGTGTCGGGGCCGACCTCCAGCCGCTCGCCGATCCCCGCGTGCTCACCGCGCCCGCCCGCCGCGCTGAAGGCGACGGAGACATGCTGAGACTCGGCGACGTACGAGCGTCCCGCGCGGATGCCCGCCTGGATCGCCTCCCGGCTCAGACCGTCGGCCAGGACGACGGTCTGGGGGAGGCCGACCACGTCCGGACGGCGGTGCGCGTCACTGTTCCCCATCGCCGGAATCCACTCCCGGCCCTCGGACCGCACGGACGCCACCAGCGTCCCGTCCCACTCCGCCAGCGCCACCTCGTCGTCGGGCGTCCACGGCCCGTTCCACACCTCCACGGCGTCCGCCTCGCCGAACCCGTTACTCCAGTTGCAGCCGATGCAGGTGGCGTGCGGATGTGCGGGCACGACGAGACCTCCCGCGCGGCGGATCTGCCGGGCGAACCGGCCGAACCGGTTGTCGCGGGCCCGGTAGCGCCAGTCGACGAACGTGCCCGGGTCCGTGCCCAGCGCCACCACATGACCGTTCCGCGTCGTCACCTCCTCACCCAGCATGATCAGCAGGTCGTCGCCCGCCTCCTCGGCCCAGTGCGCGTGTGCCGAGTACGTGTTGTGCTCCGACGTGTTGATGAAGTCCAGCCCCGCCGC
Organism: Streptomyces blattellae; assembly: GCF_009709555.1. Classification (GTDB taxonomy): domain Bacteria; phylum Actinomycetota; class Actinomycetes; order Streptomycetales; family Streptomycetaceae; genus Streptomyces; species Streptomyces blattellae. The sequence continues at coordinate 16,926 of NZ_WJBG01000147.1, read as the reverse complement.
CCGCGCGAGCGCCGCGATCTGCGCCGGGGTGCGGCGGCCGTCGGAGTGCCAGGAGTGCAGATGGCAGTCCCCGCGGTACTAGGCCAGGCCTCGCCCCTTCGCACGCGAGGGCGGGTACACCGGCTCGGCGACGGCGCCCGGTTCGCCGTAGGACAGCGTGATCGTGATCTCGTACGGCAGACCCTGCGGCGCCACCGTGTACGGGCCGAGCGCGATGTGCCAGGTGCCGGGGCGGATGGGGCCCGGGATGTAGCCGGGGGTGGCGTCGTCCGCGCGGAGGAAGAACTCCGTGCGCGCCCCGCCCGACCAGCCCCTGAAGCCACGGCCGCCCAGCTCGGTGCCGCGTTCGTCGAAGATGCCGATGTCGAGCGCGTTGCCGGGGGTGCCGGCCGGGACGGAGGGCTTGTCGTAGGTGTACGCGACCCTGATCTCCCGTACGCCGGGCGGGACTTCGAGCGGCAGGTGGACGTAGTCGGGTGATCCGGTGGGCAGGGTGCCGCGAACCGTCTTCGTCTCCGGGGTCCGGCCGTCCGCGGCCGAGGCGAAGCTCACGCTCCCAACGTAAGCGCGGGTGGCCGCCCCCGTCACGCAGAGCGCGCGTCTGCCGTCGCTTGGATCCCGACCGGTCGGTAGTTGCCTCCGGCGGGGGAGGCGGAGGTGTTGCGGGTGCTGGACGAGTACGCGGTGTACCGGTAGCCGCCGGGAGGGGGAGGGCGACCAGCCGCAGCCAGCTCGCACCCGCCACGACCCGCACCCGCCACGACCCGCACCCGCCACGACCCGCACCCGCCACGAACCGCAGCCCCCAGGCCCCCGACCCCGCTGAACCGGTGGAGCCCCTCCGTATGCTCGAAGGATGACGACTTCCGCGACCTCCGGAACCGGCCCCGACGGACCCACCGGTCGGACCAGCCCCACAGGTCCGACCGGCCCCACCGCGAACTCCATGCGTCGCGCCCTCAAACGCGCCCGGGACGGCGTCGCCCTCGACGTCACCGAGGCGGCGGTGCTCCTCCAGGCCCGTGGCGAGGCCCTCGACGACCTGACCGTGTCCGCCGCCCGGGTGCGGGACGCGGGCCTCGACGCGGCCGGCCGCCCCGGGGTCATCACGTACTCGAAGAGCGTCTTCATCCCGCTCACCCGGCTGTGCCGGGACACATGCCACTACTGCACGTTCGTGACCGTGCCCGGCAAGCTGCGCCGGGCCGGACACGGGATGTTCATGTCCCCGGACGAGGTCCTCGACATCGCCCGCCGCGGTGCCGCCCTCGGCTGCAAGGAAGCCCTCATCACCCTCGGCGACAAGCCCGAGGAGCGGTGGCCTCAGGCGCGCGAGTGGCTCGACGCGCACGGCTACGACGACACCATCGCCTACGTCCGCGCCATCTCCATCCGCATCCTGGAGGAGACGGGGCTGCTGCCGCACCTCAACCCCGGGGTCATGTCGTGGACCGACTTCCAGCGGCTGAAGCCGGTCGCTCCGTCCATGGGCATGATGCTGGAGACGACCGCCACCCGGCTGTGGTCCGAGCCGGGCGGGCCGCACTACGGCTCCCCGGACAAGGAACCCGCCGTACGGCTGCGGGTGCTGGAAGACGCGGGACGGTCGTCGGTCCCCTTCACGTCCGGGCTGCTGATCGGGATCGGCGAGACGTACGAGGAGCGCGCCGAGTCGCTGTTCGCGCTGCGCCGCGTAGCGCGGTCGTATCACGGCATCCAGGAACTCATCATCCAGAACTTCCGCGCCAAGCCCGACACCGCGATGCGCGGCATGCCGGACGCGGAACTGGACGAGCTGGTCGCGACGGTGGCGGTGGCCCGGCACATCATGGGCCCGGCGGCCTGTCTGCAGGCCCCGCCGAACCTGGTCGACTCCGAGTACGGTCGGCTCATCGGCGCCGGGATCGACGACTGGGGCGGGGTGTCGCCGCTGACCATCGACCACGTCAACCCGGAACGCCCCTGGCCGCAGATCGAGGAGCTGGCGGCGAAGTCCGCAGCCGCCGGTTTCGAGCTGCGGGAACGTCTCTGCGTGTACCCGGAGTTCGTCCGCCGCGGCGAGCCCTGGCTGGACCCGAGGCTGCGCCCGCACGTGGCGGCCCTGGCCGACCCGGAGACGGGCCTGGCCCGCCCGGACGTGGCCGTCGAGGGCCACCCGTGGCAGGAGCCGGACGAGGCGTTCGTGTCGTCAGGCCGTACGGATCTGCACACCACGATCGACACCGAGGGCCGTACGTCCGACCGCCGCGACGACTTCGACGAGGTGTACGGCGACTGGGGCGCCCTGCGTGAGGCGGCGGCGCCGGGCATGCTGCCGTCCAGGATCGACACCGACGTACGCGCCGCTCTGGCGACGGCGGCGGACGACCCGGCGAAGCTGACCGACGAGGAGGCGCTGGCGCTGCTGCACGCGGACGGTCCGGCGCTGGACGCGCTGTGCCGGGTGGCCGACGACGTACGCAAGTCGGCGGTCGGCGACGACGTCACCTACATCGTCACCCGGAACATCAACTTCACCAACGTCTGCTACACGGGCTGCCGATTCTGCGCCTTCGCCCAGCGCCGCTCGGACGCGGACGCCTACACGCTCTCGCTGGAGCAGGTGGCGGACCGGGCGCGGCAGGCGTGGGACGTGGGGGCGGTGGAGGTGTGCATGCAGGGCGGCATCCACCCGGACCTGCCCGGCACGGCGTACTTCGACATAGCGCGAGCGGTGAAGTCCCGCGTCCCCGGTATGCACGTGCACGCCTTCTCACCGATGGAGGTCGTGAACGGCGCCACCCGCACCGGCATGTCCATCCGCGAGTGGCTGACGGCGGCGAAGGAAGCGGGCCTCGACTCCGTCCCCGGCACGGCGGCCGAGATCCTCGACGACGAGGTCCGCTGGATCCTGACGAAGGGCAAGCTGCCGACGGCCACCTGGATCGAGGTGATCACGACGGCGCACGAGCTGGGCATCCGGTCCTCGTCGACGATGATGTACGGCCACGTGGACCAGCCACGCCACTGGCTGGGCCACTTGCGGACGCTGGCGGGGATCCAGCAACGGACGGGCGGCTTCACGGAGTTCGTGACCCTGCCGTTCATCCACACCAACGCGCCGGTGTACCTGGCGGGCATCGCGCGGCCGGGCCCGACGATGCGGGACAACCGCGCGGTCACGGCGATGGCCCGCCTCCTGCTGCACCCGCACATCCCCAATATCCAGACGAGCTGGGTGAAGCTGGGGACGGAGGGCGCGGCCGAGATGCTCCGCTCCGGCGCCAACGACGTCGGTGGCACGCTGATGGAGGAGACGATCTCGCGGATGGCGGGGTCGTCGTACGGCTCGTACAAGTCGGTGCGTGATCTGGTGGCCGTGGCGGAGGCGGCGGGCCGCCCGGCGAAGCCGCGTACGACGCTCTACGGGGAGGTGCCTCAGGAGCGGCAGCGGGCGGCGGAGGCGTCGGACGGGCATCTGCCGGAGCTCTTGCCGCTGTTGGACTGACGGACAGGAGGCTCACAGTACGATGATCTGACCCCTGCTTCGGGGGCCCGTAACGGAGGAGATGCGTACCCGTGCCAGGCTCGAAGACCTGGGTGACCGGTCTGACGGTGGGAGCGACAGCCGTGGTCGCCGTCCTGGCCGTCCAGGCCGGCAACGGTCCGCGCCCCACGGCGGCGGCGGCCGGTCCCAGCGCGTCGGCGTCGGCTTCCGGGGGCGCGCGGCCCGGCCCCGACCCCACCGCCTCCGCACCGGCCGCGGTACCGGACGCCTCCGGCACCGGCCGGCGCATCGTCTACTCCCTCGGGCAGCGGCGGGTGTGGCTGGTCGACGAGAGCGACGCCGCCCGCCGTACGTTCGCCGTGTGGCCGGGGACGGTCGCCCCCGACCCCGGCAGCTACTCCGTCGTCGGCCGCCGGGACGCGACGACGGGCTCGGACGGGGTGGAGGTCGAGAACATCGTCTACTTCGCCACCAAGTCCGGCCTAAACATCGCCTTCTCCAACGCCGTCGACGGCTCCTCGCCCCCGCCGCCCTCCGGCACCCCGACCGGCGGCATCCGGATGGGCAGGGCCGACGGGTCGGCGGTGTGGACGTTCGGCTCGCCGGGGACGACGGTGGTGGTCGTCGACTGAGGGCACGGTCCGGTGCTAGCCGATCGGTCCTCGCTCGACTCGCGCGTCTTTCCATTCGGCGCTGAAGGAGGGGCAGCCCGCGTCGCCACCGTCCCAGTACATGGTGATCCCGACCGAATCCGGAGTGCGGTCGATGGCGAAGTCGGTCTTCACCGTGTACGTGTGCAGCCATCTCAAGCTGCCGCCCCCGGCCCGTTCACCGTCGACGCGGATCTCCCAGCGGATGCGCCGGTCGGCGCAGTCGCGGGGCACGGAGAAGCTGAGCTCTCCGCGCAGTTCGCGGCCCTCGAAACCGAAATCGCGGCCGGTGCCTTCGGGGCGGAAGCTGCTCTCGGCACGCTTGTGTACGTCCCAGGTGAGATAGCGCTCTTCGGTCGCTTCCTGCCCACCGCGTTTTTCCTTACGGAAGACGGGAGTCGATCCGTGTTCGGCGTGCGTCAGATAGAGGGTGTTCGTCGCGGTGAGCAAAAGAGGCAGGCCGGCGAACACGACCACGAAAGCGAGGAAGGCGAGGCCGGGGACCCACCCCGCGCTGTGTCCGGTGGCAGGCCCCTTTTGGTCTCCCTCTCCGTCGTCAGAAGGCATAGAACACGTCGTAGCTCTTGGAGAGACCCGGCCCCTCCCACACCAGGCCGAAGGTGTCACATGTACCGGCGGCCCCGGTCGAACCGACGCTCAGCGTGACCTCGTGCACGGTGGGCCCGTAGGGGAAATCGGTCGCGATCTCCGTGCCTGCGCCCGGCTTTTCGACCTTCGCCGTTCCGTTCTTGAAGCGGTGCCCGTCAATGGCGATCTCCCATTCGGCTTCGACGGGATTTCCCTCGCACTCTCTTCCCACCTCCAGGCGCAGACTGCCCTGAAGGCGGTCGGTCGGGGCGCCGCCGTCCGCTGCGAACTCGCTCTCCACTCTGCCCGCCACATCCCAGATGTACGTGTCGCCCGCGACGGTGGGCTGACGGCCGCCGGAGGGCTTGAGATCGACGGTGACAAGGCTGACGAACACGCCGATGAGCAGATAGAGCGGTACCGCCGCGGACAGCACGGCGACGAGGACGCAGCCGGCGCCCCGTGCGGAGGGTGGCGGTGCCGTCGCATCGTGGGGGGCGGCGGGGGCCGGGGGCGCGTCCGGTACGGTGTCGAGCGCGACGGCCGGACCGTCGCCTTCGGCGCGCACCTCGTCTGCCACCCTGACCGGCGCCTTCGCGCTGACGGTGGAGTCACCTGCCGCCGACTCGCCGGTCTCCGCGGTGGATTCCGGGGCCAGAAGCCTGCGCACCTGCCGGCGCAGCACGTCGACCTCGCGCCTGAGCAGGCGGACGTTCTCCCGTTCGTCGGCCAACTCGCCCGCGGTGTCCCTGACGTACTGCCGGGCGTGTCCGAGCTGACGCAGCAACCTGTCCCGTTCCGCACGGAGCGCGGATCCGTCCAGCTCCTGGGCGAGGTCGTCCAACTCGGTCTTGAGCCGGTCCGCCTCCTCCCGCCAGTACAGCAGTTGCGTGTCCGTGTCCTTGCTCGCGCGTTGTGCGGCACGTCGGAGGGCGTGCAGCCGGGCCAGGTCCTCCGCCGGGAGCGGGCTGCCGTATGAGCGAATGAAGTCCGCGAGTGCGTCGAGCACCTGCTTCGGAGCGATGCGCCCGCCCTTGAGGTAGCGCTTGACCTGTGCCGGGGGCAGTGCCAGTGCTTCGCTCAGATCCCGGTGCGGGCCGCCGCGCTCGTCCAGAGCGGGCCGGACGGCCGCGCCCAGGGCTTGTGCGTATGCGGCGGCTTCCGGGCTCACCGCCTGGTCCCACCGGTTGTGCGCGAGGACGATGCGGTGCCCGAAGTGGTCCGCGCGCTGCTGGGGTTCGGGACGGCCCTTGGCGATCAGCTCGCGGCGGACATGTCTGAAGAACGAATCCGTGTCGAGCAGGTCCGGGCCATCCGGAATGCCCTGGTCCAGCGCCTTGATGATCTCGCCGGTGAACGCCGTGAACTCCTCGCCCTTCGGGGCCAGCGCGCGAGCCGTCGCCGACGCCGCCGTCAGCAGGTACGTACCCTTGATCCCCGCCAGGTCGGCCAGTTCCTCGTTCGGTGCGCCGAGATGGTCCGCGAACGCCCGCCCGCCGTAACAGCAGTCCAAGATGACCAGGCGCTGCCGAGCGGTGCACACCTCCATCAGCGTGTGCCGGATGTGGTTGAAGTCCAGGGCGTTGTAAAGGCGTTCGGAGTCCCCGCCGGGCAGGGCCAGGTGCAGGCCGAACTTGAGCGGGGAGAGGCCGTGTCCGGCGAAGTACACCAGGAGGGCGTCCTTTGCCTGCTCGGCGGCCGTGTGCAGGGTCTGCATGACCTCCTGGGCGGAGGCGACGTCCTCGCCGGACAGTGCGATGCAGTGTTCCTCGGGCAGGCCCCACAGGTCGCCGTCCATGAGCAACTCCCTCAATTTGCTCACGTTGTTGGTGACCGCGGGCAGATCCGGCAGCTTCTCGTAGTCGGCCACTCCGATCAGCACGGCACGGGAGCGGGCGGGGTCGGGGAAGGGGGTGTTCATCAGGCGCCGAGCGGCCCTCGGTCGCCGCGGTTGTCTCCCGCTCTGCCGGTGTCGGTGTCAGTGGTGCGGGTACCGGATCCGGGATCCTCGGCAGGAGCGTCCGCTTCGGGCACACCGTCTTGGGGCACACCGTCTTGGGGCACACCGCCTTCGGGCACACCGTCGTGAAGCGCCGCCATGATGCGGCGGATCTCTTCGTCGGAACAGCCGTGGACCGTGACGGAGCCGCGGCTGGTCGTCAGCGTCACCGCGGGCGCGGAGGGGCGGGCGGTGCGCCAGGAGGCGTACGCGAGCGCCAGGTTGAGGGCCGCGAACCCGTGGCCCAGAGCCAGGTCGATGATCTCGGCCGCGCCCATGGCCTCCGTGTCGTCCGGCTGCGCGGGACGGAGGCTGATGTCCGAGTGCTCCCGGACATCAGCCGTCTGCCTCAGCCACGCGTAGAGATCGAGGGTGGCCCTGTCTCCGCCCTCGGCCCCGGACGCGCCGAGACTGATCTGCACGCTTCCGGCGCTGCGCTGACGTTCCATGAGAAGCAACGGTAGCCAGAAACCGTCCCGAACACAGGCAAGTTGTCCAGCATCACGACTCACCCCGTCCACCGGTCAGCTGCACCACGAGCAGCACCGTCCCGCTGAACACGAAGGCACGCGTCGCCGCGTCGAGCCCGTTCCAGTCCGCCGACTGCTACATCGCGAACCACTCACCGCCGATCGCGATGAACCCGGCGCCGAACAGCAGCAGGACCATCAGCAGGCCGTACGTCGAGAACCGCCGGGCGCGGGTGTCGTCACGGCGGAACCAGAGCCACGTGCCGTACAGCAGCACCAGCGCCGCGACCGTCTCCCAGACGATGATCACCACGTACGCCGTGTCCTGAAGCCCCTTGCTGGTGATCGCTCTCCACATCACGTCGTCGTCCTTGAACGTCGTGTCCATCGCCAGGACGTGCCGCACGAACTGCTGGTTCGTCCCGAAGTCCGTGATGTTCCCGAAGGCGACGAGCGCTATGTAGAGCGCGACGGTCGCGGTGAGCAGGGTTGCGGTGAGGTGGAGGGCGCTTCGTGGGGTTGTCGTTGCCATGAAGGTCATCCTGCCTGCCGGAACGCGAATGTCTGTGCGGAACCTGTGAGTTGCTCTCGCGAGCCCGACGACGGCGAGTACTCCCACCGGGGACACTCCTGACCGCCGAGGTTGCCCGTGACCGGACGGCCCGGTGTACGGACGGGCGGTGGCGTGCCGTGGTGAGGCGCGGAGGAAGCTCGGCGTCGAGGCGCGCGGGGGGCTGAGTGGCGGCGTCTTGTCCGGCCACGGCTCTGGGCGTGGCCGGACGACGCTCCCGCACCGTATCGACGGGCGACGGGCCGTACGGACCGCTGATCCCCATGTCCGAACCGCTCCGGAGGCCTTGCGCGGCGGTGATGAGCCTCGCGCCCCTCCGCGCCGTGCGTGAGCCGGCGAAGTCCGCCCATAGCCGACCGCCCCGGACGACCCTGGCACACCCCGCATACTGATCCGCCCCCTCAACGGACCGTCCCCGTTCGATTACAGTGCTGAGCTGTCGTACGTGCGGGCGATACCAACGGAGGTCTTGGTGGGTGCGGCAGCCGGGGCCGTCTGGGGACGTGCCGAGCAGCAGGACTTCCGTAGCCGGGTGCGTGGGACGCTGCTCGGTGCGGCGCTGGGGGATGCGCTGGGCGCTCCCGTCGACGGGCTCGGGAGTGATGAGATCCGGGAGGCGTACGGCGCCGAAGGGCTCGTCGATCTTGCCGTCGGGTATGGCAGGCGGGGCGCCGTCACTCATCTCACCCAGCTCACCCTCTTCTCGGTCGACGGGCTGATACGCGCCCAGGTGCGCCGGGACACCGGCGCCTGGCATCCGCCGACCGATCTGCACCGGGCCTATCTGCGATGGGCGGCGACCCAGCGGGACTGGGGACCCGACGAGCGGCGCAAGGACGACGGGTGGCTGGCCCGGGAGGAGTGGCTGTACGCCCGGCGGGATCCCGCGCGCTCGCTGCTCGTCGGGTTCGGGGACGAGGCCATGGGTACGCTCGACGCGCCCAAGAATCCCGGTGAGACGGGGCCCGAGGCAGCCGCCCGTTCCGCGCCGTTCGGGCTGCTCGTGGGATGGGAGCCGCAGCTGGTCGTGCAGCTTGCCGTGGAGTGTGCCGCGCAGACGCACGGGCACCCCGCCGCCTACCTGTCCGCGGGCGCGTACGCCGTGATCGTGCACTCGCTGGCCCGCGGTGAGAGCCTCGACGGCGCCGTGCAGCGGGCCCTCTCACTGCTCGCCGCCCGGCCCGGGCACCAGCCCGTCTCCGACTCCCTCCAGCACGCCCTGGGCGCCGTACGGCAGGGCATGCCCTCGCCCTCGCGGGTGGAGCAGCTGGCGGGGGACGGGACGGCGGACGGACTGCTGGCCGCCTCCGTGTACTGCGCGCTGGTCGGCGAGGACGTCCGGCACGGGCTCTGTCTCGCCGTGAACCAGGCCGGGCCCTCGGCTGCGGCCGGCGCGCTGACCGGCGGGCTGCTGGGCGCCCTGCACGGCGAAACGGCCCTCCCGCCGGCCTGGCTGGCCGAACTGGAGGGCCGTCCCACGATCCTGGAACTCGCCGACGACTTCGCCATGGAGATGACGCAGGCGCCCGCGCTGCATGGTCCGACCGGCTCGGCCCCCGGCTGGATCGCGCGGTATCCGAGGGCCTGACCGGTTCCGCCTGCCGCCGACTCGGTTCAGTCCTTTCAGTCCTTTCAGTCCTTCGACATACGCACCACGTCGTCCCCCGCCGCAGCCCCGGTCCCGGTCCCGGCCGGAGCCGGCACCGCCGCAGCCGCCGCCCCGTCCCCGTCCGTGTTGATCTTCTCGATGACGGCGAGCCGCTCCGGGGTGTCCTCCGGCTTGATGAAGCCGATGAGGATGTAGAGGACCAGCGACACCGCCAGCGGGACCGACACCTGGTACTGGAGCGGGACGCCGCCGTCGACGTTCCAGTGGATCGGGTAGTTGACCAGCCAGAAGGCGAACAGGCCCAGGGCCCAGCTGGTGAGCGCGGCGGTCGGGCCGGAGCGGCGGAACGGCCGCAGCAGGCCCAGCATCATCGGGATCGCCATCGGGCCCATCAGACCGGCCACCCACTTGATCACGACCGTGATGATGTCGCCGAAGGTCGGGGAGTTGACCTGGGTGGCCGCCGCCATGGACAGGCCCAGGAAGACGACCGTGGTCACGCGGGCCACGCGCAGGCCCTGCCCCTGGCTCCAGGTCCGTGCCCGGCGCCAGACCACCGGTGCGCAGTCGCGGGTGAAGACGGCCGCGATCGCGTTGGCGTCGGAGGAGCACATGGCCATGGTGTGCGAGAAGAAGCCGACGATCACCAGGCCCAGCAGGCCGTGCGGGAGGAGCTGTTCGGTCATCAGGCCGTAGGAGTCGGAGCCGTCCGGATTCTGCGCCTCGACCAGCAGCGGCGACATCCACATGGGGAAGAACAGGACGAGCGGCCACACCAGCCAGAGGATCGCCGACAGGCGTGCCGACCGCTCGGCCTCGCGGGCGTTGGGCGTGGCCATGTAGCGCTGGGCCTGGTTGAGCATGCCGCCGTTGTACTCGAACAGCTTGATGAAGAGGAAGGCGAGGAGGAAGACCGTTCCGTACGGTCCGACCAGCGGCTTCTCGTGGCCCTGCAAGGCGGGTTCGTCCCAGGCACTGAAGAACCCGATGCCCTTGTTGTCGAGTTCGACGATCACCGCGACGAACATGGCGATACCGGCGAGGAGTTGGATGGCGAACTGGCCGAGTTCGGTCAGCGCGTCCGCCCACAGGCCGCCGATGGTGCAGTAGACGGCGGTGATGCAACCGGTGATGAGGATGCCCTGGTTCAGGGACACACCCGTGAACACCGACAGCAGCGTCGCGATCGCGGCCCACTTCGCGCCCACGTCCACGATCTTCAGCAGCATCCCGGACCAGGCCAGCGCCTGCTGGGTCTTGAGGTCGTAGCGGTTCTTCAGGTATTCGAGCGGGGAGGCAACGTGCAGCCGGGAACGCAGCCGGTTGATGCGTGGCGCGAACAGTTTCGACCCGACGGCGATACCGAGGGCGATCGGGAAGGACCAGGTCACGAAGGACGTGACGCCGTAGGTGTAGGCGATGCCCGCATAGCCGGTGAACATCACCGCGCTGTAGCCCGACATGTGGTGCGAGATGCCGGAGAGCCACCAGGGCATCTTGCCGCCGGCCGTGAAGAAGTCGCTGACGGTGTCCACGCGCTTGTGCGACCAGACGCCGATGGCGACCATCACACCGAAATAGCCGATGAGCACGGCCCAGTCGAGACTGTTCATGTGCCCCCTTCCAGGGTCCGCCTTGTGAACGGCCCGCTCATCGTGAGTGTGTTTACAGGGGCACGACAAGCAAGCGTAAGGTCAAGGGGCGGTAAAAATGTTCCCCTAAGTGACCTACGTTCATGGACGTGAACGCTGGAAAATGGCTCAGCGCATCAGCTCCCCCGCGTTGACCAGCAACGACTGCCCCGTGATCGCCCGCGCCCGGTCCGACGCCAGGAAGACGGCCGCGTCGGCCACGTCCTCGTCCGTGGCCAGCTCCGGCAGCGCCATCCGATCCGTCAGCCGCTTCAGTACGTCCGCCTCCGGCACCGCCTCGGTCTCCGCCGCGAACTGCACGTACGCCCGCACCGGCGGCCCCCACATCCACCCCGGCAGCACGGTGTTCACCCGGATCCGGTACGGCCCGAGCTCCCGCGCCAGCGAGTACATCGCGCTCGTCAGCGCCCCCTTCGAAGCCGCGTACGCCGCCTGCCGCACCTGCGAGGGTGCCGCCACCGCCGACTGCGTCCCGATGAACACCACCGAGCCCCCGCACGCCTTGAGCGCCGGCAGGCACGCCCGGGTCATCCGCAGCGAACCCAGCAGATTCACGTCGATGACCGACTGCCAGGTCACGAAGTCGGCATCCTCCAGACCGCCGAAGCAGCCGTCCCACGCGGCCACATGGACGACCGCGTCGATCCCCCCGAACCGCTCCCGCGCCAGATCGGCGAGGGCCCCGCACTGCGCCTCGTCGGTGATGTCGGTGGCCCGGTACGCCGTGTGCGCCCCGTCCGGATCGATCTCGGCGGCGCTCTTGGCGAGGTTCGCCTCCGTCCGCGCCCCCAGTACGGCATTGCCCCCGTCCCGTATGACGGCCGACGCGACCTGATGCCCGAGCCCGGCCCCGACTCCCGACACGACGACCGTCCTGCCCGCGAGCAGCGACATATCGATCCCTCCCGGCTCTGGCGCTCTATCTGACGGAGCGTCAGAGTATGGGCGTGCGCAGGAAAGGGGAACCGCATGAGCGACGACACCCGCAGCGACACCTACGCCGAACTGGCCGCCGTAGGCCCGTACGGTGTCCACCCGGGCCACGCCCTGATCACCATGGTCGAGCCGCATCCGGGCCACGAGTACGCCTACAACCGCTGGTACGAGGACGACCACTACTACGCCGGCGCGATGGCCATGCCCTGGATGTACGCCGGGCGCCGCTGGGTGGCCACCCGCGACCTCCAACTGCTCCGCTACCCCGAGGAGTCGGCGATCGCCCAGCCGGTCACCGACGGCTGCTACATCTCGACGTACTGGATCACCGACGGCCGCTACGACGACCACATGAAGTGGACCGTCGGCATCAACAAGCGCCTCAACCGCGACGGACGCGTCTATCAGGACCGTACGCACGTCTTCACGGCCTTCCAGGACCACGAGGCGACGGTGTACCGGGACGGCGCGGCCGGCCCCCGCGACCACCACGCCCTCGACCACCCCTACGCCGGACTGGTCGTGGAGGTCATCGACGCCGAATCACCCGGGCAGCGGGCCGAACTGCTGGAGTGGTTGCGTTCCCGCCATCTGCCGAAGCGGGTGGCGGGCTCGCCGTGCGCCATGGTCGTCGTCTTCCGGCCGACCCCGCTGCCGGGAGATCGCATGTCGTACGTGAAGCAGGTCGAGGGCGTCGATACCCGGCTGACCCTGCTGTGGTTCCTCCAGGCGGATCCGCGGGAGTGCTGGGAGGCGTACTTCACCGGGCTGGACACGGCGGTCGGGGAGGCGGGGCTGGGGAGGGTGGAGCTGGTGGCGCCGTTCGTGCCGACGGTGCCCGGGACGGACCGGTACGTGGACAGGTTGCGGTGATCGGTGGAAGGGGTGAGCCCCCTCGGCAAGGACGGCGGGCTGGTCGAGAGGGCTCTTGCTGTGGTGCTTATGGAGTTGTGGGAGATCGGTGCCGCTCAGCCGAGGTCGAACGCTCCCCGGCCGGCCTGAGCCACGAAGGCGTTCCACGCGTCCGCCGGGAAGGCCAGCGTGGGGCCCTCGGGGACCTTGGAGTCCCGGACGGCCATGGCCGCGAGAACCGGTGACTTGATCTCGACGCACGCGCCGTTTCCCGTGGAGTACGAGGACTTGGTCCACGTGTCCGTGGCGCCCTGACGAATTGCCATGTTCGCTCCGCATTGCCAGTTGATGAGTTGCTGAGTTGCGTAGTTGCTGAGATTGCGCCAACGGTGTTGCTCGATGGCGTGATCGACGCTACTCGCCAACATCGGCTGATGAAGTGACCATTCACTCGACCGGATGGCATATTCCAATGGAGCTTCCATTTCGGCCAGGTGAAGGTGTACTGTACGCCTCTTTCTGCCCAGGGTCCCAGGGTGGGTCAGCGGGCGTAGTCCTTCGCGATGTTCGCGATGAACTCCCGGGACTGATCCACGTTCAGGGCCTGGGCGCGCAGGTGCTCGTACATCACCGCGTACTTCTGCACGTCGTTCGCCTTCTCCAGGTACAGATCGCTGGTGACGCCCTCGATGTAGACGACGCTCGAATCCGCCGCGTCCGGGAACTCCAGGATGGCGTACTGCCCGTTCAGGCCGGGATGGGCGCCCATGTCGAAGGGGATCACCTGCACGGTGACGTGCGGCAGCTGCGACTGCTCGACCAGGTACTCCAACTGCTCCCGCATCAGGGAGCGGTTGCCGACCACCCGGCGCAGGGCGGCCTCGTCCAGAACGGACCACAGGCGCAACGGGTTGTCCGGGGCGGTGATTCGTTCCTGCCGGCGCAGCCGCACCTGGACGCGCTTGTCGACCTCGCCCGGCGCCGTCTCCGGCAGCGCGCCCGCGATCAGCGCCTCCGCGTACGGCCGGGTCTGCAGCAGGCCGGGGACGACCTGCGGGTCGTACACCCGAAGGCTCGCCGCGTCCGTCTCCAGCCCGATGTAGACGCTGTACGGGATGTCGCCGAACGAATGCCACCAGCCCTGCTGGCGGGAGTCCTTGGCCATTTGCATCAGCGAGTCGACGATGCGGTGGTCCTCCACCTCGTAGACCCCGCACAGATCGCGGACGTCGCGCTGGCTGATGCTGCGCCGGCCGTTCTCCAGGCGGCTGATCTTCGACTGTGAGACCAGGAGCCGCTCCGCCACTTCTTCGGCCGTCATGCCCTTGAGCTCGCGAAGCCTGCGCAACTCCTGGCCCAGCCGGCGTCGCCTGACGGTGGGATTGACATTGGACGCCACGGGACGTGCACCTCCGGCTGCGTGCCTTGATTTGCCACTTTGCGTATCTGCTGCTGAGCAGACTGCCACCAAGGTGCTTCTTACCGCTGGGAAACGGTGGATATACGGCGGGTACGCGCCAGTTCGGACGCGGTGGCGCCGGGTGGCGCGGCAAGAATGCGCCGCTACGCACGGCCGCGCGGGGCGGTGAGGCCGTGTCGTCGTCCAGGACGTACGGCCTCATTGCCCCGCGCGGTCCAGCGGCTCCCGTACCGGTCCGGGGGATGCGGTGCGGCGCTGATGTGCGTGGTGCGGTGGTGCGGTTGTGGGTGGTGCGGCTGTGAGTGGTGCGTGGTGCGGTTCTGGGCTGTGCGGCGGTTCTGGGCTTGTGCGGCGGCGGTTCGGGTGGTGCTGCTCGTGTCGTGGGACTGCGGCTCAGTGAGCCACGGCACGCGTCATGGAACCGCGGCGCGGTTGCATCGGAACACCGCGGGCGGGTTCCGGTGCGGCCCTGCCGCCGGGGGCGGCCTGACGGCCGGCCGGCGATGGAGATGCCGGGCTGCGGCGCGGCTGGGCCGCGACGCCGTTCTGGACGTCCATCACGGCGTGCGCCACGAGGCCGCCCATGGGGTCGTGCCTGATCAGATCCCGTAGCCGGGAGCGGGACGAGCGTCCCTCATTGCCCGGGTACAGGTGCTTGCCGAGGCCGACCGCGTGCGCCAGTGCGGCGAGCGCCGCGGTCCGCGGGTCCGGCGGGACGCCGGTGCGGATCGCGGAATCCAGCCGGGCCCTGATCTCCCGGCTGATTTCGGTCTGACTGGCTTGGTAGCGAGTCGTCGGCAGCACCCCGCACATCTGGCCCGCCACGGCATGCACCATGCCGCACCGCTCCAGATGCGAGAGGTAGGTCTGGCGTAGGCCAAGGCGCGGCCCGCCAATCCAGTGGACTGCCCGCACCGGAGCGCCGCGCCTTCGCAGCAACTCGAGCGCACAGTCGAGAGTCGGATCTCCAGTCGGCCGTGGGGACACCACGGCGATACGATCCCCGTCTGGGGCTATCCGTCCGGCCAGCGCCAGCTCCACTAGCTGTGCTCCGGCCAGACCTAGGTCGAGCGACTGCGGCTGTGCAGTGGTACCCGTGGCCGGGTCCAGTGCCAGCAGCAGAAGCTCCTCCGGAAGTGTTCTGCGGCTCCTGCCCATCCATGCCTCCCCGCGTGGATGAATGACAGGGTGACCCCTCTCACATTGGTCTGTCGAGAGTGCGTGACCGGAATGTAGTGGAACCGGCAGGTATGTCGTTCTCGTCTACCGCAGAGGTTAAGCCCGCACACAGGACACTGGTACATGGTTCGGACAGGGGTAGGGACGCCGTGTCCGGGCGGGCGATTCACGGTTCGGTACGCGCACGGAAGGCTTCCGTGCGGCGCATGGAGGAGGCATCGGTGGCGGGCGAGTTCCCCGACAGGTCGAAGCAGCGCGAGTCGTCGGCAGAACCGACGTCGGGGAGCGCGGGTCCGGTTCCCGAAGCCAGGAGCGAGACCGCGGATCCGCGCCTCGCCGTGGCCCGGGACGCGGCCACGTCCGAGGCGCGGGGCGGGGTGGACACGGCGACGAGGGTCTTCTCCGTACGAGACCTCCCGAAGGATGTGCGGGGCGCCGAGGGCGGGAAGGGAGCCGCCGGCGTGGGTGAGAAGGGGGTCACCGGGGCCGCCGGTGCCGCCGGGGATGGCGGGGATGGCGGGGATGACGGTGCCTCCGGGGCCTCCGGGGCCTCCGGGGCCTCCGGGGCCTCCGGGGACGGCGGGGACGGCGGGGACGACGGGGTCGCCGGGGCCGCTGGAGAGGGCGGGGACGAGGTCGAGGGGGCCGTCGGCGTGGGTGAGAAGGGAGCCGCCGGAGAGGGCGGGGACGGGGTCGACGGGGCCGACCGCGAGGGTGAGGGTGACGGCGGCGGTGCAGAGGGCGCTGCCGGGACTGAGGGCTCTTCCACCGGGGACGCCGGGCATGCCGGGGACGCCGGGGACGCCGGGGACGCCGGGGACGCCGGGGGTGCCGGTGCCGGGGAGAAGCCTGCGGGTGAGGACCGGCTGCGGGCGGCGGTGGCCGCTTGGGTTGCCGGGGCGGATGAGAAGCCGTCGGAGGGGGACGCGGAGGCTGCTGGGGCCGACGAGGGTGAGGCCGGGGGCGTGGCGGCGTCTCAGGGCGCCGGTGGGCGCGAGGTGGCGTCCGGGGGTGCCGATCGGGGCGTGGCGGCGTCTGAGGGCTCCGGTGGGGGCGCGGAGGGCGGCGATGAGGCTGCTGGTGACGCGCAGGCGGCTGCGGGGGGCGATCCCGGGGCGGAGACCGACGCCGAGGTTGAGACTGACGCCGAGGTTGAGACTGACGGCGAGGTTGAGACTGACGGCGAGGTTGAGACTGACGCTGGGCCGGAAACCGACGCCGGTGCCGAGACGGATGCCGGCTCTGAGGGCGATGGGGACGCCAGCGGTGACGCTTCGGTTGACGCCGGGGGCGGGGCCGACCGTGAGGTGAGGGCCGGTTCCGGGGCTGATGTCGAGTCGGAGGGCGACTCCGACACTGACGGCGGGGCCGACGCCGAGGCCGACTCCGACGCCGACGCTGAAACTGACGTCGACGTCGAGACGGATGCCGACTCTGAGGGCGGCGCGGGCGCCGAGGGTGAGGCCGGTTCCGGGGCTGGCGTAGAGCCTGAGGACGACGCCGACGCTGCGGC
>NZ_WJBG01000146.1 GCF_009709555.1 Streptomyces blattellae | reverse complement strand
ACGTCCCGGGCCCGCGGTCCGGTCGTCCCTCAGTCGTGGGGTACGACGGCGACGGGCGCGGGGGCGTGGTGGATCACGCCGTGGGTGACGGGGCCGATGCGCATGCCGAGGGAGGGCCGGTGCGTCCTGCGGCCGACGACCACGAGTGCGGCGTTCCGGGCGGCCTGGAGGACCACTTGCCCGGCGGTCGCGAGGTCGGTCCTGTGGACCACCTCGACCTGCGGATAGCGCTCCTGCCACGGCGCAAGGGCTTCCAGCAGCTCCTTCTCGACCCGGGCCTCCACACTGCCGTCCTCGTCGCCCGTGACCACAGCCCTGTAAGCGAACACCGGTGGACGGCTCCAGGCGTGCACGACGCGCAGTGTGGCCCCACGGGCGGCTGCGGCGGTGAAGGCGAACTCCAGCAGTTCCTCGGCGGGTTGGTCCCGGTCCTGGATTCCGACGACCACCTCGCCGCCGTCTTCGCCGGCCGCCTCGGCGCCCTCAGCGGCCCGGTGCTCTTCCGCGCGTACGAGCACCACGGGGATGGACGCCCGGGCCAGCACATGCTGTCCGACCGACCCGAGGAGGAAACCGGAGACAGCGCCGTGCCCACGCGAGCCCAGCACCAGCATCTCGGCGTCCTCCGCACTCTCCAGCAGCGCCGTGACCGGTACTTCGGACACCTGCCCGACAGTGATCGGCATCTCCGGATACCGGGCTGCCAGGCTCTCCTTGGCCTCGCTCAACATGCTCCGCGCCCACTGCTTCTGGGCTTCCGACTCCTGAGCCGAGGGCACGTCGACCGGCCGCCAGATCCAGGCGGTCACCAAGCGCAACGGCAAGCCGCGACGCTGAGCCTCGCGGGCTGCCCAGTCAACAGCGGCACGGCTCTCAGGAGAACCGTCGAGGCCGACCACGATGGGGGAAGGCATGGGGGACACCTCCGTATCCGGTCACGTCCGATGCGGGGCCGGCGCCCATCCGCCGACCCGGGAGGTCCGCTGGATCCTCGGAGCGCCTGATCGCGTCTGCACGAATCCACCGGTCCCCCGCTCCGATCGTCGCGCCGACCCGGTCGGGTACCCAGGGGCCGCTGGTCCTCTCCCACGGCCACTCGGCCCCCCGGCCAGGACCCGGTGGGCCCCTCCGCCGCCTCGCCGCGGTCGTTGAGCCGTTCCAGGCAGGCCGCGCACCCTGCTCCTGT
Organism: Streptomyces blattellae; assembly: GCF_009709555.1. Classification (GTDB taxonomy): domain Bacteria; phylum Actinomycetota; class Actinomycetes; order Streptomycetales; family Streptomycetaceae; genus Streptomyces; species Streptomyces blattellae. Next base: position 28,154 of record NZ_WJBG01000146.1, on the reverse strand, counting down.
GCGCGCCCGGCCGCTCGCTGCACGCCCGTCAGATCCGCGTGGAGTCCGATGGTCCACGGACTGTCCGCGCTCGGTGCCTGGGCACCCTCGTCGTCCGCCGGCGCCCACAGCCCGGCACCGCTGCCCGTCAGGAGCAGCGCCGCACCGCCGGCCAGGGCGAGGACCCTGCGACAGCCCGGAGCCGGTGGCTCGGGTGCCTCCGACACCCCCGGGCTCGATGCTCGGCTGGGCAAGCAGCTCGGCCGACCCATCGGCGATCATCCGTACCACCGCATCGGGCAGCCGTTCGACGGTGCCGACCGGGCGTCCGCCGCCAGCTGCGCGGTCACCTCGGCGGCCAAGCGGCGACGAATCCACTGCCCCGTACCGAACGGCGGGCGGCCCGTGGCCGGTGGCCGGCGAACGTCGGCACACAGCCCAGTGAAGAGATGTCGCGCGGCGCACACAACCTGACCCACCTGACCCGCCCGGCCTGCTCCGCCTGCTCCGCCTGCTCCGGGGAGAGGAAGCCGGGCGTGCCGACCACCACGTTGTCCGAGGTCAGCTCCGTCTTGTCGGCCGCCGTGGGGAGCCGCCTGGTCAACGGTCCGCGGGCTCAGCTCGGAGCCTCCATGTCCATCGTCGGCGGTAGTTCCGTGTCCGTGACTGCCGCTCTTCTTGGGGTCCCGTTCAGCCGTGCGCGATGACGGCCACAGGAGCGGTGGCGTGGTGCAGCACGGAGTGCGTGACGGGACCGATGTGTGCGCCGAGCGGGCCGCGGCGGATCCGGCGGCCGACGACGAGCAGGGACGCATCGCGGGAGGCGTCGGCCAGTTGGACGGCGGGACTGCCCGGGCGGGACTCCTCGATGACCTGGACGGCCGGGTACTTCTCCTTCCAGCGGTGCAGCACCTCGGCCAGCGTGGCGGCGTCCTGCTTGCCCAGCGTGGCGTTGAGCTCAAGGTCGGCGGGCAGGCCGTAGGCGGCGTACGGCGGCAGGTTCCAGGCGTGGACGACCCGCAGGGGCGTGACACGGCGGGCAGCCGCCTCGAAGGCGTAGGCGATCACCGCGTCGTCCGGGTCGTCGGTGTCGAGGCCGAGGACGACAGGACCGAACAGAGCCACAGGGGGCGGTAGTTCGGACGGTTCCGGCGCCTGCCCGTCCACAGCCTGCTCCCCGGCACGCACCAGGACCACCGGCTGCTCGGCGCGCGCCACGACGGCCTGGCCCACGGAGCCGACGAGGTATCCTCCGACGCCGCCCAGCCCTCGGGAACCGAGGACCACCAGCTCGGCGTCCTTCGCCGCCTCAGCCAGCACCTCGACGGGCCGGCCGGGGACCTGCTCGGCGGTCACGTCCAGGCCGGGGTGACGCAGCATGAGCTCTTCGACCACGGCGGGTGCCACACGCGCACTCCACCGCTGCTGCGTCTCGGCACCCAGGAACCGCACCAGGGCCACGGGCTCGGGCACCGCCTCGACGGCGTGGACCAGCCTGACCGTCAGCCCGCGCCGCTTCGCCTCGCGGGCCGCCCACTCCACCGCGGCACGGCTCTCGGCCGAGCCATCGAAACCAACCACAACACTGCGAACCATGACTCCTGCCTCCTCATCGGGGATCGATGCCAGCGTGGCGGTGGGGCGGGCCCGTGGTGCAGGGGCCGCAGGTCCCCGACCGGGGCCGGTGGACCCTGCGGGCCGGCAGCCGCGTGCGCGGGCACGGTCGTCTACGCCCGGCTCGGCCCCACCGCGCCGGCCGCACCGGCCGATGGCGGTTCGGCAAGGTCGACGTGCCGTTCGGCGACGACGGGGAGTCCGGCGGCGCCTGGCCCGTCAGGCCCGGCGAACGACCGGGCGCCCCGGTCGTCGACGGCCACGGCCACGGCCGCGCAGCCAGGAGGCGATGCGCACCACCCGCGGCGGTGTCCTGGGCGTCTGCCTGATCGACCCCGACCGCGGCGAACTCATCTGCGCGACTGTCGGCAACGTCGCGCAGCACCAGGGCGGCCACTCCGGCGTGGGCGGCCGGCACGTCCGCGGTGATCAGGAACGGGTGCCCGATGCGGCTTGCTCGGGCAGGTCGTGACGCTACGCAGGGCGGTCCCACCCGCCGACGGCACGCGGCACAGGAGGCACCGCACGGAGCAAGGGCCTCACCGGCCCTGCCTCGGATCCTCTTGGCCCTGATGCCTGTGCTTCCGCGGAGTGATCATTGAATCAGGCAGGGGAGCCGGCGACGGCAACCCAGGGGTCCCCCCCGTCCCCGCCGGAACCGGCGCCCGTGCCGGGGGGCGGCCTGTCCGCAGGCTGTGGCCGCACGTGGGTCGTCGGCCGCATGCCCGCGCGCACCCGCCGCGGGCACGTCCCCGTACAGGCTCCGGCCCGGACCGCATCTCAGCAGGGGGAGCCGAGGACGACGGGCCCGCGTCCTCCGGAAGGACGCACCTGGTGGCGGCCGAGCCGGCGGGCCGGAGCGAGCGTCACGCTGCCGTCGGCCGTACGAGGGTGTTGTCTCCGGTGCGGCCGGCGATGTAGTCCACGATGTTCTCGACGGTGGTTTCGGCGATCTGGCCCACGGCGTCCCGGGTGAAGTACGCCTGATGCGAGGTGACCAGGACGTTGCTGAAGGTCATCAGCCGCGCGAGGCGTTCGTCGGTCATCACCTCCAAGGACTTGTCGAGGAAGAAGACCCCAGCCTCCTCCTCATACACGTCCAGGCCGACGCCGCTGAGCCGTCCGGCACGCAGGGTCTCCAGCAGTGCGTCGGTGTCGACCAGGCCACCGCGGCTGGAGTTGACCAGGATCGTGTCGTCCTTCATGAGTGCCAGGGCCTTGGCATCCACGAGGTGGTGTGTGTCGGGCAACAGCGGCACGTGCAGGCTGACCAGGTCGGACTCGGCGAACAGCCGATCACGTCCGACGTATTCCATACCGAGGGCGAGGCAGTCGGGGTTCTCGGCGACGTCCCAGCCCAGCAGCCGCATGCCGAAGCCGTGCGCGATGCGGGTGAAGGCGGCTCCGATCTTCCCGGTGCCCAGCACGCCGGCCGTCCGGCCGTGCAGGTCGCGGCCCATCAGCCCGTCGAGCCGGAAGTCGAACTCGCGAGTGCGGTGTGCGGCCCGCACGATACGGCGGTTGACGGCCATGGCGAGCGTCCAGGCGAACTCGGCCACCGAGTACGGCGAGTAGAAGGACACCCGTGCCACGGTCAGCCCGAGGTCCTGCGCCGCGGTCAGGTCGATGTTGTTGTAGCCGGTGGCCCGCTGGGCGATCATCCTCGTGCCGCCCGCGGCCAGCGCGCGGAGAACGTCGGCGTCGAGGCTGTCGTTGACGCTGCTGAGTACGATCTCGTGGCCGACGGCGGTCGGGGCGGTGTCCCGGTTCAGGAACAGCCCCAGACAGCGCAACTCGTGCTCGGCGCCGAGCGCCTGCCGGAACGCCTCGGTCAGCAGCGGCTCCTCGTCCGCGAGCACGCCGTACGCGACGATCTCCATGTGCTCTCCTCCCCTTGGAACGGGCGATCGCTTCTCCACCGTAGGGCGGCACCACCACGTTTGCGGCGCTGGGCCTGCTCGACGGCGCGGCGGGCGTGAAGCACACGGCGGCGGGTGCTTCGCCGTCTTCGCCGCCGCCGACGACGTTCCGGCCACGCCGTGCGCCCGTGGCACGCCGGGCCGCCCCATGAGGTGGCCCGGCGATTGTCCTCCCCGAGAGCGTGCTACTGGGCGGAGTCCAGGGCCGGGTGCACTGTCGGGCCGTAGTAGGCCGCGCGCATCAGCTCCTGCATGTCGTCGAGCATCGGCATCCGCGGGTTGGCGGGCGCGCACTGGTCCTCGTAGGCGTTGAGCGCCTGCTGGGGCAGGGCCTTGAGGAAGGCACGCTCGTCCACGCCCAGGGCCTGGAAGGACGGCTCGATGCCCGCGGCGTCGCGCAGTCGTTCCACGGCGGCGGCCAGGGACTCCACGCCCTCGGCAGGCGTGGCGGCGGGCAGGCCGAGGGTGCGGGCGATGTCCTGGAAGCGTTCGGGGGCGCGGTAGTTCTCGTACTTGGGCCAGCCGGTCAGCTTTGTGGGGACGGTGCCGTTGTAACGGATGACGTGGGGCAGCAGGACCGCGTTGGTGCGGCCGTGTGCGAGGTGGAAGGAGGCGCCGAGGGTGTGGGACATGGCATGGACGATGCCGAGGAAGGCGTTGCCGAAGGCCATGCCGGCGATGGTGCCGGCGTTGTGCATCTTCTCCCGCGCCTCCGGACTGCCCGCTCGGTCGTTCACCGCCGCTTCGATGTGGTCGAAGGTCAGCCGGATCGCGTGCAGGGCGAGGCCGTCGGTGAAGTCATTGGCGTAGACGGACACGTACGCCTCGATGGCGTGGGTGAGGGCGTCGAATCCGCTGTCGGCGGCCAGGGCCGGGGGCAGTTCGGTGGTGAGCAGCGGGTCGACGATGGCCACGCTGGGCGTGAGGGCGTAGTCGGCCAGCGGGTACTTCTTTCCTGTCGCCGGATCCGAGATCACGGCAAACGGGGTGACCTCGGCGCCGGTCCCGGAGGTGGTGGGCACGCACACCAGGCGGGCGAGCCTGCCGAGCGTCGGGAAGCGGAAGGCGCGCTTGCGGATGTCGGAGAACTTCTGCCGCATGTCGGCGAAGTCGATGTCCGGCTGCTCGTACAGCAGCCACATCACCTTGGCCGCGTCCATGGGCGAGCCGCCGCCGAGCGCGATGATCGTGTCCGGGCGGAAGTCCCGCATCAGGCGGGCCCCGCGCTGTACGGAGTCGATGCTCGGTTCGGGCTCCACGTTGTCGATGATCTGCAGGGTCACCGGCTGGGGCCGGCGCTGCAGGACGCGGCTGACGCGGTCGACGAAGCCGAGGCGGGTCATGGTCGCGTCGGTGACGATCGTGACGCGGTGGACGTCGGGCATGGACTGCAGGTAGCGGATGGCCTGCGGCTCGAAGTAGATCTTCGGCGGGACCTTGAACCACTGCAGGTTGTTGCGGCGCGTGCCGACCCGCTTGACGTTCAGCAGTTGGGCGGCGGAGACGTTGTTGGACACCGAGGTGCGGCCCCATGAGCCGCAGCCCAGGGTGAGCGAGGGCAGCAGGCCGTTGTAGATGCCGCCGATGGCGCCTTGTGAGGAGGGCGAGTTGACGATGACGCGGACGGTCTTCATACGGCGGCCGAACTCCTCGGCGAGCGCGCGGTCCTCGGTGTGGATGACCGAGCTGTGGCCCTGGCCGTGGAAGGCGACCATGTCGGCGGCCAGGTCGAAGCCGTGCCGTTCGGAGCCCGCGCGCAGCACGGCCAGCACCGGGCAGAGCTTCTCGCGGGTCAACGGCTCGTCCGGGCCGACCCGCTCGGCCTCGACGAGAATGATCGAGGTGTTCTCGGGCACGCTGAACCCGGCCTGGCGCGCGATCCATGCGGGGCTCTGTCCGACTGCCGCGGCGTTCACCTTGGGCTCACAGCCGGCGCCGGGAGTCTTGGCGGCGGGGAAGAGGAAGGTCTCCAGCTTGGTCTTCTCCTCGGCCGTAGCGAGGTGGGCGTGCAGGGTGCGGAACTCGGCCAGGGCGGCGTCGTAGATCTCGGTGTCCAGGATGACGGCCTGCTCCGAGGCGCAGATCATGCCGTTGTCGAACGACTTGGACAGCACCAGGTCGTTGACGGCGCGGCGCAGCTCGGCGCTCTTGTGCACGTACGCGGGCACGTTGCCGGCACCCACGCCCAGGGCGGGCTTGCCTGCCGAGTAGGCGGCCTTGACCATGGCGTTGCCGCCGGTGGCGAGGACCAGCGCCACGCCCGGGTGATGCATCAGCGTGTTGGTCGCCTCGATGGACGGGGTCTCGATCCACTGGATGCAGTGCTCGGGAGCCCCGGCGGCGATGGCCGCGTCACGCACGATCCGAGCCGCCGCTGCGCTGCACCGCTGGGCGGAGGGGTGGAAGGCGAAGACGACCGGGTTGCGGGTCTTCAGCGCCATGAGCGCCTTGAAGATCGTGGTGGAAGTCGGGTTGGTGACCGGAGTGATCGCACACACCACCCCCACCGGCTCGGCGATCTCGACCATGTCGTCGATGTCGTCGCGGGCGATGACCCCGACGGTCTTCATCTTGCCCATGCTGTGGGTGACGTGCTCGCACGCGAACATGTTCTTCGCGGCCTTGTCCTCGAAGACCCCACGCCCGGTCTCCTCCACCGCGAGCCGGCCCAGCGCGGTGTGCTGGTCCAGGGCCGCGACCGAGGCCTTCTTGACTATGTGGTCGACCTGTTCCTGGGTCAGCAACTCGTAGTCGCCGAGCGCCTTCAGCCCGTTGGTGACCAGCCGGTCCACGGCGATCGCGGTGTCGGAGGGCCCGCTCTGGGATTCCTGCGGGGCTGCGGTCCGATTGCGGTCGTCCTTACGGGCCATGGAAATGCGCCTCCTTGGTCGGCAGACGGAAGCCGGGGCTCCGGCGTTCGAACGGGGAGCGGCACCGTGAGGGATCGGCACCGCTCCCACCACCACTTTCACTCCCGACAACGCCGCTACTGAGGCTCCAAAGGTCCCCCGCCCGGGCCCCGACCGGCCCCAATCCGTGGGACTGGACAGTCCCCGGTACCGACAAGCGACGAATGGCGCTCGGTGCGGTCTCCGGCCGTTCACAGACCCGCTCGCACCGGGCCGAGACGCACCTGGAGCACCTCACCATCACCCGCAAGACCGTCACCGGCCTCGCCGACCGGCTCCCGGCCGTCGCGCCGGACCTGCCCGAGCACCCGGACCACCCTCGCGTCCTCGCCGCCTTCGACCACACCGAGGCCGACACCGACCCCTGCACCAGGAAGCACCAGCCGACACAACAGGTGATCCAGAAGCGCAGGGGCACAGCTCGATCAAGATCACGATGGATGTGTACGGGCACCTCTACGCCGAGTCCGAGCAGCGCACGCGCGACGTGATCGACCGCGCCTTCGACGGTGGTGGCTCCACCATTGGGTACGCGGGTGAAGTCATGGACGCGGTTGCCGCATAAGCTCGTGTCCGGGCAACGCCCCGAGCTGTTGCCCCGTTGTTGCCCGGCAGACTGGGAGAGAAGAAGTGATCAGGGTGTTTTCGCAGGTCAGCGGGATGACCAGGACTGCGGGGTAGGGCTAGGTGCACATCGTCATCATGGGCTGCGGCAGAGTGGGGTCCGCTCTAGCCCAGACCTTGGAGCAACAGGGGCACACAGTCGCCGTGGTCGACCAGGACCCCACCGCCTTCCGACGGCTCGGCTCCTCGTTCGGTGGCCGCCGGGTCACCGGAGTCGGCTTCGACCAGGACACCCTGCGCGAGGCCGGCATCGAGGAGGCCGGCGCATTCGCCGCCGTCTCCAGCGGCGACAATTCGAACATCATCGCCGCCCGCGTCGCCCGTGAGATGTTCGGCATCGAGAACGTCGCAGCCCGTATCTACGACCCCCGCCGTGCCGAGGTCTACCAGCGCCTCGGCATCCCGACCGTCGCCACCGTGCGCTGGACCGCCGACCAGATGCTGCGCCGTCTGCTGCCGTCCGGCGCCGAGCCGCTGTGGCGCGATCCCACCGGCGGCGTCCAGCTCGCCGAGGTGCACACCTCGACCGGCTGGGTCGGTCACAAGATCAGCAGGTTGCAGGAGGAGACGGGCGTCCGCGTGGCGTTCCTGACCCGCCTCGGCGAGGCGATCCTGCCCACCTCGCAGACGGTGCTGCAGGAGGGCGACCTGGTCCACGTGATGATGCGCACGGACGAGGTCGACAAGGTCGAGGCGGCGTTCGCCAAGGGTCCCGAAGAGGAGGGCGGTCACTGATGAGGGTCGCCATTGCCGGTGCCGGCGCGGTCGGCCGCTCGATCGCGGGCGAGCTGCTGGAGAACGGCCACGAGGTCCTGCTCATCGACAAGGCGCCGACCGCCATCTCGGTCGAGCGCGTCCCGCAGGCGGAGTGGCTGCTCGCCGACGCCTGTGAGATCACCTCCCTGGACGAGGCCGCGCTCCAGCGCTGCAACGTCGTGATCGCCGCGACCGGCGACGACAAGGTGAACCTGGTCGTCTCCCTGCTGGCGAAGACGGAGTACGGCGTCCCGCGCGTCGTCGCCCGGGTGAACAACCCGAAGAACGAGTGGCTGTTCAACGAGTCCTGGGGCGTCGACGTCGCCGTCTCCACGCCCCGCCTGATGTCCGCCCTCGTCGAGGAGGCGGTCAGCGTCGGCGACCTGGTCCGGCTGCTGCGCTTCAGCCATGGCGACGCCAACCTCGTCGAGCTGACCCTGCCGGAGGAGTCGGCCCTGGCCGGCACCCAGGTCGGCGATGTCGAGTGGCCCCAGGACACCTCCCTGGTCACCATCATCCGCGGCAACCGCGTCCTCACCCCGTCCCGGGAGGACTCCCTGGAGGCGGGCGACGAACTGCTGTTCGTGGCCGCCCAGGCCCGCGAGGAGCAGCTGGAGGATCTGCTCTCGGTGCGGCGCGAGGACACGGTGAGCTGAGCCGTTCCAGGATGACGACGGCGGAGGGCGCCCTGATTCCTCAGGGCGCCCTCCATCTGCTCAGCCGGTCCTGCCTTGGGCACTACGACCAGGGCGTGCGCGCCGCGGCGGCCTTGCGCTCCTCCTCGGCCTTCTCCTGCGCCTCCATCTCGGCGAACACGTCGATGGGCGGCGGGGCCTTCACCAGGAACACCCAGGTCAGCCATACGGCCAGCAGGAACGGCGGGATCTTCAGGGCGACCAGGACCCAGCCGAACTGGGTGGTGTCACCCCACCAGTACAGCGGGAAGAGGATCGCGCTCTTGGCGAGCAGGATCAGGCCCCAGGCGTAACTGGCCTTGGCGTACGCCTTCTTGCGGCCCGGGTTACGGGTGCGCCAGGAGAGGTTCTCCTTGAAGACCGGGCCGAGCATCAGGCCGAGCAGGGGGAACCCGGCCAGTGTCGTGATGATGTACGCGAGCGCCAGGCCCAGCGTGTAGAGCATGCCGGGCAGATAGAAGTCCTTGGCGTTGCCCGTCATCATCGCGAACACGACGCCGAACGCGACGCCGAAGACACCGCTGAAGGCGTGCTTGACGGTGTCCCTCATCGCCAGGCGGACCACGACCAGCAGCAGGGACACACCGATGGCGCCGATCGCCGACAGGTGCAGATCGTTGTTGATCGTGTAGACGGTGACGAAGAGGAGCCCGGGCATCACCGTCTCGATCATGCCCCGCATGCCGCCGAAGGCCTCGAACAGCGCTGCCTCGGTCACCGCCCGGGCGTCTTGCGCGGCGGCTGCGATGTCTTCGGTGTCTGTGGTCGGCTTGTCGAGCGACGTCACCGGCTACTCCCGTCCGAGGGGTCTCAGTTCGTATTTCGGGTTGAACAGCACGCGGCGGCCCCGGCTCATCGAGATCCGGCCCGATGCGATCAGCTTGCGTCCGGGCTCTATCCCCACGATGGAGCGCCGGCCGAGCCACACCACGTCCAGCGCGGCGGAGCCGTCGAACAACTCGGCCTCCAGGGCCGGGACTCCGGCGCGCGGCCGCAGGGTGACCGTGCGCAAGGTACCAGTAACCGTCACTATCTGACGGTCTTGGCAGTCACCGATGCGGATACAGCCTGCGGTGTCGGCGTCCTCGCGCAGCTCCTCCGACTCCAGGTCCTCCTGAGACGAGGAGAGCCGGTCGAGCATGCGCCGGAACCGGCCCACCGGCTTTTCGGAACGAGGAACACCACTCATATCTGAAGCGTACCGGGGCCCACCGACAGCTACGTACCCCCCGTGCTAGCGCTCGAACCGGTACCCCATCCCGGGTTCCGTGACGAAGTGCTTCGGATGTGAGGGGTCCGACTCCAGTTTCCTGCGCAGCTGGGCCATGTACACCCGCAGATAGTTGGTCTCCGTCCCGTATGACGGCCCCCACACCTCTTGCAGCAGTTGCTTCTGGCTGACCAGGCGGCCGCTGTTGCGGACGAGGACCTCCAGGAGGTGCCACTCCGTGGGGGTCAGCCGTACGTCCCTGCCGGCGCGGTTGACCTTCTTGGCGGCCAGGTCGACGGTGAACTCGTCGGTCTCCACCGCCACCTCGTCCTCGTCGGCCCCGGTAGGCTCGGCGCGGCGGACGGCGGCCCGCAGCCGGGCCAGCAGCTCGTCCATGCCGAAGGGCTTGGTGACGTAGTCGTCGGCGCCCGCGTCCAGCGCCTCGACCTTCTCGTCAGAGGTGTGCCGCGCGGAGAGCACGATGATCGGCACCCGGGTCCAGCCCCGCAGCCCCTTGATCACGTCGACGCCGTCCAGGTCGGGCAGCCCCAGGTCGAGCACCACCACGTCGGGGTGTCGGGCGGCGGCGAGCTGGAGGGCGGTGGCACCGTCGTGCGCCGCGTCGACCTCGTACTTGCGTGCCTTGAGGTTGATCACCAGGGCGCGCACGATCTGCGGCTCGTCGTCGATCACGAGCACCCGGGTCATAGGGACTGCCTTTCCGGTCGAGCGGGGTGAAGAGGTTCCTGCGCCTGCGGTCCTGCCGTGTCCGGCGGGCGGGATCCGGTGCCGCGGAGGGAGAGGACCATGGTGAGGCCGCCGCCGGGGGTGTCCTCGGCGTGCAGGGAGCCGTCCATCGCCTCGGCGAAGCCGCGGGCGACGGCGAGGCCCAGGCCGACTCCGGCGCCGCGGGGAGCGTCGCCGTAGCGCTGGAAGGGCTCGAAGATGCGCTCCTTGGCGGCGTCCGGGACGCCGGGCCCGCGGTCGGCCACCCGCACCTCCACACGGTCCGCGATGGCGCTGGCGGACACCAGGACGGGCTTGCCGTCCGGGCTGTACTTGACGGCGTTCTCGACCAGGTTGGCCACCGACCGCTCCAGCAGCCCGGCGTCGACGGACACCATCGGCAGCGTCTCGGGGATGTCCAGCTCCACGCTGCCCTCGGCAATCCCGCCCAGCGCCATCGGCACCACCTCGTCCAGGTCGATCTCCCGGATGATCGGTGTGACCGTGCCGGTCTGCAGCCGGGACATGTCCAGCAGATTGCCCACCAGATGGTCGAGCCGGTCGGCGCCGTCCTCGATGCCCTCCAGCAGCTCTGCCTGGTCCTCCTCCGACCACGCCACGTCGTCGGAGCGCAGGCTGCTCACCGCCGCCTTGATACCCGCCAGCGGGGTCCGCAGGTCATGGCTGACGGCGGCCAGCAGCGCGGTACGGATCCGGTCGCCCTCCGCCAGCGTCCGCGCCCGGTCGGCCTCCTCCCGCAACCGCCGCCGGTCCAGGGCCACCGCGGCCTGCGCGGCGAACGCGGCCAGCACCCGCCGGTCCTCCGCCGGCAGCACCCGCCCGGTCAGCGCCAGCGCCATATGGTCGCCCACCGGCACGTCCACATCCGCGGCCTCCGGGCTCGCACACGGCCTGGGCCCCACGCTCCCGGCACAGGTCCACGGCTCCACATCGCTCTGCCGCTCCAGCAGCGCCGCGGACTCCATCCCGAACGTCTCGCGCACCCGCTCCAGCAGCTCCTCCAGGCTCGTCTCACCGCGCAGCACGTTGCCCGCGAGGAAGGAGAGGATCTCCGACTCGGCCCGCAGCCGGGCGGCCTGCTGGGTACGCCGGGCGGCCAGGTCCACTACCGACGCCACCGACACCGCGACCCCGACGAAGATCACAAGGGCGACGATGTTCTCCGGGTCCGCGATGGTCAGCCGGTGCCGAGGCCGGGTGAAGAAGTAGTTCAGCAGCAGCGACCCGAAGGCCGCGGAGGCCAGCGCCGGGAAGAGCCCGCCGAGCAGGGCCGCCGCCACGACCACCGTGAGGAACAGCAACATGTCGTTGGCCAGGCCGACTTCGACGGTGTTCAGCAGCACCGTCAGGAGCGCCGGGCCGGCCAGTCCGATCAGCCACCCCCAGATGATCCTGGCCCGGCCGAGCCGTGCGCCCCTGGTGACGGGCAGTCCTCGTCCCTTGCCCGCTTCGTCGTGCGTGATCAGGTGGACGTCGAGATCGGGCCCGGACTCCCGGGCGACGGTCGCGCCCACGCCCGGCCCGAACACGTACTGCCAGCTCTTGCGCCGCGAGACGCCCAGCACGATCTGCGTGGCGTTCACCCCGCGCGCGAACTCCAGCAGCGCGTCCGGGATATCGTCCCCGACCACGTGGTGGAAGGTGCCGCCCAGGTCCTCCACCAGCGTGCGCTGCACCGCCAGCTCCTTCGGCGAGGCGGAGGTCAGTCCGTCACTGCGGGCGATGTAGACCGCCAGCACCTCGCCCCCGGCGCCCTTCTCCGCGAGGCGGGCCGCGCGCCGGATCAGCGTCCGCCCCTCAGGACCGCCGGTCAGCCCCACCACGATGCGCTCCCGCGAGCCCCAGATCGCCGACACCCGATGCTCACTGCGGTACTGCTTCAGGTACTCATCGACCCGGTCCGCCACCCACAGCAGCGCCAGCTCCCGCAACGCCGTCAGGTTCCCCGGCCGGAAGTAGTTCGACAGCGCCGCGTCCACCTTGTCGGGCTGGTAGACGTTGCCGTGCGCCATCCGCCGCCGCAGCGCCTGCGGCGACATGTCCACCAGTTCGATCTGATCCGCCCGGCGCACCACCTCGTCCGGCACCGTCTCCCGCTGCCGCACCCCCGTGATCGACTCCACCACGTCACCCAGCGACTCCAGATGCTGGATGTTCACCGTCGATATCACATCGATCCCGGCCGCCAGCAGTTCCTCGATGTCCTGCCACCGCTTGGCATTCCGGGACCCGGGGACGTTGGTGTGCGCCAGCTCGTCCACCAGGGCCACCCGGGGGCGGCGCGCGAGGACGGCGTCGACGTCCATCTCGGTGAAGACCCCGCCGCGGTACTCCAGCTCCCGGCGCGGGATCTGCTCCAGACCGTGCAGCATCACTTCGGTTCGCGACCGCCCGTGGTGCTCCACGAACGCCACCGCACAGTCCGTGCCCCGCTCCACCCGCCGGTGCGCCTCGGACAGCATCGCGTAGGTCTTGCCCACCCCCGGTGCGGCACCGAGGTAGATCCGAAGCTTGCCGCGTCCCATGGCCCCATTGTCTTCCCGTTCACTGCTGCGTACGCATCGTCGACCTTACGGTCAACGATGCGGACAAACGGGACGAGGAAGGCGCCGGGGGACGCCTTTGACGGAACCCTGACGCGCCGGGCGGCGGAAGGCTCAGCCCGGGTTGTCCCCGTGGGTGAGCGTCTCCCAGGCGACGAAGAGGTTGTTGCCGCCCGCAGGCCGGCCTCGCTCGGTGAGGGTCTGGGTGTTGGTCATGGCGTGACCGAGACGGTTGCCCAGGGCGTTGTAGCCGACCTCGGTGACCGGGCCGAGCCCGAGGTTCAGCGACCCGCCGCACAGCCAACGCGGAGCGGCCGTCCCCAGCTCGTACTTCGCCTGGAACCCGAGGGCATGCCGCAGCCGCTCGCCGACGTCGGTGCCGTACACGTCCTGCCCCTGGATCCGGCTGGTCTCAGCGACGTGCGAGATCGCGGATATGCCGTACCCCGTGTGGGTGAGGTCGCGGCAGGTTTCCTGGGTGAGTCCGGTGACGAAGGTTGACTGGCCCTGCCAGTACTTGACGATCTCTTCCCGGGTGTCGAGGTTCTGGCTGGGCACCGTCTTCGGCAGTTCACCGTCGGACGAGAGGTAGACGTAGGCGGCGGTGCGGGTACGGAACTTCGCCATGGCCCTGTCATACGACGTCCTGTCCTCCAGGAAGACGGAGATGCCGACGGCGGCCTCCATCATCGACAGCTCCCAGTTCCCGTTGGCGTTCGAGCCGTTGATGATCTCGGGCAGGTAGACATCCCGGAGCATGGTCGCGAAGCGGCCGGAGTTCGGCCAGCCGCCCGTGTACGTGTGCTTGATGATCTCGGCAGCTCGGGGCCAGGTGGAGCCCGCCCAGCCGGTCTGCAGGGGCGCGTTGCTGTTGGTGTGGTCCTTGATCGTGGCCGACCAGGCGTCCATCAGCGCGATGGCCTTCTTCGCGTACCGCTCGTCGCGGGTGATGTACCAGGCGAGGGCGTGGGTGTACGCGGCGATGGCGTCCTCACGCTCGTCGGTGCAGCCGTGGTTCGGGTTCGAGTACGAGCCGCACTCCACGGTCGCGCGCGGCTTGGGCGTGCGGTTCAGGTCGGCGTACCTGCTCGCCATCATCTTGTCGAAGGCTCCCTTCCAGGGCTGGGCGCCCGCGTCGACCTTGCTGCGGGTGAAGTCCAGCTGACCCTTGGAGACGGCGACTCCGGGGTGGACGAAGGTGGCGGGGGCAGCATCGGCAGGGCGGCCGGCCGGCCACGCGAGGGCGCCTGAGATGAGGGCGGCCACGGTGGCGAACAGTGCGGTACGGCGCATAGCGGGGGCTTCCTTCCGTTCTCGTATATGAACGTGAAGCACCTTTGTGAACCAGGCACTGGCCGGAGACCGTAGGTACAGACCAATCCCGCGTCAAGGGGCCGCGCACGAAAAAGGGCCGCACCCCGAACCCGGGGTGCGGCCCTTCTCGCGTCTGACTAGCGGACCTCGGTGATCTCCGGCCCGCGCTGCAACTGTCCCATGCCGCCGGAGAAACGCGATCCGGCCTCCTCCTGCTGGACGCCCTCGGGGACCATCTGCGCGTCGTTCGGCAGCTTCAGGACGATCGGGTCACGGGGGGCCATCGGGCCCTCGCCGCGGACCACGACCGTGTCCCGGAAGATCTGCTCCAACAGCCCGGCCGCCTGCGGCTGCACCGCGCCCTGCCCGGAGATCACACCGCGCAGGAACCAGCGGGGCCCGTCCACACCGACGAACCGCACCACCTGGAAGCCGCCCGTGCCGTCCGGCAGCTGCACCGGCACCTGGGCGCGCAGCTCCCAGCCCAGCGGACCCTCGACCTCGTCGACGATGCCACCCTGCTGAGTGATGCCGCCGGCGATCTCCTCGCGTACTTCGCCCCAGATGCCCTCGCGCTTGGGAGCGGCGAAGGCCTGCAACTGGACGGCGCTGTCGCGCAGCACGACGGTCGCCGCGACGATCGCGTCGCCCGCGACCTCGACCCGCAGCTCCATGCCCTCGACACCGGGCACGAACATGCCGCCCAGGTCGACCCGGCCCTCGGCCGCATCGCTCACCTCGGAGCTGTCCCAGGGCCCGTCCGGCCGCGGCTCCGGCTCAAGCCGCACGCGCTCGCCCGCTACGTCCTCGTCCACGTCCGCCTCAGTGTCGACACTGTCGACGACCTGCTCGGCCTCGCCGGCCGCGTCGTCGGCGGCACCCTTCTTCTTGCGACGTCCGAACACGTCACTGTCCTTCCCGGTCGGATACGACCGAAGCGTATCGATTCCCACCCGTCGCGCCGCCCACGGCGGCCTGACCGCTTGTGCTGCTTGTTCCGGTCACCGCGGCATGGCCGCCGGTGGATCCGAAGCCCCCTTCGGCCCGCGCCGACCCGGGAAGCTCCGCGACCTCATGGAAGCGGACCCTCTCGACCTGCTGGACGACCAGTTGGGCAATCCGGTCGAAGCGCTCGAACCGCACAGCCTCGCGCGGGTCGAGATTCACCACAATCACCTTGATCTCTCCACGGTACCCGGCATCAACCGTCCCCGGGGCATTGACGAGGGCGACACCGCAGCGGGCGGCGAGACCGGATCGCGGATGCACGAAGGCCGCATACCCCTCCGGGAGCGCGACAGACACCCCCGTGGGCAGTACGGCCCGTTCACCGGGCTTCAGTTCGCACGCCTCGGTGGTGCGCAGATCGGCTCCCGCGTCACCGGGGTGCGCATACGACGGAAGCGGTACGTCGGGGTCGACGCGCCGGATCAGCACGCCGAGCTCTTGTCGGGCGGCACGGCTCACGGATTCACCTCGAAGGCGCGGGCACGCCTGACCTGGTCGGGGTCGTCCATGGCGGCCCGGATCTCCGCCGGGCGGCCGTTGTCGACGAAGTGATCGACCTTCACCTCGATGAAGAGCGCGTCGGCACGGACGGCCACGGGGCCGTCGGGACCGTCGACGCGTCCGACGGCCGTCGAGTAGATCTTCCGCCCGGCCACCGCCACCACCTCGGCGGCCAGATGCAGCGTGGTACCCACCGCCACCGGCGCGACGAAGTCCGTCTCCAGGCGACCGGTCACGGCGATCGTCCGCAGCAGCCAGTTCAGCGAGCCGAGGGCCTCGTCCAGGGCCGCCGCCAGCACACCGCCGTGCGCGAGCCCGGGGGCGCCCTGGTGTTCGCGCCGCACGGTGAACTCGGCGGTGAGGCAGACGCCGTCGCCCGCCCGCGCCTCCAGATGCAGCCCATGGGCCTGCTCGCCGCCGCAGCCGAAGCAAAGGCCGTAGTGCGCGCCGAGCAGTTCGCCGGGCGCGGGAGCGTCGGGATGACGCACCGGCCTCCTGGCGTCGGCGGGCGGCTTGAGAACTGCGGACGAACCACTCACAGCCGCAGACCTTACCCGCCCGACCATCACCAACCGCCACCATGCCAAGCTTGGCCACATGCAGCTCTCCGCCGCGCCCTATGAAGAACGCCTCACCGTGCCCCGCTCCTGGTGGCTGATCAGCTTCCTGGTCGGTGTCTCCATGGCGCTCATCCTGCTGCCGTTCGGCACCCTGCCGATGCTCGGCGGCCTGGCCGGCGGCACCGCTGCCGCGGCCGTCGTCGCCAGCTCGTACGGCTCGCCGCGCATCCGCGTCGTCGCCGGCTCGCTGATCGCGGGCGAGGCGAAGATCCCGGTGACGGCCCTGGGCCAGGCTGAGATCCTGGACCCGGAGGAGACGCGCGCCTGGCGCACGTACAAGGCGGACACACGCGCGTTCCTGCTGCTGCGCGCCTACATCCCCACCGCGCTGAAGGTCGAGGTCACCGACCCGGACGACCCGACGCCGTATCTGTACCTGTCGACGCGGGAGCCTCAGCGGCTGGCGGAGGCGCTGAGGGCGGCAAAGGCGGCGGCCGCCTGAGCAGGCTCGGGGAAGTCCGGGGCGATTCGGCAGCGCCCCAAAGGGGCGCGCGGAACTGCGCGACCAGCCACGATGGACCCGCAGACGATCAACGGCCCATCACGGCCCCGCGGCGGAGCCGCATATCGACACAGCCAGCGGAGCGCTAGGCAAAGTTTCCGCCGGCTGGGCAAAGTTTCGGTTCAGTGCCCGAGTTCCTTGGGGATCTCGCCGATGCGCAGCGGATCCGCCGGAGCCTCCAGTGGCGGCAGCTCGGTCAGCGCGCCCCACGGCACCTGTGCCTTGCGGAGGTCCTTGCGGATGTGCGCGGCGACCTTCCGGGTGTCTCTGCGGTTCATGACCGCGCCGACCGCGGCACCCACCATGAACGGCATCAGGTTCGGCAGGTTGCGGACCATGCGCTTCATGATCTGCTGGCGCAGCTGGCGCTTCAGATGCCCGTTCACCGCCGCGTTGAGCGTCGACGGCTTTGTCACATCGACCCCGCGCTCCCCCGACCAGGAGTTGAGATACGCGGTGCTGCGCTGCTTGAGGTCGCCGGGCGGCCGTACGCCGTAGACCTCGTGCAGCTCGGCGATCAGCTTCAGCTCGATGGCCGCGACTCCGGTGATCTCGGCGGCCAGTTCCGTCGGCATCGCGGGCGGTACCGGCAGCATGGCCGCCGCTCCGATCCCGGCACCGACCGTGGAGGTCGCGTTGGCCGCGCCCGCCACGAGCTTGTCCGCGAGTTCCTCGGGCCCGAGGCCGGGGAACTGCCGCCGAAGCGTCTCAAGGTCGCGTACGGGGATCCGCGGGGCGATCTCGATCACCCGGTCGGCGAGGTACGCCAGGCCCGCCCGGGCCCGGCTGCCGCCCTTGCGGACGCCTTCCCTGGCCGTGTCCCGGATCACCGCCGCACGGCGCCGTGCGACGGGTGCCGGAGCCTCCGTCGGGACCGGCACCGGAAGGCCGGCCCGGTCGGCCGGTTCGAGCGAGGCCGATCCCGAATCGGATGAGCCCCGCTCGTCGTCACGCGCGCCATGAGGGCCGTCGAGCGACCCTTCGTCCGCTCCCCGCGCGGGGAAGCGGCGCTTCCAGGGAGAGGTCGAGCCAGTCACGGCCGACCCGTCCTCAGTCGCAGTCGCGGCAGATCGGCTGACCGTTCTTCTCCCGGGCCAGCTGGCTGCGGTGGTGCACCAGGAAGCAGCTCATGCAGGTGAACTCGTCCTGCTGCTTGGGCAGTACCCGGACGGCCAGCTCCTCGTTCGAGAGGTCCGCGCCGGGCAGCTCCAGGCCTTCCGCGGCCTCGAACTCGTCGACGTCCACAGCGGAGGTCGACTTGTCGTTCCGCCGGGCCTTGAGTTCTTCCAAGCTGTCCGAGTCGACGTCGTCGTCGGTCTTGCGTGGGGTGTCGTAATCCGTTGCCATGTCGCTCTCCCCCTCTGGGTGTCTGCGGTGTCTCCAGCGCACGTAACGCGTGAGAGGCCGGACTTGTGCCCGACCCGAGGCGGAGATTTTGCCTCACATCAAGGTCTGTTACTCAATCGACACCCAACCGGACTCCTCAAGAGTGATCGGCTTGGATGGCGATGCGGACCGTACACGGTCCTGATGCCGCACTTCAAAGGCGTCTCACCGTGTACTTCCCGTGATCAAGGCCCCCGAAAACCGGGATTTTCCCGGCTTTCCGACAAGACGCATGATCACTGAGAGTAGATGGCCGGAAAGTTGCCCTTGTGATCGATCACACACGGTAACGCCTGCGGCGGGCCATGGAAATTCCGCGCAAAGCGAACATCCCCGTGTGGGTCGCGGCACGATCTCAGACGGGCAGGGTGACTCTCATCACGAGCCCTCCCCCCTCACGCGGTTGCGCCATGATGTGCCCGCCGTGTGCCCGGGCCACGGACCGGGCGATGGACAGACCGAGTCCGACGCCCTTGTCGCTGCCCGTGCGCTCGGTGCGCAGCCGTCTGAACGGCTCGAAGAGATTGTCGATCTCGTACGCCGGGACGACCGGGCCCGTGTTCGTGACGACCAGGACCGCCTGGCCGTGCTGCACCTCGGTGCTGACCTCGACCCAGCCGTCCTCCGGCACGTTGTACCGCACGGCGTTCTGCACGAGGTTCAGCGCGATCCGCTCCAGCAGTACGCCGTTGCCCTGGACCACCGCCGACTTCTGCTCGCCCCGGATCTCCACGCCGTTGGCCTGCGCCTCGGCATGCACCTGGTCGACGGCCTGGGAGGCTACCTCGGCGAGGTCCACCGGCCCGCGCTCGACGATCTGGTTGTCGCTGCGGGCGAGCAGCAGCAGCCCTTCGACGAGCTGCTCGCTGCGCTCGTTGGTGGACAGCAGCGTCTTGCCGAGCTGCTGAAGCTCCACCGGCGCGTTCGGGTCTGACAGATGCACTTCGAGAAGCGTGCGGTTGATCGCGAGTGGGGTGCGCAGTTCGTGCGAGGCGTTCCCGACGAAGCGCTGCTGGGCGGTGAAGGCGCGCTGCAGCCGCTCCAGCATGTCGTCGAAGGTGTCGGCCAGCTCCTTCAGCTCGTCGTCCGGACCGTCCAGCTCGATACGGCGGGACAGATCCGAGCCCGCCACCGCGCGGGCGGTGCGGGTGATCCGGCCGAGCGGCGCCAGGACCCGTCCGGCCATGCCGTAGCCGAAGGCGAAGGCGATCACGGCGAGACCGAGCAGGGCCAGCAGCGAGCGGCTGAGCAGATTGTCCAGGGCGTGCTGACGCTGCTCGTTGACGCAGTCGTTCATCGCGCTGTTGAACGTGCTGGGCGATGCGCTGCTGGGCAGGTTGCAGATGTCGCTGGCGACCCTGCCGTCGACGATCTTGAAGGGCAGCTCACTGCCCACGTTCAGCGCCTGCGCGGCCAGCAGATAGATGATCGACAGCAGCAGGATGCCGGCGATCAGGAACATGCCGCCGTACAGCAGCGTGAGCCGTATCCGGATGGTCGGGCGCAGCCAGGGGAACGGGGCCTCCGGCCTGCGGGGGTCCCAGGTGGGCTTCGGGGGCGCCTGGGGCGGCACCGGTGTGGCGGCCACCGGAATCAGATCCGGTAGCCGGAGCCGGGCACGGTGACGATGACGGGCGGCTCGCCCAGCTTGCGGCGCAGGGTCATGACGGTCACGCGCACGACGTTGGTGAACGGGTCGGTGTTCTCGTCCCAGGCCTTCTCCAGTAGCTGTTCCGCGGAGACGACCGCGCCCTCGCTGCGCATCAGCACCTCCAGGACGGCGAACTCCTTCGGCGCGAGCTGGACCTCCTTGCCGTCGCGGAAGACCTCACGGCGGTTCGGGTCGAGCTTGATGCCGGCGCGCTCCAGGACGGGCGGCAGCGGCATGCTGGTGCGGCGGCCGAGGGCACGCACGCGTGCCGTCAGCTCGCTGAACGCGAAGGGCTTGGGGAGATAGTCGTCGGCTCCGATCTCCAGGCCCTCGACCCGGTCGCTGACGTCGCCCGACGCCGTGAGCATCAGCACGCGGGTGGGCATGCCGAGTTCGACGATCTTGCGGCAGACGTCGTCGCCGTGCACGAGCGGGAGGTCACGGTCGAGGACGACCACGTCGTAGTCGTTGACGCCGATGCGCTCCAGGGCGGCCGCACCGTCGTACACGACGTCGACGGCCATGGCCTCCCGGCGGAGTCCGGTGGCCACCGCATCGGCGAGCAGTTGCTCGTCCTCGACGACGAGTACGCGCACGTCGCTTGTCCTTCCTGTGTCCACCCGCGTAGCGCCTCCAGAGCGCACGCGAGCAGGGTCTCCGTGGGATTGTTGCCCTCCATCCTGCCCTTTTCGACCATAAGTCGGAGGTAAGGCGGGGGACGGAGCCCCTGAGAGCAGGCCACCGGGGCCGTGCGGGCGGGGTGCAGGAACCGGGAAGCGGGGTGCAGGAACCGGGAATACGAGATTTTCTCCGCCGGTTGAGGTTTCCGTGGGAGGGAGCGGGGGGAGGACCGTTTACACCCCGCGATCACGCTCTGCATGTACCGCAACACCATGCGGTACGCCGCGAACCGCTTTCCCGCAGAGCGGGCGTGGGTGTCCGGCACCGTCGCCGCCCAGCCCGGGCAGCGCTGGGCATCCACAGGAGACGTGATCGCCCCTTCCGAACGGCACACCCCCGTGCCAACGACCCACGACCCAGGACGAGGGGGCGCAGCATGGACGCATTCACCGCAGGACTTCTGCAGCGCATAAGGGCGACCGAATCCGACCTGACGCGGGCTCGTGACGAGGGCGACGACTTCCTCGTCGAGGTGGAGCAGGGCGAACTCGACGACCTGCGCCGCCTGGCGGCCGAACACGGTGTGGAGGTCGGCGCGTCCGCCGTCTGATCCGCAGCACACGCACGACGACGGTCCCCGGCGAATCCAGCGCCGGGGACCGTCGTCTGGGTCAGTGGTCGTTACTCAGTCGTGCCAGGCGCCGAAGTCCTCCAGGAGGCGCTGAAGGGGCTCGAAGACGCCCGGTGTGGCCGCGACCGTCAGGGCGTGGGACGGGGGCTGTGCGGGGCGTCCACCGGTCAGGGCGCCCGCCTCACGGGCGATGAGGTCGCCTGCGGCCAGGTCCCAAGGGTGCAGGCCCCGCTCGTAGTAGCCGTCCAGACGGCCGGCGGCCACATCGCACAGGTCGACCGCGGCCGAGCCGCCCCGACGGATGTCACGCAGGAGCGGGATCAGCTTCTGGGCGACGTCGGCCTGGTGGGCGCGGACCTCGGAGACGTAGTTGAACCCGGTCGAGACCAGGGCCTGCTCAAACGGTGGCGCCGGGCGGCAGGTCAGCTTCCGTTCGCCGTCCCACGCACCCGTGGCCCACGCGCCGCCACCCCGTATCGCGTGGTACGTCTCACCGCGCATCGGTGCGGCGACGACACCGACCACTCGCTCACCGTCCTGCTCGGCCGCGATGGAGACGGCCCAAGTCGGCAGGCCGTACAGGTAGTTGACCGTGCCGTCGAGTGGGTCGATCACCCAGCGGATGCCGCTGGAGCCGTCGGTGGAGGCGCCCTCCTCACCGAGGAAGCCGTCGTCGGGGCGGCGGCCGGCGATCAGGCCGGTGATCAGCTTCTCCGCCGCGATGTCCATCTCGGTGACCACGTCGATCGGGCTGGACTTGGTGGCGGCGACCGCGAGGTCGGCCGGGCGGCCGTCACGCAGCAGCTCGCCCGCGCGGCGGGCGGCCTCCCGGGCCAGGGCGAGCAGGTCCGAGTGCAGGGGGTCGGTCACGGCGCTCCTCACGCGTACGTGCTGTCGGCGCCCGCGGCGGCGGGGCGGGGGGCGCGCGCCGGGCAGCAGCCCACCGGGCAGAGGTGGTGGCTCGGACCCAGGGCTCCCAGGGCGCACGGCGTGACCTCCTGGCCACGCTCGACGGCGGCCCGCTCCAGGACGAGGTCGCGGATCGCGGCGGCGAACCGGGGGTCGGCGCCGACGGTGGCGGAGCGGCGCAGCGGCAGCCCCAGCTCCTCGCCCTTCGCCTTGGCCTCCGTGTCGAGGTCGTACAGGACCTCCATGTGGTCGGAGACGAAACCGATGGGCGCCATGACGATGGCCGGGGCCCCGGCCGCGTGCCGCTCCTCAAGGTGGTCGCAGATGTCGGGCTCCAGCCACGGGATGTGGGTGGCTCCGGAGCGCGACTGGTACACCAGC
Source organism: Streptomyces blattellae (assembly GCF_009709555.1). GTDB lineage: Bacteria > Actinomycetota > Actinomycetes > Streptomycetales > Streptomycetaceae > Streptomyces > Streptomyces blattellae. Next base: position 5,634 of record NZ_WJBG01000146.1, on the reverse strand, counting down.
TGCCAGGGGTGGTCGATGCCGGTGCGCTCGCGCACGGCGCCGGCGATCAGCTCCGCGGCGTCCAGGTGCTGCGCGACGTAGGCCCCGCCGTCGCCGTGGTCCTCGACCGGGCCGGAGGTGTCGGCGGCGGCGGTCGGGATGGAGTGGGTCGTGAAGGCGAGGTGCGCGCCGTCCCGGTCGTCCTCCGGGAGGTCGGCCAGCGACTGGAGCACACCGTCGATCATGGGTTCCAGGAACCCCGGGTGGTTGAAGTAGTGGCGCAGCTTGTCGATCTTCGGCAGCTCCAGGCCCTCGGCCTGAAGCGCCGCGAGCGAGTCGGCGAGGTTCTCGCGGTACTGGCGGCAGCCCGAGTACGAGGCGTAGGCGCTGGTGGCGAGGGTCAGGATGCGGCGGCGGCCGTCGGCGACCATCTCGCGCAGGGTGTCCGTCAGGTAGGGCGCCCAGTTGCGGTTGCCCCAGTAGACCGGCAGGTCCACGCCGTGGTCGGCGAAGTCCTTGCGGAGGGCGTCGAGAAGGGCGCGGTTCTGGTCGTTGATCGGGCTGACCCCGCCGAACAGGAAGTAGTGCCGGCCGACTTCCTTGAGGCGTTCCTTGGGGATGCCGCGCCCTCGCGTCACGTTCTCCAGGAACGGGACCACGTCGTCCGGGCCCTCGGGGCCGCCGAACGAGAGCAGGAGCAGGGCGTCGTAGGGGGTGGCATCGAGCGCTTCTGGCATGAGTCGATCCTGCCACCCGGCACTGACAGCCGGGAAACGGCGGGGTGACCAGTGCGGTCCCGGTGGTGCAAGTGGGTGACACGGCCCGTAACCTGTATCCGCCCTCTTCACGCCTTACCCCAGCCCGCGCCCGGGTCAGTGCCCGGCGCACGGTCGCACACCCGCCGTACCGGAGACCCCGTGCCCAGCCCCTACCTCGCCCTGTTCGCCGCCCCCGGCTCCAAGGGCTTCGCCGCCGCCGGCTTCCTCGGGCGGATGCCGCTGTCGATGATGGGCATCGGCGTCGTCACGATGATCTCCCAGCTCACCGGGCGGTACGGGCTGGCGGGCGCCCTGGCGGCCACCATCGCGATGGCGGCCGCGATCGCGGGCCCGCAGGTCTCGCGGCTGGTGGACCAGTACGGGCAGCGGCGGGTGCTGCGCCCGGCGACGCTGGTGTCACTCGTCGCGGCGGCCCTGCTGCTGTTCGCCGCGCACTACGGATGGCCGGACTGGGTGCTGTTCGTCGCGTGCGTCGGGATCGGCTGCGTGCCGAGCATCGGGGCGATGATCCGCGCCCGCTGGGCCGCCCTGTACCGGGGCACCCCGCAGCTGCACACGGCGTACTCCTTCGAGTCCGTGGTGGACGAGGTCTGCTTCATCTTCGGGCCGATCATCTCCATCGGCCTGTCCACGGCGTGGTTCCCGGAGGCGGGGCCGCTGCTCGCCGCCTGCTTCCTGGCGGCCGGGGTCTTCTGGCTGACCGCGCAGCGCGCCACCGAGCCGAAGCCGCATCCGCGCGAGCACCACAGCGGCGGCAGCGCGCTGCGCACACCTGGTCTCCAGGTCCTGGTGGCCACCTTCGTGGCGACCGGAGCGATCTTCGGGGCCGTCGACGTGGTCACCGTGGCCTTCGCCGAGGAGCAGGGGCACAAGGGCGCCGCGAGCCTCGTGCTGGCGATCTATGCGGCTGGCTCCTGCGTGGCAGGAGCCGTGTTCGGGCTGCTGCGGTTCCAAGGAGCGCCCGAACGTCGCTGGCTGCTGGGCGTGTTCATGATGGCCGTGAGTATGATCCCCCTCCTACTGGTCGGAAACTTGCCGTTTCTGGCCGTGGCGCTGTTCGCTGCGGGCCTGTTCATCGCTCCCACGATGATCACGACGATGTCCCTCATCGAAGAGCACGTACCACGCGCGCAGCTCACCGAAGGCATGACCTGGGTGAGCACCGGGCTCGCGGTCGGGGTCGCACTCGGCTCCTCCGTGGCCGGCTGGGTGATCGACGCGGCCGGGGCGCGTGCCGGGTACGGGGTTCCGGCGGTGTCCGGGGCCGTCGCGGTCGCGGTCGGTTTCCTCGGGTTCCGCCGGCTCAGCAGGCCGGCGCCACGGCGGGGAGGCACCGTTGAGCACCACAGTGAGTGGCAGGAACGACACATGGCGTAACTGGGGCGGCACCGTCGCCGCCCGGCCCGCGCGGCAGGTCGAACCCGCCTCCGTGGACGAACTGGCCGCTGCCGTACGGAAGGCGGCGGAGGACGGGCTGACCGTGAAGGCCGTCGGTTCGGGGCATTCGTTCACGTCCGTGGCCGCCACCGACGGTCTGTTGATCCGCCCTCAACTGCTGACCGGCATCCGCACCATCGATCGCGAAGCCGGGACTGTCACGGTGCAGGCCGGCACCCCGCTCAAGAGACTCAACATGGCCCTCGCGCGCGAGGGCCTGTCGCTCACGAACATGGGCGACATCATGGAGCAGACGGTCTCCGGGGCCACCAGCACCGGCACCCATGGCACCGGCCGGGACTCGGCCTCGATAGCCGCCCAGATCAAAGGGCTTGAGCTGGTCACGGCCGACGGCTCGGTGCTGACCTGCTCGGAGAAGGAGAACCCGGAGGTCTTCGCGGCCGCGCGCATAGGCCTGGGCGCCCTCGGCATCATCACCGCGATCACCTTCGCCGTGGAGCCGATCTTCCTGCTCACGGCCCGTGAGGAGCCGATGAGTCTGGACCAGGTCACCAGCCGGTTCGACGAACTCTGGACAGAGAACGAGCACTTCGAGTTCTACTGGTTCCCGCACACCGGCAACACCAACACCAAGCGCAACAACCGCAGCCCGGGCCCGGAGCGGCCGGTGGGGCAGCTCGCGGGCTGGTTCGAGGACGAGTTCCTCTCCAACGGCGTCTTCCAGGTGGCCCAGTGGGCCGGCCGCGCGGTGCCCGCCACGGTCCCGGCGATCGCCCAGATCTCCAGCAAGGCGCTGTCCGCTCGGACTTACACCGATATTCCCTACAAAGTCTTCACTTCGCCGCGACGGGTGCGCTTCGTGGAAATGGAGTACGCCGTCCCGCGCGAGGCCGTCGTCGAGACGCTGCGTGAACTGAAGACGACGGTCGACCGCTCCGGCCTGAGGATCAGCTTCCCGGTCGAGGTGCGCACGGCTCCCGCCGACGACATCACGCTCTCCACCGCCTCCGGCCGCGACACCGCCTACATCGCCGTCCACATGTTCAAGGGGACGCCCTATCAGGCGTATTTCACCGCCGCCGAACGCATCTTCACCGCGCACGAGGGCCGGCCGCACTGGGGCAAGGTGCACACCCGGGACGCCGAGTACTTCGCCGCGGCCTACCCCCGGTTCGGCGAGTTCACGGCGCTGCGGGATCGGCTTGACCCGGAACGGCGGTTTCAGAACGACTACTTGCGGCGGGTGCTGGGGCCGTAGCCGACTCCCCGGAAATGGGGGGCACTTGCGCCCTTGGAGGGGGACGCATCGGCGAAACCATTAGTTCCGTTTCTGCCGATTGCGTGACGTACGCCACGTTCAAGATCCGAAAATCCCCGTCCGGACGGCCAAGTCCCACTCGTTGCCAGAAGTTGGGCGGCGAGCCAATCCACGCACGTGGCCCAAATGGAGTACTGTTGCCAGCCCTGGGCCCGGTCTCCCGCCAGGGCGTCCGTGGCCTTCAAGGACCGCCGGGAGGAGGCTAGTTGCACAGGGTGACGGAGTTGGTCACTTAGCGTTGCGAATAGGTAACCGTGCCATAACGGCGATCCAGGGCCCCGGCCCGACACGCCGGGCAACTCGGCAAGGTTGTGGCAGGCTGCACCCGGGCAGGCCACACTCGACTAGCGGAAGCAGCGACGCACGTGACGTCGGCAGGCACCACCCGGGAGGTCCCCATGCCCGAACTGCGTGTCGTGGCCGTCTCCAATGACGGCACACGGCTGGTGCTCAAGGCTGCCGACTCGACGGAGTACACCCTCCCGATTGACGAACGGCTGCGCGCCGCCGTGCGCGGCGACCGGCCGCGCCTCGGCCAGATCGAGATCGAGGTCGAGAGCCATCTCCGCCCCCGCGACATCCAGGCGCGTATACGTGCGGGTGCGACCGCGGAAGAGGTCGCACAGATGGCCGGAATCCCGGTCGACCGGGTACGCCGATTCGAGGGGCCGGTGCTGGCCGAGCGCGCCTTCATGGCCGAGCGAGCCCGCAAGACACCCGTCCGCAGACCCGGTGAGAACGCCGCCGGGCCCCAACTCGGCGAGGCCGTCCAGGAGCGGCTGCTGCTGCGCGGCGCCGACAAGGACACCGTCCAGTGGGACTCGTGGCGTCGCGACGACGGCACCTGGGAAGTCCTGCTGGTCTACCTGGTCGCGGGCGAACCGCACTCGGCGAGCTGGACGTACGATCCGCCCCGGCGGCTCGTCCAGGCCGTCGACGAGGAAGCGCGCTCGCTGATCGGTGAGTCCGAGGACCTCGCCGCGGCCGAGCCCAGCTTCCCGTTCGTGCCGCGTATCGCCCGGCTGCCGCGGGACCGTCCGCTGGACCGCCCGGAGCGTCCGATGCTGCCGTCGCCCTCCCCCGAGCCCGAGGTGGAGAGCACCGGTGAACGCGACTCCCTGACCAGCCTGCTGGAGGCGGTGCCGAGCTTCCGCGGCGACATGGTCGTGCCGGAACGCCCGGCTCCGGAGCCGGTGGCGGAGGAGCCCCCCGCCGCCGAACCCGCGGAGGAGGAACCTCCGGCCCCCGCCGCGTCGGCCGGTTCCGCCTACGCCGATGTCCTCATGCCCCGCTCGGTCGGCAGCCACCGCGACCGCCTCATCGGCGCCACCGACCGCCAGGCCGAAGCCGACGGTGTCCGCCCCGGCCGCCGGGCAGCGGTGCCGAGCTGGGACGAGATCGTGTTCGGCACGCGGCGGAAGAAGCAGGAGTAACCGGTCGTACGAGAGTGGGGCCCGCGCCTTGGATCGCTTGGATCGGCGCGGGCCTCTCGTGCGCCTGAAGGGCTGACAGCTGCTGAACGGTCCATCAGCGCATCTCAGCCTCTGTCGGCTCGTGTCGTGCTGGCGTGGACTCTCCGAGTGGGGGAGGGGGCGTCGTGGAGTGCCCTGCGCGGTGTGGTCCGGGGCTTGGGCTCTGGAGGGGAACGAGGGTTCCTTCAGGGTGTCGAGTGAGGGGGAAGTTCCGGCCGCGGTCCGGCTGTGTGGTGCAGGCGTTCAAGTTCGCTCTCGATCCGAAGCCGGGCAGGAGCGGGCGCTGCGCTCGCACTGCGGTGCCGCCCGCGCGGCCTACAACTGGGCCGTGTCCTGGGTGACCGCCGCATGGTGGCAGCGCAAGGCCGAGGCCACCTACGGCATCAGCGAGGACGACCTCACGCCGTGGCGGCCGTGGTCGCTGCCCGCACTGCGCAAGGAGTTCAACCGCATCAAGACCACCGACCCCAGATTCGCCGACTGGTGGCAGGAGAACTCCAAGGAGGCCTACAGCACCGGGCTGTCGAACGCGGCCGCCGCGTTCGACAACTACGCCAAGTCCAAGCAGGGCAAACGCAAAGGTGCCAGGGTGGGTATCCCGCGCCGGAAGCCGAAGCGGAAGGCGCGTCTGGCCTGCCGGTTCACCACCGGCACGATCCGTGTCGAGCCGGACGGCCGGCACGTCACC
>NZ_WJBG01000145.1 GCF_009709555.1 Streptomyces blattellae | reverse complement strand
ACCTCTTCGGCGTACCCACCGACCTGCGACTTTGCTGAGAAATTCGACCTTGCGTCAGCCCTGCTGCTTAGCGCGGGCAGCAGCGCACGGGCATTTGGCGCCTAGCTCGTGCAGCTTCTTGCAGCGAGGGCACAGGCTGTAAGGCACGGGTGCCACCTCTCGAATAGGGGGCGCACCTGCTACTTGAGTAGGTGGCCTACATCAGCGAGAAGTCAGGAGCAGGCTTCGCGAGTTCAGCCCATAGCCCGTTCAACTCATCGCGCATCATGGCGAGTCGGCGCATCTTCGCTGGCGTGCGTGACTGCTGGCCTAGCCGGTCGTTCATCTCTGCTTCAGCGAATACGGCATTCTCCATTGAGGAATACCGTTCCTCGGTGCGTTCTAGCTTCGCTGTGTACTCGGCGCGCAGTCGCTCGTTCTCGGCAATGCAGTGGGTCAGTAGCTCATCGAATAGGTCGGGCATCCGGGATTTCCTCGGTTGTGGTGGGGTGCGTGGCGTTAAGCGCACGGTGCATGACGGTCAGCGCGGCGAATAGTTCGGCCCGCTCGCTGCGATCCCTAGGGACGATGCAACGACGTTCGATGACGGTTATGGCGACGTCTACCGGCTGGATCATCAGTCCCCCTCAACATCCAAGATTGTGGAATGCGCCTAGCTCCGCTGATCGGCATGCACAGTCGTCAGTGCGCACGTACCTATCCGAGTCAGCGGAGCCGGGCGGTCTGACACGCGCCCCCTGAGAGAAGCTTTTCGCGTGCCAGAGGAATCGGAATCCCAGAACGATTCCTCACTAGCTCTGGAGTGCAACGGCTTCCGCAGAATTCCGGCATAAACGCCTGTATTGGGACGTCCTGAATTTAAGTGTGATGCAGATCACATTGAATTGAGTTGGGCGCCACAGCGGAAAGCGGGCGTGCGTGCTCTTACAGCGGGAGCGGCGCACGGGGGCCGGTGGTGACGAGTGACGAAATTCCGTCACTTCCGGTTTACCGCCATAGAGCCTTATTTAGATGATGTATAGGTGGAACAGAAGTACTCATCATTTCGTCACTCGTCACCACTCTGGTAACGGAAAGTAAAAGCAGGGCCCATCTTGATTACTCTGTGCAATTGGCCTGGTGGGCTCGCTACCTCGTTATCCACAACCCTTGTGGATAGCTCACACATCCGCTTAGGTCTACCTAAGTGACCTGAATCACAAATTTGATGTCGACTCGCTCCGCCGACACGTCAGCGCTGCGCGACCGTTTCGACTCGAAGCCATGGGTGGTCGCCTAACGGCCTTTCTCGCGGACGTTGGAACCGGGTGCCGATCAACGCCTGTACGGCGCCCTGTGGGGCCGTTCTGTGGCTTCCTGGCCCTACGCTGTCCGCTGAGAGCGGGAACACCCCGCCAGCACGCAGGGAGCGCGCAAATGCCGGACTCACTAGATCGATCATTCGACAGGCTAGAAAATAGCCTTGCCCGTCTCGCTGCCGCCGATGCGATGAACACTGCCGCCGTACTCAATGCCATTGACGCCATGCGGGAAGAAATGGAAGCGGGAACCGTGGTTCCAGAGTGCAGCGCTCCTGAACGACCGTCCGGGAATGAGGTTCAGGCCGATACTGCGCGCATCATCGAACTGCTTACCGAGAGAGATACGGATGGGAAGCCGTAGCAGGCCCATAGAAACGCCGAACGGCCCGCCACCGGGGGTTTCCAGTAGCGGGCCGTGAAAGGGGCTCAGAGGGGCTTACGCGGCTTCCTCGGGCAAGTCTTCGAAGTCCTCTTCGCCTTCCGTCTCTTCGGTGAGCGGGCGTGCCCAATGGATCTCGACACGTTCCGAAACGACGACTTCTTTACGCCCAGGGGTGCCGGGGCGAACTTCCACGTGATCCACCCAAAGCTTGAGGAAGTCGCGCCGTTGGGCCATCGTCCACTTGGACCACGGCGTACCGGGGCCGATTGGGTCTGTCCCGGCGTCTTCAATCCAGTTGTCAATGGGCAGACGCACAGAGTTGGTCTGTTCCTCGCGCAGCTTCCGCAGTCGCGCCGTGCACGTCTCTTCAGTTAGCTGCATGGACCGCACAGCGTCGGTGAATGCGGCGTGACCCACGGCCCCCTTGTAGAGCCCCGCCTTACGGTCGGCGTAGATCTGTCGCAGGCTCTCTTGGGTGTGCTTGATCTGCGCCTCAAGTTCGTGGCACTCGATAGCGATACCCGCTGTGTCCTGCTGGCGTGCGAAACGCTGCGCAGCGGCAGCCAACAGCGTTGCGTCTTCGTCGTCCTGGGGGTCGGCATTGATGACGCGAGCCCATACCCGCTGCGCTACGTACTCGTCTGTCGCCTCAACCTGGATACTGACCCGCTGCTTGCCCATCTGACGCGCTGCGCTGACTTCCCGGTTACTCCGGTAGCGCGGTACGCCCTTCGTAATCGTGGTGCTCATCGTCGCGCCACAGTACGAGTACAGGAACGGCCAGCCGGTCAGCAGATAGGTACCGCCGTGATACTCGCGCCGGTGCTTCCCCTCGGTAGAGATCGCGATCTGAAGGACGTACCACTCAGCGGGGGTCATGATCGGCTCGTGAACGTTGATCGGGTCGCCGTCGGCGTTCCGCCGGATCTCCCACTTGTCGGAGCCAATGCGGTTGGCAGCCATGCCAGCGATGCGCGGGTCACGAAGCGTCCGCAGAACGGCTTGCGGGGTCCATCTCGGCTTGTCGGGGAACGCCTTGTAGGTTCCCCGCTTACGCCGAGCGTCCACGCGCGCCATTCCTTGCTCAGTTCTCCAGCCGGGCGGCGGGGTGTGGGGGTTGTCGGTCAGCTTCTCGGCGATCTCGCCCGGAGTCAGCCGCTCTTTCTCCGCCATGTCCCGCATGAGTAGGACCGTCTGTCGGCCCTCCTCGGTCGGCACGATCTTGACGTACTTCACGCCGTCCTCGGTGAATGCCTTTTCGTTCGTCCCCCAGAACGGCGCGGTACCGGACACGTGGCCGCCTGCCTTGCGAGCAAGCTCCTTCGTGTTGCTGATGAACGCCGACTTGGTGTCAGATTCCTGCTTCGCGAGGCCGGCGATGATCGCGAAGATTCCGGCACCGATGGGGTCGCTCGTGTCGAGGTACGGTTCCCGGACGCTGACGAGCGAGACGCCGTGGTCCCGCATCTCCTTCTCGATGGCGAACGCCTCTTGCGCACCCATGCGGGTAAGCCGGGACAGCGTGAAGATCACGACCACATCGCACTTACCCTGACGAACCCAGCTCATCATTTCCTCGAACCCCTCGCGCTGCGTGCTGGGGTCCCAACCGGACTTACCTACGTCCTTGAACCGGTGTACGACGCGGTAGCCACGGGCGGCGCACAGCGCTTCGCCTGCCTCCCACTGCATGACGGGGCTTGCGTCGCTGCCGTCCTCGTTCAGCTTCGACTGACGGGCGTAGAGAACGGCGCGGGGCTGGTCGTTGGCGGCCGAGTCGGCCACGTACTGATTCAAGGTGTTCGGTGTCATGGGGGCATCTTCACATGCTCTTCGACCAGACCGTGCAGGTCACCTCGGGCAGCGCGGCGGCCTGCTCGACGTCGAGGCCCTGCGGCAGGGGCAGCAGCTGGCCGGCCGGGACGGCGACCTTCTCGGCGTAACCGCCGCCCGCGAGCAGCGCGCACACCTCGTCACCGACCACCCAGCCGGAGACCCCGGGCCCGAGCGCGGCGATCCGTCCGGAGCATTCGAGGCCGGGATAGGGGGATGCGCCGGGCGGCGGGTTGTAGAAGCCCTGGCGTTGCAGGATGTCGGCCCGGTTGACGGCGCCGGCCGCCACCTCGACCAGCACCTCGCCCTCGCCGGGCACCGGATCGGGGACCTCGTTCCACACCAGCGCCTCGGGCCCACCAGGTTCGGGAATCGTGATCGCATGCATGGGCAGGACGCTACTCCTCGCTCTCCGGTCCCCTGCGCCTACGTCCGCCTCAGGCCTGGCCATCCAGACCGCGGGCTGGTGAAGACGTTCGGCGAGACCAGGGCCGTGGACGGCGTCGACCTCGCGCCGTCCCCACCGGCACGGTCCAACGGCGTCCCCGGTCGGCGTCACAGCTTCTGGAGGCCTTCGGGCTGACGGACGCGGCCGGGAAGCGGGTCAAGAACCACTCGGGCGGCATGCGGCGCCGTATCGACATCGCCGCATCCATCCTGAACACCCCCCAGTGCTCTTCCCGTCGAGGTTCAGTCCTGCGGCAGCGGGCGGGCGTCGGGTGCGACCTGTGTACCCGGCGTCGCCCGCACAATGGTGATCAGCCGGTCCGTCAGTTCCAGCGTCCCGACGGCCGGATCGTCGTATCCGAGCACCCGGTGCCCGCGTACGACACTCACCACCAGGTCCTCCGTCTGCCGTGGGCTCTTGCCCACCTCGGCCTTTATGACCGGCCGCTCGATGATGTCGAGCCCGCTGCCCTGCTGGATGAGGTCCTCCATCACCATGCCGGCGGCGGGGCTGAGCACGGAGAGACCGAGCAGCCGGCCGGCCGCACTGGCGCTGGTGATGACCGCGTCGGCGCCGGACTGCTTCAGCAGTGGGGCGTTCTCCTCCTCCCGCACCGCGGCCACGATCTTTGCGCCGCGGTTGAGCTGCCGGGCCGTGAGCGCGACGAGGACGGCCGTGTCATCACGCTGGGTGGCGATGATGATCTTCCGCGCCTTGTGCACCTCGGCCCGCTTCAGCACATCGCTGCGCGTCGCGTCCCCGACGATGCCCGCATACCCCTCGGCCGTCGCCGCGTCGATCGCCTTGGAACTGGGGTCGACCACGACGACCTGCTCCGCCTTGAGCCCCGACGCGCACACGGTCTGGATCGCCGAACGCCCCTTCGTCCCGAATCCGACGACAACGGTGTGATCACGCAAGGCGGACCTCCAGCGGGTCAGGCGCCATTCGTCCCGGGTCCGTTCGGTGAGGACCTCAAGCGTGGTGCCGACCAGGATGATCAGGAACAGCACGCGCAGCGGTGTGATGACGAAGATGTTGGTGAGCCGGGCGGCATCGCTGACGGGGGTGATGTCGCCGTATCCGGTGGTGGAGAGCGTGACGGTCGCGTAGTACCAGGAATCGAGGAAGTCGACGGAGTTGTCCGAGTTGTCGTTGTAGCCCTCACGGTCGGCGTAGACGATCAGCGCGGTCAGCACGAGCACCAGCAGGGCCATGCACAGTCGCCTGGCGACCTGCCGGAAGGGGTGCTCCACCACCTTCCGCGGGAGTTTCACCCGGTGAGTGGTGAGATGTTCGTCCGCCTGGCGGGCGATCACGTCACGGCCCGGTTGTTTCACGTGAAACACACCTCGATACCGGCGAAAGCCCATGGCAGGTCGAGGAGTTCGACCTCCTGCCCCGGCCGGGCACCTCCCGGCGGTACGACGGCCAGCGCGTCGGCCGCCGCGATGCCCCGCAGCATGGCCGGGCCGTTGTAGTGCAGCGGAACGGCACTGTCGACGCGCAGGGTCACGGGGATGAGCCGGGTGTCGTACGGATGCCCGTGCGCCGCGTCCTGGAGCGGCAGCGCCAGCGGCTCGGGGGCCGGACGGGCGGCGAGGGTGCGCAGCAGCGGTTCGGCGAGCGTGAGCAGGCCGGAGACAGCGGCGAGGGGGTTTCCGGGCAGACCGACGAGGTGCTGGTTGTCCTTGATCCGGGCCAGCAGCATCGGGTGGCCGGGGCGCACCTTGACGCCGTTGACCAGCAGCTCCGCGGCGATGCGGCTCAGGGTGGGGTGAACATGGTCGACGGGGCCAGAGGCGGTGCCGCCGGTGGTGACGATGAGGTCGGCGTCGGAGGAGGTGATGGCCTTGCGCAGGGCCTTGGCGTTGTCGCCGAGCCGGCGCACCGCGACGACCTCGGCACCGAGCGCCCGCAGCCAGGGTGGCAGCATCGGGCCGAGCGCGTCCCGGATCAGCCCGTCGTGCGGCAGTCCCTCGGTGAGCAACTCGTCGCCGAGGACGAGGACCTCGGCGCGGGGGCGGGGGACCGCGGTGACGGTGTCGTATCCGCCTGCCGCGGCGAGTCCGAGTACGGCCGGGGTCACCAGGGTGCCGACGGGAAGGAGCTGGTCGCCGGTACGGCATTCCTGGCCGCGTGGGCGGATGTCCTGGCCGTGGCCCACCTCGCGGGTCGCGTGCAGGCGGCCCTGGGGGTCCATGCGGCCGTGCTCGCTGCGGATGACGGCGGTGGTGTCCAGGGGGATGCGGGCGCCGGTGGCGATCCGGACGGCCTCGCCGTCGATGAGCGGTTCGGGTTCCGCGTGCCCGGCCAGCACGCCCTCGTCCCGTACGTCCCAGGGTCCGGGTCCGGCGACCGCCCAGCCGTCCATCGCGGAGGTGTCGAACGAGGGCAGGTCGGTGAGGGCGGTGAGCGGAGCGGCCAGGGTGAGGCCGAGGGCGGCGTCGAGGGAGACGGAGACGGGCGGGCGGCGGCCCCCCGAGCGGCCCGCCCGTTCGGCGATCACCCGTGCCTCGGCCCAGGGGGTGGCCTGATGGCGGGCGTGAGCCGGGGAAGCGGGGGCACTGTGCGGGGCGGGCGCGGCGTGGGCCTCCCGGCCGCTGTCTTCGTTCACGAGGGCCAGCACCTCCTCGACGTCGAGGTCCTCGGCGTCATCGCCGGTCCGGACGGCGCGGGCGGTCATCCGGCGTCCGGGCTGCGGTCGGGCTCGGCGGCGTCCTTCTCGGCGTCCTTCGCTGCCTCTGCCTCGGCCTCCTCGGCCCAGCGCAGCGCCAGCGCGGCGGCCTTGCGGGCGGCCTCAGCGACGGCTTCGGGGCCTCCCCCGGCCTGCGCCGCCGCATAGCCGACGAGGAAGGTGGTCAGCGGCGCCGCGGGCCTGGCCACTCCGTGTGCGGCGTCGCGCGCGAGGTCGAGCAGGACGCCGGTGTCGACGTCGAGGTCGAGGTCGAGGCCCAGCTCGTCCTTGACTGCGGAAATCCATTCATCCAACACGTGCCCATGCTCCCTGATGCGTGCCCTGGCGGTGGCGATGTCGTCCCAGGTGTCGCAGTCGAAGGACGCGACGGGGTCGGGGACGCGGGTGAGGTCGAGTCCGCCGGTCAGCCGGCGCAGGGGCAGGCCGGTGAGGCCGCCGTGCTCCTGAGTGAGCGCGCCCAGCCCGTGGCGCAGCGCCTGCGCGTGGTACGCCGCCACCAGCGGCTGGTCTCGGCCGTCCGGGTCGGTCAGGACAGCGCCGTCGGCGGAGCCGTCCCTCAGCGTCGTCAGCAGCCGTCCCACGGTCCGCTCGCCGAGGAACGGCAGGTCGGCGGAGAGTACGACGACGTACGCGGCCGTGGTGTGCCGGAGCCCGGCGTCGAGCGCGGCGAGCGGTCCGCCGCCGGGCGGGTCCTCGCGGGCCCAGGTCACGGGCTGCGGGGTGGGCCGGGGATCGGCGACGACGACGGTGATCCGCGCCCCGGCACAGGCGGTCAGCACTCGGTCGAGCAGCGCCCGCCCGCCGACCCGCACGCGGGGCTTGTCCACGCCGCCGAGCCGCCGGGCGGCACCGCCGGCGAGGACGACGGCGTCGTACGCGGCGCCGGGATCGCTGGAGGGCTCGAACGCGGTCACTCCCCGAGTATGCGTGCCGTCATGATCGGAGGGAACGCCCGTGTGCCTTTCTCAAACGTCCACCCGCCTTTGTCACACGGTGCGCAGCAGCACCGCAGGCTGTTCCACGCAGTCCGCCACATACCGCAGGAAGCCGCCGGCCGTGCCGCCGTCGCACACCCGGTGGTCGAAGGTGAGCGAGACCTGGGTGACCTGCCGCACCGCCAGCTCACCCTGGTGCACCCACGGCTTGGGGACGATACGGCCGACGCCGAGCATGGCCGCCTCCGGGTGGTTGATGATCGGCGTGGAGCCGTCGACGCCGAACACGCCGTAGTTGTTCAACGTGAAGGTCCCGCCCGTGAGTTCCGCAGGCGTCAACGCGCCCGTCCGGGCCGCCTCCGTCAGCCGGGCGAACTCCGCGGTCAGCGACTCGGCGTCCCGCGCCTGCGCGTCCCGCACGACAGGCACGACGAGTCCGCGCTCGGTCTGCGCGGCAAAGCCGAGGTGGACCTGGTCGAGCTGGACGATCTCCCTGGCCTCGATGTCGACGGTGGAGTTGAGCTCGGGGAACCGGGCGAGGGCGGCGGTGCAGATGCGTGCCAGCAGGGCGAGGAGGGAGATCTTCGTCCCCCCGGTGCCGTTCATCGCTGCGCGCGCTCGCATCAGCTCCGTCGCGTCGGCGTCCACCCAGCAGGTCGCGTCCGGTATCTCACGCCGGCTGCGGGACAGCTTGTCGGCGACTGCGCCCCGGATGCCCTTGAGGGGGATACGGGTGCCCTCGGGCGCGGAGGTGACGGGGGCACCGGCGGGTGCGTGCGTCACACGGGCGACGAGGGATTCGGCGGGCGTGGGAGCGAGGGGGGAGACCGGGGCGAGCGGGGGCTCGGTGGGGGCGAAGGGGGCGGTGGGCGCGGTGGGCGCGGTGGGGGCGGCGGCGGTCGGAGTAGCGGAGGACGGTGCGGTCGCGGACGGCGTGGCCGTACGCGGCGGCGGTCGGGTTGATGACGCGGCGGCCGCCCGCAGCGCGTACTCCACATCGGCCCGCAGGATCAGCCCGTCCGGGCCCGAGCCCGTCAACCCGCGCAGATCCAGCCCGTTCTCCCTGGCGAGCCGCCGCACCAGGGGCGAGATCACGGGGACGGGGCCGTCGGCACGGTGGCCGTTGCCGGAACCGGGCGCGATGCCGGAGGCGCTGGGGGCGTCGGGCGTCGGCGCGGTCGCAGCCGTACGAGGGGTCGCAGCCGTACGAGGGGTCGCAGCCGTACGAGGGGTCGTAGCCGTACGAGCCGTCGGCCGCACCCTTCGGCGGCGGGCCGGAGCGGCACCCGTGCCGTAGCCCACGAGCACGTTGCCGGAGCCCTCGTGAGGGCGCTCAGCGGAGCCCTCGCGCGCGCCCTCGGAGCCCGCACGCGTCTGCTCACCCGAGCCCACGCGCGCGTCCTGACGCGAACCCCCGCCCGAGCCGGCGGCCGGCTCTCCGGAGGCCGCCGCACCCACCGCCACCGTCAACAGCGGCGCCCCCACGGGAAGTTCCGTGCCTTCCTCGCCGAAGCGGGCGGTGACCACGCCGCCGTACGGACAGGGCACCTCGACCATCGCCTTGGCCGTCTCGACCTCGACGACCGGCTGGTCGACGGCGACGAGGTCTCCGACCTCGACAAGCCAACGCACGATCTCCGCCTCGGTGAGCCCCTCGCCGAGGTCGGGGAGCCTGAACTCCAGGCTGTGCATGTCAGAAGCGCGTGCCATCAGCTCTCGGCCTCCCATTGCAGACGCCCCACGGCATCCAGGATCCGATCCACGCCCGGCAGGTGGTGACGCTCCAGCATCGGCGGCGGGTAGGGGATGTCGAACCCGGCCACGCGCAGCACCGGCGCCTCCAGATAGTGGAAGCAGCGCTCCGTGACACGGGCCGCGATCTCCCCGCCCGGGCCGCCGAACCCGCCCGACTCGTGCACGACCACCGCGCGCCCGGTCCGCCGCACCGAGGCGGAGACCGTCTCGTCGTCGAACGGCACGAGGGAACGCAGATCGACGACTTCGAGGTCCCAGCCCTCGGCCCGTGCCGCCTCGGCGGCTTCGAGGCAGACGGGCACGGACGGCCCGTACGTGATGAGCGTGGCGCTCCGGCCCGAGCGCCGCACCACCGCGCGGCCTATCGGTTCAACGGCCGACGGCTCCTCGGGGTTCCAGGAATCCTTGGACCAGTACAGACGCTTGGGTTCGAGGAAGACGACCGGGTCGTCGGAGGCGATGGCGGCGCGCAGCAGGCCGTAGGCGTCGGCGACGGTGGCGGGCGTGACGACATGGAGCCCCGGAGTCGCCATGTAGTACGCCTCGGAGGAATCGCTGTGGTGTTCGACGCCGCCGATGCCGCCGCCGTAGGGGACCCGGATGGTGATCGGCAGCGGCATCGTCCCGCGCGTGCGGTTGCGCATCCGCGACACATGGCTGATCAGCTGCTCGAAGGCGGGGTAGGCGAAGGCGTCGAACTGCATCTCCACGACCGGCCTGAGGCCGTACATCGCCATGCCGACCGCCGTGCCGAGGATGCCCGCCTCGGCAAGGGGCGTGTCCGTGCAGCGGTCCTCGCCGAACTCCTGGGCGAGCCCGTCGGTGACCCGGAAGACCCCGCCGAGGGTGCCGACGTCCTCGCCCATGACGTGCACGGCGGGGTCGTCGGCCATGGCGTCGCGCAGCGCACGGGTGAGGGCCTGTGCCATGGTGGCCGGCTTGAGGGCGACGGTGGTCATCGGTGCGCCCCTTCCCGCTCGGCCTCCAGCTCCGCCGCCAACTGGTCCCGCTGCTCCTGGAGTTGGGGGGTGGGCTCGGCGTACACGTGGGCGAACAGGTCCATGGGGTCGAGCGCCGGGTCCTGGTTCATGTGCTCGCGCAGGTCGGCGGCGAGCCGCTCGGCGTCTTCGCGCGCGTGCCGGATGCCGTCCTCGTCGATCAGGCCCCGTTCGGTCAGCTCCCGCTCCAGGAGGGCGATCGGATCGTGGGCCCGCCAGGTCTCCACCTCGGCGTCGGCCCGGTAGCGCTTGTCGTCGTCGGCGTTCGTGTGGGCCTCGACGCGGTACGTCACGGCCTCGATCAGCGTCGGCCCGCCTCCCGCGCGCGCGTGCCGTACGGCCTCGCTGAGGACCTGATGCACGGCCACCGCGTCGTTGCCGTCGACCAGGCGGCCGGGCATGCCGTAGCCGACGGCCTTGTGGGCCAGCGACGGGGCCGCGGTCTGCTTGGCGAGCGGGACGGAGATCGCGAAGCCGTTGTTCTGGACCAGGAAGACGACCGGGGCCTGCCATACGGCGGCGAAGTTGAGCGCCTCGTGGAAGTCGCCCTCGCTGCTGCCGCCGTCGCCGACGAGTGCGAGTGCGACCACGTCGTCGCCCTTGAGGTGGGCGGCGTGCGCGAGGCCGACGGCGTGCGGGAGCTGGGTGGCGAGCGGGGTGCACAGGGGGGCGACGCGGTGCTCGTGCGGGTCGTAGCCGGTGTGCCAGTCGCCACGCAGGAGGGTCAGAGCGTGGACGGGGTCCACCCCGCGGGCGACGACGGCCAGCGTGTCGCGGTAGCTCGGGAAGAGCCAGTCGCGCTCTTCGAGGGCGAGCGCGGCGGCCACCTCGCAGGCCTCCTGGCCGGTACTGGAGGGGTAGACGGCCAGGCGGCCCTGCTTGGTGAGAGCGGTGGCCTGCGCGTTGTACCGGCGACCGCGCACCAGGTGGGCGTAGAGCCGGCGCAGCAGGGCGGGGTCGGCCTTCGCGGCGGCGTCCGTGCCGAGCACGCGGTACGGCTCCGCGTCGGGCAGCAGCGGCGCGGGGTCCATACGGGGCTGCCAGGCGGGCGGCGGCGTCGGCCGGTATGCGCCCCGCTGCTCCATGACCGTCATCGCGGCACCTCCTCGTGGGAGTGGCTTGGAGAGGCACGTCGGATGGTGATGCGCCTCACCTACCGATTGTTCGGTCGTCGGCACATTTTGGCTACAGGCACCTTCAGGCTGTGGACAAACGGTTCTCCACAACCTGAGATGGACGCAGTACGTCCATGGTAGAGAGGCGGGGGGACATGGCACCTGAACAAATGGCCGAAGGCCCCGAGGACAGCACTCCGCCGCCCGCGCGACCCCTCGACGCCATCGATCAGGACATCCTGCAGATGCTCCAGGCGGACGGCCGCGCGTCGATACGGTCGGTCGCCGAACGTGTCCATGTCTCGCGTGCCAACGCCTACGCGCGGATCAACCGCCTCATCGAGGACGGCGTCATCCGCGGCTTCGGTGCCCGCGTGGACCATGAGCGTGCGGGCCAGGGCACATCGGCGTACATCACCCTGAAGATCGTCCAGAACACCTGGCGCACGGTGCGCGAGCAGCTCAAGCAGCTCCCCGGGGCAGCCCACATCGCCCTGGTGGGCGGAGACTTCGACGTGCTGCTGCTGGTGCACACGTCCGACAACAGGGCACTGCGGGAGCTGGTCCTGACCCGGATCCAGGCCATCCCCGAGGTGCTCAGCACCCGCACGCTGCTGGTGTTCGAGGAGGAGGACCTGGAGCCGCAGGGCTGACCCAGGGCCCGCCTAGGAGGCCTTGCGCAGCCCGCCGAACACCAACTGCGCGACCGTGTCGGCCACTTCACGCTCGTTCATGCCGCGCCCGTCCGGCCGGTACCACTCGACGATCGAGTTGATCATCCCGAAGACCAGCCGGGTCGCGAGGCGTACCTCCACATCACCGCGCACGTCCCCGTCGGAGGCCGCCGCCTTCAGCAGCTCGGCGACCCGGTGGTCGAAGTCGCGGCGCTGCTCCAGGGCCCAGCGCTCGGTGTCCGTGTTGCCGCGCACGCGCAGCAGCAGCGTCACATACGGCAGTTCGGCGATCAGCACCTCGACCATGCGCCGCACGACGTACTCCAGGCGCTCGGCGGCACGCCCCACGCGCGCGTGCTCCTCGTCGAGGATCCCGAAGAGCCCGTCCAGCGCCCGGCTCACCGCGCGGCGCAGCAGCTCCTCCTTGCCGGCGACGTGGTGGTAGATCGACGACTTGGAGATGCCGGCCGCCTTGGAGAGATGCTCCATGGAGGTGCCGTCGTAGCCACGCTCGTTGAAGACCTGCACGGCGACGGTGAGCAGCGACTCCGGGGTGTACGTGTCCCGCTTGGCGGTGGTCATGACGTGCTGCCCTCCCGCTTGTCGGAGGCGTACGCATGGCGGTAGAGCGCGAGCGAGGGCGCGTAACGTCCCGACGGGTCGCGCAGATGCAGGTCGTCGAGGAGGGCGTACGCCCAGTTGCGGCCGAGTCTGCGGCTCCATTCGAAGGGGCCGAGGGGGTAGTTCACGCCCAGGCGCATCGCGGTGTCGATGTCCTCCTCGGTGGCCACCCCCTTGGCGACGGCGTCGTGCGCCAGGTCGACGATCCGCGCGACCGTGCGCGCGACGATCATGCCGGGTACGTCGCCGATGACGCTGACGTCCTTGCCGAGCGCCTGGAAGAGGCCGATCGCCTCGGTGAGGGTCTGCGAGGCGGTGTCCTGGGAGGCGGACAGGGCGACGCGGGTGGCCCTGCGGTAGTCGAGCGCGAGATCGAAGTAGACGACGTCCCGGAACTCCACGGAGGTCTGGCCGTCGGCGAGCGCCAGCTGTCCGCCGCCCGGCAGCACCAGGCGGGTGCCGTGGTCCTCGTCCTCCTCACGGACGGCGATGCCCGCCTCGCGTATCAGCGCGAGCAGTTCGCAGGCGGGGCCCAGGTCGCCCTCGGCGACGACGTACGCGGGCGGCTGGGCGCGTTCCGCGGTGTGCGGCTCGGCGGGCTCGGCGTCCTCCCCGTAGTCGTACCAGCCCTGTCCGGTCTTGCGGCCGAGCCGGCCCGACTCGACCAGGCGCCGCTGGGCGAGCGACGGTGTGAAGCGCACGTCCTGGAAGAAGGACTGCCACACGGAGTGCGTGACCGACTCGTTGACGTCCTGGCCTATGAGGTCGGTCAGCTCGAAGGCGCCCATCTTGAAGCCGCCGGACTCGCGCAGCACCGCGTCGATGGTGGCGGGGTCCGCGCCCTGCGCCTCGTAGACCGCGAAGGCCTCGGCGTAGAAGGGCCGCGCGATGCGGTTGACGATGAAGCCGGGGGTGTCGGCGCAGGCGACCGGGGTCTTGCCCCAGGCGCGCGCCGTCTCGTACGCGCGCGTGGCCATCGTGACGTCGGTGGCGTGCCCGGAGACGACCTCGACCAGCGGCAGCAGCGGTGCGGGGTTGAAGAAGTGCAGGCCGACGAGACGGCCGGGGTCGCCGAGCGACCCGCCGATGGCCGTCACCGACAGGGACGACGTGTTGGTGGCGAGCAGACAGTCCTCGCCGACGATGCCTTCCAGCTCGCGGAAGAGGTCCTGCTTGACGTCGAGCCGCTCCACGACGGCCTCGACGACCACGGCGCAGTCCGCGAGGTCGGCGAGGCTTCCGGCGGGCAGCAGACGCGCGCGCGCCGCGTCCCGGTCGGCGGCGGTGAGCCGGTCCTTCTCGACGAGCCGGTCGAGGCGGGCACCGATCGCGGCGCACGCCTCCTGGGCGCGTCCGGGGACGGCGTCGTACAGCCGCACGAGATGCCCGGCGACCAGCGCGACCTGGGCGATGCCCTGGCCCATGGTGCCGGTGCCGACGACGGCCACGGGGCTGCTGAGGTCGAGTGCTGTCATGTGCGCGATCCTCCCGCACGGGGTTTTCCACAGATGCGGCGGACCCCCTTGTCCCGACCGACCATTCGGTTACTCTATCCCTGTCTGGCTGTCTCTGCCCATGTCTGTGCCCAGGTCATGAGCTCGACGAAGAGTTCTTGAGACAAGGAGTTGGTCCCGCATGGCCGCCGAACTGACCGCCCGCGAGCTGATCGCCCGGCATCGGCCCACCCTCGACCAGGCGCTGGAAGCGATCCGCACACGCGTGTACTGGTCTCCGCACCCCGAGCACCCCAAGGCCTACGGCGAGCAGGGCAGCCTGGACGCGGCAGCCGGCAAGGCCGCCTTCGACGCCCTCGTGGGCACCCGCCTCGACCTCGGCCAGCCCGGCACGGACGGCTTCACGGGCGGCGAGGTCTCGCCGTACGGCATCGAACTGGGCGTCACCTACCCGCACGCGGACATCGATGTCCTGCTGCCCGCGATGAGGGCCGGCCAGCGCGCATGGCGGGACGCCGGCGCGGAGATCCGGGCCGTGGTCTGCCTGGAGATCCTCAAGCGCATCAGCGACCGGACGCACGAGTTCGCGCACGCGGTCATGCACACCTCCGGCCAGGCCTTCATGATGGCGTTCCAGGCGGGCGGCCCGCATGCGCAGGACCGTGGCCTGGAGGCGGTGGCGTACGCCTATGCGGAGCAGGTCCGCACCCCCGACACCGCGGAGTGGACCAAGCCCCAGGGCAAGCGCGACCCGCTCGCGCTCACCAAGCGGTTCACGCCGGTCCCGCGCGGGATCGCCCTGGTGATCGGCTGCAACACCTTCCCGACGTGGAACGGCTATCCGGGCCTGTTCGCCTCCCTGGCCACCGGAAACGCGGTCCTGGTCAAGCCCCACCCGCGCGCGGTGCTGCCGCTCGCCCTCACCGTGCGGGTCGCGCGCCAGGTGCTGGCTGAGGCGGGCTTCGACCCGAACCTGGTCGCGCTGGCCGCCGAGCGCCCGGACGAGGGCATCGCCAAGACCCTGGCCGTGCGCCCCGAGATCCGGATCATCGACTACACCGGTTCGACGGCATTCGGTGACTGGCTGGAGGCCAACGCCCGCCAGGCGCAGGTCTACACGGAGAAGGCGGGCGTCAACACGGTGCTCGTGGAGTCGACCGGCAACTACCAGGGGATGCTCTCCAACCTGGCCTTCTCGCTGTCCCTGTACAGCGGCCAGATGTGCACCACCCCGCAGAACCTGCTCATCCCGCGCGAGGGCATCCGCACCGAGGAGGGTCCCCGGACCTTCGACGAGGTCGTCGCCGACCTCGCCCGCGCGGTCGAAGGCCTGCTCGGCGACGACACGCGCGCGAACGCGCTGCTGGGCGCGATCGTCAATCCGGATGTGAAGGCTCGCCTGGAGGCTGCCGCCGGCCTGGGCGAAGTCGCCCTCGCCGCACGGGAGATCAGCAATCCGGAGTTCCCGGGGGCGGTCGTCCGTACGCCGGTGATCGTGAAGCTGGACGGGGCCAAACCGGATGACGAGGCCGCGTACATGAGCGAGTGCTTCGGTCCCGTCTCCTTCGCCGTCGCCGTCGACTCCGCGTCCGACGCGGTGGAGATGCTGCGGCGGACGATCCGCGAGAAGGGTGCGATGACGGTCGGCGCATACACCACTGACGCGGAGGTCGAGGGGGCCGTGGTCGACGTCTGCCTCGATGAGTCGGCCCAGTTGTCGCTGAACCTCACGGGTGGGGTGTACGTGAACCAGACGGCCGCGTTCTCCGACTTCCATGGGTCGGGGGGCAACCCGGCGGCCAACTCGGCGCTGTGCGACGGGGCGTTCGTCGCCAACCGGTTCCGGGTTGTCGAGGTGCGGCGGGAGGCCTGAGAGGCCCGGGGGTGCGGTGGTTGCGCGGCTTCCGGTGCGTTGTGGCTGGTCACGCCCGCGCCGGAGCAGCATGTGTCACAGCCCCGCGCCCCTAAAGGGGCGCTGCTGTGCCCGTGCTCCAGTGGTAGAGGGTCATCCCCACACTGGTCGCCAGGTTGTAGCTGGAGACCTGCGGGCGCATCGGCAAGGACAGCAAGTGGTCGGTGTGCGCGCGCAGTCCGGCCGACAGGCCGCTGCGCTCCGATCCGAAGGCGAGGACGGCGTCGTCCGGGAGCTTCATACCCCGGATGTCGTCGCCCTCGGGGTCGAGGGCGAACAGCGGACCGGCCGGGAGCTCCTCGACGGTCAGCCGTTCCACCGCGGTCGCGAAGTGCAGGCCCGCTCCGCCGCGTACGACCGTGGGGTGCCACGGGTCGAGGGTGCCGGTGGTGACCACTCCGGTCGCGCCGAAACCGGCGGCCAGACGGATGACGGCGCCCACGTTGCCGAGGTTGCGCGGGTTGTCGAGGACGATGACGGGTGCGGTGCGGGGAGAGTGCGCCAGCTTTTCGAGGTGGGCGGCACGGGGCGGTCGTACGGCCAGGGCCGCCACGGCGGTGGGATGCGGGCGTGGCACGAGGGACCGGTACGTCGGCTCCGGGACCTCGGTCAGCAGGGCGTCCAGGGTGTCTCGTACGTCCGGAGCGAGTTCGTCGGCGAGGGCGAGCGTGGCCGCCCGGTCGACGGTCACCGCGACCGGGACCTCGGCTGCGAAGCGCACCGCATGCTTGAGGGTGTGGAAGCCGTCGAGCAGGACGGAGGCGTCGGCGAGCCGGTGCCAGCAGGTCACGGGGTCGGCGGCGGTCATGCCGTGAACCCTACGCGCGTGTGATCGGGGTTCTCCGGGTTGCCCCGGTTCTGCGGGGCTGCTTCGTCCCCGATCCGCTGTCCCGGCACCTTGGGGGCGTCCTCGCGCCGGAACACGCGTCCACGCGCGCGTGCGGCCCAGTCGCCCAGCCGGCGCAGGAACGACGTCGGCAGGAAGACCGCGTCCGCCGCGATCATCGCCAGCGAGAAGAAGGGCAGTCCGAGGACGACGGCGATCACGGCATGCTCGGTGATCATGGCAGCGAGCAGGACGTTCTTGACCCGGCGATGGAACAGCGTGAACGGGAAGGCGACCTGGACGATCACGGTTCCGTAGGTCACGAGCATCACCAGTGTGCCGCTGGCCGACAGCACGTCGGCGAGGGCGGGCCAGGGCGAGAAGTAGTCGAGGTGCAGGGGGTAGTAGACGGCGGTTCCGTCCTGCCAGCGGGAGCCCTGGATCTTGTACCAGCCGGCCGTCGCGTAGATCAGACAGGCCTCGGCCATGATCACGAGCAGGGCGCCGTTGTGGACGATGTTGCCGACCACGTCGAGCAGGATCCGCGGCTCGTCACTCCTTGCCAGGCGCCCGACGACCCACCACACGGCCAGGGCCACCCACACGCCCCAGAGGATCACCGGCACGGTCACGTCGCCGTCGAGCTCGCCCGCCACGGTGACCGTGACCAGCATCAGCCCGAGCACGCCCCACAGGGCGGGGCCCACCCGGTCCACCACCCGCTCTCCACGCGCGCGTGCCGCACGCACGCGCCGCTCCCGGCGCTCGTCCAGCGACCACACCTGGCCGCAGCGCGTGAAGACGAGGTACAGGCACATCAGGTGCAGGACGTTGTCGCCGCCGTCGCCCATGAAGACGCTGCGGTTCTGCAGCGAGAGCACGCCGACCATGAAGAGCACGGACATGGTCCGGGTGCGCCAGCCCAGCAGCAGCAGGACGCTGGTCAGGACGGCGAACGCGTACACGGCCTCGAACCAGAGGCCGTCGTCCGACCACATCAGGGCGGTGAAGGCGCCGTTATCCGAGATCAGCTGCTCGGCGAGGCCGAAGGACCAGGGACCGTCGGGACCGTACAGCTCCTGGCGGTGGGGCAGCTCCCGCAGCAGGAAGAGCAGCCAGGTCGCGCTGAACCCGATACGGATCACAGCGGTCTGATACGGGCCGAGGGCGGCCTCGGTGACGCGGGCGATGCCGCCCGAGACGGCCAGGGCGCAGCGGTTCACCGGTCGCCTCCCTCGAAGTCGTCGGCCGAAACCGACCACCAGGGCAGCACCCGGAACACCGGCTGCTCGGAGACCTGCTCCGTGCTCCACTCGGGCGGGGGCACATTGGTGGTGCGGGAGCGCACCTGGACCCGCTCGATCGTCTCGCCCCGCCCGGCCGCGCCGTCGCGGTCGAGGCGCATCACCACGATCCGGCGCAGATAGCTCTCCGAGAGGGCGCCGCGCAGGCCCGACGGGCGGTTCTCGGCGTCGTGGGTGGCGAGGAAGAAGTCCCACGCCCTGCGCAGTTCGTTCTGCTGGGTGTGGCTCGGCAGCAGATTGCCGTCGATGGCCCGGCCGTCCTGCGCGGACAGGTCGTACCAGCCGGTGTTCGTCCTGCCGCCGTCCGGCCTGCCGACCTGGGCGCGGACCTGGACGGCGATGTTCTGCTGCAGCGGGTTGGGCGCGAAAAGCTTCCAGTTCTGCTCGAACTCGGGATAGATCCAGTCGTCTATCGCCTGGCCGTGCTGTTTGGTGACCGTGTTCGAGGGCGCGACGTGCAGGAACACCATGCCGATGTGGACACAGACGGCGACCGCGACGCAGGCGAGCGCGATCGCGGCGCCGATCTGGTAGCGGAGGGAGAGTGCCGCGACACCGGTGCGGGGGCCGGCAGCCGGTTCGTCGGACGCCTCGCGCCCGTCCGGTTCGACCACCCCGTCCGCTCCGTCCGGGGCGTTCGAGCCACCGTCGTACGCGTCCATTCCGCCCCGTTTCCCGATTCCGGTCCGTCTTCCGGCCGCTTGGACGGGAACGGTACTCAGCCCTGCCCGCCCGGCACACCCCCATCGACGCGTCCGCCGGTTGTCCACAGGGGATCCCGGCAGGTTATCCACGGCGGTTGACACCTTACGGCCCCCGTCACACCATGGAATCGAGTGAACCGAACGATCGGTCGGGAACAGGTTCCAGGCAGAGCACGAGGTCGAGGGGGCCCCATGGCGACAGCAGCCGCGCAGCAGACGGCCGGCGCACAGGCGCACGGCGCAGGAGACGGCACCGCAGGCCCGGCGGCGTACGAGCGCGCCTTCGACGCCGCGGTGGCCGCCGACGAGCGCATCGAGCCGCGCGACTGGATGCCGGACGCCTATCGCGCGACGCTGGTGCGGCAGATCGCCCAGCACGCGCACTCCGAGATCATCGGCATGCAGCCCGAGGCGAACTGGATCACCCGCGCGCCGTCCCTGCGCCGCAAGGCCATCCTGATGGCCAAGGTCCAGGACGAGGCGGGGCACGGCCTGTATCTCTACAGCGCGGCCGAGACCCTCGGCACGGGCCGCGACGAGCTGCTGGACAAGCTCCACACCGGCCGCCAGAAGTACTCCTCGATCTTCAACTACCCGACTTTGACCTGGGCGGACGTCGGCGCGATCGGCTGGCTCGTGGACGGCGCCGCGATCACCAACCAGGTCCCCCTGTGCCGCTGCTCGTACGGCCCTTACGCCCGCGCGATGGTCCGCATCTGCAAGGAGGAGTCCTTCCACCAGCGCCAGGGGTACGAACTGCTGCTGGCCCTCAGCCGCGGCACCCCTCAGCAGCACGCGATGGCACAGGACGCGGTGGACCGCTGGTGGTGGCCGTCCCTGATGATGTTCGGCCCGCCCGACGACGAGTCCGCGCACTCCGCGCAGTCGATGGCGTGGAAGATCAAGCGCCATTCGAACGACGAACTGCGTCAGCGCTTCGTCGACATCTGCGTCCCCCAGGCCGAGTCCCTGGGCCTGACGCTCCCGGACGCCGACCTGAGATGGAACGAGCAGCGGGGGCACCACGACTTCGGCCCGATCGACTGGTCGGAGTTCTGGGCGGTCCTCAAGGGCAACGGCCTGTGCAACGAACAGCGCATCACCCAGCGCAGGCAGGCGCACGACGAGGGCGCGTGGGTCCGGGAGGCCGCCGCGGCGTACGCGGCCAAGCACACGGCTCCCGCCCCGCACCCCCAAGAGACGGGAGCGGCACTCGCATGACGAACACCGACTGGCCTCTGTGGGAGGTCTTCGTGCGCTCCCGCCGCGGCCTCTCGCACACCCACGCCGGCAGCCTGCACGCACCGGACGCGGAGCTGGCCCTGCGCAACGCGCGCGATCTGTACACCCGGCGCGGCGAGGGCGTCTCGATCTGGGTCGTGCCGTCGTCCGCGATCACGGCGTCCTCGCCGGACGAGAAGGACCCGTTCTTCGAGCCGGCCGCCGACAAGCCGTACCGGCACCCGACGTTCTACGAGATCCCGGAAGGGGTGAAGCACCTGTGACCGTCGCCGTTGCCACCACGGCCGCGCTCGCCCTCGGCGACGACGCGCTGGTGCTCTCGCACCGCCTGGGCGAGTGGGCGGGCCACGCGCCCGTGCTGGAGGAGGAGGTCGCCCTCGCCAACATCGCCCTGGACCTCCTGGGCCAGGCCCGCGTGCTGCTGTCGATGGCCGGCGACGAGGACGAACTGGCCTATCTGCGCGAGGAGCGTGCCTTCCGCAACCTCCAGCTGGTGGAGCAGCCGAACGGCGACTTCGCCCACACCGTCGTCCGCCAGCTGTACTTCTCCACCTACCAGCACCTGCTCCACGCCCGCCTCGCCACCGGAGACGGCCCCTTCGCCCCGCTCGCCGCGAAGGCCGTCAAGGAGGTCGCCTACCACCGCGACCACGCCGAGCAGTGGACCCTGCGGCTCGGTGACGGCACGGACGCCAGCCATGAGCGGATGCAGCGGGCGTGTGAGGCGCTGTGGCGGTTTACCGGCGAGATGTTCCGGCCGGTAGAGGGCCTGGACGTGGACGCACGGGCGCTGGAGACGGTCTGGCTGGAGTCCGTGACAGGCGTTCTGAGCCGGGCCACCCTGACCGTTCCCGAAGGGCCGCGGTCCGGTGCGTGGACCGCCGGCGCGGGACGGCAGGGCGTGCACACCGAGCCCTTCGGGCGGATGCTCGCCGAGATGCAGCATCTGCACCGCAGCCACCCGGGGGCGTCATGGTGACCCTCACCGCCCTGGAGGCGGAACTCCTCGAAGTCGCCGGTGCGGTGCCCGACCCCGAACTGCCCGTGCTCACCCTCCACGAGCTGGGCGTCCTGCGCGCGGTGCACGTCCGCGCCGAGGACTCGGTCGAGGTCGAGCTGACCCCGACGTACACCGGCTGCCCGGCGATCGAGGCGATGTCCCTGGACATAGAGCGTGCGCTGCACAAGCACGGCATACGGCAGGTGTCGGTCCGTACGGTGCTCTCGCCCGCCTGGTCGACGGACGACATCTCGGCCGAAGGACGCCGCAAACTGCGGGAGTTCGGTATCGCTCCGCCGCGGGCGCGGGATGCCTGCGAACCCCTGCTGATCGAGCTGGGCCCGACCCGGACCACGGACCCCGTCCGCTGCCCGCACTGCGGATCGGCGGACACCGAGCTGCTCAGCCGGTTCTCCTCCACGGCCTGCAAGGCGCTGCGGCGGTGCCTGTCCTGCCGCGAACCGTTCGACCACTTCAAGGAGTTGTGATGGCCCGCTTCCACACGCTCCCGGTGGCCGCGGTCGACCGGCTCACCGACGACTCCGTGGCCCTCACCCTCACCGTGCCCCCGGAACTGCGGGAGGAGTACCGGCACACCCCGGGCCAGCACCTCGCGCTGCGCCGCAAGGTCGCTGATCGGCCTGACGGAGACGGCACAGAGATACGGCGCACCTACTCGATCTGCTCCCCGGCGCCCGGCCCCGAGGGCCCGCGGACCCTGCGGGTCGGGGTGCGGCTGGTGGAGGGCGGGGCCTTCTCGACGTACGCGCTGAAGGAGATCAATGTCGGTGACGAGCTGGAGGTGATGACCCCGGCCGGCCGTTTCACACTGGAACCCGCGCCCGGCCGGTATGCCGCGATCGTCGGCGGCAGTGGCATCACCCCGGTGCTGTCGATCGCCTCGACGCTGCTGGCGCGTGAGCCCGGGGCCCGGTTCTGTCTGGTCCGCAGCGACCGTACGTCCGCCTCGACGATGTTCCTGGAGGAGGTCGCCGACCTGAAGGACCGCTACCCCGAGCGGCTGCAGCTGGTCACGGTGCTCTCCCGGGAGGAGCAGCAGGCGGGGCTGCCGTCCGGGCGGCTCGACCGGGACCGGCTCACCGGGCTGCTGCCGGCGCTGCTGCCGGTGGAGGAGGTGGCGGGCTGGTTCCTGTGCGGGCCGTTCGGGCTGGTGCAGGGCGCCGAGCGGGCCCTGCGCGGGCTCGGAGTGGCGCGGACCCGTATCCACGAGGAGATCTTCCATGTGGATCCCCTGACCGCACTCGCGACCGCGGTACCGGCCCCCGCGCACAGCACCGTGACCGCACGGCTCGACGGCCGCGGCGGCACCTGGCCCGTCCAGGACGGCGAGTCCCTGCTGGAGACGGTCCTGCGCAACCGGCCCGACGCGCCCTACGCCTGCAAGGGCGGGGTGTGCGGGACGTGCCGGGCCTTCCTGGCCTCCGGCGAGGTCCGGATGGACCGCAACTTCGCGCTGGAGCCGGAAGAGACGGAGGCGGGGTATGTGCTGGCGTGCCAGTCGCATCCGGTGACGGAGAAGGTGGAGCTGGACTTCGACCGCTAAGCGCTCCGCCGGCTGCGTCGATGTGCGGCTCCGCCGCGGGGCCGCGATGTGCCGTCGGCCGTCTGCGGCGCCGTCGTGGCTGGTCTCTCCCCCGCTCTCGGCTTCGCTCGGGTGGGGAGGGACCCCACCGCGGCGGAGCCGCATATTCAGTACAGCCCCGCGCCCCTTCAGGGTGCGCCCGCCGTTCCTTCGGCGAGGACGTCACCCAGCACCGCCAGCCCCCTTCACGGGCAGCGCCAGCCCCCGCCTTCACGGGCAGCGCCAGCCCCCGCCTTCACGGGCACCGCCCGACCGCCTCTTCACGGGCGGTGCCCGACCGTTCCCTTCTTCTAGAACCTGTTCTATCTTGACGCTCCGTCAGATCAGCGGACCGCCGGAGGGACAGGGACCGTGGACTTCACCTTCACCGAGGAGCAGCAGGCGGCGGCTGAGGCGGCGCGGGGGGTGTTCGGCGGGGTCGCGCCGGATGCCGTGCCGAGCCCGGCGCTCACCCTGGGCGCCGTGGCCGACGACTTCGACCGGGAGCTGTGGGCCAGACTCGCCGACGCGGATCTGCTGAGCCTGCTCCTCGCCCCGGAGTACGGCGGGGCCGGCCTCGACTCCGTGGCGCTGTGCCTCGTCCTGCGGGAGTCGGCGAAGGTGCTGGCGCGGGTGCCGTTGCTGGAGAGCTGCGCGGCCGCGGCGGCCGTACAGGCGTATGGCGGCGAGGAGTTGCGGTCAGAGCTGCTGGCACGGGCGGGGCGGGGCGAGGTGGTCCTGACCGTCGCCGCCGCCGGCCGCACCGGGCACGACCCGGCCGAACTCGCCGTCGCCGCACGCCAGGAGGGCGGCCACTGGACGCTGGACGGGGTACAGACGGCGGTGCCCTGGGCGTACAACGCGGACTTCGTCGTCGTACCGGCCCGGACGGACGCCGACCGGACCGTCCTCGCGCTGGTTCCCCGGGTCCACGAAGGGGTGGTGCTCGCCGAGCAGTTCTCCACGAACGGGGAGCGGCTGGCCGAACTACGCCTGGACTCCGCCCTGATCGCGGCCCGCGACGTGATCGACGCCGACGGCGCCTGGGAGTGGCTGCGGGATCTGCTGGCCACCGGGACCTGCGCGCTGGCCCTCGGGCTCGGCTCGCAGGTACTGCGGATGACCAGTGAATACACCGGGCAGCGGGAGCAGTTCGGGTTCCCGGTGGCCACCTTCCAGGCGGTCGCCGTGCAGGCCGCCGACCGCTACATCGACCTGCGTGCGATGGAGGCCACGCTGTGGCAGGCCGCATGGCGGATCGCGTCGGGGGCGTCAGGGGCGCTGCCTGCCGCCGGAGACGTGGCCGTCGCGAAGATCTGGGCGGGGGACGGCGTG
The DNA here is from genome assembly GCF_009709555.1 of Streptomyces blattellae. GTDB lineage: Bacteria > Actinomycetota > Actinomycetes > Streptomycetales > Streptomycetaceae > Streptomyces > Streptomyces blattellae. Next base: position 11,562 of record NZ_WJBG01000145.1, on the reverse strand, counting down.
CGGCGCATCGTGCAGACGGCGCAGCATCTGCACGGCGGATTCGGCGCCGACACCGACTATCCGCTGCACCGGTATCACGCCTGGGCCAAGTACCTGGAGCTGTCGCTCGGCCCGGCGGCGGCACATGAGGAGGTGCTGGGCGATCTACTGGCCGCCCATCCACTGGGCTGACCCGCCGGCCGCCGACCCCGCACGGCCGCCGAGCGGGCCCGATTCACCTGCGGCGAGGGGCCGTCCCACCCGATTCGCGGAGCCCCAGGGCGCCCCTTCCCGCGGACCGGCCCGGCCCGGACCTGGAGGACGTACCCGGGCTGCCCTGGACCGGCCCTAGAGCACGTACCCCGGCTGCCCCTCGCCCGTCACGACCGGCCGACCCGCGTGTGCCCACATCTCCATGCCGCCGTCGACGTTCACGGCGTCGATGCCCTGCTGGACGAGGTACATCGTGACCTGGGCCGAGCGTCCGCCGGAACGGCAGATCACATGGACCCGGCCGTCCTGCGGCGCCGCCTCCGTCACCTCGCCGTACCGGGCCACGAACTCGCTGATGGGGACGTGCAGTGCCCCTTCGGCATGACCCGCCTGCCACTCGTCGTCCTCGCGGACGTCCAGCAAGAAGTCGCCGTCCTTGAGGTCCGCGACCTCGACCGTGGGCACACCAGCTCCGAAACTCATGCCCCCGACGCTACCGGACCGTCCGCACGGCCCGACGGCGCTACCTCAGCAGCTCCGCCAGCTTGGCCTCACGCTCGGCGACCTGGGCCAGCAACTGCTCGGCGACCTCCTCCAGGAGGCGGTCGGGGTCGTCCGGGGCCAGCCGGAGCATCGCGCCGATCGCGCTCTCCTCCAGTTCCCGGGCCACGACGGCGATCAGTTCCTTGCGCTGGGCGAGCCATTCGAGACGGGCGTAGAGCTCCTCGGCGGGGCTGGGGTGCCGCTCCTCGGGGGCCGGTCCTGCGGCCCACTCCGCGGACAGCTCCCGCAGCAGCGCCTCATCGCCACGCCCGTAGGCGGCGTTGACCCGCGTGATGAACTCCTCACGCCGTTTGCGCTCGCCCTCCTCCTGCGCCAGGTCGGGGTGGGCCTTGCGGGCCAGCTCGCGGTAGAGCTTGCGGGCCTCGTCGCTGGGGCGCACCCGCTGCGGGGGGCGAACCGGCTGCTCGGTGAGCATCGCGGCGGCCTCCGGAAACAGTCCCTCCCCGTCCATCCAGCCGTGGAACAGCTCCTCGACGCCCGGCATCGGCATGACGCGCGCTCGTGCCTCGTCCGCCTTGCGCACGTCCTCGGGGTCGCCGGTGCGGGCGGCCACGGCCTCGGCGATCTGCGCGTCCAGCTCATCGAGCCGGGCGTACATCGGGCCGAGTTTCTGGTGGTGCAGCCGCGAGAAGTTCTCGACCTCCACCCGGAAGGTCTCCACCGCGATCTCGTACTCGATGAGGGCCTGTTCAGCGGCCCGCACCGCCCGTTCCAGCCGCTCCTCGGGCCGGGGCGCGGCGTCTTCGGACGGGGCGCCGGCATCTTCGGGCCCGGGCGCACCGTCCTCGGCCGCGGACAGCGGCGCACCGTCCTCCGGCGTCACCTCCGCCTCTCCGGCGACGCCACCCTGCTCCGCTTCCGACTCAGCTTCCGACCTCGTCACGCGACCAGCGTAGGCCACGGCTCGACCGCCCCCGACGGCGTCACCGCCCGCACGGTCCACGGCCCCGCAGCAGCGGCCGACGGCACGGCGAACGCCACCGATGGCCAAGCCGGGCAACACGCACCCAGCAACACGCGCCCAAAGCCAAGCGCCCCCGCCTCACACGCCCGCTTCACACGCCCGTCTCACACCCCCGCCTCCGCCGCGACCCTCCCCGCCCGCACGGCCGCCACCAGCTCCGCGTGATCAGCCTCCGTACGGTCGGCGTAGGCCACCGCGAAGGTCGCCATCGCCTCGTCCAGTTCCTCGTTCTTACCGCAGTAGCCGGAGATGAGGCGAGGGTCGGCGCTGTGGGAGTGGGCGCGGGCCAGGAGGGCGCCGGTCATACGGGCGTAGTCGTCTATCTGGTCGGTGGAGAGGGCGGTGGGGTCGACGCTGCCCTTGCGGTTGCGGAACTGGCGTACCTGGAAGGGGCGGCCGTCGACCGTCGTCCAGCCCAGCAGGATGTCGCTGACGACCTGCATCCGCTTCTGGCCCAGCACCACACGGCGGCCCTCGTGGTCCACCTCCGGCGCCTCGAACCCCGCCGTCACCAGGTGCGGAACCAGCGCCGAGGATCTGGCCTCCTTCACCTGCAGCACCAGCGGCTCGCCTCGGTGGTCCAGCAGCAGCACGACGTAGGACCGGGTGCCCACGCTGCCCGTGCCGACCACGCGGAAGGCCACGTCGTGCACCGCGTGTCGGGCCAGGAGGGGGAGGCGGTCCTCCGAAAGCGTCGCCAGATACTCCTCCAGGGACGCCGCCACGGCCACCGCCTCCGCGTCCGGCACCTGCCGCAGCACCGGAGGCGCGTCGACGAAGCGTCGCCCGCCGTCCTCGGTCGGCACCGTCGACTTCTCCGCGAAGCGCCCGCTGGTGTTGGCCCGTGCCTTCTCGGCGACCCGCTCCAGCGTGCCGAGCAGGTCATGGGCGTCGGTGTGGGAGACGAGTTCCTCGTCCGCGATGGCGTTCCACGCGTCCAGGACCGGCAGCTTGGCCAGCAGCCGCATGGTGCGGCGGTAGGCGCCCACGGTGTCGTGCGCCGCTTTGCGGCAGGTGTCCTCGTCGGCGCCGGCCTCCCGGGCCGAGAGCACCAGCGAGGCGGCGAGCCGCTTGAGGTCCCACTCCCAGGGGCCGTGGAGCGTTTCGTCGAAGTCGTTCAGATCGATGACCAGGCGGCCGCGTGCGTCGCCGTAGAGCCCGAAGTTGGCCGCGTGGGCGTCGCCGCAGATCTGGGCACGAATCCGGGTCATGGGGGTGCGCGCCAGGTCGTAGGCCATCAGGCCCGCCGAGCCGCGCAGGAAGGAGAAGGGGGTCGCCGCCATGCGGCCGATCCGCAGCGGTGTGAGTTCGGGAAGCCGACCACGGCTGGACTCCTCGACCGCGCTCACCGCGTCGGGGCGGGAGCCGTCCAGATCGAGTGCGGCGTGCGTGCTCCGCGGAACCAGCCCGCGCAGGGCCTTGCCCTCTTCCTTCGGCGACTGCGCGCCCGCGGCGGACGACTCGGCAAAACCCGGCACGCCCGGCAGCCGGCGTACCGCCCCGGCATCCACGGCAGCCCCCTGGACCGCCTCAGCCGAACCCGCATCCACCTGGGTCACAACGACCGCCTCCCCCGCACGCGCACGAACATCAACTCGTGCCGACGGTACAACCAGCAGCCAGAACGCGTCCGACCCTGTGGACAACCCCACACCTGTGGAAAACCAGGCGAACCCACCTGTGAAAAACCCGCCACCCGCGCCTGGGCTAACAGCCGCCGCCCAGCTCACCCTCCGGTAGATACTTCTCCGCCCACTCCCCGAGTCCCCGGAGGGCGGGCCCCAGCGCCGCTCCCGCCTCGGTCAGCCGGTACGACACCCGCAGCGGCGGCCCCTCGTCGACCTCGCGCACCAGGAGTCCCGCAGCACCGAGTTCGGTGAGGCGGTCGGAGAGCATGCGCTCGCTGATCCCGGGGACGGCCCGGCGCAGATCGGCGAAGTGGGTGGGCTGCTCCACCAGCACGGACACGATCGGACCGGTCCAGCGCTTGCCGAGCAGCTGGAAGACACGGGTGATGCCGCCATCCACCCGTTTGCACATGGAGTTTTCGTGATTCCGCCCACCCGCCATGGGCTCAGGGTACTGCCCTCGACATTCCGGGATGAAAGAAAGTAAGTAACTATGTTATCCATAGTTGAGTACGGAAACTTAGCCCGTCATTCCGTGCGGGCACCGCTCTTCTTGTCTTCTTGGAGATCCCCATGGCCACGCTCCTCCACATCGACTCGTCCGTGTTCCCCAGCGGAGCCTCCGCGTCCCGCGCCGTCACGGACGCCTTCCGCAAGACCTGGGAGGAACAGCACCCCGAGGGCACGGTGATCTACCGCGATCTGTCCGTGGACCCCGTGCCGCACATCACGGCCGACGCCCACACCGCCGGCTTCGCCGACCCGGCCGCGCACAGCCCCGAGCAGGCAGCCGCTTTTGCGGGGCGCCTGCAGCTGATCGAGGAACTGGAGCAGGCGGACGCCGTGCTGATCGGCGCCCCGATGTACAACTTCGCGATCCCGTCCACCCTGAAGGCCTGGCTGGACCACGTGATCCTGATGGGCCGCACCGCGGCCACCGAGGACTCGAAGATCAAGGGCACCCCGGTCACCGTGATCGCCAGCCGCGGCGGCTCCTACGCCCCCGGAACCCCGCGCGAGGGCTACGAGTACGTACAGAACTATCTGTCGGCGGTCTTCGCCGACACCCTCGGCATGGACCTCGACTTCATCGTCCCGGAACTCACCATGGCCCCGCACAACCCGGCGATGGCCGAGTTGGTCCCCCTCTTCGAGGCCTCCCGCGAACGAGCCCTCGACGACGCCGCCGCCAAGGCCAAGCAACTGGCCCAGCGCTTCGCCGCGTAACGGCCTTCGAGGGGCGCCCAGAGGGCGAGTCCGCGGTGTGATTGTCCTCTCACCCGCGGCCCCTCGTCCCACCCATCCGGGGAGCGCACCAGAGAACGCAGAAGCCCCGCAGGTCCGAGACCTACGGGGCTTTCGTCTGGTGGGGCACCGACGAAAGTCGGTAGCCAGGGCAGATTCCCCAGTCGGTGCTGATCGTTTCCCGCGCTCACGTAGATCGTTTCCCACCGCAGAGAAGCGCTCGCCGGTCACCGCATCCAGGCGGTGGTTCTGCCTCCTACAGCTTCACGGAGAGATTTCCCACCGTGGCCGTTATGGTCAGCTCGCCGCCGATCGCGTGCAGGTATGCGGCCATGGTCGAGGTGTCCAGGCGGGCGAGGCCCCGCTCGATCTGGCTGACCCGCCCCTGGGTGACCCCCATGGCCTTGGCGACCTGGACCTGTGTGAAGCCTTGTGCCTTACGGAGAGCGGCCAGTTCGTGCCCCCGCTCGGCGTCGACCATCTCCGCCTTGATGGCATCGATGCGCTCGCGCTTCTCGGGGGTGATGTCGGCCGTCAGGTCGGCCATGGTGCCGAGTTTCATCTGCCCTGTCCCTCCTTCTTCTCCTGCTCCAGCGCTTCAAGGTAAGCCGTGTACTTGTCGTCCGCTTCCTTGACCGCCCTGGGATACCAGGCTGCCCACTGCCGCCCGGCCGCCTTGTTGCCCGCCACCAGGAAGATGGCCCGACGTTCGGGGTCGAAGACGAACAGCATCCGGATGCTCACCGTCCCGCCGCTACGCGGACGCAGCTCCCGCATGTTCCGGTAGCGACTTTTCTCGATCGCGCCGACCGTCGGACGGCGAAGCGCCGGACCCACCTCCTGGAGCCGTTCCAGAGCGGCTATGACATGAAGGTGACTGTCCGGGTCCTCCTTGGCAAGCGTCTTGATCCAGTCCAGCACATCTTCAAAGAACCGCAGCTCATAGGGTTCGGCCACCGCAAAAAATTAGCACGACCTAATATTCCGGGCAAGGGGGCCTCGGAGATTCAAGGAACGCTGGAGCGAAACCGCCACTACGCCTCAGCTGGCCCGGCGGCGGCGATCGCCGACGTCACGGGCATGTCCGCTCCGGAAGCAGCCAGCAACGACCTCCGGCCCCAGCGGCCAAGCGGATCCAGTCCGGGCGCATCCACACCCCGGGGCCGAGCCCTCCTTCCGCCGCGCAACTCTGAAGGAGTTATTGCGAAATTTCTGCTTCATATCTATGGTGCGGGCATGCGACCGAAGCACGAGCCTGAGCAGATCACCGACCTGTCACGGCTGAGGGCGTTCATGAACCCTCTGCGGATGCAGCTGTACCGGCTGCTGTACGCCGCGGGCACCGCGACCTCCTCTCAACTCGCCGAGCATGTCGACGAGACGCCGTCGCTGGTCAGCTACCACCTGCGCAAGCTGGCCGAGCACGGCTTCGTGACCAAGGCGAGCGGCCAGGGCTCCGACGGCCGCGAGCGGTGGTGGCAGGTGGCGTCCGAGGAGGGCTGGGGCTTCCGCGACTCAGATTTCGCGGACACTCCCGAGGGCGCCTCCGCCGTCGTCGCGGTGACCCGAGGAATCTTCGACACCCGCGTTGCCCAGTACCGCACGTATCTCGACCAGAAGTCCGCCTGGGGCAAGGCGTGGACCGATGCGGCCTTCAGCTCCGAGTGGCTGCTCGACCTCACCCCGGTCGAACTCGCCGAGATGAGTGACGAACTTGAGGCGCTGGCCCGGCGCTGGCGGGATCGCGGAAAGGCGGCCAAGGCGGCAGGCGACACCGAGGATCGCGAGCACGTGTCCGTGCACCTCTACGGCTTTCCCTTCCGGCCCTGACACAGCCGAGTTCCCGACTTACTGGAGCCCTCCATGGCCACCACAAGGACAGCCCTGCCCGAACGCGCCACCACACCGGCTCACCGCGACGGCAACGTGCTGCGCTGGCTCACCGCATACACCGTCTCCCTCATCGGCGACAGCGTGTACTTCGTCGCCCTGGGCTGGTCCGCCCAGAAGGCCGCGGGCCCTGCCGAAGTCGGCCTCGTCATGGCCTCAGGGGTATTACCACGAGCGTTACTCATGCTCGGCGGGGGCGTGGTGGCCGACCGGTTCGACCCCCGCCGGGTGATTCTCGGCAGCGACACGCTGCGCTGCCTCCTCATCCTGGCGGTGGCCTCCGGAATCGCGCTGACGGCACCGGCTTTGTGGATCCTGGTCGCGGTGGCGCTCGTTTTCGGCGCCGTGGACGCGCTGTTCGTACCCGCTGTCGGTGCCCTCCCAGCACGGATCACCAGCCCTGACCAGCTGGCCCGTGTCACTGGCATGCGCTCGCTGTCGATGCGCCTCAGCCAGATCGCGGGCCCGCCGATCGGCGGCCTCGCCATGGGACTCGGTGGACCTGCCGCCGCGTTCACTGCCGCCGGCATGTTCATTGCACTGTCCCTGCCGCTCCTGCTGACCATACGGATACGGTCCCTCGGGTCGCGCGACGCCGAGCCGCCGAAGCCTGGCACCGCACGCCAGGACTTGCTCGACGGCCTGCGTTAGAAGCTGTTGTCTTTCCGGACTTGAGGACTGCGTTTTCGCTGGTGGGGCATAGGGTCGGTGATCGGGTGGGAGTGACGGCTTGTCATGTCGTCGCTGCTGTGGGGGTCGTGGATGCCGTCGGTGGTCGGGCTGCTGGAACAGCGCGAGCTGGGTGCTCGCCGTCGGGTGGACGAGCTGCGGGAGGAGGCCGACCGCGTCCAGGCCGAGCTGGCCGTGGCCGAGCGGGAATGGCAGGAGTGGGCCATCGCCCGCTCGAAGGTCGGCGAAGTGCTGGCCCCGGAGAGCGAGACGGAGCAGGACCACACCCGGGTCGACCAGGCAGCGCCAACCGCCGAGGGGCGGGGCGGAACGGCACCGCAGGCGCCGCAGGCGGCGAAGCCGAAGGCTCAGGTGCCCATGTGGCGCGAGGGACTTGACTGGTCGGCGCTGTCGGTGGACTACCAGCGCATCCTGCAGCTGGGGGCCGACCAGGTCCGGCTCGGGCAGGGGCCGGTGACCTGCCAGGAAATGGCCGCGGCGTTCGGCATGGACGTGGTGCCGGCGCGGGTGGAGGCGCTGCGGTCGAAGGCGAAACGCCTGGTCGCGCGCGGCTGGCTGGCCGAGCCGGCGCCGGGCCGGTTCACGCCCGCCCGCGGTGTGGCCCGGCCAGGCGGCGGGTCATGACCATGGTCATCGACCAGTAGAGCATCGCCTCGGCACTGGCGGTGCGGCGCTCGACATCGCGCACCAGGCGGCGGCTGCGCATGAGGTGGGCGAAGAGACGCTCGACGATCCACCGCTTGGGCAGCACCACGAAGCCTTTCTGGTCGTCGCTGCGCTTGACGATCGCCAGCACCAGCGCGCAGGCGGCCAGGCAGTGCTCGACGAGGCTGCCCGTGTAGCCGCCGTCGGCCCAGATGAGGGCGAGGCGGTGGTGCGCGTTGGCCACCCGCGCCAGCAGGACTTGCGCGGCGGCGCGGTCGCCGACATCGGCGCTGGTGACCATCACGCCCAGCAGCAGGCCGAGGGTGTCGACCACGACGTGCCGCTTGCGGCCGTTGATCTGCTTGCCCTTATCCCGGTGCCGGGATAAGGGCAATTATCTGGGGACGTCGGTTATGGCGGGTCGGGCCAATGAGAGCTGATGGATGGCGGTGCCGCAGGGGCTGAGGCCGGTGATAACTACAGGTTCTCCAGGAAGGTGAGCAGGCTGTCGGTGGGCCGGTAGCGTTTGGTGGCGGTGTCGCGGGGTGCGGTGCGGGCCAGGGCGCGTTCCTTCATGGCCAGGTCGGCGTGCAGGTAGACGTCGGTGGCCTTGGTGCTGGCGTGTCCGAGCCAGAGCGCGATGGTGGAGGTGTCGACGCCGGCGGTCAGCAGTGCCATGGCCGCCGTGTGGCGAAGTGTGTGCGGGGTGACGTTCTTGCCGGCCAGGGTCGGGCATCGTTCCGCGGCCGCGGGCAGGTGCTTGCGGAGGAGGTCGGCAACGGCATCGCGGCTGAGGTGGCCGCCGACGCGGTTGGGGAACAGTGGGTCGTCCGGGGCTGCGTTGCGGGCGGTGATCCATCGTTGGAGGAGGCGGGCGGTGGGTTTCGCCAGCGGGGTGCAGCGCTGTTTGCGGCCTTTGCCGGTGCAGCGCAGGTGGGCGCCGGTGCCGAGTTCGGCGTCGGCGCAGGTGAGTGCGGTCAGTTCCGAGACGCGCAGTCCGCTTTGTGTCGCGACCAGCAGCAGGAGGTGGTCACGTCGTCCCAGGAGGGTCGACTGGTCCGGGACCGCCAGCAGAGCCTCGGTCTCCTCGTGGCTGAGGAAGCACACGAGTGTGCAGTCGCGGCGCTTTTGCGGGATCGCCAGGACGCGCTGGATCAGCAGGGCGTGTTCCGGGCAGCGGTAGGCGGCATAGGCGAACAGCGAGTGGATCGCGGCCAGTCTGGCATTTCGGGTGGTCACGCTGTTGTTCCGGTCGTGTTCGAGATGATCCAGGAAGCCGCCGACGAACACGGCGTCGATGTCGGTCAGTTCCAGCGCCGACGGCGGGCGGCCGAGCTGACTGCGGGCGTACTCCAGCAGGAGGCGGAACGTGTCGCGGTAAGCCGCGACGGTGTGGGCACTGACCCGGCGCTGGGCCAGCCGCTCGGTGAAGAAACCCTGCATGACAGGGGCCAGAGTGGTCACGGTGATTCCTTCCGGGTCCGGTCGAGGCGTTCGGCCGCGGCTGTCATCAGCTGCGGGCAGGCGTGCAGGTACCAGTAGGTCGTTGCCGGGCTGACGTGCCCGAGGTAGGTCGACAGCGCCGGGAGCCGGTGGGCGACGTCGGCGTCGGCGGCGTACCAGTTCACCAAGGTGGTCACGGCGAACGTGTGGCGCAGGTCGTAGAGGCGAGGCGTGCCCGCGCCGGGCGGGGCCGTGATGTCGACTGCCTTCAGCAGCCGGGTGAAGGTCTTGCTCGCGTTGGTGTGGTTGAGCCGGGTCCCGGCTCCGGACAGGAAGAACGCCTCGGTGGACGGGCGTGGACACAGTTCGTCGCGTCGGCGCTGGTAGTCGGCGAGTTGCCCGACGGTGGTGGGGTGCAGAGGGACCAGCCGGGACTTGCCGAACTTGGTCCCCCGCACCAGCAGGACACCGCGATCCAGGTCCGGGTCGGCCCGGTCCAGTCCCATCGCCTCTCCGGTGCGGATACCGGTCGCGGCCATGAGCCCGATGAAGGACTCGAACGTCGCCGCGCGAAGAGGGTGGGCCAGGTGCCGGGCCGCGTGGATCAGCGCGGCGATCTCCGCCTGCGAATACAGATACGGCGGCGTCGTCCGCCCGGCGCGACGAGGCAGCAGGCCAGGCGGCGGGATCTCGACGAGCTCATCGAAAGCCGCCAGGAAGCGGGCGAATCCGCGGATCACCGTCAGCCTGGCCGCCCACCAGGCCGGATCGGCGCCGTCCGGCAGTACGGCCCACTCCAGTGCGGCCCGGACCGTCAGGCGCGAGTGGCCGCGCTCGTCCAGGAAGCCGACGAACTGGCCGAGCATCCGGCCCTCGACCTTGAGTTTGTAGCCCAGGCCCCGGCGGATCGCCAGATAGCGTTCGGCGTGGTCCCGGATGCCGTTCACCGCTCGCTCGCAGTCGGCCAGGGACGCACGACCGGTGCCAGCGCCGCCATGTCGACCTTCGCATAGATCGCCGTGGCGTCCTCGCCGTGGTGACGCAGCAACTGGGCCGCCTCGCCGAGGGTTCCGCCGCCGGCCAGCACCTGGCAGGCGGCGCGGTGTCGCAGCTGGTGCGCGGCGACGACCGGTATGCCGGCGCGGCGCGAAGCACAGCGCGGCACCATGACCACGGACTGCCGTGCCATCGGCGCGTCCGGACCGACGGTGCGCAGGAACACCTCGCGGAACGCCGACGGCCGCCGGCCGTGCCGCAGCCAGTCGGCCAGCGCCGCGCCGACATCCGCGGGCAGCGGCATCCGGTCAACCCGTCCGCCCTTGCCCCGGACCACCAGCTCGCCACCGCGCCAGTCCACATCCTCCAAGCACAGCCGCGTCACCTCGACCGCCCGCAGGCCCAGCCGTGCCATCAACAGCAGAATCGCGAAGTCCCGCCGTCCTGATGCGGTGGTCCGATCACAGCTTTCCAGCAGGAGAGGCACCGCGTCCGTGCCGGACGGCAGCCGGCTCAGCCGCCATCCCGCGACCGACGGCACCGCCGCGGACAAGTCCCGGTCAACGGCTGCGGTCACGAACAAGAACCGCAGCAGTGCCCGCAGACTCGACGTCACCACCTTCATCGACGCGGTCGCGTACCGCTTCGAGGTGTCCAGGACGAAACCGGCCACCGACTCCGGGCCCAGCCCATCCAGCCGAAGCCGGCCCTCGACGAGCTGCGCTGTCAGGAACTTGCGGGCGACGTCGACACGTCCGCGAACCGTACGCTCGCCGAGCCGGCGCTCACGCAGCAGATAGCCGCGGAACTCCTCCAGCACACCCTCGACCGGGCCCCCGACCGCGCCATGCTCCTGCGGCGGGATGACACCGGCATCCCGCAGAAAGCCGAGCATCAGCTGCAACGACCGATCCGTCAGCCACCGTCGGTGCCCGGCGTCCCGCCGTGCCTGGACGAATTTCCCCACCCGTTCCGCGGTCAACTGCCCCGGAGCCAGCCCCTCGCGTTCCAACCAGCGGCTCAGGTCCGCCAGTACGTAGGCGTGATCCTGAGAGGACCGCGGCGTGAACCCGCGCCGCACCAACTCCAACCGGAACGGATGAACCCACAGGGCCAGCGGCCCCGACACCCGCACCGGATACCGACCATCTGTCGCTGCCTTGACCATGAGCGCGCCTCCTTCGGGAACCTCTACGAAGGAGACCGCGCAGGACCGCCGTTATGACGCCCTTCTCCGAATCCGCCCACCGTCAGCCAGCCATAGCCACCCGACCCGCCATAACCGACGCCCCCAGATAATTGCCC
>NZ_WJBG01000144.1 GCF_009709555.1 Streptomyces blattellae | reverse complement strand
CTGGGCTGCCTCCAGGACGGCATGCTGCTGCTGGCGGATGCCGGGCTGTACTCCTGGCAGCTGTGGCAGCGGGCCCGTGAACGCGGTGCCCACCTGTGCTGGCGCATCGGCGCAAGCGTGGAGCTGCCCCTGGTGCGGGCGCTGGACGACGGCTCGTACCTGGCCCTGCTGTACGCGCCGGGCCTGCACGCTCCCACCCGCCACCGCCTGCTGCAGAGTGCCCGCGCCGGACACCCCCTGGACGACGACCGGGCCCAGCTGGTGCGGGTGGTGGAGTACACCGTGCCCGACCGCAACCCCGACGGTGAGCTCATCGTGCTCGCCACCGACCTGCTCGACCCCGCGCACCTCCCGGCCGGTGAGCTCGCCTGGGCCTACCACCAGCGCTGGGAACACGAAACGGCACTGGCAGAGATGAAATCCCAGCTCCTGGGCTCGGCCGCCGTCCTGCGCTCGAAAAGCCCGGAACTGGTCGAGCAGGAGATCTACGGACTGCTGCTGACCCACTACGCCGTCCGCTCCTTCATGACCCGCGCCGCCGACCAGGCCGAACTCGACCCCGACCGGCTTTCCTTCCTCCGCGCCGTCCGCATCACCCGCCGCCAGGTCACCGACCAGGCGGCCTTTCCCCCCTGACCACCCACGTACCGCCACTCGCACAGCGGCCATCACCGAACTCCTCCAGCGCCCCAATCCCGAACGCCGGCACCGCACTTACCCCCGAGTCGTCAAGCGAGCCCGCCACAACTCCTACCGCGTCAAACGCCCCCACGACACCGGAACTCGACACAGCGGTCCAGCCACGATCAGACTCGCCTCTACCGCTTAACTGAACGGCATTGGGTCTTGAGGCGTACCGCCTTGCCTCGCTGCCTCTGCTCGGCGATGCGGAGCAGGCCGCGGTCCCAGACCACTTGACTGCGTTTCAGCCCGAAGGCCTCGCCCTGGCGGAGACCGGCGCAGGCTCCCAGCCAGATCAGAATCTCATAGCGGGGCGCCACCTTGCGCATCGCTGCGGCGACCGCGGCAACCTGGCGGGGTGAGAGGGCGACCTTGACGCGTGGTGTGACGTCCGGGAGTTCGATCCGCGCCACGATGTTGGGCGGGAGGGGAACGTCTTCATCCAGCATGTAGTGCATGAGGATGCGCCAGGTCTTGAAGATTTGGACGACCGTGTAGGCCGAGTCGAGGCCGGGGCAGTCGAGCAGGTGGTCGACGAAGGCCATGGAATCTCGGCGGCTCAGGGTGTTTGCAAGGCGGTGGCCGGCGAACGGCAGGATGTGATTGCGGAGATGACACTCATAGGTGCTGGTGGTGCGGGCATTCCTATTTCGCTTGCGTCTCCTTTCAATCATCTCCGCCGCGTAATAGGCCATGCGAAGGCTGCCCGTATGAGGGGTTCGCGGTGCCTTCCTGTTGATTTCTGCAAGTGCCGCGTCCAGGTGGTCGCGGGCTTCTTGCCAAGTGGCCAGGCAAACCCGTCGCTGGTTTCCCGTGGTGTCGGTGTAGCGCGCCTGCCATCGCCGTCCCCTGCCGTGGTCGGCGGACGGGTACAGGGGGCGTTTCGCGGTACCGCATCCGCATGACGTGTCACCGCGTTCCGGTTTGGGGTAGGTCTTGTGCCAGCGATCGAACGGCTCAAGTGGCTTGCTCATGTATTCCGCCCGCTGATCTGAACTGCGTTACTGCACCGTTTGTCGACGCCGACTCATCGCGGCAGTCCGGTGAACCGCCCCGGCTCGAATGGAGACTCGATTTCGTGAAAGGATCGAGTCATGGCACGACCTTCCTCCTATCCGCTTGAGCTGCGCCGTCGCGCGGTGCGCATGGTCGCCGAAGTTCGCGGCGACTACCCGACCGAGTCCGCCGCGATCAAGGCCGTGGCCGAGAAACTGGGCATCGGCTCGAATGAGACGCTGCGCAAGTGGGTGCGGCAGGACCAGGTCGACTCCGGGCAGCGGCCGGGGACGACGACGGAGGAGTCCGCGCAGATCAAGGCGTTGAAGAGGGAGAACGCTGAACTCAAGCGGGCGAACGAGATCCTGAAGGCTGCGGCGAGTTTCTTCGCGGCCGAGCTCGACCGGCCACACCTGCGCTCGTAGCGTTCATCGACGAGCACCGGGACCGCTTCGGCGGTGTCGAGCCGATCTGCCGCGTGCTGTCCGAGCACGATTGCAAGATCGCCCCATCCACCTACTACGCCCACAAGAAACGACTCCAGAACCCGTCCGCGCGAACCGTGCGGGACGAGGAACTCAAGGAGCTGATCCAGGAGGTCTACACGTCCAACTTCCGTGTCTACGGGGCAAGGAAGATCTGGCGCGAGCTGAACCGCCAGGGCCACCGGGTGGCCCGCTGCACCGTCGAGCGGCTGATGCGCGAGATGGGCATCGCCGGCGCCGTGCGGGGCAAGAGAGTGATCACCACGATCCCCGACGAAACGGCCGACCGGGCACCGGACCGGGTGGACCGCAAGTTCGTCGCCGACGCACCGAACCGCTGCTGGGTCGCCGACTTCACGCATGTGGCCACGTGGGCGGGGGTCGTCTACGTCGCCTTCGTCGTGGACACCTTCTCCCGCCGCATCGTCGGCTGGTCCGCCTCCACCTCCAAAGAGACCCAACTCGTCCTGGATGCATTGGAGATGGGGCTTTGGCAGCGCGACCGTGAAGGCCGCCCCCACATCCCTGGCGAGCTGATTCATCACTCAGATGCGGGCAGCCAGTACACGTCGTTCAAGCTCGCCGAACACCTCGACGCCGCCGGCATCGCGGCCTCGATCGGCTCGGTCGGCGACGCCTACGACAACGCGCTGATGGAGTCGACGATCGGCCTGTACAAGACCGAGATCATCAAGCCCCGCCGCCCCTGGAAGACCCTGAGCGAGGTCGAGCTGGCTACCGCCGAATGGGTTGACTGGTACTGCCACCGCCGACTCCACGGTGAAATAGGCCACATCCCGCCCGTCGAATACGAGACCAACTACTACCTGGGAACCACGAAACACCAGGTCACAACAACCATCTGAGATCTCTATCGAACTCGGGGCGGTTCA
>NZ_WJBG01000143.1 GCF_009709555.1 Streptomyces blattellae | reverse complement strand
TCCGATGGCCTGACCTGCGGGTCGGTGGGCCTGGCCTGCGGATCGGCGGCCCCCGGGTCGGTGTGCTTGGCCGGTGGGGTGGCGTCGGGGGTGTCGTTGGGGGCGGTGGACGACTTGGGGGCTGCCTGCTGGGTCGCGCCGGGCGGGTCCTCGGACGCGGAGGTCGACGGGGCCCCAGGCCGACCGGCGGCACCGGGATCGCGCTCTGCGGTGGAGGCCGTTTCGGCCTGTGCCGTGGCGAGCTTCTCGGCGGTTTTGCGGGCCGCGGCGATTTCCTTGGGCTCCTCGGCGGCGGGGTCGAGGGCAGGTGGGGCGGGGACCGTCCACATCCACTCGCGGAGCTTGTCGCGTTCGTGGGTGAGGTCGCGGATGTCGGTCTCGGCGTACTCGAACTCCGGGGACCAGAACAGGGCGTCGAAAGGACAGACCTCGATACAGATACCGCAGTACATGCAGAGGGCGAAGTCGATGGCGAAGCGGTCGAGGACGTTGCGGCTGCGCTCGCGGCCGCCGGGGGCCGCGGGCGGGACCGTCTCCTTGTGGGAATCGATGTAGATGCACCAGTCCGGGCATTCGCGGGCGCACAGCATGCAGACCGTGCAGTTCTCCTCGAACAGGCCGATGACGCCGCGGGTGCGGGGCGGCAGATCGGGCTGGGCGTCCGGGTACTGATCGGTGACGGACTTCCTCGTCATCGTGCGGAGGGTGACGGCGAGGCCCTTGGCGAGGCCGGACCCAGGAATCGACGGGCGGGGCATGGCTACTGGATCACCACCTTCACGATGCCGGTGAGGGCGATCTGGGCGAGGGAGAGGGGGACGAGGAGGGTCCAGGAGAGCTTCTGGAGCTGGTCCTCGCGCAGGCGGGGATAGGTCACGCGGAGCCAGATCACGATGAAGGCGAGGACGGCCGTCTTCAGCAGGGTCCAGACCCAGCCGAGGCCGTCGGCGCCCCAGGGACCGTGCCAGCCGCCCAGGAAGAGGACGGTGGTCAGACCGCACAGGACGACGATTCCGGCGTACTCGGCGAGGAGGAAGAGGGCGAAGCGGAGGCCGGTGTACTCGGTGTAGGCGCCGAAGATGATCTCCGAGTCGGCGACCGGCATGTCGAACGGGGGGCGCTGCAGTTCGGCCAGCCCCGCCACGAAGAAGACGATCGCGCCGACGATCTGCCAGGGCAGCCACCACCACTCGAAGGCGTCGAGGATGCCGGGCAGTGAGACCGTGCCGGCCGCCATGGCGACGGAGGCGGCGGTGAGCAGCATCGGGAGTTCGTACGCGAGGAGTTGGGCGGCGGTGCGCAGGCCGCCGAGGAGGGAGAACTTGTTGGCGGAGGCCCAGCCGGCCATGAGCGAGCCGAGGACGCCTACGCCCATCACCGCGAGGACGAAGAAGATGCCCGCGTCGATGACCTCGCCGACCGCGCCCTCGCCCGGGCCGATGGGGATGGCGAGGAGGACCAGGAGGTACGGGAGGAGGGCTACGGCGGGGGCGAGCTGGAAGATACGGCGGTCCGCGCCGGCCGGGACGACGTCTTCCTTCTGCGCGAACTTCACTCCGTCCGCGACTAGTTGGGCCCAGCCGTGGAAGCCACCGGCGTACATGGGGCCGAGGCGGCCCTGCATATGGGCCATGACCTTGTGCTCCGTCTGGCCGATGATCAGGGGGAAGGTGAGGAAGACGGCGAAGACGATCAGGAGTCGCAGGGTGACGTCGAGCACGTCGTTCACTGCGGGCCTCCCGCGGGGTCTTCAGGGTCCGGGGGCTCGGGGGTCGAGCCTTCGCGGTTCGGGGGTTCGGGAGTCGAGCCCTCGGGGTCCGGGGGCTCGGGAGTCGAGCCTTCGGGGTCCGGGCTTTCCTGACTGACGTCCGCGTTCTCGTCGCCGGGATCCCGGGTGGCCTCGCCGGACCGCTCCGCCCCCTTCGGCTCGGGTTCGTCGAAGGCGGGGCGGGCGTGGTGCCAGGGGGCATCCGCGCTGCGGGGAGCCACGGGCGGCTTAGCGGGGGCGGAGTCCGCCGCGCCCTCCGGCGTCCCCACGTCCCCCGGCGTCCCCGTGCCCTCCGGCGTTTCCCCACCCTCCGGCGTTTCCCCACCCTCCGGCGTCCCCGTGCCCTCATCCATCGCCTCCCCCTCCGGCTCCGGCGTCGCTGCCTGCGTGCGCTGCGAGGCCGAGCCCTCGCTCACGCTCCGCGAGCGACGCGGTCGGGCCGGAGGAGCCGGAGAACCCGAAGCGGCCGGAGAACCCGAAGCGGCCGGAGAACCCGAAGCGGCCGGGGAAACCGGAGAGTCCGAGGCGGCCGGGGAAACCGGAGAGTCCGGGGAAGCCGAAGCAGCGGGCGGAGCTGGTGCAGTCGACGGAGCCGAGGGTGTGTCCTCCGCCGGCGGCGAGCTGCCCGCCGGCGTCCCGGTGCTACCCGACGGCGTCGCGGGCTGGCTCGCTGAGCCCTCCGACGCCGTACGGGTGCGGCGTACGGGGCGGTCGCCTGGGCCCGTGCGGGCGGCTCGGGCAGGGCGCTCGCCGGTGCCGCGCGCTGCGGCAGCCCGGGCGGGTCGGGCGGGGGCGGGCGGGAGTTGGCCTTTGAGGGGGCCCCATTCGTTGGGGTCGGGGACGCCCGGGGGGAGCATCTGGCGGCGTTTGGGGCCGCCGTGCTCGGACTCGCCCGGTTCCTTCGCGCCCGGCCAGGCCTTGACGACGCGGGAGGCCAAGACGAAGTCCTTGCGGAGGGGGTGGCCCTCGAAGGTCTCCGGCAGGAGGAGGTGGTCCAGGGCCGGGTGGCCCTCGAAGTGGACGCCGAACATTTCGTGGGTCTCGCGTTCGTGCCAGGCGGCGCCCGCGTACACGCCGATGGCGGTGGGCAGGGCGGGGGCCTCGTGCGGGACGGTCGTACGGAGCAGCAGGCGTCGTACCGGCGAGAGGGCGGCGACATGGGCCGCGACGCGGAAACCCGTGCCGGGTTCGTCGACGGCGCTGAGCCAGTCGAAATAGGTGCAGCCCAGCTCGTCGCGGGCGGTCCGCAGGGCCGTGGTCCAGGCCGACGCCGGAACGTCGACGGTCAGGACCTCGTACGACTCCTCGGCCGTGGCCTCCGGGCCGAAGAGCTCCTCGGTGGGGGCGGGCAGCCAGCCGACGGCGCCGGTCATCGGGACTCCCCCGTAGCGCCGTCCGTGGTGCCGTCCGTGGTGCCGTCCGTGGTGCCGTCCGCAGCGCCGTGCCCGGGGGTACGGCCATCGCCATCCGCGTCCTTCGCGGCACCGCGCTCCACCGCGGACGCCCCAGGCCCCCGGGACGCCCCAGGCCCCCGCACCAGCCCGCTCTGCAGCGCCGCCGCCGACGGACGCCCGGCGGGAGTTCCGTACCGCTCCCCCAGCGACTCCCGGGCGATCTTCTCCTGGAGCTTGATGATCCCCTGGAGCAGCGCCTCGGGCCTGGGCGGGCAACCCGGCACGTACACATCCACGGGGATGATCTGGTCGACGCCCTTGGTGACGGAGTACGAGTCCCAGTACGGGCCGCCGCAGTTGCTGCACGCGCCGAAGGAGATGACGTACTTGGGCTCGGGCATCTGCTCGTACAGGCGCTTGACGGCGGGGGCCATCTTGTCGGTGACCGTGCCGGAGACGACCATCAGGTCGGCCTGGCGCGGACCGGGGGCGAACGGGATCACGCCGAGCCGGATGAAGTCGTGGCGGGCCATCGACGCGGCGATGAACTCGATCGCACAGCAGGCGAGGCCGAAGTTGAAGACCCAGAGCGAGTAGCGGCGGCCCCAGTTCAGGACGACCTTCATCGGCTCGGGGGCGAGGCGGGCGAGGGCGCCCAGCCGTTTCGGCTCCGGCAGCAGCACGGGATCGGGGGTCACGTCCATGCCAGGACGCCCTTCTTGTAGGCGTACAGCAGGCCCACGGCCAGGAAGCCGAGGAACAGGAACATCTCCACCAGCGTCGCCGCGCCGTAGCCGGGCGCGGCGAAGACCGTCGCCCACGGGAACAGGAAGATCGAGTCGACGGCGAAGATGACGTACAGGAAGGCGTAGACGTAGTAGCGGACCTGGGTGTGGGCCCAGCCCTCGCCGACGGGGTCGACTCCGCACTCGTACGTCAGGAGCTTCTCGGGGGTGGGGACCACGGGCCGCAGCAGGCGTCCGGCGCCGAAGGCGACGGCGACGAACAGCACGCCGATGACGGCGAGCAGCCCCACAACCGAGTATGACTGGAAGTAGTCCGCCGCGACGACGACGGTCGAATCGCGCACGTCCGTCCTCACTCCCTGACCTCGTGACCCACGTGAACCCTGCGTTCGACGATCTGTACGCACGGGAGTCTAGGCCCTGATAAAGCGACGGTAAGCGGGCCGTCACGCCTTGGTCCACAGGGGTGGGGTTTTCCCCCGGGTATCCCGGCGGCCGACCTCATGGCGCGGCGGCCCGTCGCGCGGCACGCTAGCCCATATGACCGCACGCACAGCCGACACCGGCATGACCCGTCACCACGCCGCGGCTCCGGATGCCGAGCGCCTGCCACCGGCCCGCTTCGCCTTTCATCCGCAGACCTGGAAGGAGATCGTGCATCTCCTGCTGAACCTTCCGGTCGCGCTGTTCGGGTTCGTCTACGCCGTCGCCGTGCTGTGGCTCGGCACCGGGCTGAGCATCACGGTGATCGGCCTGCCGTTGCTCGCGCTCGGTCTGATGGGGGCGCGGCAGCTGGGCAAGCTGGAACGCAAGCGGGCCAGGGCGTTGCTCAGGGTGCGGGTGGACGAGCCGAGTCCGCTGCGGATCCGCGGCCGGGGCGGCTTCTTCCGGCGGCTGTGGATGGCGCTGAAGGACCCGGTGGGCTGGCGCACGGTGCTGTACGACTTCATCCGGCTGCCCTGGGGCATCCTCACCTTCACCGTCACGCTGGTCTCGCTGTTCGTGCTGTGGCCGGTGCTGCCGTTCATCGCGCGGGGGCTGACCAACGCGGACCGGGGGATGGTGCGCGGGCTGCTGTCGCCCTCGGACGAGCTGGAGCGCCGTATCGCCGAACTGGAGTCGGACCGCGGGGTCGTGGTCGACACGGCCGCCGCCGACCTGCGGCGCATCGAGCGCGATCTGCACGACGGGGCGCAGGCGCGGCTGGTCAATCTGGCCATGGGGCTGGGCCTGGCCAAGGAGAAGCTGCTGGAGGACCCGGACTACGCGGCGGCGATGGTCGAGGAGGCGCACGGCGAGGTGAAGCTGGCGCTCCAGGAGCTGCGCGACCTCGCCCGCGGGATCCACCCCGCCGTCCTGACCGACCGGGGCCTGGACGCGGCGCTCTCCTCCGTCGCCTCGCGCTGCACCGTGCCCGTGAAGGTGACGGCAGACCTGGACGCCAGGCCGGTCGCGGCGATCGAGGGCATCGCCTACTTCACCGTCTCCGAGTTGCTGCAGAACATCAGCAAGCACAGTGGGGCGCGGACCGCGTCGGTCGACGTGTGGCGGTCGGCGGACCGGCTGCTGATCCAGGTGTGGGACGACGGGCGCGGGGGCGCGAGCCTCGACGGCGGCACCGGTATGCGGGGCCTGGCCGAGCGGCTGGACGCCGTGGACGGCCTGTTCATCGTCGACTCACCGGCCGGCGGCCCGACGACCGTGACGGCCGAGCTGCCGTGGCGGGACCGCGCGCCGGCGGACCGTCAGCAGAGCCGGGGGTAGGGAAAACCCCCCGTCCAAGAGGCCGACGGACTCCATGGTCCGCGGACCTGCGGCAGAGCAGTGTGGGGGTACGGCGGCACAGCCGCGGTACGACAACGAGCAGGTCGAGTAGGCCGAGCAGAACGGACGACGCCGATGGCCACGGATTACGGACAGGGCTACGCCCAGGGCGACAGCGGGCTCGGACATCCCGCCGGACATCCTGCTGACTACCCCGCCGAGTACCCCGCCGACACCCGGCGGCGCCGGCTGCCGGCGGGGCTGCGGGCGCCGTTCGAGGCACGTAGCTGGCGCGAGTTCGCATATGTGCTGCTCAGCCTGCCGATCAGCATCCTGCTCTTCGTCTACTCCGTGACGATGGTGGCGCTGGGCGCGGGCCTGCTGGTCACCTTCCTCGGGATTCCGGTGCTGGCGGCGGGGCTCGCCGGGTGCCGGGGGTTCGGGTCGCTGGAGCGGGCACGGGCGCGGGGGCTGCTGCGGCTCGACGTGGCCGCGCCCGAGCCGCTGCGGATACGGAAGACCGGCGCGATGGGCTGGATAGGGGCCGTACTCAAGAGCGGCTCGTCGTGGCGGGCGCTGCTGTACTCGGTGCTGCATCTGCCCTGGGCGGTGTTCTCCTTCGTCGTCGCCGTGAACGTGTGGGCGTACGGCTGGGCGCTGCTGACGTATCCGCTGTGGTTCTGGCTCTTCCCGGTGTACGGCGGTCAGGACGGACTGCAGCTGTACGGCGACGAGACCCACCGCGTCTACCTCGACAACCCCTTCGAGATCACCGTCTCGGCACTGGTGGGGCTGTTGTTCACGCTGGCCACGCCCTGGATCGTACGGGCGCTGACCACGGTGGACCGGCTGCTGGTGCACGGGCTGCTCGGGCCGTCGCGGCTGGCGACACGGGTCGTGGAGCTGGAGTCGGACCGGGGGATCGTGGTCGACACGGCGGCGGCCGACCTGCGGCGGATCGAGCGGGATCTGCACGACGGGGCGCAGGCGCGGCTGGTTGCGTTGGCCATGGATCTGGGGCTTGCGAAGGAGAAGCTCGCGGAGGATCCGCAGGCCGCGGCGCGGATGGTGGACGAGGCGCACGGTGAGGTGAAGACGGCGCTGCAGGAGCTGCGGGATCTCGCGCGGGGGATTCATCCGGCCGTGCTGACGGACCGGGGGCTGGATGCGGCGCTGTCCGCGGTGGCGTCCCGGTGTGCGGTGCCGGTGCAGGTGGATGTCGATCTGGTGGAGCGGCCGGCGCCGGCGATCGAGGGGATCGCGTACTTCACGGTGTCGGAGCTGTTGCAGAACATCAGCAAGCATTCGCGGGCCACGTGGGCGGCGGTGGACGTGTGGCGGGTGGAGAACCGGCTGATGCTCCAGGTCGTGGACAACGGGGTGGGGGGCGCCGATGTGAGTGGGGGGTCGGGGCTTGCGGGGCTGGCGGAGCGGTTGGACGCGGTGGACGGGATCTTGGTGGTGGATTCGCCGGTGGGGGGGCCGACGCGGGTGACTGCGGAGTTGCCTTGGCGGGGGGAGCGGGTGTGAACAGGTTGTGATCAGGTGACGGGGGAAGGGCCGAGGGCTGGCCGGGGACTGGGTGGGGGTGGGGGTGGGTGGGGGTGGGTGGGGGTGGGTGGGGGTGGGTTACGCAGCCGCGGCGCCGTTGTAGCCGGGCGGGGGTGGGTTACGCAGCCGCGGCGCGGTTGCGGATGGGGTGGGGTGGGGTGGGGTGGGGTGGGGTGGGGTGGATCGTGCAGCCCGGCGTCGGCGAGGTGCCGCCTGCGCCCACCCGTGCCGCCCCAGGCGGGACGAATGCCCGCAGCTCGGGTGCAGCTGGGCGGAGCCGTCGGTCGGCCGCCTTCCCTCCGCCGCCTCTTCCCTCCGCCGCCTCTTCCCTCCGCCACCTCTTCCCTCCTCCACCTCCCCCATTTCCGCCGCTCGGGCGCGGTCGCGGGCGTTTGCTGGGATGCTGGGGGTCTTGGTGGGCGCTGTCGGGCTGTGGGGGGCCGAAGGATCGTGGAGGACAGGGTGCGTGTGGTCATCGCCGAGGACTCGGTGCTGCTCCGGGAGGGGCTGACTCGGCTGTTGACCGACCGGGGTCATGAGGTCGTGGCCGGGGTGGGCGACGGGGACGCGCTGATCAAGACGATCGGTGAGCTGGACGCGGCCGGATCGCTGCCCGACGTGGTCGTGGCCGACGTACGGATGCCGCCGACGCACACCGATGAAGGCGTTCGTGCGGCCGTGCAGTTGCGCAAGGCGCATCCCGGACTGGGCGTGCTCGTGTTGTCGCAGTATGTGGAGGAGCGGTACGCCACCGAACTGCTGGCCGGTTCCAGCCACGGGGTCGGGTATCTGCTCAAGGACCGGGTAGCCGAGGTGCGTGAGTTCGTGGACGCGGTGGTCCGGGTGGCCGAGGGCGGCACCGCCCTGGACCCGGAGGTCGTCGCACAGCTGCTCGGCCGTTCCCGTAAGCAGGACGTGCTCACGGGACTCACCCCACGGGAGCGGGAGGTCCTGGGCCTGATGGCCGAGGGGCGGACCAACTCCGCGATCGCCCGGCAGCTCGTGGTGAGCGACGGCGCCGTCGAGAAGCACGTCAGCAACATCTTCCTGAAGCTCGGCCTGTCCCCGAGCGACGGCGACCACCGGCGCGTTCTCGCCGTACTGACCTACCTGAACTCCTGAGGACCTGACACCGTGTCAGTCGTACAGGGGGGTCGGACGGGCGAGACCCGAGTGCGAAGCGCCACAGGGCGGGAAATCATGACAAGTCAGGGCGGCGAATCGTCTCAAAGCTGTGTCCATCATGCGAATGGCCGAGGGAAGGCGACCCTTACGGACGTAGGGTTGAACTGGGAAGGGTCTGCGGGAAGGCCGTTCCCGGACAGCCGCCTCAAGGGAGGTCCAGTTCAGTGACCAGCCAGGTCAGCAGCCCAGCGGAGCAGGCCGACGAAGCCGTCGTGGGAGAGCAGCGCAAACCGGCAGGAGAGAAGGACATCCGCCGGCTGGACAGAGTGATCATTCGGTTCGCCGGGGACTCGGGTGACGGTATGCAGCTCACCGGAGACCGCTTCACCTCGGAGACGGCGTCCTTCGGCAACGATCTGTCGACGCTGCCGAACTTCCCCGCCGAGATCCGCGCGCCCGCAGGAACCCTGCCGGGCGTTTCGTCTTTCCAGGTGCACTTCGCCGACCACGACATCCTGACCCCGGGCGACGCGCCGAACGTGCTGGTCGCGATGAACCCGGCCGCCCTGAAGGCGAACATCGCCGATCTGCCGCGCGGCGCGGAGATCATCGTCAACACGGACGAGTTCACCAAACGGGCGATGCAGAAGGTCGGCTATGCCGCGAGCCCCCTGGAGGACGGTTCGCTCGACGGCTACGGCCTCCATCCGGTGCCGCTGACGACGCTCACCGTCGAGGCGCTCAAGGAGTTCGACCTCACCCGCAAGGAGGCCGAGCGCAGCAAGAACATGTTCGCCCTCGGCCTGCTGAGCTGGATGTACCACCGGCCCACCGACGGCACCGAGAAGTTCCTCACCGCCAAGTTCGCCAAGAAGCCCGACATCGCGGCCGCCAACATCGCCGCGTTCCGCGCGGGCTGGAACTTCGGCGAGACGACCGAGGACTTCGCCGTCTCCTACGAAGTGGCCCCGGCCGCGAAGGCCTTCCCGGTCGGCACCTACCGCAACATCTCCGGGAACCTGGCCCTGTCCTACGGACTGGTCGCCGCGTCCCGTCAGGCGGACCTGCCGCTGTTCCTGGGCTCGTACCCGATCACCCCGGCCTCGGACATCCTGCACGAGCTGAGCAAGCACAAGAACTTCGGCGTACGGACCTTCCAGGCCGAGGACGAGATCGCGGGCATCGGCGCCGCCCTCGGCGCGGCCTTCGGCGGTGCGCTGGCCGTCACCACCACGTCCGGTCCCGGTGTGGCGCTGAAGTCCGAGACCATCGGGCTCGCGGTCTCCCTGGAGCTGCCGCTGCTCGTGATCGACATCCAGCGCGGCGGCCCGTCCACCGGTCTGCCGACCAAGACCGAGCAGGCCGACCTGCTGCAGGCCATGTTCGGCCGCAACGGCGAGGCCCCGGTCCCGATCATCGCCCCGCAGACGCCGGCCGACTGCTTCGCCGCCGCACTGGAGGCGGCCCGTATCGCGCTGGCGTACCGCACGCCGGTGATGCTGCTGTCCGACGGCTACCTGGCCAACGGCTCGGAGCCCTGGCGCATCCCCGACATCGACGACCTCCCCGACCTGCGGGTGCAGTTCGCGCAGGGCCCGAACCACACCCTTCAGGACGGCAGCGAGGTCTTCTGGCCGTACAAGCGCGATCCGCAGACCCTCGCCCGGCCGTGGGCGATCCCGGGCACACCGGGCCTGGAGCACCGCATCGGCGGCATCGAGAAGCAGGACGGCACGGGCAACATCTCCTACGACCCCGCCAACCACGACTTCATGGTCCGCACCCGGCAGGCGAAGATCGACGGCATCGACGTGCCGGAACTGGCGGTCGACGACCCGGACGGCGCGCGGACGCTGGTGCTGGGCTGGGGCTCGACGTACGGGCCGATCACCGCGGCGGTACGGCGGCTGCGCCGGGCCGGGGAGTCCATCGCGCAGGCCCATCTGCGGCACCTCAACCCCTTCCCGCGGAACCTCGGCGCGGTGCTGGAGCGTTACGAGAAGGTGGTCGTGCCCGAGATGAACCTCGGTCAGCTCGCCACGCTGATCCGGGCGAAGTACCTGGTCGACGCGCACAGCTACAACCAGGTCAACGGCATGCCGTTCAAGGCCGAACAGCTCGCCACGGCTCTCAAGGAGGCCCTCGATGGCTGAGACGTCCACGGAAGGCACGGGCACGATCGAGGCGCTTTCGCTCGTTCCCAAGGCCGAGGCCCGCCAGTCCATGAAGGACTTCAAGTCCGACCAGGAAGTGCGCTGGTGCCCCGGCTGCGGTGACTACGCGATCCTCGCCGCGGTGCAGGGCTTCATGCCGGAGCTGGGCCTCGCCAAGGAGAACATCGTCTTCGTCTCGGGCATCGGCTGCTCCTCCCGCTTCCCGTACTACATGAACACGTACGGCATGCACTCCATCCACGGCCGCGCCCCCGCCATCGCGACCGGCCTGGCCGCCTCCCGCCGCGACCTGAGCGTGTGGGTCGTCACCGGCGACGGCGACGCGCTGTCCATCGGCGGCAACCACCTCATTCACGCCCTGCGCCGCAATGTGAACCTGAAGATCCTGCTGTTCAACAACCGGATCTACGGCCTCACGAAGGGCCAGTACAGCCCGACGAGCGAAGTCGGCAAGATCACGAAGTCGACGCCGATGGGCTCCCTGGACGCGCCCTTCAACCCGGTGTCCCTCGCCATCGGTGCCGAGGCGTCCTTCGTGGCCCGGACGGTGGACTCCGACCGCAAGCACCTCACCGAGGTGCTGCGCCAGGCCGCCGCCCACCCGGGCACGGCGCTGATCGAGATCTACCAGAACTGCAACATCTTCAACGACGGCGCCTTCGACGCGATCAAGGACAAGCAGCAGGCCGAGGAGGCGGTGATCCGGCTGGAGCACGGGCAGCCGATCCGCTTCGGCGCCGAGGGCTCGAAGGGCGTCGTACGGGACGAGCACACCGGCGACCTCAAGGTCGTGACCGTCACTCCGGAGAACGAGGCGCGGGTCCTGGTCCACGACGCCCACGCGACCTCGCCGACCACGGCGTTCGCCCTGTCCCGCCTCGCCGACCCGGACACCCTGCACCACACCCCCATCGGCGTCCTGCGCTCCGTAGAGCGGCCCGTCTACGACACCCAGATGGCCGACCAGCTCGACACGGCGATCGAACAGCACGGCAAAGGCGACCTGGCGACGCTGCTCGCCGGCGGCGACACGTGGACGGTCGTGGGCTGACGGGCGTGGGCTGACAGTCGTGGGCTGACGGTCGTGCGCTGACAGGTGTGGTGACGGGCGTGGGCTGACGGACAACCGGCATACGAAGGGCCCGGATGCGGCACACGGCATCCGGGCCCTGAGCGTCCGTCAGGCCTCGGGGATGTCCTTCTTGGCGCGCAGAAGGGTCTCGCGGGTGATCACGACGATGCGCTCGTAGTCGGCTCGTGAGGCATCGGCCGGCAGCTTTCCGTCCAGTTCCTCGGTCCTGTCGGTGCCGATGACCGCGAAGCTGCCGTCGCTGAGTTCCAGGATGTCCGGGCAATGGTCGCCCGACATGCTTCCTCGCTGACGGGGCGAATCCCCGAGTCGGCGGACGATACTGACTACGGGGAGATCGCTGTGCACGCGGAAGCTCTCTGTCTAGGCCCGCACAGGGTCAAGTCCAGCCCTGGAACGGGAGGTTGAACGCGGTTCCGCGAGGCTAGCAGGCTGAAGCGCACTTGCGTCGCCCCCTTCACTCGGAAGGGCCTACGACCCACCAGTCCCTGCCGTCGGCCAGCTCCTCCATCATCTCGTCCACGGCGCGGCCCACCCTCGCCTCCAGCGACCCGTGCGCCAAGGACTGGCGGGCGTCACTGGTCATGTCCCAGTACTCCTGAAAGACGGCGTTGGAGCACCACCATCGCAGATAGCCGATCAGCTCCTCCCAGTCGATGGCATCCAAGCGGTAATGCAGCACGATGGTGCTGTACTGAACCGCCCCGGCTCGAATGGAGACTCGATTTCGTGAAAGGATCGAGTCATGGCACGACCTTCCTCCTATCCGCTTGAGCTGCGCCGTCGCGCGGTGCGCATGGTCGCCGAAGTTCGCGGCGACTACCCGACCGAGTCCGCCGCGATCAAGGCCGTGGCCGAGAAACTGGGCATCGGCTCGAATGAGACGCTGCGCAAGTGGGTGCGGCAGGACCAGGTCGACTCCGGGCAGCGGCCGGGGACGACGACGGAGGAGTCCGCGCAGATCAAGGCGTTGAAGAGGGAGAACGCTGAACTCAAGCGGGCGAACGAGATCCTGAAGGCTGCGGCGAGTTTCTTCGCGGCCGAGCTCGACCGGCCACACCTGCGCTCGTAGCGTTCATCGACGAGCACCGGGACCGCTTCGGCGGTGTCGAGCCGATCTGCCGCGTGCTGTCCGAGCACGATTGCAAGATCGCCCCATCCACCTACTACGCCCACAAGAAACGACTCCAGAACCCGTCCGCGCGAACCGTGCGGGACGAGGAACTCAAGGAGCTGATCCAGGAGGTCTACACGTCCAACTTCCGTGTCTACGGGGCAAGGAAGATCTGGCGCGAGCTGAACCGCCAGGGCCACCGGGTGGCCCGCTGCACCGTCGAGCGGCTGATGCGCGAGATGGGCATCGCCGGCGCCGTGCGGGGCAAGAGAGTGATCACCACGATCCCCGACGAAACGGCCGACCGGGCACCGGACCGGGTGGACCGCAAGTTCGTCGCCGACGCACCGAACCGCTGCTGGGTCGCCGACTTCACGCATGTGGCCACGTGGGCGGGGGTCGTCTACGTCGCCTTCGTCGTGGACACCTTCTCCCGCCGCATCGTCGGCTGGTCCGCCTCCACCTCCAAAGAGACCCAACTCGTCCTGGATGCATTGGAGATGGGGCTTTGGCAGCGCGACCGTGAAGGCCGCCCCCACATCCCTGGCGAGCTGATTCATCACTCAGATGCGGGCAGCCAGTACACGTCGTTCAAGCTCGCCGAACACCTCGACGCCGCCGGCATCGCGGCCTCGATCGGCTCGGTCGGCGACGCCTACGACAACGCGCTGATGGAGTCGACGATCGGCCTGTACAAGACCGAGATCATCAAGCCCCGCCGCCCCTGGAAGACCCTGAGCGAGGTCGAGCTGGCTACCGCCGAATGGGTTGACTGGTACTGCCACCGCCGACTCCACGGTGAAATAGGCCACATCCCGCCCGTCGAATACGAGACCAACTACTACCTGGGAACCACGAAACACCAGGTCACAACAACCATCTGAGATCTCTATCGAACTCGGGGCGGTTCA
>NZ_WJBG01000142.1 GCF_009709555.1 Streptomyces blattellae | reverse complement strand
AGGCACGGACCCCGCCATCCATCAAGCATCGCCGGGCACGACCTCCCGCCGTCGTCCGGCGTCATCGGGGCGGAGGTGCTCGCGGCGCGAGGACCGCCGGCGCGGCTTCAGGGAGTGCATCGACCGCCGGCTGCGTCGCCAGGGGGAAGCGCTGAGCACGTGTGTCCGTCCGTACGGTTCACTCCAGCCCGTACACCCGCCGGGCGTTCCCCGCCGCGATCAGCCCCGCCACCCGTTGCGCATCCGCCAGCGACCACGCCCCCTCGGCCACCCAGCCACCCAGCACGCGCCCGAGCGCCTCGCGGAACAGCCGTGCCCCGACGACATGCAGCTCCGGCAGCCCTTGGGCCCCGCTGGAGAAGAGGATCTTGCCGAACGGGGCCAGTTCGAGGATCTCGGCGAGGACGGTCGCGGCGCGGGCGCCGGTGCGGACCAGGGCGGCGCCGGAGTCGGCGTAGACGTGCGGGAAGACGCCGGCGAGGTGGGCGGCGTGCCGGTGGTAGGGGTAGCTGTGCAGCAGGACGAGGTCCGTGCCCAGGCCGGCGGTGGCCCGTACGAAGTCCGTGAGCAGAACGGGATCGGTGCGATCGATGCGTAAGCCCGGTTCGCCGAGCCCGGCATGCAGCTGAAGGGGCAGCCCCGACGCCACCGCGATCCACAGCAGGTGCCGCAGCAGCACCGGGTCGGTCAGTTCTCCGCCGACCCGGCGGCCGGCGAGCCACCGGCCGGCCGCGCCGCGCACCTCCCCCGGCCCCGGCGGTTCGGGCGCCAGCGCCAGCCCGTGCCGTGCGCCCGCCACGGAGGTGAAGGCGACGGCGCTCCCCGCGGCGCCGTGCACCGATTCGGCGAGGTTGGCGAGGAACGACTCCACCGTGCCGGAGGTGTCGGCGACCTGCTCGGCGAGGAGCTCCAGCCGTACGATCTCGCGCGTCTCGGCGGACGCGGCGGACGCCAGTTCGTCCGGGCCGGTGAGGTCGCCGGGCAGCCCGGTGTCGATCAGATACGTCGTGATGCCGCTGCCGCGCAGCAGCCTGCGGCCCGATTCCAGTACGCCGAGTTCACGGCGCCGGGCGAGATAGCGGGCGGGCGGGCAGTGCGGTTCCAGGCCGAGCAGCGGGGGGCACCAACGCCGTACGGCGAACCCGGTCTGGGTGTCGAAGAGGGTGGTGCCGGGGGCGGGCGGGCCCTCGGTGCGGGCCAGCTGGGCCTCGAAGGTGCCGAGGCCCAGCTCTGTGCGCAGTACGCCGTGGCAGTACTGGTCCACGAGGGACGGCGTTTCGATCATCCGGAACTCCCACCGTGCGGCGCTTGCACGGCCTAACGGGTGAACCGGCGTCTAGGTGTTGCTCAACCGCCGAGCTGGATGCCGGCCATCCGCTTCCACTCGTACGTCCCCGTCGTCACCTTCGCCGCGAACTCCCCGTCGAAGTGCTCGTGGACCGTGATCCCGGACTTCTCCACCGCCTTCTGGGCGATCTCGTACGACGTGGCCACCAGGTCGCCCCAGCCGCCGTCCGCACCGACGAGGACGATACGGGCGCCGCGCTCACCGAGGTAGGCGACCTGCCCCTCGGCACCGCCGTGCGCCTTGGAGAAGGCGCTGATCTGCCGGGCGAGCCGGGCCGCCTTGCGCTCGGCCTTCGCGTCAACCTGCTGCGTGTCTGCCATGTCCAGGATGCTACTCACGGGTAGAACGGCTGGCGAGACCAGGGCCGTGTGACGTGTGTCAGCGAAGGGACGTGTGTCAGCGGAGGAAGGGGTCCACCGCGACGGCGACGAAGAGGATCGACACGTAGGTGATCGACCAGTGGAACAACCGCATCTCCTTGAGCTTCGCGCCCGTCACCTCGGCCTTGGCCCGGCTCTGCAGACCGTGCGCCTCCCAGAGCCAGAAGCCGCCGGCCAGCAGCGCGACCAGCGTGTAGAACCAGCCGGTGTAGCCGAGCGGGGTCAGCAGCAGGGACACCGCCACCATCACCCAGCTGTAGAGCACGATCTGCTGGGCGACCACCTTGTTGCTGGCGACGACCGGCAGCATCGGCACGCCCACGCGCGCGTAGTCCTCTTTCACCTTCATGGACAGCGGCCAGTAGTGCGGCGGCGTCCAGAAGAACATGACGAGGAAGAGGATGACCGGCGCCCACGACAGGGAGTCGGTGACGGACGACCAGCCGATCAGGACCGGAAGGCAGCCGGCGATGCCGCCCCACACGATGTTCTGCGAGGTACGGCGTTTGAGGATCATCGTGTAGACGACGACGTAGAAGAGGAGCGCGCCCAGCGACAGCCAGGCTGACAGCCAGTTGACGGCCAGGCCGAACAGGAGCGTCGAGACGACGGCCAGGGTGATGCCGAAGGCCAGGCACTCGCGCGGGCTGACCATGCCGGTGACGAGGGGCCGCTGTGCGGTGCGGTCCATGAGCGCGTCGATGTCACGGTCGATGTACATGTTCAGCGCGTTGGCGCCACCCGCGGAGAGGTAGCCGCCGAGGCAGGTGAGCAGGACCAGCTTCATGTCCGGTACGCCCTGCTCGGCGAGGAACATCACCGGAACGGTGGTGATCAGCAGCAGCTCGATGATCCGCGGCTTGGTCAGCGCCACGAACGCCATGATCCGGGCCCCTACCGGCCGCCGGCTCGGGTTCTGGCTCGCCCCGATAACCCCCGCAGGACGGGATTCAACGGCCGTCACGCACACCCCTGACAGAGACATCCCAGCAAGCCTGAACCGTGTGAAGTCCCGGTAAAGGCTCGCGCGTACCACGCCACTGTAGACGTTGCCCAGACCCGGACATTCGCGGGGGTGGGGTCGTGTTGGGCGACGCCTGTGAACGAGCCGCGGGGCACTCGATTGAGCACTCTCACGACCGGCTCCGTATTCAGATGCCGAATCGAAACGGACCGGTCGGGAGGCGGATCCGGGGCAGCCCCGGCAGTCTGGAATGACTCGAAAAGGCGCACGTACTCGCGGGGGTAGGCTCGACAGCGGCCGGGGCGTGCAGAGCACCGGCAATCGACGTGTATGACATGCACCGGCATGCGACATGCGTGACGTTCCGACATGCGTGACATGTGGAGAGGAGCCCTGACCCAGGGTGAGCACCAAGCCGACCACCACAGACCTTGAGTGGACCGAGCTGGACCAGCGGGCCGTCGACACCGCCCGCGTCCTGGCCGCCGATGCCGTACAGAAGGTCGGCAACGGCCATCCCGGTACGGCGATGAGCCTGGCGCCCGCCGCCTACACCCTCTTCCAGAAGGTGATGCGGCACGACCCGGCGGACCCCGACTGGACCGGACGCGACCGTTTCGTGCTGTCCGCCGGGCACTCGTCCCTGACCCTCTACACCCAGCTGTACCTGGCCGGCTTCGGCCTGGAGCTGGACGATCTGAAGGCCTTCAGGACGTGGGGCTCGAAGACCCCGGGCCACCCCGAGTACGGCCACACCGCCGGCGTGGAGACCACCACCGGCCCGCTCGGCCAGGGTGTCGCCAACGCGGTGGGCATGGCGATGGCCGCCCGCTACGAACGCGGTCTGTTCGACCCGGACGCGCCCGCCGGCACCTCGCCCTTCGACCACTTCGTCTACGCGATCGCCGGTGACGGCTGCCTCCAGGAGGGCATCTCCGCCGAGGCCTCCTCCCTCGCCGGCCACCAGCGGCTCGGCAACCTGGTTCTGCTCTGGGACGACAACCACATCTCGATCGAGGGCGACACGGAGACCGCGGTCTCCGAGGACACCGTGAAGCGGTACGAGGCGTACGGCTGGCATGTGCAGCGCGTCGCCCCGAAGCCGGACGGCGACCTCGACCCGCACGCCATCCACCACGCCATCGAGGCCGCGAAGCAGGTGACGGACAAGCCGTCCTTCATCGCGATGCGCTCGATCATCGCCTGGCCCGCCCCGAACGCGCAGAACACCGAGGCCGCGCACGGCTCGGCGCTCGGCGACGACGAGGTGGCCGCCACCAAGCGTGTCCTCGGCTTCGACCCGGAGCAGACCTTCGAGGTCTCGGACGAGGTCATCGACCACACCCGCGGCGCGATCGAGCACGGCCGTCAGGCCAGGGCGGAGTGGGAGAAGTCCTTCCAGGAGTGGCGCAACAACAACCCGGAGCGCGCCGCCGAGTTCGACCGCGTCAGCAAGGGCGAGCTGCCGGCCGGCTGGGAGGAGAAGCTCCCGGTCTTCGAGGCGGGCAAGGGCGTCGCCACCCGCGCCGCCTCCGGCAAGATCCTGCAGGCGCTGGGTGCGGTCATCCCCGAGCTGTGGGGCGGCTCGGCCGACCTGGCCGGCTCCAACAACACGACGATCGACAAGACGTCGTCGTTCCTCCCGGCGGACAACCCGCTCCCGGAGGCCGACCCGTACGGCCGCACGATCCACTTCGGCATCCGCGAGCACTCCATGGCCGCGGAGATGAACGGCATCGCCCTGCACGGCAACACCCGTATCTACGGCGGCACGTTCCTCGTGTTCTCGGACTACATGCGCAACGCCGTGCGCCTGTCGGCCCTGATGCACCTGCCGGTGACGTACGTCTGGACGCATGACTCCATCGGCCTCGGCGAGGACGGCCCGACGCACCAGCCGGTCGAGCACCTCGCCTCGCTGCGCGCCATCCCGGGCCTGAACGTCGTGCGCCCGGCCGACGCCAACGAGACCGCGATCGCCTGGCGCGAGATCCTGAAGCGCCACACCAAGGTCTTCGGCGAGGGCGCCCCGCACGGTCTGGCACTGACCCGGCAGGGCGTGCCGACGTACGAGCACAACGAGAACGCCGCGCGCGGTGGTTACGTGATGTTCGAGGCGTCCACGGGCACACCGGAGGTCATCCTCATCGCGACCGGTTCCGAGGTGCACGTCGCCGTCGGGGCACGCGAGCAGCTGGAGGCCGGCGGGGTGCCGACTCGGGTGGTGTCCATGCCGTGCGTGGAGTGGTTCGAGGAGCAGGACCAGGGGTACCGGGACACCGTCCTGCCGTCCGCCGTGAAGGCGCGGGTGGCGGTCGAGGCGGGTATCGGTCTCACCTGGCACAAGTACGTCGGGGACGCCGGTCGCATCGTTTCCCTGGAGCACTTCGGTGCTTCCGCCGACGGCAAGGTCCTTTTCCGCGAGTTCGGCTTCACTGCCGAGAACGTGGCCGCCGTAGCACGGGAATCGATGACTGCGGCCCAGCGCTGACGCTCACATACGACACGTAGGAGATGCATTTTCCATGACAGACGCACTGAAGCGCCTCTCCGATGAAGGCGTCGCGATCTGGCTGGACGACCTGTCGCGCAAGCGGATCACGTCCGGCAACCTCGCCGAGCTGATCGACGAGCAGCACGTCGTGGGCGTCACCACCAACCCGACCATCTTCCAGAAGGCGATCAGCAGCGGCGACGGCTACGAGCAGCAGCTCGCGGACCTCGCCGCCCGCAAGGTCACCGTGGAAGAGGCCGTCCGCATGATCACCACGGCGGACGTCCGGGACGCCGCGGACATCCTGCGCCCGGTGTTCGACGCCACCGGCGGCCAGGACGGCCGGGTCTCGATCGAGGTCGACCCGCGGCTCGCGCACAACACCAGGGCGACGATCGCCGAGGCCAGGCAGCTGGCCTGGCTGGTCGACCGCCCGAACACGCTGATCAAGATCCCGGCCACCAAGGCGGGCCTGCCGGCGATCACCGAGACGATCGGCAACGGCATCAGCGTCAACGTCACGCTGATCTTCTCGCTGGAGCGCTACCGCGAGGTCATGGACGCCTACCAGGCGGGCCTGGAGAAGGCCAGGGCCAAGGGCCTGGACCTCTCCCAGATCCACTCGGTGGCCTCCTTCTTCGTGTCCCGTGTGGACACCGAGATCGACCAGCGGATCGACGCGCTCGGCACCGCCGAGGCCAAGGCGCTGCGCGGCAAGTCCGCCGTCGCCAACGCGCGTCTCGCCTACCAGGCGTACGAGGAGGTCTTCGGGACCGACCGCTGGAGCGCGCTGGAGAGCGCGGGCGCCAACAAGCAGCGTCCGCTGTGGGCGTCGACCGGCGTGAAGGACCCGGCGTACAAGCCGACCCTGTACGTCGACGACCTGGTCGCCCCGAACACCGTGAACACCATGCCGGAGGCCACCCTCCAGGCCACCGAGGAGCACGGCGGGATCACCGGCGACACCATCGCCGGGACCTACGAGCAGGCCCGCGCCGACCTCGACGCGGTCGAGGCGCTCGGGATCTCGTACGACGACGTGGTCCAGGTGCTGGAGGACGAGGGCGTCGACAAGTTCGAGGCGTCCTGGAACGACCTGCTCAAGTCGACCGAGGCGGTCCTGGAGCGCCTCGCCCCCGCGGAGGGCTGAGACCTTGACCCCTCTTTCCGGTTCCGGAGCGAACCCGCTCCGTGACCCCGCGGACCGACGGCTCCCGCGTGTCGCGGGGCCGTCGGGCCTGGTCATCTTCGGTGTCACGGGCGATCTGTCCCGGAAGAAGCTGATGCCCGCGGTGTACGACCTCGCCAACCGGGGTCTGCTGCCGCCGGGCTTCTCCCTGGTCGGCTTCGCGCGCCGTGAGTGGGCGCACGAGGACTTCGCGCAGGAGGTCCACGACGCGGTCAAGGCACACGCCCGTACGCCGTTCCGCGAGGAGGTCTGGCAGCAGCTCATCCAGGGGATGCGCTTCGTCCAGGGCACCTTCGACGACGACGACGCGTTCGAGCGGCTGCGTGCGACCATCGAGGAACTGGACAAGGCCCAGGGCACGGGCGGCAATTTCGCCTTCTATCTGTCGGTGCCGCCGCGCTCGTTCCCGGTGGTCATCCAGCAGCTGAAGAAGCACGGCCTCGCCGACCAGAGCAGCGGTTCCTGGCGGCGCGCGGTCATCGAGAAGCCGTTCGGCCACGACCTGAAGTCGGCCGAGGAGCTGAACAAGGTCGTCCACGAGGTCTTCGCCCCGGACCAGGTCTTCCGCATCGACCACTACCTGGGCAAGGAGACCGTCCA
Organism: Streptomyces blattellae; assembly: GCF_009709555.1. Taxonomy (GTDB): domain Bacteria; phylum Actinomycetota; class Actinomycetes; order Streptomycetales; family Streptomycetaceae; genus Streptomyces; species Streptomyces blattellae. Next base: position 66,546 of record NZ_WJBG01000142.1, on the reverse strand, counting down.
GAACATCCTGGCGCTGCGCTTCGCCAACACGATGTTCGAGCCGATCTGGAACCGGTCCTTCGTCGACCATGTGCAGATCACGATGGCCGAGGACATCGGCATCGGTGGGCGGGCCGGTTACTACGACGGTATCGGCGCCGCCCGTGACGTCATCCAGAACCACCTGCTCCAGCTCATGGCGCTGACCGCCATGGAGGAGCCCGCCTCCTTCGACGCGGACGCGCTGGCCGCCGAGAAGACCAAGGTGCTCGGCGCGGTGCGGCTGCCGAAGGACCTGGGCCGGGACACCGTCCGCGGGCAGTACGCGGCGGGCTGGCAGGGCGGCGAGAAGGCGGTCGGCTACCTCCAGGAGGAGGGCATCGACGCCCACTCCAAGACCGACACCTACGCCGCGATCAAGCTGGAGGTCGACAACCGCCGCTGGGCGGGCGTCCCCTTCTACCTGCGCACCGGCAAGCGGCTCGGCCGCCGCGTCACCGAGATCGCGGTCGTCTTCCAGCGCGCCCCCCACTCCCCCTTCGACCACACGGCGACGGAGGAGCTGGGCAAGAACGCGATCGTCATCCGCGTGCAGCCCGACGAGGGCGTCACCGTCCGCTTCGGCTCCAAGGTGCCCGGCACCTCGATGGAGATCCGGGACGTGTCCATGGACTTCGCGTACGGCGAGTCCTTCACGGAGTCCAGCCCGGAGGCGTACGAGCGGCTGATCCTGGACGTCCTGCTCGGCGACTCGAACCTCTTCCCGCGCACCGAGGAGGTCGAGCTGTCCTGGGAGATCCTCGACCCGATCGAGGAGTACTGGGACACCAACGGCAAGCCGGCGCAGTACCCGGCCGGAACCTGGGGCCCCGTCGAGGCGGACGACATGCTCGAACGAGACGGACGGAGCTGGCGCCGGCCATGAAGATAGACCTCACGGACACCACGGCCAGCAAGATCAACAAGGCCCTGGTCCAGGGCCGCCGCGACATCGGCACGCCCGCCGTCGGCATGGTCCTCACCCTGGTCATCGTCACCGACGAGGAGAACGCCTACGACGCTCTGAAGGCCGCCAACGACGCCTCGCACGAGCACCCTTCGCGCACGCTGGTCGTCATCAAGCGGGTCTCCCGCTCAGCGCGCGACCGTACGACCTCCCGTCTGGACGCCGAGGTGCGGGTGGGCGCCGACGCCGGCACCGGCGAGACGGTGGTGCTGCGGCTGTACGGCGAGGTGGTGGGCCATGCCCAGTCCGTCGTCCTGCCGCTGCTGCTGCCGGACGCGCCGGTGGTGGTCTGGTGGCCGGTCGACGCACCCCTCGATGCGGCCCACGACCCGCTGGGCGCCCTGGCCCAGCGCCGGGTCACCGACACCTACGCCGCCGAGCAGCCCGTACGGGAACTCGGCGCCCGCGCCGACACCTACGCCCCCGGCGACACGGACCTGTCGTGGACCCGCATCACGCCCTGGCGCTCGATGCTGGCCGCGGCCCTGGACCAGGTCACCTGCGAGGTCAAGGCCGTCGAGGTGGAGGGCGAGGAGTTCAACCCGAGCTGCGAGCTGCTGGCGATGTGGCTCGCGGACCGGCTGGGCGTCCCCGTGAAGCGGTCGCTGTCGTCGGGCCCCGGTCTGACGGCCGTGCGCATGGACACCACCTGCGGTCCGATCGTGCTGGACCGGGCGGACGGCTCCCTGGCGACCCTGTCCATCGAGGGCCAGCCGGACCGTGCGGTGGCGCTGAAGCGCCGGGAGACGGCCGAGCTGATCGCGGAGGAGCTGCGGCGGCTCGACCCGGACGACACGTATGCGTCGGCGCTGCGGTTCGGGGTGGAGCGGCTGAACGCGGCGCCCACGTCGGCGGTTCGGGGTGCCGAAGCCGCGGTGGCCAAGGCGGAGCAGGCGGTCGCGCTGGCCGGAGCCGCCGTGGCCAAGGCCGAGGAGTCGCCGGACGGAGACCCTTCTCCGGCCGAGGAGGGGTCTCCGGCCAAAGGAGAAGCGGTCCGGACCCCCGTCGAGTCGGCTGCCAAGGCTCCCGCGAAAGAGGCGGCGGCCCAGGCACCGGTGAAGAAGGCGGCGGCGAAGTGAGCACCCCGCAACTGGTCGTGCACCGCGACAAGGAGCTGATGGCGCAGGCCGCCGCGGCCCGGCTGATCACGAAGATCGTGGACGCCCAGGCCTCGCGCGGCTCCGCGTCGGTGGTGCTCACCGGCGGCCGCAACGGCAACGGCCTGCTCGCCGCGCTGTCGGCCGCCCCCGCCCGGGACGCCGTCGACTGGGCCCGGCTCGACCTGTGGTGGGGCGACGAGCGGTTCCTGCCCGACGGCGACCCCGAGCGCAATGTCGCGCAGGCCCGCGAGGCCCTGCTGGACGCGGTTCCGCTCGACCCGAAGCGGGTGCACGCGATGCCCGCCTCGGACGGTGCCTACGGCGCCGACGTGGAGGCGGCGGCCGCCACCTACGCCGAGGAACTGGCCCGTGCCGCCGGCCCGGAGAACCACGGCGCCGTCCCCACCTTCGACGTCCTGATGCTGGGCGTCGGCCCGGACACCCACGTGGCCTCCCTCTTCCCGGAGCTGCCCGCCGTTCGGGAGACCGAGCGCACGGTGGTCGGCGTCCACGGCGCCCCCAAGCCCCCGCCCACCCGGGTCACCCTCACGCTCCCCGCGATCCGGGCGGCCCGCGAGGTGTGGCTGCTGGCGGCCGGCGCGGACAAGGCGAACGCCGTGGCGATCGCCCTGTCGGGTGCGGGCGAGGTCCAGGCACCGGCGGCGGGTGCCTACGGCAGGCAGCGCACCCTCTGGCTGCTGGACGCCGCGGCTGCGTCCCAGCTGCCACGGTCGCTGTATCCGCCGGCTTCGCCCTGAGCACAGCCCTGCCCTGCCGGAGGCCCCAGGTGGATCCGCCTGGGGCTTCTTGGCGAGGTCCGCCGTCACTTGACCGAGCCCGCCATCACCCCCTGCACGAAGTGCCGCTGGAACGCGAAGAACACCGCGACCGGCACGATCAGCGACATAAAGGCGCCCGGTGCGAGCACGTCGATGTTGCTGCCGAACTGCCGTATCTGGGACTGGAGTTCAACGGTGAGCGGCTGGGAGGAGCTGTCCGCGAACAGCAGGGCCACCAGCATGTCGTTCCAGACCCACAGGAACTGGAAGATGGCGAGGCTGGCGAGGGCGGGGCGGCCCACCGGCAGGATCAGGCGGGTGAAGATGCGCCACTCGCTGCCGCCGTCCATGCGTGCCGCCTCCAGCATCTCCTTCGGTATCTCGGCGAAGTAGTTGCGCAGCAGGAACACGGCGAACGGCAGCCCGTAGGCCACGTGGAAGAGCACGACACCCGGGATCGTGCCGAACAGGCCCAGCTGGCCGAAGAGTTTGGCCACCGGCAGCAGGCCGATCTGCACCGGCACCACCAACAGCGCGACCACCAGCAGGAAGAGCGGCTCGCGGCCGGGGAAGTCCAGCCAGGCGAAGCCGTATCCGGCGAGTGCCGCGATGATGACGACCAGGGCCGTGGCCGGGACCGAGATCAGCACGGTGTTCCAGAAGGCCCGGGAGATGCCGGCGTTCTCCAGCAGGGCGGAGTAGTTGTCGAAGGACAGCTGGCCGGGGCTGGTGAACACCGTCCACCAGCCGCCCGTCGCCGTGTCCTCGGCGGACCGCAGCGACGACAGGAACAGCCCGGCCAGCGGGGTGAGCCAGACCAGGCCCAACACCACGAGGAAGGCCTGGACCAGGCTGTTGCCCAGGCCCCGTCGGACGGCGTTCATCGCTGACTCCCTCGGAAACGGCGGACGTTGAAGACCATCGCGGGGATCACCAGGAGCAGCAGGAGCACACCGAGCGCGCTGCCGAGTCCCTGGTCGTTGCCCCCGCCGAAGGACACCAGCCACATCTGCGTCGCCAGGACGGTCGCGTCCTCCTGCACGGGTCCGGGCGCGATGATGTAGACGAGGTCGAAGACCTTCATCACGTTGATCACCAGGGTCACGAACACCACGGTCAGCACCGGCGCCAGCAGCGGCACGGTGATCTTCCGGAAGATCTGCCACTCGTTCGCGCCGTCCATCCGGGCCGCCTCCAGCGCGTCCCGGGGCAGCGTCGAAAGCCCCGCGCCGATCAGCACCATCGCGAAGCCGGTCCAGATCCACAGGTACGCCCCGATGATGGCGGGCGTCACGAGCGCCGGCCCGAGCCAGGAGACGCCGTCGTAGGGCGGGGCGAAGTTCGAGGCGGGCAGTTTCACGGTGTACGAGCCCTCGCGCAGACCCTCGAAGCGGAAGGAGCCGTCGGACGCGGTGGTCGTCGAGCCGACCGTCTTCCCGTCGCGCACCGCCTCGACCGCCATCTCCGGCAGCCCGCTCTCCCGCCGGTCGACCCGGCCCTGCTCTCCTCCGCCGCCGGGCGTGAAGTCCAGGTAGACGACGCCGTTCAGCTCACCGGGGGCGGCCTGCCGCCCGGCCGCCGCGTACGCGGGCTCGGCGCCGCCCGGCACGTCGCCGGGCAGCACGCCGACCAGACCGAGCGCCACCGTGTCACCCGGCGAGACGTCCGCGGTCGTCCGGTACGCCCCGTCCGCCTCCTTGGTCATCCCCTGGCCGTCGCGCGCCCGCGCCGTCGGATACGACGACGTGCCCTGGAAGGCGTCGTGGACGCCGACCACCGCGGCGTTCAGCACGCCCTTGTCGGGGTCCTCGTCGTAGGCGAGCCGGAAGATGATCCCGGCCGCGAGGAACGACACGGCCATCGGCATGAACAGCAGCAGCTTGAACGCCGTCGCCCAGCGGACCTTCTCCACCAGGACGGCCAGGATCAGCCCCAGCCCGGTCAGCAGCGCCGGCGCCACGACGACCCAGATCGCCGTGTTGCGTACGGCCTTGAGGGTCGCCGGGTCGCGGAACATCTCGGTGTAGTTGTCGCCGCCGACGAACTGTGTCCCGGACGCGTCGAAGAAGCTGCGGCCGACGGAGAACAGCACCGGGTAGACCACGAGGGCGCCGAGCAGGAGCAGGGCGGGGAAGACGAACAGCAGGGCGACGATCCGCCCCCGCCGCCGCGGGCGCCGGCCACGTCCGGCACCGGCGGCGGCCGGGGGGCTCGCCTCTTGCACGAGGGTCGAGGTCACGGCCGTCAGTTCCCGTACGCCTTGGCCGCAGCGTCCTCCAGTTCGGCGGCGGTCGCCTTCGGGTCCGAGGGGTCGCGCAGGAAGTCCTGCAGGATCTTCCACTCGCCCGCGCCCTTGGTGCCGCCGAACGCCGCCGGCGCCTGGTCGGACATGTCGAAGCGGACCGAGTCGCCCGCACCGACCAGGGACTCGGCGGTCGCACGGGTGACGTCGTCGGCGTAGGCGGCGAGGTCGAGCTGCTTGTTCGGGGACAGGAAGCCGCCCGCCCCGGCCCACACCGCCGCGGCCTCGGGTGTGGCGAGGTACTCCAGGAGCGCCATGCCGGCGTCGGCGTTCTTGCCGTCCTTGAGGACGACGGCCGCGTCGCCGCCGCTGACGACCGGCGCGGTGCCGCCGTCGACCGCCGGGAACGGGAAGAAGTTCGCGTCCTCGCCGATGGTCTTGCCGAACTGGTCCTGGGCGACACCGGCGACGAAGTCGCCCTCGTAGACCATGCCGGCCTCGGGCTCCGGCCCGAACACCTTCTCCACCGAGCCCGGGAAGTCGGTGTTGAGGGCGCCCTTCTGCCCGCCCGCGACCAGTTGCTCGTCCTCGAACAGCTCGCCGAGCGTGGTGAGCGCCTCGACCACGGTCGGGTCGGTCCACTTCAGCTCGTGGGCGGCCAGGGCGTCGTACTTCTCGGGTCCGGCCTGGGAGAGGTAGATGTTCTCGAACCAGTCGGTGAGCGTCCAGCCGTCCTGCCCGGCGACCGAGAACCCGGCGAGACCGGAGTCGGAGACGGTCCGCCCGGCCTGCAGCATCTCGTCGTACGTCGCCGGCGCCTCGACCCCGGCCTGGGCGAGGGCGTCGGGGCTGTACCAGACGGTCGACTTGTGAGCGGCCTTGAAGTACAGGCCGTAGAGCGTGCCGTCGACGCTGCCGTACGTCTTCCAGGCATCCGAGTAGTTGGCGCCGACGGACTGCTGGGCGGTCGTGGACAGCGGCTTGAGCCAGCCCTCCTCCGCGAACTGCTGGACCACGCCGACCTGCGGGACCATCACGACGTCGGGGGCGTTGCCGCCCTCGATCTTACTGCCGACGAAGGTGGAGACGTTGTCCCCGGTGGACACGAACTGGGTCTTCGCGCCGGTCTTCTCGCTGAAGGCGTCGAGCACCTTCTGGAAGTTCTCCTGCTCGCTGCCGGACCAGACACCGGCCACGCTGACCGTCTGGCCACTGAGCGCCTTGTCATCTCCGCCGGACGTGGAGGTGTCGCCGCCACAGGCGGTCGCGCCGAGCGCCAGGACGAGGGCGGTGCAGCCGGTGAGCAGGGTGGTACGTCGTCTCATCATCGTTGATGTCCCTTCGGTGGGTGGGTGGTTGACGGAGGATCAGAGATCGTTGATCCACCAGGCGGTCGTCGAGCCGGGAAGCACTCCGGCCGCCGGGCAGTCCCCGCTGGCCAGCAGCGGAGTACCGGGCACCGGTGCGGGCACGGGTGCCGTGGTGAAGTTGACGGCGCAGACCAGGTCGTCGCCGCGGACGAAGGCGAGGACGCCCGGCGGGGTGTCCAGCCAGCGCAGCGTCCCCTCGCCCAACTGGGGCAGGGAGGAACGCAGTTGGAGGCCTTCGCGGTACAGGTGCCAGAAGGAGCGGGTGTCGGCGAGGGCACGGTCGGTGGCGTGCTGGGCGAACCACTCCGGCTGCGGCAGCCACGGCTTGGCACCCTCCACCCCGGAGGTGAAGCCGAACGGGGACGCCTGCCCCGACCACGGCAGCGGCACCCGGCAGCCGTCGCGGATCCGGGCGCGGCTGCCGGTACGGCGGAAGATCGGGTCGGTGAGCACGTCGTCGGGCAGATCGACGACCTCGGGCAGGCCCAGCTCCTCGCCCTGGTAGACGTACGCGGCTCCGGGCAGCGCCAGCATCAGCAGCGCGGCGGCGCGGGCGCGGGCGGCACCGAGTCCGCTGCCCTCGGTGGCGGGTTCGCCGTAGCGGGTGACGGTGCGGACCTGGTCGTGGTTGTTGAGGACCCAGGTGACCGTCGAGCCCGTGCCGGCGATGTCCTGCATGGCCTCCGAGACGACTTTGCGGAAGGCGTCGGCGTCCCAGGGGGCGCTCAGCAGGTCGAAGAAGAAGGCCTGGTGGAGTTCGTCGGAGCGGACGTACCGGGCGTGCTCGCGCGCGGTCGGGACGGACACCTCGCCGACGAGGAGCCGCTCACGGCCGTCGCGGGCGGTGTACTCCTCGCACAGGGAACGCCAGTCACGCCACACCGCGTGCACCTCGGGCTGGTTCCAGGCGAGCGGGTTGACCGAGTCGCGAGTGCGGGCGTCGGCCTCCGGGTCGTCCGAGTCGGGCAGCTCCGGGTGCTTGAAGAGACCGGCGGCGACATCGATGCGGAAGCCGTCGATGCCCCGGTCCAGCCAGAAGCGGAGGATCCGGTCGAACTCGGCGCCGGTCCCGGGGTCGCGCCAGTTCCAGTCGGGCTGCTCGGGCGCGAACATGTGCAGGTACCACTGGCCGGGCCGCCCGTCCGCCTCGGTCACCCGGCTCCAGGCCGGGCCACCGAACATGGAGTGCCAGTTGTTGGGCGGCTCCGCCCCGTCGGGCCCGCGGCCGTCGGCGAAGTGGAAACGGGCGCGGGCCGCACTGCCGGGTCCGGCGGCGAGTGCCTCACGAAACCACGGATGCTCGCTGGAGCAGTGGTTGGGGACGATGTCGAGCAGCACCCTGATGCCGAGCCGCCGGGCCGCCGCCATCAGCAGGTCGAACTCGGCGAGGTCGCCGAAGAGCGGGTCGACATCGCAGTAGTCGGCCACGTCGTAGCCGTGGTCGTGCTGGGGCGAGGGGTAGAAGGGGCTCAGCCAGATCCCGTCGACGCCGAGCTTCTTCAGATACGGCAGTCCGGCCCGGACGCCCGCGAGATCGCCGATGCCGTCACCGGTGCTGTCCAGGAAGCTGCGGACGTACACCTGGTAGATCACCGCGTCACGCCACCAGTGCTGCTTGTTCAACCCATTGACCTGTCTCTGCGAGGGCTGACGGTTATGCATGCATGTTAGGTAGATGTGTCGCGGAGGTGTCAATGAACGTGGCGCGATTACCGAGCAGTTGGCCGGTCAAATCCGGACTTATCAGGGCGCAAAACGACAGGTCGATACGTCCGCGTTACCTAACAGGTAACTACCGACTACCGATTACCGATTACCGGCTACCGGCTACCGGCTACCGGCTACCGGCTACCGGCTACCGGCTACCGGCTACCGACGGGAGATGGCGGCAAGCTCGCGCGCCAACCGCCGCACCGCACCCCCGGGCGTCTCACGCCCGGTCATCGCATCCTGCACGGCCGCCTGCACCGCCAGGCTGACCTGGTCGTAGCGCGGGCTCTTGGGGCGCGGAGCGGCGGCGAGCACGCTCTCGCGCAGGATCGGCAGATACGGAAAGCGCCGGACGAGCGCCGGATCGTCATAGAGATCGGCGCGCACCGGCGGCAGCGCCCCGCGCGTGAGCACCTGGCGCTGGACGGGCTCGCCGGTGAGGTACGCGAGCAGCCGCGCGGCCGTGTCGGGGTGCCGCGCATGGGTGTTGACGGCCAGGTTGGAGCCGCCGAGCACACTCGCGCCCGGCCCGTCGGGACCGGGCAGCGGTACGACCCCGACCTTCCCGGCCAGCGGTGACCCTTCGGCCGAGGCGGCGGCGTAGGCGTAGGGCCAGTTGCGCAGGAACAGCAGGCGGCCGTCGAGGAAGGCCTGCTTGGACTCCTCCTCCTTGTACGTCAGCGCCTGCTGCGGGATCCAGCCCTCGCGCACCCCGCGGGCGAGGAACCCGAGGCCCTCGCGGGCCGCGTTCGAGTTCACGGTGACGCGTTCGCCCTCGTCGCCCAGGATCGTGCCCCCGGCCGAGTACACGGCCTCGGCCGCGTTGACGGTCAGGCCCTCGTACGGCAGGAACTGGCCGGCGTAGCCGTCGAGGCCGTACTTCGGGGCGACCGTCTTCGCGGCCCGCTCCAACTCGGCCCAGGTGCGCGGCGGCGGCAGGCCCTCCCTCTCCAGGATGTCCTTGCGGTAGAGCAACAGCCCGGCGTTGGTGACGTACGGGACGGCGTACAGACGCCCGTCGTATGTCGCCGTGTCGACGACCGGGGGCAGGAAGGAGTCGAGCGGAAAGCGGTCCTGTGCCAGCGGGCGAATCCAGCCGGCCGCCGCGAACTCGGAGGTCCAGGCGACATCGATGTTGAGGATGTCGAAACGGCCGCGGTCACCGCCGCGCAGATCGGTGATCATCTGTGCACGGGTCTCGTCGGCCGAGTCCGGCAACTCGACGAGGGTCACCTTCTCGTCGGGATGGGCGCGGTTCCATCCCGCCAGCAGAGGGCCTAGATACCCGGTGAGGTCTCCGGCGGTGGCCAGGGTCAAGGGTCCCCGGTCGCCCTTGGCCGCGTCGTCGGCCCGTGCGCCCGAGGCCACATATCCTGTCAAGATCACGACGAGGACGAGAAGACCCCTACCGGCGGCGTGTATCCACCGCATAGGTTCCTCCCTGTGCACCGGCGCCGAGCACCTTCGCCCGGAGTCAGAGGACATATATACCTGTTAGGTATGGGCGATACTAGGGTCTGCCGCACATTACAAGGACGCGAGGAGGAGAGAACGAGTGCGCCTGCCGCTCCTGGCACTCCTCGCGCGCGGACCGGCCCACGGCTACGAACTCAGGCAGGACCTTGAGCAACTGCTGGGCTCCGCGTACCCTCAGCCGAACATCGGCCAGATCTATGTGACCCTCGGACGACTTGAGAAGACGGGCCTGATCGAGGGCGAAGAGGTCGAGCAGTCGAGCCGGCCCAACAAGAAGATCTACCACCTCACCGACGCCGGGCGCGAGGCGCTGCACGCCTGGTACGAGGAGACGGCGGACGAGCCGCGAGTGCGGGACGAGTTCTTCATGAAGCTCGCCCTCGCCCCCCAGACCGGTCTGGCCGACCAGATCGCGCTGATCAACAAACAGCGGCGCCAGTACCTGAACACCATGCGCAACCTGTCGAAGCTGGCCGCCGCCGAGAACCGGGACAACCGGGTCGCCCACCTGTTGATCGAGGGCGCGATGCTCCATCTGCAGGCCGACCTCGACTGGTTGGAGCGCTGCCAGGAGGAACTGGAGGAGCCGGAGTGAGCGACAGCCCCACTCCTCTGCTGCGCGCCGAGGGACTGGTCAAGACGCACTACGGCGAGGGCGCCCCGGCACACGCCGTGCGCGGCGTCGATCTGTGCGTGACGGGGGGCGAGTTCGTGGCCGTCACCGGCCCGTCCGGCGCCGGCAAGTCGACGCTGCTGCACCTGCTCGGGGGGTTGCAGCGGCCGGACGGCGGCAGCATCTGGCTGGACGGCGAGTGCACCGACTCCTACACCGAGGCGCGCTGGGCCGTGGAGCGCCGTCGGCGCATCGGGATCGTCTTCCAGTTCTTCAACCTGGTCTCCAACCTCTCCGTCGCCGACAACGTCGAGCTGCCCGCCCTGCTCGCCGGGGCGCCGCCCAAGCGTGCCCGGGCCGAGCGGGAGGCGCTGCTGGAGGAGCTGGGTCTGGCCGGCAAGGAGCGCAGCATGCCGGGTGAGCTGTCCGGCGGTGAGCAACAGCGGGTCGCACTGGCCCGCGCCCTGGTCAACCACCCGCCGCTGCTGCTCGCCGACGAACCCGCGGGCAGCCTGGACAGCCGGGGCACCCGCGAAGTCATGCGGCTGCTCTCCCGCTTCCACCAGCGCGGCCAGACGATCGTGCTGGTCACCCATGACGCCCGACTGGCCAGCGCCGCGGACCGGGTCATCAGCTTCTTCGACGGCCGCATCGCGGACGACGCAGAACTGACCGGCACACCCTCGCGCCGAGTCGGCACGTCCGGCGTGCTGGAGCTGAAGGACTGACCCGCGGTGTACGACAAACTGGCGCCGGACGGACCGGGCGCAGACGACGAGCGGGCGGTCACTCGCCCGACCGCAGACGAGGAGTGGGCGGTCACTCGCCCGAGCACAGACGAGGAGTGGGCGGTCACTCGCCCGACCACAGACGACCAACCGGCAGTCGCTCGCCCGAACACAGACGACCAACCAGCTCCAGGCCACCCAGACGCCGACCGCGAACCGACGGCAGGCAGCCCGAGCACAGACGACGAGCCAGCACCCGGCCACCCAGGCACAGACGACCAACCGACGGCCAGCCGCCAGGGCACATACGGCGAACCGACAGCCAGCGGCCAGGGCACATACGGCGAACCGACAGCCAGCGGCCAGGGCACATACGGCGAACCGACGGCAGGTAGTCCGGGCGCGCGCGAGTCGGGACAGGCGGCGCTGAAGATCACGCGGCGGCGCTCTGGGTGTTCCGGCGCACCCGGGTTGGGGCAACCTGCCCCGCGGATGCGCCACCGCAACCACGCCCACCCCGACGCACACAGGCCGAACCAACCGGCCCTGCTGTCCCCGGGGCGCGGCCACAACCGCCCCGGCGCACCCGGGGCGAGTCAGCCTGCGTTGCGCGTCCCACCGTGCGGCCACCGCCGCGGCGCACCCGGCTCAAGGGGCTGAGGCCATGCGAGCAACCCTGCGCTGGGTGCACTCCGACCTGCGCACGCACCGCGGCGAGGCACTGTTCATCATGCTCGCCACCGCCGGAGTCGTCGTCTCCCTGCTCCTCGCGACGGCACTCTTCGGCTACGCGACCAACCCCTGGCAGCGTGTGTTCACCCAGTCGCGGGACGCGCACGTGTGGATCCACACCGGCCCCTCCGCCGACGCGCGCGAGCTGGCCGCACTGGACGGAGTCGAGTCCGTCGCGGGCCCCTACCCCACCGAGTCGGCCACCATCGCCTCCCGCGGCGTCCGCGCATCCGTCGAGCTGCGCGGCACGGCCGCCCGGCCCGCCGTCGGGCGCCCGCTGCTGACGTCGGGCCGCTGGCTGGACGACGCGCGCCCCGACGGTGTGGTGCTGGAGAGCCACCTGGCCGCCGCCCTGCTCGCCGAGCCCGGAGACGTCCTCGCCCTGCCCGGCACCGCGCGCACCCTGACCGTCGCCGGGGTCGCCGACAGCGCCGAGCCGTACTACCGCCCCGGTGAGCGCCCGGGACTCGTATGGGCACTGCCGTCCGCCGTGCGCGCCCCGGACGGCGAGGTCACCGGGCTGCGCCTGACGGACCCGGAGGAAACGGACTACGCCGTCCAGCGTGCCGTCACCGTGCTCGGCGCCGGCGCGGTCAGCGAGGTCTCCACCTGGCAGCAGGCCCGGTCCGAGGCGCAGGGCGACACCCGCCTCCTCGGCCAGGTGCTGGGCCTGTTCGGACTCGGCGCGCTGCTCGCCGCCGGACTGGCCGTGCACGGGGCGATCGGCACCCGCATCCGGGGCCATCTGCGCGACATCTCGGTCCTGAAGGCGATCGGCTTCACGCCCGGCCAGGTCGTCCGGGTCTTCCTGTTCCAGCACGTGGCCTACGCCCTGCTCGGCGCGGTGGCCGCGGCGGCGCTCACCCGGGCGCTGGGAAGCCGGATCCCGGGCCGTCTCGGTGACGCGGTCGGCGTGTGGCAGGGGCTGCCGGGGCACACCGCCGCCCTGCTCGCGATACCGGTGGGCGCCGTGCTGTTCATCGCCGCGACCACCGGGCTCGCGGCCTGGCGAGCGGGACGCGTGTCCCCGGTGCCCGTGTCGCGGACCGCCGCGCCGACGGGCGGCGGGCTGTCGGGCCCGGCGCGCGGAGCGCTCGGGCTGCGGCTGCCGCCGGCCCTGGTCCTGGGCTGGCACAAGGCGTTTCCCCGCCGGCCACGGACACCGGCCACCGTCGCCCGGCTCGCGCTCCCCCTGCTGCTGATCGTGGTGGCGATGAGCGCCTGGGCCACCATCGACCGCTTCCACAGCAGGCCCGACCAGGTCGGCCTCGCCGCCGCGCTCACCGTCCGCCCCGACGGCGAGGTCAGCGACCGCGATGTCCGGGCCCTCTTCGACCGCGATCCGCGCATCGCCGCAGCCCACCCGGGCGTCGAGGTGGCGGCCCTGGTACCGGGCCAGACCGCCACGATCGCCCTGCGCGGTCTCGGCACCCGCCAGGACCCTTACCCGTACGCCCTGGCCGAGGGCCGCCCCGCCCGCGGCCGGGACGAGGCGGTGGCCGGGCAGGGGCTGCTCGATCTGCTGGACGTGCGGGTCGGCGACTGGGTGCGCATGACCGTGGGCGACCAGCCGCAGATCCTGCACATCGTGGGCCGCAGCATCGAACCGGAGAACGCCGGCCGGGTCATCTCCACCTCCCTCGACACCCTCCGCGAGAACGACCCCCGGCTGCGTCCCACGCTCTACCAGTTGCGCCTCCAGCCGGGTGCCGCCCCCCGCGAGGTCGCGGGCGACCTCGCCACCGCCGCCCGCGGGCACGTGGACGTGCACGCCGTGCCGAATCCGGTGGACGGGCTGTCACCGCTGCGCGGAGTCGTGCTCGGGCTGATCGCCATCCTCGCGCTCATCGGGATCGTCGAACTGCTGACGATGATCGGCGGCACAGTCCGCGAGGGCGAGCGGGACCTGCTGGCGCTCAAGGCCGTCGGCCTGACCCCACGGCAGATCACCGCCGTCACCGTCACGGCGACCGCCTGCACCACCCTGGCCGCGGTCGTGCTCGGCACGGCGCTGGGGCTGCCCCTCGCGCACTGGCTCATCGACGCGCAGGGCAGGTCCAGCGGCATCGGCGCCGGGATAGCGCAGGGTCCGTCGCCCGTACTCCTGGTGCTGTTCGGCGCAGCCGCCGTGGTGGGCGCCGCCGCCCTCGCCGCCCTGCCCGCAGCCCGCGCGGCCGGCGGGCGACTCGCCGACACCCTGAGCGCGGCGGCGTAGAGCCGCGGTGGAAGCCGGCTCACCTGTTGTCTCAGGGTGCACGGGCACGCGTCGATGATCGCCAGGGAGTTCACGGGAAGCGGACGGCCTCGCGGCGTCCGCTTCCCGCATCGTGATCGCTACCGGCCGCGCAGCTCCCGGTACTTGGCGACCAGAGCCTTGCTGGACGCGTCCAGGCCGGGCACCTCCGCGCCCTCGGTCAGGGCGGGCTCGACCCGCTTGGCGAGGACCTTGCCCAGCTCGACCCCCCACTGGTCGAAGGAGTCGATGTTCCAGACGGCGCCCTGCACGAACACCTTGTGTTCGTAGAGGGCGATCAGCTGGCCGAGGACCGACGGGGTCAGCTCGCGCGCGAGGATCGTGGTCGTCGGGTGGTTGCCCAGGAACGTCTTGTGCGCCACCAGTTCCTCGGGCACACCTTCCGCACGCACCTCCTGAGGCGTCTTGCCGAAGGCCAGTGCCTGCGTCTGGGCGAAGAAGTTCGCCATCAGCAGGTCGTGCTGCGCCTTGAGTTCGTCACTCAGCTCGGCGACCGGCTCGGCGAAGCCGATGAAGTCGGCCGGGATCATCTTCGTGCCCTGGTGGATCAGCTGGTAGTAGGCGTGCTGCCCGTTGGTGCCGGGCGTGCCCCAGACGACCGGCCCGGTCTGCCACTCCACCGGAAGGCCGTCCCGCCCGACGTACTTGCCGTTGGACTCCATGTCTAGCTGCTGCAAGTAGGCGGTGAACTTGGACAGGTAGTGGCTGTAGGGCAGTACCGCGTGCGACTGGGCGTCGTGGAAGTTGCCGTACCAGATGCCCAACAGGCCCAGCAGCAGCGGCACGTTGGCGTCCGCGGGCGCGCTCTTGAAGTGCTCGTCGACGATCCGGAACCCGTCGAGCATCTCGCGGAACCGGTCCGGCCCGATGGCGATCATCAGGGACAGGCCGATCGCCGAGTCGTACGAGTACCGTCCGCCGACCCAGTCCCAGAACTCGAACATATTGGCCGGGTCGATACCGAAGCCGGAGACCTTCTCGGCGTTGGTCGACAGCGCCACGAAGTGCTTGGCGACGGCTTCCTGACCGGCCTTCAGCTCACCCAGCAGCCAGTTGCGGGCCGAGGTCGCGTTGGTGATCGTCTCGATCGTGGTGAACGTCTTCGAGGCGATGACGAACAACGTCTCAGCCGCGTCCAGGTCGCGGACGGCCTCGTGCAGGTCGGCCCCGTCCACGTTCGACACGAAGCGGACCGTCAGGTCGCGGTCCGTGTAGCTGCGCAGCACCTCGTACGCCATCGCCGGGCCGAGGTCGGAGCCGCCGATGCCGACGTTGACCACGTTCTTGATGCGCTTGCCGGTGTGGCCGGTCCAGGCGCCGGAACGGACCCGCTCGGCGAAGTCGGCCAGCTTGTCCAGGACCGCGTGCACACCCGGGACCACGTTCTCCCCGTCGACCTCGACCACCGCGTTCCGCGGGGCGCGCAGCGCGGTGTGCAGCACGGCGCGGTCCTCGGTGATGTTGATGCGGTCACCGCGGAACATGGCGTCCCGGAGGCCGAACACATCCGTGGCGGCGGCCAGTTCACGCAGCAGCCGCAGCGTCTCGTCGGTGACGAGGTGCTTGGAGTAGTCGACGTACAGGTCGCCGACCTGGAGTGTGTAACCGGAGCCGCGGCCGGGGTCGGCGGCGAACAGCTCGCGCAGCTGCACCTCGCCGAGTTCCTCACGGTGCTTGGCCAGCGCGGTCCACTCGGGTGTCTGGTTGAGCCGGGTACGGCTTTCTGCGTTCATCTCGGACTTCAGCCTTCTTTCCTACCTGTCCTGCCTGCGTACCTTGCCCCGCTGCCGGTCCCAACCTAGTTGATCAGCGCGTGACGTGAGCTGTCGTGGTGCCGTCCTGCCGTGCAACGACAAGTACGTTCGCCTTGAGCGCGGGTATCAGCGCGGTGACGGACAGGGCGAAGAAGGCTGCCGCGAGCAGCGCCGGGGTGTTCAGTCCCCACGCGGTGGCGACGGCTCCGCCCAGCAGGGCGCCCAGCGGTGCCCCGGCGACCCCGACCGTGCGGAAGGCGGCGCTGACCCGGCCCAGCAGTTCGGCGGGGCTGCGCTGCTGCATCAGGGTCGTGGTGTTGACGTTCCACACCATGCCCATGAACCCGAGCACGGCCAGGGCGGCGGCCAGCGCGACGAGGTTTCGCACCGAACCCATCACGACGAGCGCGCCGATCTGCACGGTCCCGGCGAGCAGCACCCCGCGGACCCGGCCCACCCGGGCGATCAGCGGTCTTCCGGCCACTCCGCCGGCCAGGCTGCCGACCGTGTACGCCGTCATCGCCACCGCGTAACCGGAGGTGCCCGCGTCCAGCCAGCCTGTGACCAGGAGCACCATGGTGGCGATGAGGGCACCCATGCCGATGTTGCACAGGGCGGTGGCGGCGCACAGGCCACGCAGGGTCTGGTCCCGCCACAGCGTGCGCAGCCCCTCCGCGATCTCGCGCCGCAGGGTGCTGCCCGCCGGTCTGGGCTTGCGCTCGGGCGGGGCTGTCCGCAGGGAGGCGACCAGTGCGGCCGCCACCAGATACGTGACCGCGTCGGCCGCGAAGGGCACCGCCGCTCCGGCCGCGATCAGCAGGGGCACGACCGGTGCGCCCAGCAGACCGCCCGCGAGACGCTGCCCGGTCATCAGGCGCGCATTCGCGCTGCCGAGCGCCTTGTGGTCCACCAGGGCGGGCAGCAGGGCCGTCGACGCGTTGTCGAAGAGGGTCTGGAGGGTGGTCAGGGCGAAGGCCAGCGCGATCAGCAGGGCGACCGAGGCGTGTCCGAGAGCCACGGCCGCCGCGAAGGAGGCGACCAGCAGGCCTCGTACCGCATCGACCATCCACATCGCGCGCCGCTGGTCCACCCGGTCGGCGACGGCGCCGCCCAGCAGTCCGAAGACGATCCACGGCAGATAGCCGCAGGCGGTCACCGCGGCGATCAGCAGCGGCCGGCCGGTCAGCGTCGCGGCGAGCAGCGGCAGCGCGGCCGTACGCAGCGCATCACCGAAGCTGGAGAGCACGGCGGCGCTCCACAGCCGCCCGAACCCGCCGCGCCACGCCGGCGCGCACCCGTCCCCCGTCTCGACCGCCGCCACGTATCCCCCTCACGATTCGCCCGATGCACAAACCGTAGAGGGCACCACTGACAATCGGCCGGGGCCCGGCGGCCCAGCGGCCCGCAAACAGCTCCGGCCAGGCACCTCTCGGTACCCGGCCGGTTCTCGACTCCTAGGCGTCCAGCGGGGCTTGGCCCGCCATCTGCCGGGCAGACCAGGCCCTAGATCTCGCCCCGCAGTTTGGCGAGTGCCTCGGCGAGGATCGCCTCGCCGTCCGCGTCGCTGCGCCGCTCCCGTACATACGCGAGGTGCGTCTTGTACGGCTCGGTGCGCGGCGGGTCCGGCGGGTTGTCCCGGTCCTGTCCTGCGGGGAAGCCGCAGCGCGGGCAGTCCCAGGTTTCGGGGACCTGCGCGTCGCTGGCGAAGCTGGGCTGCGTCTCATGCCCGTTGGAGCACCAGAAGGAGATGCGCAGCCGGGGCGCGGACTCGCCCCGCTCGGCCTCGCCCATCGGCCCCGCCCCGACCCGGCTTCCTCGGATCGCGTTGCCACTTGCCACGGTCGTAACTCCCTGCGTGATGGTGCCGCGAAGCGAGTCGGCGTTTCGCTTCGCTGCGAGCGCCTCAGTCTACGTAAGGCCCAACGCGCGTCCAGTGATTGGAGTTACAGCCCGCACACCTAGACGCAAGCCCCATGATAGGCCGCGCTCAGCTGCGCGTACCGAACATGGGGCCTTACGTACGGATTGTGCGTGCCGATCAGGCGTCCACCTTCATCAGGAGGCCGAGCACGACGATGCACGCGAACCACAGCAGACCGACGACCAGGGTGATGCGGTCGAGGTTGCGCTCGGCGACCGAGGAGCCGCCGACGGAGGACTGCATGCCGCCACCGAACATGTCGGAAAGGCCGCCGCCCTTGCCCTTGTGCATCAGCACCAGCAGCATCAGCAGCCCGCTGAAGACGATCAGGGCGATCGAGAACCCCATAACCACGGCTGGACCAACTTCCTCGGATCTGGATGGACGACAGGGGCACAGCCACCGGGCTGTGCCCCCGCAAGGGTACGACGTATCGCCGCTACCGCATACTCACTGGTCGCGGAAGCGCACGATCTTGACGAACTCGTCGGCATCGAGCGACGCACCGCCCACGAGCGCACCGTCGACGTCGGCCTGGGCCATGATCTCGGCCACGTTGCCCGCCTTGACGGAGCCGCCGTACTGGATGCGGACCTGGTCGGCGAGGTCCTGGGTGTACAGCTCGGCGAGCTTGCCGCGGATGGCGGCGCAGACCTCCTGAGCGTCCTCGGCGCCGCACACCTTGCCGGTGCCGATGGCCCAGACGGGCTCGTAGGCGATCACGATGGACTCGGCCTGCTCGGCAGGGACGTCCTTGAGGCCGCCCTCGACCTGGGCGAGGGTGTGGGAGACGTGGTTGCCCGCCTCGCGGACCTCCAGCTCCTCGCCGACGCACATGATCGGCGTCAGCCCGTGCTTGTAGGCGGCCTTGACCTTGGCGTTGACGATCTCGTCGGTCTCGGCGTGGTACTGGCGGCGCTCGGAGTGGCCGATCGCCACGTAGGTGCACTTCAGCTTGGCCAGCATCGGCCCGGAGATCTCGCCGGTGTAGGCGCCCGAGTCGTGCGCCGAGATGTCCTGGGCACCGTACTTGATCTTGAGCTTGTCGCCGTCGACCAGGGTCTGCACGGAGCGCAGGTCGGTGAAGGGCGGCAGGACGGCGACCTCGACGGCCTCGTAGTCCTTGTCGGCCAGGGCGAAGGCGAGTTTCTGGACGTGTGCGATGGCCTCAAGGTGGTTGAGGTTCATCTTCCAGTTGCCCGCCATGATCGGCGTGCGCGTGCTCATAAAGGGTCAGTCCTCCAGTGCGGCGAGGCCGGGGAGCGTCTTGCCCTCAAGGTATTCGAGGGAGGCGCCGCCACCGGTCGAAATGTGGCCGAATTCGGTCTCGTCGAAGCCCAGGATGCGGACGGCGGCGGCGGAGTCGCCACCGCCGACCACCGTGAAGCCCGGGGAGTCGAGGAGTGCCTGGGCGACCGCCTTGGTGCCCTCGGCGTAGTCGGGGTGCTCGAAGACGCCCATGGGGCCGTTCCAGAAGACGGTGGCGGCGTCGGCGAGCTTCGAGGCGTACAGCTTGCGGGACTCCGGACCGATGTCCAGGCCCATCTGGTCGTCGGGCATCGCGTCCGCGGCGACGGTGGCGGGGTTCGCGGGTGCCTTGCTCTTCAGGTCCGGGAAGTCTGTGGCGGTCAGCAGGTCGACGGGGAGGACCAGCTCGACACCGCTCTTCTCCGCACGCTCGATGTACTCGGTGACGGCCGGGATCTGGTCCTCCTGGAGGAGGGATGCGCCGACCTCGTATCCCTTGGCCTTGAGGAAGGTGTACGCCATGCCGCCGCCGATGAGCAGCCGGTCCGCCTTGGCGAGCAACTGGTCGATGACGGCGAGCTTGTCGGAGACCTTGGCGCCGCCGAGCGCGACGACGTAGGGCCGCTGGACGTCCTCGGTGAGCTTCTTCAGGACGCCGACCTCGGTGGCGATGAGGTAGCCGGCGTAGTGCGGCAGCCGGGACGGGAGGTCGTACACGGAGGCGTGCTTACGGTGGACCGCGCCGAAGCCGTCGCCGACGTAGACGTCCGCGAAGGCGGCCAGCCGGTCGGCGAACTCGCCGCGCTCGGCGTCGTCCTTGGAGGTCTCGCCGGCGTTGAAGCGCAGGTTCTCGATGACGGCGACCTGGCCGTCGGTCAGGCCGGCGACGGTGGTCGTGGCGGACTCGCCGACGGTGTCGGTGGCGAACAGGACGTCGGCGCCGAGGAGTTCGCCGATGCGCGCGGCGGCCGGCGCCAGGGAGAAAGCCGGGTCCGGGGCGCCCTTGGGGCGGCCCAGGTGCGAGGCCACGATCACGCGCGCGCCCGCCTCGGCCAGCGCCTTCACGGTCGGCAGGACGGCGCGGATGCGGCCGTCGTCGGTGATGACACCGTCGGCCAGCGGAACGTTGAGGTCGGCGCGGACGAAGACCCGTCGGCCGGCCACGCCTTCGGCGAGAAGTTCGTCGATCGTCTTCATGAGGGGACTCCTGAGTGGGCTCTGATGAATTCTCCCGCGAACACATCAGCCATTGATTGAGGAACCACGATGGCGAGCAGCCAGGTCCGCGAGAGCGGCGGCGGTTCAGCCGCAAAAAGGGGGCTCGGACAGCGCGTCAGTGCGCTGGCCGAGCCCTGCTCTCACATCGAGTTGCCTGCTCTGTGGATCAGAGCTGGTTGCCGACGAAGACCGTGAGGTCGACGAGGCGGTTGGAGTAGCCCCACTCGTTGTCGTACCAGCCGAGGATCTTCACCGACGTGCCCTCCTGGACCATGGTCAGGGAGGAGTCGAAGGTGCAGGACGACGGGTCGCTGACGATGTCCGAGGAGACGATCTCGTCCTCGGTGTAGGACAGGTAGCCCTGCAGCTCGCCCTCGGAGGCCTTCTTGAAGGCGGCGTTGACCTCGTCCTTGGTGACCTCGCGGGACAGCTCCACGACGAGGTCGGTGGCCGAGCCGGTCGGGACCGGAACACGCATCGCGATGCCGTCCAGCTTGCCCTTGAGCTGCGGCAGGACCAGGGCGGTGGCCTTGGCGGCACCGGTGGTGGTCGGGATGATGTTCTCCGCGGCGGCACGGGCGCGGCGCAGGTCCTTGTGCGGGAAGTCCAGGATGCGCTGGTCGTTCGTGTACGCGTGCACGGTCGTCATCAGACCCTTGACGATGCCGAAGTTCTCGTCGAGGACCTTGGCCATCGGCGCCACGCAGTTGGTGGTGCAGGAGGCGTTGGAGATGACGTGGTGGTTCGCCGGGTCGTACTTGTCGTGGTTGACGCCCATCACGATGGTGATGTCCTCGTCCTTGGCGGGAGCCGAGATGAGGACCTTCTTCGCACCGCCCGCGATGTGCTTCGCGGCGTCGTCCTTCTTGGTGAAGATGCCGGTCGACTCGATGACGATGTCGACGCCCAGCTCGCCCCACGGGATGTCGGCGGGGTTGCGCTCGGAGAGCACCTTGATGGTGTGGCCGTCGACGGTGATCGTGTCGGCGGTGTGGGTGACCTCCTGCTTGAGGCGCCCAAGGATCGTGTCGTACTTCAGCAGGTGAGCGGTGGTCGCGGTGTCACCCAGGTCGTTGACAGCCACGATCTCGATGTCTGCACCCTGCTCCAGCAGCGCGCGGAAGTAGTTACGACCGATGCGGCCAAAGCCGTTGATGCCTACGCGGATCGTCACGAACCGATCTCCTCGTTGGTACGCCGGTTTCGAGACCGGCGAGCTGTATGGGATGTCCCCGACCGCCTACGACCCTACCTCCCTGCGGCCTCGGTGGTGACATCGAGATGCCCCATACACGGCAGGGCGGCCCGTACCCGCCAGTAGGGGTACGGACCGCCTCGGCAGAGCGGCGTGATCCCTCACAGATCACTCGATTTCGCTACGAGGTGCCGGTCAACATTGACCGGCAGATTCACCCCTCGATCGCCTCCAACGCCTTGCCGATCAGGATCGTACGGCCGATGGGCGCGGCGACGTGCTCCAGGCCGAAGCCCAGCAGCACGGTGTCGTCCGTGGCGACAGCCCCGTACGTCTTGAACAACTCGCCCGTGCGTCCCCAGTCCTTGACCACCGCGGGACTGCCCGCGGGCGGTCCGGGGGTGCTCCAGGCACCGAGCGACGTCTCGAAGCCCTCGGTCTGGGCCGCGTCGCCGCCGACCACGACGGACGCGTTGTCGGCGAGGACGCCGCGGCCACCGACGCTGGAGTCGGACACGTAGCTGAGGGAGACCTCGACCGTCTTGCCGGCGTACGCGGAGAGGTCGAACGAGACCTCCTGCCAGCCGTCCGACGCCCCGGTGAGGCTGTTCCAGGAACCGGACGTGCCGGTGGGCGTGCAGGCCCCTCCGGCGAGGGTCAGATACCTCTTGAGGGCGGGATGCGCCTGGATGAAGTACCCGGCGCCGCACTCGGCGGGCACCGCGGTACTGGTCGCGCCCCCTGCCTCCGGCAGCGTGGTCCAGTCGTCGGCACCGGATGTGCGCGCCTCCAGGAGGACGTGGTCATAGGCCTCCTCGGTGTCCCACAGCAGCCTGGTGCGGAGAGTCGGCTTTTCGGACGCACTCACCGAGGTGAGGTCGATGGTGCGGGTGAGGCGGTTCCAGGCGTAGTCGCTGTGCGTGACGGCCGCCATGGAGGCGCCTTCGTACGGGCCGAACGGGTTGACGGTGCCGGGGTAGGCACCCGCTCCCGTGCTCTCGAACTGCGGGTAGCTGTCCACGGGCAGCGTGTCGGAGGTGACGCTGTACGACCCGGCCGCGTTCAGCGGGTTGCCGGGAGCGCCGCCCAGCGGTGTGCCGGCGCCCGCAAGCGGACCCGAGCCCTCGAAGGACGTGGCGTCCGGCAGGGGCGTACGGGTGTAGGCGCCCAGGTAGTACTGACTGAAGTCGTTCGACAGGGTGCCGCCGAGGTCGACGGAGCCGCCGGCCTGCTCGCCCGCCTCGATCAGCTTGCCGCCCTCGTTCAGGTAGGCGCGCAGCTGGAGCTGGGTGGCGTTGCCGGGGACGCCCGCGCCCGTGTAGTGGACGACCGTGTCGAAGTGGCTCAGCACGCCGAGCGCGTCGGGCGGGCCCTGTGTGGCGACGTCCCAGACGGTCGCCCTGCGGCCGTTGGCCTTCAGCGCGTCGACGTAGGTCTTCGCCTGCGTGGCGGCCGCGCCCTCTTCGGCGACCACCAGCGTGTCGGCTCTGGGCCGTTCGGCGATCGTGTAGGTGAAGTGCTCGCTGGAGACGGGCTTTCCGCTCCTGGTCTCGCCGGTGAACCAGACCTCGACCTTGTCGCCGGGTTCGCCGTTCTGGACCTTGGCCCGGTACTCGTCGAAGTGGATATTGTCCTCACCGCCGTACGTCTCACCGCCCTTCCAGGGCCGCAGCGCGTTGTCCCATGTACGGCCGCCGTTGACGCGGTACTTGAGTTCCTTGTCGCGCAACGACTTCCGTGCGACGACGGAGATTTCCTGGTCGGCGCCGCGGGAGTACGACGTCGTGAACGGCGCCGGCGTGAAGTCGGCGGCCTTCAGGCCGACCGAGGACGACGGCTGGTCGGGGTGCGCGGCGGACTCGGCGACGGAGAGCGCGAAGGGGATGTTCTTCGCGAACTCCTGCTGGATCAGCGTCTCGTCGTCCGGGAAGGTGAAGATCGACTGGCAGTCGTCCGGGTTCCACTGGTCGTCGGGGTTCACGTTCGAGGCGGTCTCGCAGGTCGACATCTCGGGGGTGAACATCGCCATGCCGTTGACGTTCGCCGCGTGGCCGTCGGCCTCGCCGTTGGTGACGTACAGCTCCGAGGAGACCTGCGGGTGGTAGCCGGGGATCGCGGAGTTCTCCGGGGTGCCGGCGAGGGTTTCGTAGACGACGTCGTCCGGGGTGGGGGTGGCGACCTGCCAGCCGACGCCGTAGAGGAGGAGTTCGGCTGCGGAGTGGTAGTTGATGCCGTACTCGAATCCGATCCGCTTCTCGAAGGCGTCCAGCGCCCGGGTCTCGGGCTCGGAGCCGGGGGCCGCGCCGCGGTAGGTCTGGCTGGTGGGATCGGGGGACGAACCCTCGTCGTCGTAGCCCCACTTGTAGGCGAAGTTGCGATTGAGATCGACGCCGTCGCCGGTACTGATGACTCCGTCGCCGTTGACGTCCCGCAGGTTCTTGCGCCACAGGCGGTTGTCGGAGTTCTCGAAGGTGTAGTCGTAGCCGTCCGGGTTGGCCGAGAGGACGAACCACAGCTCGGTCGAGTCGACGATCTTCTTGATGCGCTTGTCGGTGGCGTAGTTGTCCACGTAGTGGTGCATCAGCCGCCGGGTCATCTCCGGCGTGATCCATTCGCGAGCGTGCTGATTGGACATGTAGAGGACGGAGGGCTTGGCGCCGTCCTTCGTCTTCTTGGCGTTCTTGGTGAGCTTCAGCGCCAGGATGTCCTGGCCGTTGACCGTCTTGCCGATGGAGACGACCTTGGTCAGGTTTGGGTTGGCCTGCGCGGTGGCGAGGATCTCCTGCTGCAGTCCCCCGTCTCCGCCGTACGGGCGGAACACGCCCTCGGCCGCGGCCTCGACGCGGTCCTCGGCCTTGCCGGAGAGCGTGTGCTCGGTGAGGTCGACGCCCTGCTTCCCAAGCCTGTCGGCCTGTTGGTCGGTGAGATAGACCTCGACGGTGGCCGTGCCCTTGTCGGGCACCTGCTCGCCGAGTTCGTGGCCGTCCTGTCCGGCGGCCAGCAGCAGGGGTACCTGCTCCTTGGTGACGTCGGCGCGGAATACCTTGACCTCGTCCCCGCCGGAGGACGGAGTACCGCTCTGTGCCTGTGCGATGGGTGCGATACTCGCTCCGCCGATCAGGAGCGTGCCGACAGCGAGGATCGATCTCGCTCTGCGTCTCATGAACCCCCCTAGCAATGGTCGCCACAGCAGCGATCAGGTGCCAGGCTCATGACAATCCATGATCGAGTCAAGGGCGCCTCAAGGACGTGCAACACGCCGGTGCCGACGCCCGGTCAGGCGTCGGCACCGGCGTGTTGCGAGCGCGTCCGGTCAGCCCGCGTCGGCCATCTCCTCCGTGAGGCTGGACTCCGTGCCCGGGATGCCGAGGTCCTGGGCACGCTTGTCCGCCATCGCGAGCAGACGGCGGATACGGCCCGCCACGGCGTCCTTGGTCAGCGGAGGGTCGGCGAGCGCGCCGAGTTCCTCAAGGGATGCCTGCTTGTGCTCCATGCGCAGCCGGCCGGCCGCCGCGAGGTGCTCGGGCACATCGTCGCCGAGGATCTCCAGAGCGCGCTGGACGCGGGCGCCGGCGGCGACGGCCGCGCGCGCGGAGCGGCGCAGGTTGGCGTCGTCGAAGTTGGCGAGCCGATTCGCCGTGGCGCGGACCTCGCGGCGCATCCGGCGCTCCTCCCAGGCCAGCACGGACTCATGGGCGCCGAGCCGGGTCAGCAGGGCGCCGATGGCGTCGCCGTCACGGACGACGACCCGGTCGACGCCGCGTACCTCGCGGGCCTTGGCGGCGATCGACAGCCGACGGGCGGCGCCGACCAGGGCGAGCGCGGCCTCGGGCCCCGGGCAGGTCACTTCGAGGGAGGAGGAGCGGCCGGGCTCGGTCAGTGAGCCATGGGCGAGGAAGGCGCCGCGCCAGGCCGCCTCGGCGTCGCAGGTGGCCCCCGAGACCACCTGCGGGGGCAGGCCGCGGATCGGGCGGCCACGGCCGTCGACCAGGCCGGTCTGCCGGGCCAGCTGGTCACCGCCGGCGACGACCCGCACGACGTAGCGCGAACCGCGGCGCAGCCCGCCGGGCGCCATCACGATCAGCTCGGAGCTGTGGCCGAAGATCTCCAGGATGTCCCGCTTGAGCCGGCGGGCCGCCATCGCGGTGTCCAGCTCCGCCTCGATCACGATGCGCCCGCTCACCAGGTGGAGGCCGCCGGCGAACCGCAGAACGGCGGAGACCTCCGCCTTCCTGCAGCAGGTCCGGGTGACGGGGAGCCGGGAGATCTCATCCTTCACCGCTGCCGTCATCGCCATGGGCCGATCCTTCCATGCATCCGAAAAATACGGTCGTACGCGGCGGCCAGCAGCTCCGGGTCATGCCTGGGGCTCCCGTCCCTCCGGGCCACCGGCGCCAGCTCGACCGCCGCACCGAGCCGCTTGGCGGCCTCGGTGAGTAAACCGCGGTCGGGCACGGCGGCCTCGTCGGCCAGCACCACGTCCAGGGCGAGTTTAGGGGCGTGTCGTCCCAAAACCTCCAAATGACGCTGCGGGGAGAAGCCCTCGGTTTCTCCGGGCTGCGGGGCGAGGTTCAGGGAGAGTACCCGGCGTGCCTTCGTCTGCGTGAGGGCGTCCAGCAACTCGGGCACGAGCAGATGCGGGATGACCGAGGAGAACCAGGAACCGGGGCCGAGCACCACCCAGTCCGCGTCGAGGACCGCCTCGACGGCCTCGGGGACGGCGGGCGGGTCGTGCGGTACGAGGTGCACGGACTGCACCTCTCCGGGGGTGAGTGCGACGGTGGCCTGGCCGCGGACGGTGTCGATGTCCTCGGGCCGGTCGGGGGCGTGGCCCTTGACCAGGGCCTGGAGTTCCAGCGGTACGGCGGACATGGGCAGCACACGGCCGTGCGCGCCCAGCAGCCTGCCGACCAGGTCGAGGGCCTGGACATGGTCGCCGAGCTGTTCCCAGAGGGCGACGATCAGCAGATTGCCGACCGCGTGGTCGTGCAGGTCGCCCTTGGACTGGAAGCGGTGCTGGATGACGCGGGACCAGGTCTGGCCCCAGTCGTCGTCCCCGCACAGTGCGGCCAGCGCCTTGCGCAGGTCGCCGGGCGGCAGCACGCCCAGTTCCTCGCGCAGGCGCCCGCTGGAGCCGCCGTCGTCGGCCACCGTGACGACGGCGGTGAGGTCGCCGGTGATCCGGCGCAGTGCGGCGAGCGAGGCGGACAGGCCCATGCCGCCGCCGAGGGCGACGACCTTGGGCTGCGTGCCGCGGCGGCGCGCACGGCCGCCGCGTGCCTCGGCGGGCCGGCCGGCCCGGGCCTCGGGCACGGCCCGGCGCAGCCTGCTCAGCCGCGGAGTACGTCCTGTCATTCCCGTCCCATGTCCCGGTGTACGACCACTGTCTCCACACCCTCGGCCGCGAGACGCGCGGCGAGCTTCTCCGACATGGCGACCGAGCGGTGCTTGCCGCCGGTGCAGCCGATGGCGATGGTCACGTAGCGCTTGCCCTCACGGCGGTACCCGGCCGCGATCAGCCGCAGCAACTCGGCGTACCGGTCGAGGAACTCCTTGGCGCCGGGCTGGTTGAAGACGTAGGCGGCGACCTCCTCGTGGGTGCCGGTGTACGGGCGCAGCTCCGGGACCCAGTGCGGATTGGGCAGGAAGCGCATGTCCGCGACCAGGTCGGCGTCGACCGGGAGGCCGTACTTGAAGCCGAAGGACATGACGGTGGCCCGCAGCTCCGGCTCCTCCTCGCCGGCGAACTGGGCGTCCATCTTGGCGCGCAGCTCGTGCACGTTGAGGCTGGAGGTGTCGATCACCAGGTCGGCGTCGCCGCGCAGCTCGCGCAGCAGCTCACGTTCGGCGGCGATGCCGTCGACGATGCGGCCGTCGCCCTGGAGGGGGTGCGGGCGGCGCACCGACTCGAAGCGGCGGACCAGGGCGTCGTCGGAGGACTCCAGGAAGACGATCCGGCGTGTGACGTGCTTGGTCTCCAGGTCGGCGAGGGACTCGCGGAGGTTGTCGAAGAAGCGCCTGCCGCGGACGTCGACGACGACCGCGATCCGCGCGACGTTTCCCTGAGAGCGGGCGCCGAGCTCCACCATGGTGGGGATCAGCGCGGGTGGGAGGTTGTCCACGACGAACCAGCCGAGGTCCTCCAGACACTTGGCGGCCGTCGAGCGGCCGGCCCCGGACATGCCGGAGATGATCACCAGTTCGGGGATGGCCGCGTCGGGGGCCCCGGCCGTGTCGATGCCCGTACTCACTTGCTCTCCGTTGTCCTGCGGCGTGGGCTGCTGATCTTCCCGTGCTTCCTTGTGCGCTTGATCTCGCTGGGCTGTGGGTTGCTTTTCCTGCTCGCTCATCTCTCCATCCCCCGTCGCTCGTCCGGGGTGCCCGCGGACACGGGCTCCCCCGGGGTGCCCGCCGTCGTCTCGGACGCCCCGTCTTCCATGTCGTCCATGATCTCTCCGGTCGCCGTGTTCACAGCGGGTGCCGCCGAGGCCGCCTGGGCGAAGGCCACGGCGATGGTCTCGGCCGTCTTACGACCTATGCCCGGAACCTCGCAGATCTGGCCAATTGTCGCGGATCGCAACTTTTTCACCGACCCGAAGTGCTTGATCAATGCCTGTTTGCGTGTCTCCCCGAGTCCCGGCACATCGTCCAGGGGGCTCGACCGGAAGCGCTTGGCACGCTTGGTGCGCTGATAGGTGATCGCGAAACGGTGGGCCTCGTCCCGGACCCGCTGGAGCAGATAGAGGCCCTCGCTGGTGCGGGGCAGCACGACGGGGTCGTCCTCGTCGGGCACCCACACCTCCTCCAGGCGCTTGGCCAGCCCGCACACGGCGATGTCGTCGATGCCCAGCTCCTCCAGGGCCCGCTGGGCGGCCGCGACCTGCGGCCGGCCGCCGTCGACGACGACGAGCTGCGGCGGGTAGGCGAAGCGCTTGGGCCGTCCGTTCTCCTCGACGAGACCGTCCTCCTCGCTCCACTCCCCCGTCTTCTCCTTCTCTGCGAGGTACCGCCTGAAGCGGCGGGTGATCACCTCGTGCATGGAGCGGACGTCGTCCTGGCCCTCGAAGCCCTTGATCTGGAAGCGGCGGTACTCGCTCTTGCGCTGGAGGCCGTCCTCGAAGACGACCATGGAGGCCACGACGTCGTCGCCCTGGAGGTGCGAGATGTCGTAGCACTCGATCCGCAGCGGGGCGCTGTCCAGGTCGAGGGCCTCGGCGATCTCCTCCAGGGCGCGCGAGCGGGTGGTGAGGTCGGAGGCGCGCTTGGTCTTGTGCAGGGCGAGTGCCTGCTGGGCGTTGCGCTGCACCGTCTCCATGAGGGCCTTCTTGTCGCCGCGCTGCGGGATGCGCAGGGAGACGATCGAGCCGCGGCGGTCGGTGAGCCACTGCTGGACCGGTCCGACCGGGTCGGGCAGCGCCGGGACGAGGACCTCCTTGGGGACCGCGTCTCCCGTCTCCTCCCCGTAGAGCTGCTGGAGGGCGTGCTCCACCAGGGCGCCGGTGGTGATCTCCTCGACCTTGTCGGTCACCCAGCCGCGCTGGCCGCGCACGCGTCCGCCGCGGACGTGGAAGATCTGCACGGCCGCTTCCAGCTCGTCCTCGGCGACCGCGATGAGGTCGGCGTCGGTCGCGTCGGCGAGCACGACCGCGTTCTTCTCCATGGCCTTCTTCAGGGCCTCGATGTCGTCGCGCAGGCGGGCCGCCCGCTCGTACTCCATCTCCTCGGCCGCCACCGTCATCTGCTTCTCCAGACGGCGCAGGTACGTGCCCGTGCGGCCGGCCATGAAGTCGCTGAACTCCTCGGCGAGTTCGCGGTGCTCCGCGGCGGAGACCCGGCCGACGCAGGGCGCGGAGCACTTGCCGATGTAGCCGAGCAGGCAGGGGCGGCCGGTGCGGGCGGCGTTCTTGAAGACGCCGGCCGAGCAGGTGCGCACGGGGAAGACGCGCAGCAGGAGGTCGACGGTGTCGCGGATCGCCCATGCGTGCGCGTACGGCCCGAAGTAGCGCACGCCCTTCTTCTTGTGGCCGCGCATCACCTGCACACGCGGGAACTCCTCGTTCATCGTCACGGCGAGGTACGGGTAGCTCTTGTCGTCTCGGTACTTGACGTTGAACCGGGGGTCGTACTCCTTGATCCAGGAGTACTCCAGCTGCAGTGCCTCGACCTCCGTGGACACCACGGTCCACTCCACGGACGCGGCCGTGGTGACCATGGTGCGGGTGCGGGGGTGCAGGCCCGCCAGGTCCTGGAAGTAGTTCGCCAGGCGCTGGCGCAGGCTCTTCGCCTTTCCGACGTAGATCACCCGGCGGTGCTCGTCACGGAACCTGTACACCCCGGGAGAGTCGGGGATCTGTCCCGGCTTGGGGCGGTAGCTGGAGGGGTCGGCCATGTTTCACACCCTACTGGCGAGGGGTGACAGAGCGACGAGCCTGTGGATAACGCCCACCAAGCCTCGAAAAAGGTCAGGACGGCGAGGACACGGCGGGGGGAAGTCGGTGCCCTGCTGGACGTTCAGCCTGCTCCGGACGCTGGGGACGGACGTGCTTTCGACGGTGCCCGGTGACGCTGAGGCGGGACAGCGGGTCGTGGTGGCGCCGGGCGGAGAACAGCGTCGACAGCGGCACGCGCCGACACGACGACGATGCCGGTGCCGGGGGAGCGCCCGCGGATCTTGCGGGCCGCCTTCAGGCCCGCGGTGGGGTGTCCGGCGGCATCGTCATATCGACTATCCCGAGGTCGGGTCCGCGCTCGGCGATCAGTTCCAGGTGCCGTTACGCGTCACCCGCCCGGCCCACCACGCCGTATCCGACGTGCCGGCTTGACCTCGTGGACGACGGCACGGCCGGGAGTGCGCCGTCCGTTCCGCATCAGGTGTTGTCGGGGCCTGGTCGACACGCTTCAATGCGGGGGAACTCAGGGCGTTGAACGCAGGCGCACGGATGTGAAGACTTCCCCGGCGCCGACGGGGGTGGCCCCTGACAACCCGCGCGAACGGCCTGACCAGCCGTTGAACATCGACAGAAAGGCCCCTGCATGCCGCACGCCACCCAAGCCGCGGACGTCGCCGCCGCCGAACTGGACACGGCCCTGCGAGGCGGCCCGTTCCACGTCGCGCTGCGCGCCGCGATCGCCGCCCGTGCACTGCCGCTGCAGCGCGTGCAGCACCATCTGTCCCGCTACGGCGTCAAAGTCGGTGTGACGAGCCTGAGTTACTGGCAGCAGGGAGCACGGCGCCCGCAGCGCCCCGAGTCGCTACGGGCCGTACGGGCACTGGAGGAGATTCTCGGGCTGCCGGAGGAGTCCCTGATCCGGCTGCTCTCCGACACCGACGAAACCTGCGCCGCGCAGCGGCCCGCCGGTCGCTCCTACCGCGCCTGCGTCGAGGCCTCGGGCGTCCTGGAACGGCTGCTGGCCGACCTCGACTCGCCGCCCGACGGCGGGCTGCATGCCCTCGGCCACCACGAGCGGATACGGATCGGGGCGCACCGCGAACTCCAGGGCCGCGAGTCGCACCACATCGTGCGCGCCCACCGGGACGGCGTCGACCGCTTCTTCGCCGTCCACCACGGCGACGAAGGATGCGCTCCGGAGCGTGTGGCCGTGCACGCCCTTGAGAACTGCCGCACGGGACGCGTCCGTTGGGATCACGCCACGGGTGTGCTCGTGGCCGAGCTGCTCTTCGACGCCCGGCTGCGGGTCGGCGACACCTTCCTCTTCCGGTACGGCGTCGAGGACGGCACCGCCGGCGTGTCCCGCGAGTACGTTCGCGGGTCCGGGCCCGCGGGCGGCCAGTACGCCCTCCAGGTGCGCTTCGACGAACACGCCCTTCCCGTGCGCTGCCACCGGTTCCACCAGCACTCGCCGGCCGCACCGCGCAGCAGCCGCCAGGAGCTGACGCTCAGCGGACGGCACCACTCGGTGCACATCGTCGAGCCGCGACTGCGGACGGGGACAGTGGGGATCGGGTGGGACTGGAAGTGACGGGGCGAGGCCGCGGGCCGACTCCGGTTCAGCCAGGTCAAGCCGGTATCCCGTCCGAACGGCAGACCTAGACGTAAACGCTTGCGCAAGCGTTTACGTCTACTGCCGGATGGGATACCTTCCCGGTCGGAGGGCTTGCGCGGGCCCGAGGAAGGGGAACGGCAAGTGCCGACCATGGCCGATGTCGCCCGGAGCGCCGGCGTGTCCGTGGCGACCGTGTCGCACGTGCTGAACGACACCCGCCCGGTGCTGCCCCACACCCGTCAGGCAGTCCTGGATGCCATGGAGGAGCTCGGCTACACGCCGAACACCCTCGCCCGCTCGCTGGTCACGTCCCGCACGCGCTCGATCGGGCTCGCGGTGTCGGCGATCAGTAACCCGTACTTCACGGAGATCCTCCAGGGTGTCGAAGCCGGCGCCCTGGAGCACGGCTACGGCCTGCTCATCGCCGACCCGCACGACGACCCCGGGCACGAGCGCAAGGTCGCCCAACTCCTGCACGAGCGACGCGTGGACGGCATGATCATCGCCCCCTCCGCGGATCCGCGTGAACTCCTCGCGTACCTCGACCGGCACGCCGTACCGACCGTGCTCCTCGACCGGGTGGTCGACACCGGCGGGGCGCCACGCTTCGACCAGGTCTGCGCCGAGAGTGCGGCACCGACGACGCAGTTGGTCAGCCATCTCGCCGAGCTGGGCCACCGGCGTATCGGCCTGGTCGCGGGCCTGCCCGGGCTCAGCACCACCGCCGAGCGGATCACCGGCTACCGGCACGGCCTCGCCGCCGCCGGGCTGCCGTACGACGAACGCCTCGTCGTGCACGGCGACTCGCAGTCGAAGGGCGCCGAGCGGGCCACCGCTGCCCTGCTGTCCCTCGGCGCACCACCCAGCGCGCTGGTCACCGCCAACAACGCGATGACGCTCGGCGCCCTGCGCGCGCTGCGCAAACACGGCCGGTCCGTGCCCGACGACATCGCCCTGTGCTGCTTCGACGACTTCGCCTGGGCGGACCTGTTCTCGCCCCGGCTCACCGCGATCGCGCAGCCCAGCAGGGAGATCGGGGCCGAGGCGGTCCGGGTGCTGCTGGACCGCCTCACCTCGCCGGACCGGCCCGCCCGGACCGTTCGGCTCGACTGCACTTTCGTCCACCGCACGTCGTGCGGCTGCGCCGAGCAGCCCGTACAGCCCCGCACGCCCGAGAGAGGAACCGACTCGTGATCGTCGTCGCCGGTGAGGCCCTGATCGACCTGGTACCGCAGGGCCGGGGCGCCCTCGCGGGCCTGAAGCCGGCACTCGGCGGCGGACCGTACAACACGGCGGTCGCCCTCGGCCGTCTCGGCTCTCCCACGGCCTTCTGCTCCCGGACATCGCACGACGCCTTCGGCGAGGCGCTGCTCGACGGGCTCCGGCAGGCGGGCGTGGACGTGTCGGCCGTGCAGCGCGGCGCCGAACCGACCACCCTCGCGGTCGCCACGATCGACGGGAACGGCTCCGCCGCCTACTCCTTCTACGTCGAGGGCACTGCCGACCGGCTCTTCAGCGCGCCCGACCGGCTTTCCGAATCGGTCCGCGCGGTGTCCTTCGGCACCTGCTCGCTCGTCCTGGAACCAGGTGCGACCGCGTACGAGGGGCTGATGCGCACCGCGTCCGCGCAAGGCGTGTTCACCGTGCTCGACCCGAACATCCGCGCCGGACTGATCCCTGATGCGGACGCCTACCGCGCTCGCTTCAAGAGCTGGCTGCCGTCGGTGTCCCTGGTCAAGCTCTCCGAGGAGGACGCCCTGTGGCTGGGCGGCACTCCGCGCGAGTGGCTGTCCGCGGGACCCTCGGCGGTCGTGATCACGCAGGGCGGCGACGGACTGACCGCCTTCACCCGGGACGGCGCGGTGCATTCCGTGCCGGGCGAGGCGGTCGACGTCGTCGACACGATCGGCGCCGGTGACACCGTGAACGCGGCCCTGTTGCACGGCCTGTCCGCGTGGGACGCCCTGTCTCCGGAGGCGCTGACGGAGCTGGGTGCCGAGGGCTGGACCCGGCTGCTGCGGTTCGCTGCGCGGGCAGCGGCGATCACCTGCTCACGGGCGGGGGCGGAGCCGCCGTACGCCTCTGAGCTGGATGATCTGTAGCCGATGCTTCCGGTGGGGTGCCGCCACGCAGGGTTTCCGTGCGCGGCGGCACCAGCTCTCGGGCGGACCGGCTCAGGCCTTGCGGGCCCGCGTCGTCTTCTTCGCGGGCGCGGCCTTCTTGCTGGCGCCGGCCGCCTTCTTGGTCGCCGTGTTGTTGGCAGTCCTGGCCGTGGCCGTCTTCTTCGCCGTCGACTTGGCCGCGACCGTCTTCTGGGCCGTGCTGCGCGGGGCCTTGACGTCGGCCGCGTCGCTGATGCGGTCGGCGCCGAGGATCTCCTGCAGGAACTTGCCCGTGTGGCTGGTGGGAACTCCGGCGACCTCCTCGGGCGTGCCCTCGGCGACCACGAGGCCGCCGCCCGCTCCGCCCTCGGGGCCCATGTCGACAACCCAGTCGGCCGTCTTGATCACGTCGAGGTTGTGCTCGATGACGATGACGGTGTTGCCCTTGTCGACCAGGCCGCCCAGCACCGCCAGCAGCTTGCTGATGTCCTCGAAGTGCAGACCGGTCGTCGGCTCGTCCAGGACGTAGACCGTGCGTCCGGTGGAGCGCTTCTGGAGTTCGCTGGCGAGCTTCACGCGCTGGGCCTCACCGCCGGACAGGGTGGTCGCGGACTGGCCGAGACGGACGTACCCGAGACCGACGTCGTGCAGCGTCCTGAGGTGGCGGGCGATCGCGGGGACGGCCTCGAAGAAGTGCAGGGCCTCCTCGATCGGCATGTTCAGGACCTCGGCGATGGACTTGCCCTTGTAGTGGACCTCCAGGGTCTCCCGGTTGTAGCGGGCGCCGTGGCAGACCTCGCACGGGACGTACACGTCCGGGAGGAAGTTCATCTCGATCTTGATCGTGCCGTCGCCCGCGCAGTTCTCGCAGCGACCGCCCTTGACGTTGAAGGAGAAGCGGCCCGGCATGTAGCCGCGGACCTTCGCCTCGGTCGTCTCGGCGAACAGCTTGCGGATGTGGTCGAAGACACCGGTGTACGTCGCCGGGTTCGACCGCGGCGTACGGCCGATGGGCGACTGGTCGACGTGTACGACCTTGTCGACGAGGTCGTCGCCGTCCACGCGCGTGTGCCGCCCCGGAACGCTCCGCGCGCCGTTCAGTTCACGGGCCAGGTGGGTGTACAGGATGTCGTTGACCAGCGTCGACTTGCCGGAGCCGGACACGCCCGTGACGGCGGTGAACACGCCGAGCGGGAACGAGACGTCGATGTCCTGGAGGTTGTTCTCGCGGGCGCCGTGCACCGTGAGCCGGCGCGTGGGGTCGTGCGGACGCCGGATGTCGGGCAGCGGGATGGACTTCCTGCCGGACAGGTACTGCCCCGTCTGCGACTCGGCGTTGTCGAGCAGCCCCTTCAGGGAACCGCTGTGCACGACCTTGCCGCCGTGCTCACCTGCGCCGGGGCCGATGTCGACGACCCAGTCGGCGACCTTGATGGTGTCCTCGTCGTGCTCGACGACGATGAGCGTGTTGCCCATGTCGCGCAGCCGCACCAGGGTCTCGATGAGCCGGTGGTTGTCGCGCTGGTGCAGGCCGATGGACGGCTCGTCGAGGACGTACAGGACGCCGACGAGGCCGGAGCCGATCTGGGTGGCCAGCCGGATGCGCTGGGCCTCGCCGCCGGAGAGCGTGCCGGCCGCGCGGTTCAGCGAGAGGTAGTCGAGGCCGACGTCGACCAGGAATCTCAGCCGCTCGTTGACCTCCTTCAGTACGCGCTCGGCGATCTTCTTGTCGCGCGCGCTGAGCTTCAGCTCGCCCAGGAATTCGGCGCAGTCGCTGATGGACATCGCGGAGACCTCCGCGATCGACTTCTCCATGATCGTGACCGCTAGGACGATCGGCTTCAGGCGCGTGCCCTCGCAGGTGGGACAGGGCACCTCGCGCATATAGCCCTCGAAGCGCTCGCGGCTGGCGTCGCTCTCGGCCTCGCTGTGCCGGCGCTTGACGAAGGGGACGGCGCCTTCGAAGGGCGTCGTGTACACGCGCTCGCGGCCGTACCTGTTCCGGTACCGGACCTCGATCTGCGTCTTGTGGCCGTACAGCAGGGCCTTCCTGGCACGCTGCGGGAGCCCCGCGAAGGGGATGTCCGTCCGGAATCCCAACGCATTCGCGAGGGCGCCGGTCAGGCGGCCGAAGTAGTCCTTGGTGTGGCCGTGCGACCAGGGGTGGATGGCGCCCTCGTCGAGGGACTTGTCCTCGTCCGGGACGATCAGCTCGGCGTCGACCTCCATGCGCGTGCCGATGCCGGTGCACTCGGGGCAGGCGCCGAAGGGCGAGTTGAAGGAGAAGGAGCGGGGCTCCAGCTCCTCGAAGGACAGATCGTCGTATGCGCAGTAGAGGTGCTCCGAGTACATGCGCTCGCGCTCGGGGTCGTCCTCGGGGAGGTCGACGAAGTCGAGCACGACCATGCCGCCGGAGAGGCCGAGGGCGGTCTCGACGGAGTCGGTGAGGCGGCGCTTGGCGGAGTCCTTCACCGTGAGTCGGTCGACGACCACCTCGATGGTGTGCTTCTCCTGCTTCTTCAGCGTGGGCGGGCTGGAGAGCTGGATGGTCTCGCCGTCCACCCGCGCGCGGGAGTAGCCCTTGGTCTGGAGATCTGCGAAGAGGTCGACGAACTCGCCCTTGCGCTCGCGCACCAGCGGCGACAGCACCTGGAAGCGGCTCCCCTCCGGCAGCTCCAGGACCTTGTCGACGATGGCCTGCGGCGACTGCCGCGAGATCGGGCGGCCGCACTCGGGACAGTGCGGCTTGCCGATGCGGGCGAAGAGCAGGCGCAGGTAGTCGTAGACCTCGGTGATGGTGCCGACCGTGGAGCGCGGGTTGCGCGAGGTCGACTTCTGGTCGATGGAGACGGCCGGGGACAGGCCCTCGATGAAGTCGACGTCCGGCTTGTCCATCTGCCCGAGGAACTGGCGGGCGTACGAGGACAGCGACTCCACATACCGCCGCTGGCCCTCCGCGAAGATGGTGTCGAAGGCCAGCGAGGACTTGCCCGACCCCGACAGGCCCGTGAAGACGATGAGCGAGTCGCGTGGCAGGTCGAGCGAGACATTCTTGAGATTGTGCTCGCGCGCGCCACGGACGATGAGACGGTCGGCCACGCCGGTCCGCACCTTTCTTGAGAGAAGTGACAGGGGCGAGGCCCCCGTGCTTTCTCAGACTAGGGGGAGCCACTGACAACGCCGGGTCGGATTCCCGAAGGCATAACAATGCCGAGCCATCCAGCATGCCCGACACCGCTCCCGACGATATAGCACGGGCATTCGATTTACGGCACCCGTTCACCACCTTCACCCAAAGGTGTGGCGGAGCTAGGGTCAGCACCATGATTGATCACGCTCGTGACCTGGTGTCTGTACGTGACGCGACGGAGCGGCTGCTCACCGCAGCCGCCAAGCTGGACGACGCGGCACTGACCGAGCCGTCACTGCTCCCCCGCTGGACCCGTGGCCATGTA
Organism: Streptomyces blattellae; assembly: GCF_009709555.1. Classification (GTDB taxonomy): domain Bacteria; phylum Actinomycetota; class Actinomycetes; order Streptomycetales; family Streptomycetaceae; genus Streptomyces; species Streptomyces blattellae. Next base: position 29,659 of record NZ_WJBG01000142.1, on the reverse strand, counting down.
CTCGCCCACCTCGCCCGCAATGCGGACGCCCTCGTGAACGTCCTTGAGGGCCGGCCCATGTACGTCTCCGGCGAGGCCCGGGACGCCGACATCGAGCGCGACGCCCCGCGCCCCCTCGACATCCAGCTCGCCGACGTACGCGACACCGCCGCTCGCTTCCAGGAGGCGGGGGCCGCGCCCGCGGACTGGTCGCGCACGGTGGAACTGCGGGGCGGGGTGACCGACTCGGCGTCCCGGGTGCCGTTCCGGCGGTGGATGGAGGTGGATCTGCACCATGTCGACCTCGGGATCGGGTACGAGCTGGAGGATCTGCCGGAGGAATTCGTCGAGCGGGCGGTCGACTTCCTCGCGGCGCGGTTCACGGGCCACCCCGACGTGCCGCCCACCCGCATCACGGACGGCACGCGCGCGTGGAGCACGGGCCGGGGGGCCGGTGCCCCGGACATCACCGTCACGGGGAGCCGGCCCGACCTGCTCGGCTGGCTCGCCGGGCGCCGGGACGGCTCCGGGCTGACCGCGGGCGGTGGTCCACTGCCTGCGCTGCCTTCGCTGTAGGGGCGTGGCCGGTTCTCGGGACACCTGCCCGCTATAGGCTGCCGCCATGACGTACAGCGGAGAGGTGACGGTCGGCGGCCCGGCGGACGTGCACGAGCTGAAGGACCTGATGATCACCAAGATCGCGGTCGGTCCGATGGACAACAACTGCTATCTGCTGCGCTGCCGGGCCACGGACGAGCAGCTGCTGATCGACGCCGCCAACGACGCGGAGACGCTGATCGGCATGATCGGCGACGACGGCATCGCGTCCGTCGTCACCACGCATCAGCACGGGGACCACTGGCAGGCACTCGCAGCAGTCGTCGCGGCCACCGGCGCACGCACCCACGCCGGCCGGAACGACGCCGACGGAATCCCCGTGCCGACCGACGTCCTGGTCGACGACGGCGACACCATCCGGGTGGGGCGCGTGGAACTCACCGCACGCCACCTGGTCGGACACACACCGGGCTCCATCGCCCTCGTCTACGACGACCCGCACGGACATCCCCACGTCTTCACCGGCGACTGCCTCTTCCCGGGGGGTGTGGGCAACACCCGCAAGGACCCGAAGGCGTTCGCCAGCCTGATCCACGACGTCGAGACGAAGATCTTCGACGCCCTCCCGGACGAGACCTGGGTCTACCCGGGGCACGGCAACGACACGACCCTGGGCGCGGAGCGACCGCATCTTCCGGAGTGGCACGCGCGCGGCTGGTGAGAGCGGGGGTGGTGAGCCCGGAACGGGAGAGGTGGCCATGGGAGAGGTGAGCGCGCACCCGGCGCTCACCTCGTAGCGCGTCGCGCGCACAAGCCGCTCCCACACACCCCGCGCCGGCGTCCCGCACACGCGCCCCGTGTGAACCTTTCACACGTGCCGGAGCCATGCGCACGCTCCCGGCGTATGTGGTTGCGCGGTCAACTGGAAGCAGCCCCACACAGGATGACGGCTCCTGCGTGGCACGGGCCGCCGGTCCTTCGATCCCCGCCCTCGGCCGGCGGCCCCGGCGTATGCCTCACAGTGGGTGACGCGGATCGTGAAAGCGGGCGGCGGTAAGGGGCGGTCGCCAGGCTGACGGGACTTACGCCTCGGCCCGTGCCGCGCCCACGAGCGCGGCGACCCGCTCCACGCCGAACACGTACCCCTGGACCCCGCACCCCGCGATGACCCCGTTGGCACGCAGGGAGACATACGAGTGGTGCCGGAACGACTCGCGCTGGTGGATGTTGGAGATGTGGACCTCCAACACGGGCATTCCGTCGCACGCGTTGAGTGCGTCCAGAATCGCTACCGATGTGTGTGAGTAGGCGCCGGGGTTGATCACGATGCCGCAGTGGTTCAACCGCGCCTCGTGGATCCAGTCGACCAGCTCACCCTCGTGGTTGGACTGCCGGAAGTCCACCGTGCCGCCATGCGCTGCCGCTGCCTTGGCGCACATCGCCTCGATGTCGGCAAGCGTGTCGGAGCCGTAGATCTTCGGCTGGCGCTGACCGAGGAGGTTCAGGTTGGGGCCGTTGAGGATCATGATCGGGGCGTTGGCCAGGGTGCGGGGCACGGTTCCTCCGGGTCCGTCGCGGGTGGGGCGATCCGTGGAGGATCGCTGCTCAGACCCGGTTTATCACGGTGCACCGACAGCGCGACCGGTCGTACCCTCCCCGGATGACGACGATCTCGTACGCGCCCAAGCCGTCACCCGGTGACCTTATCGCCGTGATCTCGCCGTCCGCGGGTCTCCCCGGGCTCTTCCCGCGCCCTTACGAACTGGGTCTGGAACGGCTGCGCAAGGAGTTCGGCCTCGAACCGGTCGAGTACCCGGCGACCCGAAGGACGGGCTCGACGCCTCAGGAGCGCGCCGCCGACATCCACGCGGCCTTCGCCGACCCGGACATCAAGGCGGTCATCGCGTCCATCGGCGGGGATGACCAGATCACCGTGCTGCCGCTGCTGGACCGGGAGTTGATACGGGCGAACCCGAAGCCGTTTTTCGGGATGAGCGACAACACGAACCTGCTCGCGTATCTGCGCAACACGGGAATAGTGGCTTACCACGGCGCATCCGTGATGGTCGAGCTGGGCCGTCCCGGCGCCATGCATCCGCAGACCGCCGACTCCCTGCGGGCGGCGCTGTTCACCTCGGGCGAGTACGTGCTGCGGCCCGCCGAGCACTGGCGGGACATCGACCGGGACTGGGCCGATCCGGCGACCTTCGACGCGGAACCGGAGACCCGGCCGGGCACCGGATGGACCTGGCGAAACGCCGACCAGGTGGTCGAGGGCCGCAGTTGGGGCGGCTGCCTGGAGATCCTCGGCATGCTGCTGATGGCCGACCGGGAGATCTCGCACGACCTCACGGAGTACGACGGCGGAGTGCTGTTGCTGGAGACCTCGGAGGAGTTGCCGAGCAGCGACGAGGTCTTCCGCACGCTGCGGAACATGGGCGAGCGCGGGCTGCTCCAGCGGTTCGGCGCGCTCCTGATGGGCCGCCCCAAGACCTGGTCGTTCGAGCGCCCCAACAGCCCCGAAGAGGCCACGCGTTACGCGGCCGGGCAGCGCGAGGCCGTAGTGCGCGCGCTGGAGGTGTACGCCCCCGATATCCCGGTCATCTTCGATGTGGACTTCGGGCACACCGATCCCCAACTCGTCATCCCCTATGGAGGCACGATCCGCGTCGACGGCCCGGCCCGGCGCATCACGGTGACGTACTGACGCACGTCCCGCGCCCCCGCGCGCTCCCGTAACCGTTGATCACCGTGGGTAGTTGACGCGACATGCAAGACGTACGCACCGTAAGGGCACCTTCCATGCTGCGGCTCGCGACCGCCTCACTCGCCGGGACGGCCATCGAGTTCTACGACTTCTTCGTCTACGGGACCGCAGCGGCGCTGGTCCTGGGGCCATTGTTCTTCCCGACGTTCTCACCGGTGGCGGGGACACTGGCCGCGTTCGGAACGTTCGGCGTGGGCTTCATCGCCCGGCCGCTCGGCTCGGTGCTGTTCGGGCACGTCGGGGACCGGCACGGCAGACGTCCGGTCCTGGTCGTGTCGCTGCTCCTCACCGGCGCCTCAACGGTCGCGGTCGGCTGCGTGCCGACGTACGACACGATCGGTGTGGCCGCTCCCGTGCTGCTCCTCGTCCTGCGGTTTCTGCAGGGGCTCGGGCTCGGCGGGGAGTGGGGCGGGGCCGTGTTGCTGACGGCGGAGCACGCGCCCGCCGAACGGCGCGGGCTCTGGTCGAGCTTTCCGCAGGTCGGGCCCGCGCTGGGCTTCCTACTCGCCAATGGCGTGATGCTGGCGCTGTCGGCGACGCTGACCGACACGCAGTTCGCGAGCTGGGGGTGGCGGGTGCCGTTCTGGGCGGCCGGGGTGCTCGCCGTGGCGGGGCTGTGGCTGCGTTCCTCCCTCACCGAGAGCCCCAGCTTCCTCGGAATCGACGACCACGCGCGCGTGCCGATCGCGGAGGTGGTGCGCGACCACTGGCGGCTCGTCCTGCTGACCGCCGGTGCGCTCGCGGTGGGGTACGCGATCTTCTACGCCGTGACGACCTGGTCGCTCGCCTATGCGACCGAGCGACTCGGGGTGAGCCGAACCGTCATGCTGACCTGCATCATGGCCGCGGTGGTGGTGAAGGGGGCCCTCACACCGGTGGCGGCGCTGCTGGGCGACCGCTGCGGCCGGCGGCCCCTGTGCCTGGCGGGGTGCGCTGCCGCCGCCCTGTGGATGTTCCCGATGGTCGCGCTGCTCGCGACGGGGGCGCCGCTGCTGATGTTCCTCGGCTTCCTGGGGGCGATGCTGGCGTTCATCACGATGTTCGCCGTGATCGCCGCGTATCTGCCGGAGCTGTACGAGCCACGGGTGCGCTGCACCGGCGCCGCGGTGGGCTACAACCTCGGCGGGGTCCTCGGCGGCGCGCTCACACCGATCGTGGCGACCGCGCTGGCCGAGCAGAGCGGCCGTGTGCCGTGGGGTGTGGCCGCGTATCTGACGGGGATTTCGCTGCTCAGCCTGGGGTGCTTCGCGCTGCTTCCGGAGACCCGCCCGGTGCGGGTGGTGGCGACGGAGGCTGCGACGGGATGAAAGCTGACGCGTAATCGCTTGCGTAAGCGCTTACGCAAGCGATTACGCGGGTGGAGTCAATGAATCCGCCTCATGGATTGATCGCCGGCTCCAAGTACGCCGCGAACAGCACCAGATGGACCCCTCCTTGGAGTGGCGTGGCCCGTCCCGGCACGGCGGTCAGAGCCTAGCGAGCGCTCTGCCTACTTGAGCTCGCTCATGTCCAGCACGTCGCAGTTGGTGCGTTCACCGATGCTCGACGCGCCCAGTTGTTCCGCCAACTTGGTCGTCTCGGGGTCTTCGCTGTTGCGCATGGCCTCGTCGTACGAGTCGAACTTGAGCAGGGCGAGGTAGCGGCCGGGGTTGTCGCGGTCCCTCAGGAGGATGCGGTGTATTAGGCCGCCGCCCTTGCCCGCGTTGTGCTGGACGAACTGCTGGAGTTGCTGCTCCATTTCCTCAAGACGCTCGGTCTCGAAGTCGATGATCTGCACGAACTTCATGGGCCTCCAGCCGGACGCGGCGTCCCCGGGCCGAGGAACGCGCTCACGACCAAAACAAGCACCGGGAGCGGTGCCCGGCAATTCGCCGCGCGCCGCTCCCGGTGATGGTGTTTCTACGTCCGAAGCGGTCAGGCTTCGATGTCGGCCTTCGGAGCGCCTTCGGTCTCCTTCTGCGCCTCGTCGGCCGCCGCCTGCTTCTTCGACGCCCGCAGACTGGTGATCGTGGTCACGATGAGCACCGAGCAGATCACGCCGAGCGACACCGGAATGGAGATCTCGGGGACATGCACCCCGGACTCGTGCAGTGCGTGCAGCACCAGCTTGACGCCGATGAAGCCGAGGATGATCGACAGGCCGTAGCTGAGGTGGACCAGCTTCTTCAGCAGACCGCCGATCAGGAAGTACAGCTGCCTCAGACCCATCAGTGCGAACGCGTTGGCAGTGAAGACGATGTACGGGTCCTGGGTCAGGCCGAAGATCGCGGGGATCGAGTCGAGTGCGAACAGGACATCGGTGGAGCCGATGGCGAGCATCACGACCAGCATCGGGGTCATGACCCGCTTGCCGTTCTGCCGGATCCACAGCTTGGTGCCGTGGTAGCGGTCGGCCACACCGAAGCGGCGCTCGGCGGCCTTGAGGAGCTTGTTCTCCTCGAACTCCTCATCCTCCTCGTCGGCCCGGGCCTCCTGGATGAGCTTCCAGGCGGTCCAGATCAGGAAGGCACCGAAGATGTAGAACACCCACGCGAAGCTGGCGATGATCGCGGCGCCCGCGGCGATGAATATCGCGCGCAGTACCAGGGCTATGAGCACGCCGACGAGCAGCACCCGCTGCTGGTACTGCGAGGGCACGGCGAACTTCGCCATGATCAGGACGAACACGAAGAGGTTGTCGACGCTCAGCGACTTCTCGGTGATGAATCCGGCGAAGAACTCACCGGCGGGTTGTCCGCCGCTGAAGACGAGCAGACCGAGCCCGAAGAGGCCGGCGAGGGCGATCCAGACGATCGTCCAGATTCCGGCTTCCTTGATGGATACGTCGTGCGGCTTGCGGCCGATGAAGAAGTCGACCGCGATCAGGGCGGCAAGCCCCAAGATCGTCAGGACCCACAGGGTCACGGAAACATCCACTGCGCCTCCGGCAGTACGTAACGGCAAATGTCAGCGTCGTCGCTGCCGGAGGTCTCTTCCACCCAAATGGGCCGACGCCCCGGGATCTGGCCTGATCCGTATTGACGGGTACGCCGCAGTAGACAGGGAGTACTCCCCTCCGCACGGAAAACAGTACCCCAATCACCAAGGAACGGTAAAGCGCTTGGCAAAAGAAAGGCCAAAAACCCTGGTCAGTGAGGCTTTACCTGAGCTTGGTGCGGGCCATGGCGACTTGGGTGAGCACCTGCTGGAGCACCTGGCTGCCGTGCGGCACAAGGCACGGCTCATACGTCCACGCATGGCCGACCCACGGGTCGGCGAGGTGGTCGTCGGGCACCGGGGTGAGTCGCATCAGCGAACGCCACAGCGGGTCGAGCAACGGGCCGTAAGCAGCGGCCTCCTCGCGGTCCGCGACCATCATCAGATGGACCCCGACGGCCGGACCCTCGTCCGCGAGGTAGCGCAGCTGGGTCACGGCCCGGTCATCGAAGCCGTGCGGGAAGTCGTTGACGATGAGCAGCTGCTCGGAGGTATCGAGGCCGGGCGGGAGCGAGTCGGCCGCGCCGCCGCGCACCGCCATCTGCACCAGGTCGACGCGCTGAGTGAGCCGTACGAGGACCTCCGACACACCGGCCGCCCCGATGGCAGGCGGCGCGGCGAGCACGCCGGTCTGTACGAGCGGCGCGAGCGCCTGTGCACCCGAACCCGCGGGGTCGATGGCGTGCACGGTGAACTCACCCGCCGGGTAGACGGCGAGCAGCCGGGCTGCATGCGCCACCGCTGTCTCCATGGCCAGCTGCCGCAGGTCATGCGAGTCGTTGTACCCACCGTCGAGCGATCCGGCCCGTCCGCTGTCGATCCACAGGCCCCGCTCCAGCGGCAGCCGGACCAGCATCGGTATGCGCAACTCGGGACACTCGGGCAGACGCAGGTCGCCGAGGCGCAGGGCCATGGGAATCTCCATCGGCACCCGGTAGCCGTGCCACACGGGATTGTCCCAGCGGGCGAACGCCAGAGGCAGCGCCGGCTCGACGACTTCGACCTCGGCGGTGAGCTGGGCGAGGTCCCGGTCGAGGGCTGTCCTGGCCCGGTCGACGAGCTGGGTGTGCTTTGCCCGTGCCGCCTCCCGGGCGGCGTCACCCTGGCCCCCGATCCTGCTGCGCGGGTCGGACAGGACCTGGTCGAGTTCCTTCTCCATCCGCGAGTCGGCGAAGTCGACGGCGCTGCGATAGGCGGCCGTGGTGCGGGCCAGGTCCTCGAAGATGCCCCAGACCTGGTTGTAGAGCCGCTCTTCCATGGACCAGCCGGTCGCGTCGCCCGCGACGGGCCGGGCGGGCTGCCCCGGCTGGGCCGCGGGTGCGGTCGGCGGTGGCGGGGGCGGAGCCGCGTTCCGCCGGCGTGGATGGCTGTAGTCGATCGGGCCGCCGGCGCCGGACCCGGACGGCTGGGCGACGGCCGAGGGGTCCACCGATCCGGTGGGATAGCCAGGCCGGGGCTCCGCGGCGCCCTGAGCGCCGTACGGAGAGCCGGTCTGGTCCGGGCCGAAGGCTGGTGCGGCCGCCTGCCGGGAGCGGTCGCCGTCCGGGGTGCGCGGCGCCTGCACCGAGCGGGCCATGCCCTGGGCCACCGCCTCGTTGATCCCTCCGGCGAGCTGGTGGGCCTGGGGCAGGCCCTGGTCGGCGAGCAGCTCGGCGAGGCCGCCGGCATACCCCTGGCCGACCGCACGCACCTTCCAGGCGCCCTGTCTGCGGTACAGCTCCAAGGCGACGACGGCCGACTCGGCCTTCAGGCCGGTGATGGTGTAGCTGGCGATCTCCGTGCCGTCGAGGCCGGTGACGGCTACGAAGGGGGCGGCGACGGCGCCGAACTGGACCGGGCCACCCGCCGCGGAGGGCAGGGCGAGCAGCACACTGACCCGGTGCACGGCCTCCGGCATGGCGCCGAGGTCCACCGCGAGGCGGTGGTCGGCGGCGGCCTGCCGGGAGACCTCCAGGCCAGGCAGGGTGGGTGTGCCCGGGTGGGCCACCCACTCGACGCCCTGCACCTTGCCGTGCTCGTCGCTGAGCGTTGCTCCGGCGACGATCGGCTTGCCGGCCGAGACCCGGATCTCGATGCGGGCCTGGGAGAGCGGGTGGTTCTGCCCCCGCACCAACTCGGCCGTCATGCCTGCTCCCCCTGTGCTTCGTGATGTCGTGTGCCGCCCCGCCGAGCGCTTTACAGGTGCGGCAGGATCGCCGGCATCAGGTCCTGGAAGGTGCGGCCGTTGGCCGGGGTACCCAGAGCCGTCATCGTCCAGCCCGGGCCCGTACGGTGCACCTTCGCCATGATCTGGGCCGTGTAGGCGCCGCCACCGGCGAGTGTGTACCGGGCGAGCTCCTGGCCGTTGCTCTCGTCGACCAGGCGGCAGAACGCGTTCTGCACTTCCTGGAAGGTCTGGCCCGTGAAGGAGTTCACGGTGAAGACGATCTGGTCGATGTGGACCGGGATGCGGGCCAGGTCGACGAGGATCGCCTCGTCGTCGCCGCCCTGGCCGACACCGCCGACCAGGTTGTCACCGGTGTGCCGCACCGAGCCGTCATCGCTCACCAGGTGGCGGAAGAAGACGACGTCGACCGGCTGTTTGTCCGCGAACAGCACGGCGGAGGCATCGAGGTCGATCTCCCGGGTGCGCGAGCCGAACAGGCCGCGCCGGGGAGCCGCCTGCCAGCCGAGACCCATGCGCACCGCAGTCAGGCTGCCACCGTCGTTCTTCTGCAGACTGATGGCCTGACCCTTGGTCATATTGACGGTCACGCGCTGATTCCCCTCTCGAGCTGTCCCCTGTTGCCGCGGAGTCCGCGGATGACGTGAACCCTACGCAGAGCCACGGACGGTGACGTACCCCGGTCCGCACTTTGTGTCGGTCTTGCAACACAGCGCGTTCGACGCGAGATCAGGACAGACCTGCCTCCTTCATCTGCCGCAGTTCCTTCTTCATCTCGGAGACCTCGTCGCGCAGCCGGGCCGCGATCTCGAACTGGAGGTCTGCCGCGGCGGCACGCATACGCTCGGTCATCTCTTCGATCTGCCCGGCCAGCTCGGCCGCCGGGCGGTCGGTCGGCACCGTCTCCTTGGCCTTGCCCTTGGCGGACTTGCCGCCCTTGGCCGCCTTGGCGCCGAGCGAGGGCACGGGGGCCTTGGCGCCCTTGCCGTCCTTCATCTTGCGATAGCCCGAGCCGAGCAGCTGCTCCGTGTCGACGCCCTCACGTGCGATCTGCGCGACGATGTCATTGATCTTCTTGCGGAGCGGCTGGGGATCGATGCCCTTCTCCTTGTTGTACTCGATCTGCTTCTCCCGGCGGCGGTTGGTCTCCTCGATGGCCTTCTCCATCGCCGGGGTGATCTTGTCGGCGTACATGTGGACCTGGCCGGAGACATTGCGCGCCGCGCGGCCGATGGTCTGGATCAGGGACGTCCCCGAGCGCAGGAAGCCCTCCTTGTCCGCGTCGAGGATGGCCACCAGGGACACCTCGGGCAGGTCGAGGCCCTCCCGGAGGAGGTTGATGCCGACGAGCACGTCGAACTCGCCCGAGCGCAGCTCGCGCAGCAGCTCGACGCGGCGCAGGGTGTCGACGTCGCTGTGCAGATAGCGCACCTGGATGCCGAGTTCGAGGAAGTAGTCCGTGAGGTCCTCGGCCATCTTCTTGGTGAGTGTGGTGACCAGAACGCGCTCGTCGTTCTCGGTGCGCTTGCGAATCTCATGCACCAGGTCGTCGATCTGGCCCTCGGTGGGCTTGACCACGACCTCCGGGTCGACGAGGCCGGTGGGCCGGATGATCTGCTCGACGGCTCCGTCGGCACGCGACAGCTCGTACTTGCCGGGGGTGGCCGACAGGTAGACGGTCTGCCCGATGCGCTCCTGGAACTCCTCCCACTTCAAGGGGCGGTTGTCGAGCGCGGAGGGCAGCCGGAAGCCGTGGTCGACGAGGGTGCGCTTGCGGGAGGCGTCGCCCTCGTACATGGCGCCGATCTGCGGGACGGTGTTGTGCGACTCGTCGATGACAAGCAGGAAGTCGTCCGGGAAGTAGTCCAGCAGGGTGTTCGGCGGGGAACCGGGGAGTCGGCCGTCGAAGTGCATCGAGTAGTTCTCCACGCCGGAGCAGGAGCCGATCTGGCGGAGCATCTCGATGTCGTACGTGGTGCGCATCCTCAGGCGCTGGGCCTCCAGGAGCTTGCTCTGCTTCTCCAGCTCCGCCAGGCGCTCCCCGAGTTCCTTCTCGATGTCGTTGATGGCCCGCTCCATGCGCTCGGGCCCTGCGACGTAGTGGGAGGCCGGGAAGACGTACAGCTGGTTGTCGTCGCTGATGATCTCGCCGGTGACCGGGTGGAGTGTGGACAGGGCCTCGATCTCGTCGCCGAACATCTCGATGCGGACGGCCAGCTCCTCGTAGACCGGGAAGATTTCGATGGTGTCGCCGCGGACGCGGAAGGTGCCGCGGGTGAAGGCCATGTCGTTGCGCGTGTACTGGATGTCAACGAAGCGGCGCAGGAGCTGATCGCGGTCGATCTCGTCGCCGACGTTGAGGGGGACCATGCGGTCCACGTACTCCTGTGGAGTACCGAGGCCGTAGATGCAGGAGACGGAGGCGACAACGATGACGTCGCGGCGGGTGAGCAGCGAGTTGGTCGCGGAGTGGCGCAGTCGCTCAACCTCCTCGTTGATGGAGGAGTCCTTCTCGATGTAGGTGTCCGACTGAGGGACGTAGGCCTCGGGTTGGTAGTAGTCGTAGTACGAGACGAAGTATTCGACGGCGTTGTTCGGCAGCAGTTCCCGGAACTCGTTGGCCAGCTGGGCGGCCAGCGTCTTGTTCGGGGCCATCACCAGAGTGGGCCGCTGAAGTTTCTCGATCATCCACGCGGTGGTGGCGGACTTGCCGGTGCCGGTCGCGCCGAGGAGGACCACGTCCTTCTCACCGGCCTCGATGCGCCGGGCTAGCTCGGCGATGGCCTGTGGCTGGTCGCCGCTGGGCTGGTAGGGGCTGACGACCTCGAAAGGCGCCACCGTGCGTTCGATGCTGGAAACGGGCCGCATGGAATCCACCGTACGACCACCCACTGACAACGCGGCCTGATCACCTGTTTTGCGGGGTGCGGGAACTCCGGCTGCCCACTGTGCGGCGGGCGCGGATCACCGGGCGCCGGGTGGTGTGCCGGACGGTGGAGTGGGCCGGGATGCCGGGCTTGTTCTCGATGGGGGCCCCGGCGGGCTTCCCCATGACCATGAGCGGGTCGAACATCACCACGACGCCCGCGAGGAGGAGGAAGGCCAGCGGGCCGACCATGATGAGCGCAAGGAAGCCGGCCGACGAGTCTCCCGAAGTGGGGGCGCTCGCGGTGTGGAGGTGGATGTTGAGGGCGGCCATGCCGGTGTAGTGCATGCCGCTGACGGCGAGTCCCATGACGAGGCTCGCACCCACACTCCACATGAAGCCTCTGACCTGTCCGGCCGCCCAGAGGGCGGCGGTGGCCGCCACGATCGCTATGACGACGGACGCGGCGACGGTCAGGGTGTCGTACTCCAGTTTTCCGTCGAGGCGCATCCCGGCCATGCCCAGATAGTGCATGGAGGCGATGCCCAGGCCGGTGATGGTGCCTCCGGTGAACAGAGCCGATCCCCGCGCGCCCTTGTAGCCGACCATGAAGATCCCAATGCCCACCATGACGATCGCGACGCCCAGGCTGGCGAACGTCGTCAGCACGTCGTAGCGGATCGGCGTGCCCACGACGGTGAAGCCCATCATCGCGACGAAGTGCATGGTCCATATGCCGGAGCCGATCGCGGCCGAGCCGAGGGCCAGCCATCCCGGTCTCCAGGACCGGAAGACCAGCATGGACCGTGTGGTGCAGCGCAGACCGAGCGCACCGCCGAGGCAGGCCATCAGGTAGGCCACCAGCGGTGTGACGAGTCCGTAGCTGAATCCGTCGACCGTGCCCTGCATGCGCGGCTGCCCTTCCACCTGATACGTCCCGGACTGCTGAACCAAGCCCCCCTCCTACGACCACCGACCAGCGGTCAAGGTTGTGGCAGAGAGTATGTCTCTCCCGGAACGGTCGAACGATTTCCCCGCAAAGAAACACGCCCTTGCCGCACTTGTGCGGCACCAGTGAGCGGATTCCGGCAACACCATTCAACCTGTGGCCATTCTGTACCCCTCCGCCGTTGACCCTCCGCTGTCACAGTCGACCTGTCCGTGATCGCTCGACGCGAGGAGTACGCATGCACGCGCGCGCAGTTGCCACCGCGAGCACCGCGCTGGTCCTGGGCACCGCCGCCCTCTTGCTCGCCACCTCCGGCGCGCGGGCCGACGCCGCCGCCGAGCCCCCTGCGGTCATCGCACACCGAGGGGCCTCCGCGTACGCGCCCGAGAACACTCTGGCCGCGATCGACAAGGCGGCCGAGCTGGGCATCGACTGGGTCGAGAACGACGTCCAGCGCACCAAGGACGGCGAGCTGGTCGTCCTGCACGACGACAGTCTGGCGCGCACGACCGACGTCGAGGACGTCTTCCCCGGCCGGGCTCCCTGGAAGGTGAAGGACTTCACCGCGGCGGAGATCGCCCGTCTCGACGCGGGCAGCTGGTTCGACCCCGCCTACGCGGGCGCGCGCGTGCCGACGCTGCAGCAGTACGTACGGCACGTGGAGCACCACCACCAGAAGCTGCTCCTGGAGATCAAGAACCCCGGGCTGTATGACGGCATCGAGCGGGAAACCCTCAAGGTCCTCGCAAACGAGGGCTGGCTGGACCGGGGGCACGTAGCAGGTCGGCTGATCGTGCAGAGTTTCAGCGCGGACAGCATACGGACCGTCCACGAGGCCAAGCCCGACGTCAAGACCGGCTTTCTCGGCACGCCGTCCGTGGCGGACCTTCAGGAGTACGCACGCTTCACCGACCAGATCAACCCGTCCCACCTCGGCGTTTCGACCGGCTACGTCTCCGCCGTCCACGGGTTCACCGGTCCGCACGGCAAGCCGCTGGAGGTCTTCACCTGGACCGTCGACGACGCACAGACCGCCCGCCGGGTCGCCGGGTACGGCGTCGACGGCATCATCACCAACAAGCCGGACGTGGTACGGGACGCGGTCGAAAGGTCCTGAGTCCCACGCAGCCGAGGTGTTGTCAGTGGCGGGCCGTACGGTGGAGCGCATGGACAGCCATGGGCAGTATGAGCAGCAGGTCGTGTGGACCGTCGTCGGCACCGACATCGGTCCGCTGCTGCTGGCCGCGACCCGCGACGGCCTGGTAAACGTCGTGTTCCACGCCACGGAAGCGGTGCGCGACAAGGCGCTCGACCGGCTCGGATCCCGGCTCGGCAGCGAGCCCGTCGAGGCCCCGGACTCCCCACTGCTGGCCGAGGCGATACAGCAGGTCGAGGCGTACTTCGCGGGTGAGCGGCGCGGCTTCGAGCTGCCGCTTGACTGGTCGCTGATCGCGGGGTTCAACCGAGAGGTGCTGCGCGAGCTTGCCTCCGGCGTGCCGTACGGCTCGGTCGTCGGCTACGGCGATCTCGCCGGGCGGGTCGGCCAGCCCGGCGCGGCCCAGGCGGTCGGACTGGCGATGGGCGCCAATCCCCTGCCGGTCGTCGTGCCCTGCCACCGGGTCGTGGAGAGCGACGGCGGCATCGGGGGGTTCGGGGGTGGCGTCGAGACCAAGCGGCAGCTGCTCGCGCTGGAGGGCGTGCTGCCCGAGCCGCTGTTCTGAGGGGTTCGGGCGGGCACGCATCTCCAAGACGGCGTCGGCTCCGCTGCTCCGCTCCGGCGCGGAGGCCGGCCGGAAGGCGTAGCCGGTAGCAGACTCCGCCATGCGCACAGCCACCGGCATCCGAGGGCTCGGAGCCGAAGGGACGGCGATCGCGCATTGAGCGTGTGCACATCGCCAAGGCGGTCAACGCGACCGTCATCGGCCTTGAGGACGCGCCGCGCGGCTGCGCCGGGTTCGGCCAGGGCGCGAGCCGCAAGCACATGCTCGATCCGCATGCGGCACTGAAGGCCGTACAGCCGGTCTGAGCGTCCGGCGAGGGGGTGCCCGCGCACGTGAGCGCCCCCCTTGAGTGGACCTAGTCGTAGTGGCGGGCCTCGAAGACGTTCCCGTCCGGGTCACGGAAGTAGAAGCTGCGCTTCGCCGGGCCGCGGGCGCCGAAGGAGTCGTACGAGATGTCCGACACGGGGACGGCGCGTTCCGCCAGGCGGCCGCGGAGGGCGTCGAAGTCGTCGGCGGTCAGGGCGACGCAGACGTGGTTGACCGGGTGTCCGGCGCTGTCCGCGGCGCCGGGGAGCATCTTCATGCCTTCTGCCATGGTCTGCGGCATCAGGTCGAGGATGGTCTCCTCGTTGAGGCGTACAGAGGGGAAGGGGACCTGGCCGGCGGCGAAATCGGTGAGCCTCAGGGGCTCCATGCCGAGGGTCTTCTCATAGAAGTCGGCTGAACCGATCGGGTCGTTCACCCAGAGAACGACATGGTCGAGACGTGCGGTGCTGTCCGTCATGCATCCCAGGCTGGTGCTGTCCCCCACAGGTCGCAAGGGTTTGACCTGGCGTGCCGCCCGCCAGAGATGAGGGAAGACCCAACGACAGGAGGCAGGCGCGTGGTGCTGATGGTGTCGGAGGAAGTGCGGGCGGCGATCGACGCGCGTCGACCGGTGGTGGCCTTGGAATCCACGATCATCGCGCACGGGCTGCCACGCCCCCGCAATCTGCAGGTGGCGCTGGAGCTGGAGGGCGTCGTACGGCAGCACGGTGCGGTACCGGCGACGATCGCCGTGCTGGACGGGCGGCCCCATGTCGGCCTGGACAAGGAGCAGCTGGAGCGGGTCGCCAACGAGGACGGGATCCGTAAGCTGGGCCATCGTGACCTGCCGCTCGCCGTGGCGTCGGGCGCGAGCGGGGCGACCACGGTGTCGGCGACGGCGCTGCTGGCGGCCTCGGCCGGCGTCCGGGTGTTCGCGACGGGTGGTCTGGGCGGGGTTCACCGGGAGTGGACGGTGACGCAGGACGAGTCGGCCGACCTGGGGCTGCTGGCACGTACCCGGATCACGGTGGTGTGCGCGGGCGTGAAGTCGATCCTGGATGTGCCGGCCACGCTGCAGCGGTTGGAGACGCTGGGCGTCGCCGTGGCGGGGTACGGCACGGACCGCTTCCCCGGCTTCTATCTGTCCGACTCGGGGCATCCGGTGGACTGGACGCTTGAGACGCCGGAGCAGGTGGCGGACGTCATGCGCGCGCAGGACGCACTCGACGGGCCCGGGTCGGCGCTGATCGTCGCCAATCCGGTGCCCGAGGACGAGCAGCTGGATCCCGAGCTGCACGCGCGCGTACTGGCCGACGCGCTGCACGCATGCGAGGGGGAGGGTGTCAGTGGACAAGCGGTCACGCCGTTCCTGCTCGGCTACCTGGTACGCCACACCGAGGGGGCCTCGCTGAGCGCCAATCTGGCAGCGGTGCACGGCAACGTACGGCTGGCGGCGCGGATCGCGGCGGCCTGGGCCGGGGCGTGACCGCGGGACCGCACGGCGCGCTGCTGGTCGTCGGGGATGTCGTCACGGACGTCATCGCCCTGCACCGGCGGCCGCTCGCGTCGGGTACGGATACGGCCGCGACGATCCGCACGGTACCGGGCGGTGCGGGCGCCAATGTGTCCTGCTGGGCGGCTCATTGGGGCTGTCCCGAGGTACGGCTGCTCGGCCGGGTGGGCGCTGATGCGAGCGCGTGGCACGACCAGGAGCTGGTCGACAGCGGAGTCCAGCCCCGCCTCGTCGTGGACCCGCAGGCCCCGACCGGAACGGTGATCTGCCTGGTCGACACGGATGCCGCGGCCCAGCGGACATTCCTCACCGACAGCGGGGCGTCGTTGCGGCTTGAGCCCCGGGACTGGTCGCCGGCGCTGCTGGACGGGGTCGCATGGCTGCATCTGTCGGGCTACCTGCTCTTCTCCGCCCCGAGCCGAGCACTGGTGGCCGTGGCCCTGGAGTCGGCACGCGCGCGTGCCGTGCCGGTGAGCATGGACCCGGCGTCCGCCGGCTTTCTTGCCGAGCTGGGCGTCGACCGCTTCCTTGCCCTGATGGAAGGTGTGGACGTCCTGCTGCCCAGCCGTGACGAGGCGTACCTGCTGACCGGGCTGCCCGACTCGGCGGACGCGGCGGCCAAGCTGAGTCGCCACGTCCCGCTGGTGATCGCCAAGCAGGGCGATCAAGGCGCGCTCGTGGCCCGGTCCGGCACCGTGTCCGCCCACATCCCCGCGACATCGGCGACACCGAGGGACACCACGGGAGCGGGCGACGCCTTCACAGGCGCCTTCCTCGCGACGCTCCTGGCAGGCGCCGGGCCCGAGGACGCGGCGGCGGAAGGGTGCCGCGCGGGTGCGCTGGCGGTCGAACGGGTGGGGGGCAGACCGCCGGTGCGGGAGTGACGCCGGGGCGGGTGACAGACCAGCGGTGCATGACGGTCGAGAGGCAGATGCCAGACCACCGGTGCGCGAAAGACAACGAGGCGGATCACAGACCAACGCTCCACGACGGTCGAGAAGGCAGATGCCAGACCACCGGTGCATCGCTGACGACGGGACAGATGCCAGACCACCATGGCAGACGGAAGACGGGCGTATGACGGACCACTGGTGCACGACAGACGATGCGCTGCCCCCGCTCGCGATGCCCCCCGCCACCCGGCACCCCGCCACCGGCCCTGCGCCCTATGCCCCGTGCCCTATTACCTGCGCCCCCACGCCGAGATCATCGGTGCGGTGGCCAGATCCATCGTGCCGGAGGCGACGTTCGTCAAGTGACGGTCAATGTCGGCGTCCGTGGCGAGGTCCGCGGTGACGAGCTGGTCGCGGATCTGACGGATCGTCGCGGATTCGAGGGCGGCACAGGCGGGTGAGGCGACCGGGAAGTACGCATCGGCCTCCACACCGCGCAGTCCGGCCTCCCGCAGCAGGCGCGGGAGCCGTCGGCCGTAGGCGAGGTCGGCACCGCGGTCGGCGAGCAGTTGGCGGAAGCCGGTCCGCAGCCGGTTAGCCAGCTGCTGGTCGGGGCCGTACTCGTCAGGGCAGGTCAAGGGCTGCAGGGCGGGGTCGGCGTCCTCGATCAGGAGCCGTCCGCCGGGACGCAGGGCCTTGACCATGGAGCGCAACGCCCGTTCCCGTTCCGGCACATGGACGAGGACGAGCCGGGCGTGCACCAGGTCGAACCCCTCTCCCGGCGGCTCGTGGACACCCACGTCATGGACGCGGACCTCGACGGGAGGTCGGGCGGCCGGGGCGAGGCAGGAGATGTCGATGTCGGTCGCGACGACCTTTCCGGTCGGACCGACCTTCTTGGCCAGCCAGGACACCACGGAGGTGCCACCGGCGCCGACCTCCCAGCAGCGCCAGCCGGGTCCGATGCCGAACCCTTCGAGGTGCCGGAACGTCGTGGGATCGAAGAGGGTGGCGAACGCGTCGAAGCGCTCGGCCGCCTCGGTCTGCCGGTTGTCGAGAAGGTATCCATCGCTTCGCGTCATGCCGTGATCATCCCATTCGCTCCACTTGCCCCGACCCTCGACGCTCCGGTACGACGATCTGTTCGGAGGCGTCCCCGCCCTGTCTTCTCAACACGTCGCGCGCGACGCCAGACGTTGTCCACAGTCGGGAACAAAGCGGAATTCGCTGCTCCCACAGGCTCGCCCAACAGTCCGACGGAGCTGGCAAACTGGCACGCCAGGGCGCAGAAATGCGGCGCGGAGATCCACGCAAGGAGATCCATATGGCGATGGCCGGGAATCTGCGGAAGGTGACGGGCCTCGGCAGGGTCGGTGGCCTGCGCAGAGTGGCACGGCTGGCCCGGCGGCGCCCGCGTGTCGACCTGAGCCATCCCGCCCGGTCCCCGCTGGGTTCCTCGGTGGTGAACTGCGTGACCTACCGGGACGGCGCCCGGGATGTCGTCGGCGGCGATCTGGTCGATGCGGTGCGGCGGGTACGCAAGCACGGCGACGGTTTCGTGTGGCTCGGGCTCCATGAGCCGACGGACCAGGAGTTCGCGGGCATCGCCGAGCTCTTCGACCTGCATCCGCTGGCGGTCGAGGACGCGATCGAGGCCCACCAGCGCCCGAAGCTGGAGCGCTACGACGAGACGCTGTTCGCGGTGTTCAAGACGGTCTGCTACGTCGAGCACGAGGAACTCACCGCGACGAGCGAGGTGGTGAACACCGGCGAGATCATGGTGTTCGTCGGCAGGGAATTCGTGATCACCGTACGGCACGGACGGCACGGCTCGCTGGGCCCGCTCCGCGAGGAGCTGGAGTCCGCCCCCCAGCAACTCGCGCAGGGCCCCGCGGCGGTGCTGCACGCGATCGCGGACCACGTGGTCGACGACTATCTGAGCGTCACCGACTCGGTGCAGGCGGACATCGACCTGGTCGAGACGGCGGTGTTCGCGGAGAACGGCGCTCGGGTGGACCCGGGGCGCATCTACCAGCTCAAGCGCGAACTCCTCGAACTGAAGCGGGCCGTGGTCCCACTCAGCCGCCCCCTCGAAGATCTCGCCACCCGGCAGATCCGGGTGGTCGACCCGGAGATACAGGCCTATTTCCGTGACGTCTCCGACCACTTGCTGCGCGCCAAGGAGCAGATAGCCGCTTTCGACGAGCTGCTCAACTCGATCCTGCAGGCGCATCTGGCACAGGTCACGGTCGCGCAGAACGAGGACATGCGGAAGATCACGGCGTGGGCCGCGATCATCGCCGTACCGACCATGGTCTGCGGGGTGTACGGCATGAATTTCGACCACATGCCGGAGCTGCACTGGCGACTCGGCTACCCCTTGGTCATAGCCGTGATATCCGTCGCCTGTCTGACGCTGTACCGCGGTTTCCGGCGCAACGGCTGGCTCTGAGCGGCTCATGGCGGACGGTGCCCGCCCCCGTCCGGCACCGTCGTCCGGGCGGGGGCGGCGTCAGCGGACCCGGTCGAGGTGACCGAGCGGGTCAGCGCGTGCCGGTCCTCGCATAGACGGACTCGGCCCAGGTGGCGATCTGATCCTCCGTCAGATGCTGAGCCAGATCGGCCTCGCTGATCATGCCGACCAGGCGCTTGTCCTCGATGACCGGGAGCCGGCGGATCTGGTGCTCCTGCATCTCGTGGAGTACGTCGCTGACATCGGCGCTCGACGAGATCCAGCGCGGGGTGCCCTTGGCCATCTCTCCGGCGGTCACCTTGGCCGGGTCGTGACCCATGGCCACGCAGCCGACGACGATGTCGCGGTCGGTGAGGATGCCGCAGAGTCGGTCGTTCGAGTCGCCGATGGGCAGGGCTCCGACGTTGAGCTCGCGCATCAGCTGGGCGGCGCGGTCAAGGGTTTGGTGGGCGGGAATCCACTGGGCGCCACGGTGCATGATGTCTCCGGCGGTGGTCATGGGCGTACCTCCCGATGCCGGACGGCCGGCGCGGCGCGGAGCGCACCGCTAGTCCCGGCGTCCCTCATTCTCGCCGTGTCGCCGGGCGCATGCACCAGGAACGCCGGGATGACGGGCGTGAGCGGGACGATCACACGCACCTCGCCGTCCTTCTCACCGGGTGGGTCGACGCCGAGAGACTTGTGCGAAATCTCGAACGAGAGCCGCTTGTGCCCGCAGGGAGGGATCTCGGCGACACCGCGGATCTCGACCGAGGCGCAGGGGTTGGTGAGGTCGAAGACCGGCAGGCCGATCCAGGGGTCGCCGTGGAGGTTGCCGCACCTGCTGGCGCCCCGATGGAGGAGAACAGCACGGTGCCGCCGTCGCGCTTGACACAGGCCACCGGGTTCTGCGGGTGACCGTCGGGCCGAGGGTGGCGACGCCGGCGAAGTTCTTGTCGTCGAGAAGGGTGCGGACCGAGTCGTCGAAGGTGAGTGAGGGGGAAGGAGGGCCGATGCGGCCGAAGCCGCGGAATCGCCGGTGGAGGTTGCCATACCGCCAGGTAATTAAATGCGCATGCATGCAAAAGGGGTGGGCGCGTATGAGATGGGCGCGCACATGCGAGAGGTGTGCCGGGTCAGCCGCTCCAGGCCGGATGCCGGGGGTCGTCGGCACGCACCAGGACGTCAGCCGTGCCGACGGGGTCGGTTTCGTCGTCGTAGCGCTCGAAGGCGGGGACGGTCCACTGCTCGGCTTCGGGTGTACGGCGGCGGAGAGCGCCGGAAGTGAGGCGGACGTGGACGGACAGGTCGAAGGGGAACCAGTGGCGCAGCAGGAAGGGGCCGTGGAGCAACAGGAAGCCGCCGGGCGGGAGTTGGACGTAGGGGCTGCGGGTGGCGCGGTCGGTGGCCGGGTCCCACAGGTCGGGCAGGACGCGGCCGTCGCCGGAGGGTTCGAGGGGGCCGAAGACCTCGCGCCATACGGCGCCGGTGTCGAACCAGCCGTTGTAGTAGGCCTCGATGTCCCGGTGGCCGTACTCCAGACGCACCGAGGCGGGGCGCAGGAAGCCCTCCATGGCCACGACGAGTGAGGGGCGGCCGCGTATGCGCAGTGCTTCGGAGACGCGTTCGGCGAGGTCTCCCGGGCGGGCGGCGGGTGCGCCGTCGAAGGCGATGCGGGGCCACGGACCGCCGTCGACGGTCTTCAGATCGAGCAGCCGCTCGGCCAGGAGATCGCCGAGCCGGTCCCAGGTGATCGCTTCGAGTCGCACACGGCCATGATGCGTCAGTTTCCGGTCGAAGTGCGTGGCCTTCTCGGCCCGAGGACGGCGAGCAGCTAGGGAAGGCGGGGTTCGTTCCAGGTGCGAGCGGTGACGCGGGGCGGAAATTCGGCGTGGATCGCGGTCACCGTCGTGCATCGCCGGTCACCGGCGTGGATCACGGTCACCAGCGTGGATCACGGTCACCAGCGTGGATCACGGTCACCAGCGTGGATCGCGGGTCATCGGAGGGAATGAAGCGCATATGGCACCTCTGGCAACTTCCATGCCCCGCACCGGACTTCTGGTCTTCCAGCCGATCAAGAGACGGAACTGTTCCGCCTGTCACCGAGGGCCGCTGCAACTGCTCGTCGTGGAGGAGGGCACGCCACGGTGTCTCGACTGTGCCGACCTCGGGCATCTGGTCTTTCTGCCGCGGGGCGACATGGCGTTGACGCGCAGATCGCGGGAGGAGAGTGGGCTGTCGGCGGTGGTCGTGCGGTTCAACCGGCGCCAGAGTCGGTACGAGCGGCAGGGCGTCCTGGTCGAGGAGGCGGCACTGGCCCGGGCGGAGCAGCGGTGTCTGGTGGACGCGGAGGCGCGGCGGCGGCGCCGGGTGCGGGATGCCGAGCGGCGGGCGGCGGCGGATCTGCGGTTCACGGAGGCGTTCGCGGGCGAGATACGGCGGCTGTTTCCCTGCTGTCCGCCGGAGCGGGCGTGGGAGATCGCGGCGCATGCGTCCGTGCGCGGCAGTGGGCGCGTGGGGCGGAGTGCAGCGGGGCGGGCGCTGTCCGAGGGGGCGGTGACATCGGCGGTCGTGGCGTCCGTGCGGCATGTGGACACGACGTACGGCCAGCTGCTGATGAGCGGGGTTCCGCGACATGAGGCGCGACGGCGGATCACGGCGGACGTGGAGGTGAGGGTGGGAGCCTGGCGACGCGCGACGGGGGTGGTCTGAGGTCGGGTGAAGGTGAGGCTGGGGGTGGGGGCGCAGGTGGGGACCGGGGGGCGGTCGTCCGGCAGCTTTCCCACTGGCCGGTGAGCCGGTGCCGATGCGGAGAGGTCGGCCTACTGCTCCAAGTGCGCGTCTGACTCTGGACTCTTGCGTATGTCGGCGCGCGGATGGGCCATGGTCGCTGATCCCGCAGGAGATTTCACTTGTGGTGACGGGAGTGCCGGGCAGGGTCTCGGCCGACGTGAGAGTGGGTGTTGAGATGACGATCGACGGACCGTACTTCGTGATGACGGTACTGGGCGTGGTGGGCACCGGGCTGGTGGCCGGGGTCTTCTGCGCGTTCTCGACCTTTGTGATGCAGGGGCTGGCCGCGCTGCCGCCCGCGCAGGGGGTCGCCGCGATGAAAGCGATCAACGTGACGGCACTCCGCCCGGCCTTCATGCTCATGTTCATCGGCTCCTCTGTGCTCTGCGCGGTGATCGCGGTGGTGACGTTCGTGGTGTGGCCGGACGAGGGCACCGTGGAGTTGCTGCTGGGCAGTGCGCTGTATCTGTTCGGCTCGTTCGGGCTGACGGTGATCGCGAATGTGCCGCGCAACGAGGCGTTGCTCAAGCTGGACGCGGGCACTCCGGAGGCGGCCGCGTACTGGCCGACGTATGTGCGCGAGTGGACCGCATGGAATCACGTCCGCATGGTCGCGTCGGCCGGCGCGGCAGTGGCGTATGTGCTGGCCATCGCTTGAGGGAACCGGTGCCTCATCGCCGGAAACCTCGGAAGAAAGCGCTGTCGGGCACTCTGCGGGTGTGGCCGGAGGGACGTATCGTGGCCGGAAGAGTGCTGCCCGATGGCGCACGGCCTGTCACACGCGTATCTGAGGAAGACGGCCATGGCCGATCCCAAGGGTTTCCTGACCACGCCTCGCGAGGACTGGGCCCGCAGGCCTGTCGAGGAGCGGGTCCGGGACTGGGACGAGGTGTATGTCCCCGGGGCGTTGCTGCCCATCATCAGCAAGCAGGCCGATCGTTGTATGGACTGCGGGATCCCGTTCTGCCACGAGGCGTGTCCGCTCGGCAATCTGATCCCGGAGTGGAACGACCTCGTCGCCCGCAAGGACTGGCAGGCCGCCGCCGACCGGTTGCACGCCACCAACAACTTCCCCGAGTTCACCGGCCGGCTGTGTCCGGCGCCCTGCGAGGCGGGGTGCGTGCTGGCCATCAACCAGCCCGCCGTCACCATCAAGAACGTCGAGTGCGCCATCGCCGACCGGGCCTGGGAGGAAGGGTTCGCGCCGCCGCAGCCGCCGGACCGGCTCTCCGGGCGGACGGTCGCGGTGATCGGGTCCGGGCCCACCGGGCTCGCCGCCGCACAGCAGTTGACGCGGGCGGGACACACGGTCGTCGTGTACGAGAAGGACGACCGGCTCGGCGGGCTGATGCGGTACGGCATCCCCGAGTTCAAGATGGAGAAACGGCATCTGGAGCGGCGACTGGAGCAGATGCGGGCCGAGGGCACGAAGTTCCGTACGTCGACGGCGGTCGGGCAGGATGTCGGCGCCGCGGAGCTGCGGGCGCGGTACGACGCCATCGTCATCGCTACGGGAGCGACCGCGTGGCGTGAACTTACCGTGCCGGGAAGGGAGTTGGCCGGAATTCAGCAGGCCATGGAGTATCTGCCGCTGGCCAACCGGGTGTGCGAGGGGGATCTGGAGTCCTCGCCGATGTCGGCGGCCGGGAAGCATGTCGTCATCGTCGGTGGCGGTGACACCGGCGCGGACTGTCTGGGCACGGCGGTACGGGAAGGCGCCGCGTCCGTCACGCAGTTGGACATCTACGCCCAGGCGGGCGCGGAACGGGACGACGACGTCGAGCCCTGGCCCACGTATCCCAAGGTCTACCGGCTGTCGGCCGCGCACGAGGAGGCCGGTGAGCTGCGGACGGCGCCGGCGGCGGATGCGGATGCGCGGCTGTTCGCGGCGTCCACGCTGCGCTTCACCGGCGACGAACATGGGCATGTGCGGTCACTGCACCTGGTCGAGGTGGACGCGGAGCGGCGGCCCTTGCCGGACACCGGACGGATGCTGCCCGCCGATCTTGTGCTGCTGGCCCTCGGGTTCTCCGGGCCCGACCGGAGGGACGGGCTCGTCGACCAGTTGGGGCTGGCGATGGAGGCTCGGGGCACGGTCGCGCGGCACGCCGACTTCACCACGAACGTCCCCGGCGTTTTCGCCGCCGGGGACGCCGCGCGGGGGCAGTCGCTGATCGTGTGGGCGATCGCGGAGGGACGGGCGGTGGCAGCGGCCGTCGACCGTCATCTCACAGGGAGTTCGCGGCTGCCGGCGCCGATCGGGCCGTACGACCGGCCCATGGTGGTGTAGAGCGGGCCGAAGCGCCGTGCCGCGGAGAAGAACACCGCGCCACTGACACCGTGTCGCTGACACCGTGTCTCTGACACCGCGCCGCTGTGGAGACCCACCCGCAACGAGGCCCGCCTCAGCGTTCGTCCTTCCCTGCCACCTTCCCTGTCGACAGGGCCACGCGGTTCCACGTGTTGATCGTGAAGATCAGGGCGAGTACGTGGGCGAGTTCCTCGTCGTCGAAGTGTGCTGCGGCCTCCGCGTAGATGTCGTCAGGGACGCCTCCATCGGCGATCAGGGTGACCGCTTCGGTCAGGGCGAGGACGGCTTGTTCCTGCGGGGTGAAGAAGTGGCGGGCCTCGCGCCAGACGGGGACCATGTGGAGCCGGTCCTCACTCTCACCGGCCTTGCGGGCGTCGTTGGTGTGCATGTGAAGGCAGTAGGCGCAGTGGTTGAGGTGCGAGGCGCGGATCTGGATGAGTTCGACGAGGGCCGGGGCGAGGCCCTCGCGGGCGGCGGCGTCGAAGCCGATGAGGGCACGGAAGACCTTCGGGGCGGTCTTAACGAAGTTGATGCGAGTCTTTTCGGCCATGGCCTGCGTTGTCTGCGTGGCCTGCATGGTCACCGCGGAAGCGGTTGCCGTCGTCGTGTCCGTCGTCGTGTCCGTCGTCGTGTCCGTCGTCATGTGCATCAATCTACGAAGCCAAAAGACCGCCTGTAGGGTGCATTTCCATGACGGAATCGTGGGTCAATTCCGCGGAGCGCATCGGTGCCGACCTGCATCTGGAGCTGTCGGGACCGGGTGGGCGGCGGGCCGCGCTCATCCGGGCGCTGCGTGATGCCGTCCGCAGCGGGCGGCTCGCTCCGGGCACCCGGCTGCCGCCGTACCGTTCGCTCGCCGCCGATCTCGGGGTGGCCCGCAACACGGTGGCCGACGCGTACGCGGAACTCGTCGCGGAGGGCTGGCTCACCGCCCGTCAGGGCTCGGGCACACGGGTCGCGGACCGGACCGAGTCCCTACGACACGCCGAGCGGGTGCGCCGAAAGGCACCTCCACGCGCGCGTGCACCACGACACGACCTGCGCCAGGGCACCCCGGACGCCTCGGCGTTCCCGCGCGCGGCCTGGCTGGCCTCCTACAGGCGGGCCGTCCAGCAGGCGCCGAACGAGGTGTTCGGGCCCGGCGATCCGGCGGGCCGGCGCGAACTGCGGGACGCGCTCACCGAATATCTGGCACGCGCGCGTGGCGTACGCACCGAGCCGGGCCGGATCGTCATCTGCTCCGGCTTCGCGCACGCCCTCCGGCTGCTGTTCGGAGGCGGTGTGCTGCGCGGACCGGTGGCGGTGGAGGCGTACGGACTGGCCTTTCACAGGGAACTTCTCCGAACGGCAGGAGCCCGGACCGTGCCGCTCCCCCTCGACGACGACGGCGCCCGCGTCGACCGGCTGGCACGCGAACGGGCGGTGCTGCTCACGCCCGCGCATCAGTTCCCCACCGGCGGCCCGCTGCACGCCGAGCGGCGGACCGCCGTCGTCGACTGGGCACGCGCGCGTGGCGGCGTGGTTCTGGAGGACGACTACGACGGGGAGTTCCGTTATGACCGCAAGCCCGTCGGTGCCGTCCAGGGCCTCGACCCCGAGCGGGTGATCCACATCGGCTCGGTCAGCAAGAGCCTGTCGCCCGCGCTGCGGCTGGGCTGGATGGTGCTTCCGGAGCGGTACGTGGGCGCCGTACTGGAGGCCAAGGGCGAGCGGGAAGCGTGGGCGAGCGTTCTTGACCAGCTGAGCCTGGCCGACTTCATCGCCTGCGGGTCGTACGACCGCCATGTGCGGCGTATGCGGCAGCGCTACCGGAGTCGCCGTGACCGGCTCGTCGCGGCGCTCGCCGAGCGCGCCCCGCACGTAGCGGTCACCGGTGTGGCGGCCGGACTGCACGCCGTGCTGAGACTGCCGCCCGGCACCGAACGGTCCGCCGTCAAGGCCGCCGCCCGGCAGGGCGTCGCGCTGGACGGGCTCGCCGAGTTCCGGCACCCGGAGACGGACATGCCGGCCGCCGACGGACTCGTCGTGGGCTACGCGACGCCCTCGGAGCACGCCTACGGAGCGGCACTGGAAGCGCTGTGCCGCGCAGTGCCGTCGCCGAACTGAGCCGGTGGCCGCTGACCGCTGACCGCGCGCGCAGAGCCGATGGCCGCCCTCGCCGAACCGGAGTGAATTCGCATATGGCCGGAATATGACCCAGGCCTGTCATGTTGGACAACAGAAGTGGGACCCTTGATCTCAGGAGGCGCGTCGTTGCCGGCGCCGGACCTCGATCCGGTCCCGGAAGGGACACGTCCCATCCTTCGTTCCGCCGTCAGGCGCAGGGCCACCCCAGCGCGTCCCCCCTGTTGGCGGCCGGTCCTGGAGGGTGTTCGATGACGACGATCGACGAACGTCACGGAGATGGTGCGCGGGGCAGGGAAGAGCCCCGGGTCGAAGGGGCCCTGGGTCCCGCCGAGGCTCACGGCGCCGTGATCCCCCTGGAGCAGCCCACCGCCGCACTCCCCCGACTCACGGGTTCCAAGGCTGCGAACCTGGCCCGCGCGGCCCGCGCTGGCCTGCCCGTACTCCCCGGCTTCGTGATCCCCAGGGGAGCGGGCGGCGATCCGGCAGCCCTGCGAGAGGCCTGGGAGGACCTCTCGGCCGGCGGGACGCGCCCACTGGTCGTACGGTCCTCCTCTCCCCAGGAGGACACGGAGGAGTCGTCCCTGGCGGGCCAGTTCGACTCCGTACTCGATGTACGCGGCTGGCGGGACTTCCGTACGGCCGTACAGACCGTGCTCGATTCGGCGCACCGGCCCGATGGGTCCACGGCGCCCATGGCAGTGCTGGTGCAACCCATGCTGGCGGCCCGGGTCGGCGGGGTGGTGTTCGGTGCCGACCCGGTCGAGGGACGGGCGGACCGCATGCTGGTGAGCGCGGTGCGCGGCGGCCCGGACAGCCTGGTCAGCGGTGCGCAGGCCGGCACCGATCACTGGCTGAGCAGGAGCGGACGGGTACGGCGCACGGAGGCGCCGGAGACTGGTTCGCCGCTCACCCGCACCGAGTTGTTCCGGCTGGCGCGTCTCGCACGGCAGGCCCGGCAGGTGTTCGGCGGGCCGCAGGACATCGAGTTCGGGTTCGACGAGGACGGGCGGCTGTGGCTGTTCCAGAGCCGCCCGATCACGGCGATGGCGGCACGGCCCGCGCGCGGGGCGCGGCTGCTCGGGCCCGGGCCTGTCGCGGAGACGCTGCCCGGCCAGCTGGAGCCGCTGGAGGAGGATCTGTGGGTGGCGCCCATGGCCCGCGGGCTGGCCGCCGCGCTCGACATCGCGGGCAGCGCGCCACGCCGGCTGCTGCGGACGACTCCGGTGGTCACCACAGCGGGCGGACGGGCCGCCGCCGACCTGCGTCTGCTCGGCGAGGTGCCGCCCGAGCACCGGTGGCTCGCGCTGTTCAACCCGGCACCGAGGGCGCGCAGACTCGGCGCCGCCTGGCGGGTGGGCCGCCTCGCCCCGGCGCTGCCCGGCCTGGCGACGGACCTGACCGCCGACGTCGACCGCCGTCTCACCCAGCTCCCGCCACCCGCCGCGCTGCCCACGCCCGACCTCACGGCCGAGCTCCGCTGGACCCGCGCGGTCCTGGTCTCCCTGCACGCCCAAGAGGCCCTCTCGGGCGCCCTCCTGCCCGAACAGGCCAAGGCCCGCACGGCAGCGGGCGCGGCCCTCACCGCCCTCGCGACGGCCCGGGCCCGCGGCGTGCCGGACGACCGCATCCCTATGACAGACCCGGTCGTGCTGGCCGTCACGGCGCCGAGTCTGCGGGGAGAGGGGCAGCTTCCCGGGCAACTGGGCGCAACGGTCTCGGAGACCAACGCGCACACGACAGCAGACGGACACACAGCGGCCAACGGCCGGCCGGCATCCAACGGCCATGCGGCAGCCGTCGGCCACTCGGCGATCGACGCCCACACAGCAGGCACCGGCCACACCGCACCCAACAGCCACACCACCACCCTCAGCCACACCACCACCCTCAGCCCCTCCACACCCAACAGCCACAACACCACCCTCAGCCCCTCCACACCCAACAGTCACACTGAACCGCCCCGAGTTCGATAGAGATCTCAGATGGTTGTTGTGACCTGGTGTTTCGTGGTTCCCAGGTAGTAGTTGGTCTCGTATTCGACGGGCGGGATGTGGCCTATTTCACCGTGGAGTCGGCGGTGGCAGTACCAGTCAACCCATTCGGCGGTAGCCAGCTCGACCTCGCTCAGGGTCTTCCAGGGGCGGCGGGGCTTGATGATCTCGGTCTTGTACAGGCCGATCGTCGACTCCATCAGCGCGTTGTCGTAGGCGTCGCCGACCGAGCCGATCGAGGCCGCGATGCCGGCGGCGTCGAGGTGTTCGGCGAGCTTGAACGACGTGTACTGGCTGCCCGCATCTGAGTGATGAATCAGCTCGCCAGGGATGTGGGGGCGGCCTTCACGGTCGCGCTGCCAAAGCCCCATCTCCAATGCATCCAGGACGAGTTGGGTCTCTTTGGAGGTGGAGGCGGACCAGCCGACGATGCGGCGGGAGAAGGTGTCCACGACGAAGGCGACGTAGACGACCCCCGCCCACGTGGCCACATGCGTGAAGTCGGCGACCCAGCAGCGGTTCGGTGCGTCGGCGACGAACTTGCGGTCCACCCGGTCCGGTGCCCGGTCGGCCGTTTCGTCGGGGATCGTGGTGATCACTCTCTTGCCCCGCACGGCGCCGGCGATGCCCATCTCGCGCATCAGCCGCTCGACGGTGCAGCGGGCCACCCGGTGGCCCTGGCGGTTCAGCTCGCGCCAGATCTTCCTTGCCCCGTAGACACGGAAGTTGGACGTGTAGACCTCCTGGATCAGCTCCTTGAGTTCCTCGTCCCGCACGGTTCGCGCGGACGGGTTCTGGAGTCGTTTCTTGTGGGCGTAGTAGGTGGATGGGGCGATCTTGCAATCGTGCTCGGACAGCACGCGGCAGATCGGCTCGACACCGCCGAAGCGGTCCCGGTGCTCGTCGATGAACGCTACGAGCGCAGGTGTGGCCGGTCGAGCTCGGCCGCGAAGAAACTCGCCGCAGCCTTCAGGATCTCGTTCGCCCGCTTGAGTTCAGCGTTCTCCCTCTTCAACGCCTTGATCTGCGCGGACTCCTCCGTCGTCGTCCCCGGCCGCTGCCCGGAGTCGACCTGGTCCTGCCGCACCCACTTGCGCAGCGTCTCATTCGAGCCGATGCCCAGTTTCTCGGCCACGGCCTTGATCGCGGCGGACTCGGTCGGGTAGTCGCCGCGAACTTCGGCGACCATGCGCACCGCGCGACGGCGCAGCTCAAGCGGATAGGAGGAAGGTCGTGCCATGACTCGATCCTTTCACGAAATCGAGTCTCCATTCGAGCCGGGGCGGTTCA
>NZ_WJBG01000141.1 GCF_009709555.1 Streptomyces blattellae | reverse complement strand
ACACCGTTGTATAGGCGATGTCGGCTCCAAGCTCCTGCTGAAGCCGCGTCAGGATCCGCTTGACGGTGTGCCGCTGCTTCGGCGGCGCGTCCAGATCTTCCAGCAGCCACTGGTCGATCGTCTTCTTGAACGGCTCCAGCCGCGGTGAATGCCGCCGCGGCGTCCGCCGCGGAGCAGGCACGGTCGACGACAGAGCCTCCCGCACCAGCCGACGGTGCACCCGGTACTTACGCGCCAGCGCACGTACCGACAGGCCCTCCCGCCACGAGTCACGCCGTATCAGCAGGAACAGTTCTTCCTTCGTGGACGCCACCCGGCATCGCCCCCTCACGGCGGCCCACACCGAGCGTGTCAGTTCGGGCCACCAGGGTGGGGCCAACTCAAGCCGAAACAACCCCCGAACGCTCCCGTGCGCCCCGACAGTGGGGCCAGTTCGGACCGAAAAAGTGGGGCCACTTCAAAGCGTTAATGCCACCCGACACGCCAGCGGGCGTGTTCGGACGCAGCAGCCTATGGACAAAGATCGATAACGGTGCTGTGTGAACCTCAGCTGAACCGAGCAGCTGCTGCGGTACCGGCCGAATAGAGACTGCCCCCTTGGCCACGATCCCCGATTCGGTGCTCACCCTCCCACGCCACAACGCTGCAGTGTGATCTTTCCGGCAAGATCACACCCAAGCTGCAGACCTCCGTACCCTCCACGTCTCACCCGACGAGGCCCGATGGCTGGAGAACACAACCCTCCGCCGGGGAGCCACCAGAGTCTCTCGTCGCCCGGAGGGGCCAGGGGCAGGTCCCCACAGCCCTGGCTGCATAAACCCCGCTGTCACCTGATCACGCAGCAGTCCCAGTACAGGTGAGCCAGACGTTGGCCCACCTGTACTCGTGGCAGACGGAAACTCGGGCCGGTCACCGCCGTCGTCAGCGGCCAGGAAGATGGGTTCGCCCCTCCTGACATCACGATCGGCGCATTCCCCGGCTATTCGTCGGCGGCTTCGTCTCCCTGCTCCTCGGGCGGCGCCGACCGACGGTACTGGGGATGATCGAGGTCCAGCTGTTTCGCTGCATGCAGAGGCACGGGGTAGCGGGAGCGGTCGGACCAGGCGATGGTCTGGTGACACAGGCGGGCGGTTGCCCGTGCGAGCATCGTCCGGTCGACCCCGTTGGCCTTGCCGACTGGGTAGATCTCGGTCGCAGTGACAGCCCACCACGGGGACTTGAGCTCGTTCGTCTCCCGTTCCCCCTCCTCGCCTCCCCTGCCCGGATCAGCGTCCCAGCGAGTGATCGTCTTGCCCAGGTCTCCGCCTTTGGCCTGGTAGTTGCGCGGGATGTTGAAGAGGATCCAGAAGGGGGTGCCGAAGTCCACCTGAGCGCGGTGCAGTTTGGCCGATGCGAACAGGATGGACTCCTTCTCGGTGTCCGGGTCGCTCTCGCGGGGGACGGGAACGTACTGGGGTACCTCGTCCGGGGCGACGTTCATCCGGATGACGGCGCTCGGCTTCTTGCGCGGTGCGTTCTTGCCTTTGCCGTATCCAGGCAGCCAGGTGCGCGGATCGGTGATGTCGTCTTCTTGGTAGCTCTGGTTCTCGTTGTGCAGGCCCGTCCACATCCGACGGCAGGCGTGGCCGTCGACCATGACGACGTAGTCCATGCCGGGTTCGAGTTCGTCGCGGACGAGGCTGGCGAGGGCGTCTTCGACGTGGGCTGCTGCCTCGGCCCAGCGTTCCTTGTCTGTCTCGCCTTTGCCGTCGACGTGGAGTGCGTAGTCACTGGCGTGGAAGGCGGTGATCGCCTGCCGGTAAGGCACCCAGGTCCCGATGAGGGGGGTCCACGCTCGCATCGTCCAGGCGCCGCCTTCCTCCTCCGGCGGGAACAGCGCGGTGGCAACGATGATGCGCTTGGTGTGTTTGCCGTCGGCTGTCTTGGCCTGCCGCCGGGCATGGATGCCGCAGTAGACGAGGTTTGCGGCTTCGTGGCCCCTCTTGTCCTTCGCGATGGCCCGTGCGAGGCGCTGGTCGATGATGCCGAGTGAGCGGTACAGGTCGAGAAGCGCCATGTAGGCGGCGTGATCTTTCCCTGGCTTCGGAGGACTGATTTCTGTTGCGGGGTTTCCGAACGACCCCGGCTTCATCCCCTTCGTGAACTGGCAGACGAAGTCCTTCTTGGCCAGGAAGCGGCGGACCTGGAACTTCCCGTCATAGCGCTCCTTGCGAAGCAGGAAGGCCTTTCGTTTCTCTCCCTCCTTCTTCTTCAGGGCAGGGATCTCGGTCTCGCACCAGACACCGACCATCACGTGTGACTCGCTGCCGGCGAAGTCGTCTTCGAAGGATTTGAACTCCACGGCCCGGTTGATGTCGTCGCCGTGTGACAGGAAGCGCTCAGCCTTGCGGAAGACCACGCTGATGCCGGGGGTGAGGAAGACCTCCTCGCCTGGCTTCGGATCACCGATGGGCGGGCCGTCCGGGAAGGCCAGGGACAGCGCGTTGATCATCCGCAGGCGGGTGCTGTGGCGGTACCACAGGCATACGATCCGCAGTTGCTCGAACCCTTGGGCGTTCACGGACGCGGTGATCTCTTCGGGCGGGGGGAAGCCGATGGTGTGCAGGAGTTCGCCGGCTTCGATCCGGCGGGCCCGCTCCTGCGGGGAGATCTTCTGCTTGTCCGTGGGGCGGGGCTCGAAGTTCATCGGTTCCACCGCGAAGTCGACCCAGGTGGCCTTCTCGCCCAGCACCTTGGTGACGTGCTCGGCGAGCAGCCGCAGGTGAAGGGTGCCCGGTCCTGTGCCGACGGCGAAGTTGTCGTTCTTCGGCATGAGAGGGCGGATGACCCCGGCGTCAGGGGTGATGAACGAGGGGAATTCCCCGTCGCCGGCGGCCTTCTCCAGCACGGCCCGTTCTTTCGTGACGCGCGTCTGCAGCTCCTGCAGAAGGCTGACGTCCATCCTGTCGCGCGCGAGCAGCTCCAGGGCACGCTGGTTGACTTCTCGGACGCTGCCGTTGCGTACCAGTTCGGTGTGGAGGATCGGAAGGCCGTCGCTGCCCTGGTAGATGTGCGTCGACTTGGCGAAGACCATGTTGCTGTGGACGCGGGTGACATGGGCGTCCAGGAAGATGACCGGGTCGACGACGTTGGGCTCGGTCTTCATGACCACCGAGAGCCGGGACATTGCGTACTGGGCCTTGGTGGCGTCGTTCACCTCGGTCCCGTCGTCACGGACGTTGTACTTGCGCCCGAAGGGGTGGTCCCAGGCGATGAGACCGCCTCTGCTGTCCGGAAGATAGGCGACGTCCCGTTTGTTCGGGTTGGCCTTCCAGCCGATCGTGCGGTTCTTGTAGACCTGTTGCCCGTCGGCGTCGAGCTTGAGGGAGCCGTCCTTCTCCTTGGCGGGGACCTTCTCGGTGATGGGGACGAGGTCGTAGATGGTGAACTGCTGCTCGGCGAGCTTTTTCGAGATCACCCAGGGCACGGCCACGTACATCCAGTCGGGGCATTTCGGTTGCTTGCCCGGCACTGGCTTGAGGAACCGTGTCATCTCGAACTCCTGCTCAGGCGTGTTCGCGATCGCGTCGGCCACCGGCGGCACGTCGAAGAGGACGGCCTGGTCGGTGTTCAGCCCTTTGCTGTAGCCGACGATGCACCGGAAGACGTGACGCAGAGTTTCGTTGTCAATCTTCTCCAGTGACACCAGGAAGTTGAGGTACCGGTCGAGGTGCACGTACCCGCCGGTCTTGAACTTCAGGTAGGTGAGCGCGGTTGAGTACGGCAGATTCTTTTGCTCGTCGTCCCCGTCGCCTTTCAGCTTCTCCCATTCATCCCGCACGCTCCGCGGGAAGATGCGTACGTACACCTTCTGGCCCTGGACGAGTTCGGGGGTGCAGCGCAGGGTGAGGGTGCTCGGGAGAGTGGTGGTGTCGCTCAATGCTGTGATCTCTTTCGGGAAGAAGTGCTGGGCTATGCGGAGAGGGCGAGGTCGACGCCTGCGTAGGTCAGGAAGGCGTTGACCGCTTCGCCGTACAGTTCGGCCATCTGCCGGCGTTCTTCCGGCAGCCACCGGGAGGCCATGCGTTCGATGATGCTGGCCAGGTCGGAACTCCAGGTCTCGTCGTGGAAGGCGTAGTCCACGAAGTGCAGTTCCATGTTGGTGCCGCCGCGTCGGGCTCGGCCAGCGAGTTGGATGAGGGACACCAGCATTCCGGCGACCATCTGCTCCTGCAGGACGAGGTCCATGGTCGACAGCTGTGGGGAGGAGCGCAGGATGGTGGCCAGGTGATCGCGTGCTGCGGTGCGGGCCGCCTGCAGAGCCTCGACGGGGTCCGCCGTACCGGATGCGGGCAGCGAGTTGATGCCTGCGGCGTTGACGCTGCCGTACATCCAGGTGGGATCGTCGATGATCAGCGGGGGCCTCACGCACAGGTAGATGGAGTGGATGGCTGAGCGGAGATTGACGACGATGTTGAGTCCTCTGGCGATGTTAGCCAGGGGGGCGATCAGGATGTCGCCGAATTGGGGGAATTCCTCGACTTCTTCGACGGTGATACGGCGGACCAGTGACGGGTCGGGGAGGTGGCGGACGTTGCTGAAGCGGTCTTCTTCCCGGACGAGGACGCACACGCGGTGGGAGAGTCCTTTTGCCTTGGCCAGGCCGGTGGCGATGTGGCCGCACTGTTCGTAGCTGTTGGCCGTGAGGATCACGCGGGCGCGTGCGCGGGTCGATTCCGACTTGGCCAGTCGCGTGAGTTTCCTCGACAGTTTTGTCTCGTACAGGCGTTCGCCGATTTCGCGCAGGGCTTCGGGTTTGTCGGAGGGGAACTGGCCGGCGATCGGGATGCGTTCTCCGGCCTTTCGGTGGCCGTTTCCGTAGGTGACGGCCGAGGACTCGACCAGGATGGATTCTTCCTGGGCGTCGGTCATCCACCACATCACGGGGGCGTGGACGTGTTCCTTGACGGCCTGGGGGAAGTAGGCCGTGGCGGAGAGCCCGAAGATGGGCCGCTCCACGCCGGCGGTGATCAGGGAGACCAGTCCGCCGAGTTCCGACACGTAGGTGTGCGGGTCGCCGGCCATGTGCTGGGTGGAGAGCTTGGCGTCCTTCTCCGGGTTCTTCATGCCGGTGACCCGGTAGCCGTTGATAGGCCTGCCGATCGTTCCGTGCGGGAGCACGTCGGCAATGCCGCCGGAGCGCATGGAGTCGATGATGCGGTTGGCGGTGAGCAGGCCGGAGTGGCGCAGGGACTGGGCGGTGTCACGCAATACGGCCAGGGACACGTCCAGTTCGCTCATCAGGGTGCGGATGAGGAGGTGGTCGATGGCCCGGTTGCGTGCGCGGCCGTCGCTGATCATCGGGGCGAGTGCCTCGTGGAGCCTTAGCTTGAGCGCGTCGCGCTGGTTGATGCCGCGCGGTGACACCACGGTGGCGAGGATGCTGCCGACCTGTTCCCACTCGGGGGCCAGAAGCATGGGTGTGGTTGCCGTCTCGTCGTCTTCGCCGAGGTCGGGGGCCGGGACCAGGGCGTTGAGCCGGTCGATGGCCTCAGGGGGAAGCGGCTGGCCGTCGCTGACCTGGTATTCGGGGAACAGGAGGCTGATGAGCTCGCGGTCCTTGGAGCGGGGCAGGCGCCACCCTTCGTAGTCGTATTCGTGCCGCAGCCGCGGGACTCTGGCGTCGTCGTGGTGGTTGAGCCGGAATGCCTTGGTGCACAGTCCGGTCAGCAGTGACTCGGCCATGAGCCGGACGTGGCTGACCGGTTCGATCAGCTGGTCCTCGAACCGCAGGGGAAGATGCTTCGCTGCGGTGTCGAGGATCTGCGGTTCCGCGGTCCACGGATGCCGGGAGTGCAGGTCGACCGTGGTGGCGCAGCGGTCGACGGCGACGGCCTGGAAGGCGTCGATCTCGTCGATGATGACGAAGTCGCTGGCGCGGAGCACGAACTCGCGGACGGTGACGGACCGGACGGGGCGGCCGTCGATCTGGATGCCCACCTTCATGGTGCCCTGGATGAAGTTGTGGTGGTTGGTGACGATCACTGTGGCGTCCGCGGCCTGGTAGGCGGGGGTGAACTTGCCGCAGGTCGGGATCCAGGGGCAGGCCAGCATCTCTTTGCCGCCGCGCAGGCTCAGGCAGTTCTCCTTGCCAGGACGGTAGATGCCAGCGGAGTCGAGCCAGTGCTGCTGTGCGCACCCGTAGGCGAGGTGGTCGACGTCACGGCGGCCTCGCTTGCCCCATTCCCCGGGGGCGTCGGGGTCCTCCTTGACCAGGGAGGCGTGTTTGAGGGCCCGCTCGTGCCGCGAGGACGGCGACATCAGCGGGGCACACGTCGCCAGGTGCTCGGTCTTGCCCGCCTCGTGCAGGATCTCAAGGTCGCGGCTGATGTCCCAGACGGAGGCGAGTGTGGCTTTGACGTCGGGGACGAGCAGGGTGACGCGGTAGTCGTTGAGTGCGGCCCACGAGCCCAGGAGACGGACCAGCACGGACTTACCGGTTCCGGTGGGCGCGTGGAAGATCTGGGTCCGGCCGGCCAGGAGGTCCAGCACGTTGACCCTGTCGGTGTCGCGGGCCTTGACCCGGTCGAGCAGGCCCGTCAGCACCTTGTGCAGCCAGGGGCCCGCCTCTGTGTCCTCGTACTGGGTGTCCAGGAGCCGTGCGATGTCCTTGAGCTCCTGGACGTAGACCGGGACTGTGCCGAGGCTGGGCCGGGTTGTGAGGGCCGGAAGCGCGTCGTGGCCGAGGGGCTGGGTGAAAGCGGGAAATCGGGGGATGGTCACACGCCCGTGGACGATCTCGTTGCCCTCGGTGCGTTCACTCGTCTCGTACGTCTGGCCCGGCGCTGCGAAGTCGTGGGGTTTGCGCCGGCTGCTCGGCCGCCGGAAGGGCAGGAGAAGGCTCTTGGCGTAGCCGAGGTAGTCCCCTCCCAGATGCGGGTAGGCCGCGGTGGCGGTGAGAGGGTCACCGGCCAGGGTGAACAGATGGAGGGTGGCCTCCTCGTCCTCCTCGTCACCGGTGTTCATGGCCCCCAGGAGGATCCGTGCGGCGGAGGCGAACCGCTTCTCGTCGGCGAGGTCGGGGTTGCTGAGCTTCATCACCTCGGCCACGAGAAGGCGTTCCTCGCTGTCCAGCTCGTTCCATTTCTCCCACGCCTGGGGTTTGCAGCTGGCGAAGAACGCCGCGTGATGGAAAGAGGCCAGCGGCTTGCCTTCGTCGTCCTGCTGCGGGAAGTAGTGGGCGGCCAGGGCCAGCGCGGCGCGGACGAAGGCGTCCCTGACGGTCATCTGGCTCATACCCACACCACCCCGGCGCTCCGGCAGACCATCTGGGCGAAATCGGTCATGGTCGCGGCCTTCATTCCGTACTTGTGGCAGGTCACGGTCAGCAGGGGGATCTGGTCGGCCCGGTGGTCGGGAACGACGAGCCATTCGGCACCACCCTTGTCCCCCTCGTTGCGGTGCAGGCTCTCGGCGAGGACACGGCCGTGGGTGTAGTCCTTCACATCCACGGTGAAGAGGTGAGTGCTCCCGTCAGGGCCCTTGACCTCGATGCGGTGGTCGTAGGCATCGCTCATCGGCCAGAGCCTGACGGCCTCGTCCACATCTGTCAGTGCGGCGGTCAGCCGCTCCCGCAGAACGGTGTGCAGCCGCAGCTCGTGCAGGCCGGGCACGCAGGTGTAGCGCCATACGCCGCGTTTGAGGGCCAATTGCCCCTCAACCGGTTTCGTCTCCGGCACGGCAGCGGTGGTGCTCAGCGCGAGCGCTGCCTCGTGTGGAGCCGGGGTGTCGGGGCTGTCGGGGTGCAGCTGCGGCGCGTCTCCGGACGTGGGCCGGAACACGAAGCTGGCGCCGGTATCGGCGTGACGGCCGTAGAGGCAGGCGACTCGGTAGTACTCGCGGCCCGCGCTCATCCGCTTGCTGATCTTCATGGGCCACTTGCACACCGTGCAGGGGAACCACCAGGTGCGGTAGATGGCGTGGTAGGGGATCGGCTCGTAGTAGCCGATCGCGTTGAGGGGCAGGCCGCGCTTGTTCAGCTCCGCGGCCGTGCCGGCGGGGCATTCCACCAAAGTGGTGCGGTCCTTGACGTACTGGGCGTCACCGCGGCCCTTGAGGATCTCGTACATCTGATCCTGGTCGATCTCGTCCTGGAGCTGCTCCTCGGTGAACGTCATACG
Source organism: Streptomyces blattellae (assembly GCF_009709555.1). Classification (GTDB taxonomy): domain Bacteria; phylum Actinomycetota; class Actinomycetes; order Streptomycetales; family Streptomycetaceae; genus Streptomyces; species Streptomyces blattellae. The sequence goes on along the minus strand of NZ_WJBG01000141.1, from coordinate 4,717 downwards.
GCCGACCCGCCGGAGCCGCCTCAAGATCCGGTGCAGCTGGGAGGTCTCCCACTGCAGATCGAAAGCGTTGCCGGTGACGCAGCCCTCGGCGTCGACAACGGGAAAGTTGAGATCGCCGAGACCGGATCGGTCCAGCCACGGCGGGAGCAGGCCGTCGATGTGTCCGCGCAGCCTTCGGCGGAACTCGCCGAACGACAGGGGCACTCCAGGGCCGTACGCGGCGAGCAAATCACCGTGATACCGCATCAGCTGCTCCGCCCGCTCCCTCGGGCTCAGGTCCGGGGCAGTGATCGTCTGGCAGGCTTTGATGAAGGTGAAGTTGATCAGGCGGAACGCCTCGAAATGGGAGAACGTCAGGCCGTCGTCATCGACATGGGTCGTCACGGGAAACGACCGTAGAGCACGGGTCTGACAACGGCCCCGGAACAGCCCCGGACCGCCCTGAACGATCATTGTGGTGGAGACGCCGCGTCCGGGTACATCTCCGCGTAGACGTGCAGGTAGGCGGCAATGTGCTGCTGCCCGAGCGCGGTGGCGTGCCACCGGTATTCGAGGACATGCGTATCGCCCGGCGCCATCCGCGGACGCAGCTCGATGAATCCTCTGCTGGGATGCGACTGGCGCTTCGGCCGGTAGCCGACAGCCAGGTAGAACAGGGACTTGCCCGTCAGTTCGCTCTCGTGGAGACCTTCCGGTCCGGCAGCGGCGACGCGCAGCAGAGCACCCCACAGCCACTCGGACAGCAGATGCGCGGGTGGCGCCGGCTCCGCAGGTTCCCCCAGCCCAGCACGGGCGCAGGCACGGCCGCGGCGAGTGATCTCCACCAGGGTGCGGTCCACCTCGCCGACCCCTGGCACCTCCACACGGTCCCTAGTCACTTTGATCAGTTTCAGCCGCTCCAGGGAGTGGAGGGTGGCCCCGGCTCCTCGGTCGTGGACACCAGCGCTCCGCAGCCGCTGCTGAAGGCGCGTGTGGCCGACCACTTCTGCGGGTGCGTCGAGAGCAAACGGCAACTTCCGCCACTGTCTGGCCGGCGGAACCGTGACCTCGTTCTGTCGGCGCATCCACATCTCAGCCTCGGTCATGCGGTCGTCCCGCAGGATCTCACCGAGATAGACCTGCTGCCGATCATTCAACCCCTCCCAGCCCTCGACTGCTGACGCCGGAGGCCCGTGCCGCTCTCGCTCGGGCAGGCGCGGGGGTTCATCGGCCGGGCGAGTACGCATCCAGGCATCCATGACCATGCGGACCGGCACCTCGTATACAGAGGCGAGCTGCTGCACGAGCCGGCCTGTGCACTCGGTCTTCCGCCAGTTCCAGCCGGACACCCGACGGTTCCGCTCCAGGCTGCGGATCTTGTGTGCGTCCACAAAAAGATCACGGCCGATGCCGGTAGCCCGCAGTCGTGTGGCAACTTGCTCAGCGGTGAGACCAGAGGCATACCGGAGGTCAACCAACGTCTCGGTCCCGCTAGGCGTGCCTGTGAGGTCAGCCGTGGCGCAGCCGAGAGCGTCGGCGAGTCGCCGCACGTTTCTGGCTCCAGGTACGTACCTGCCTTCCTCCCAGTACACGACCACGCGATAGGTCACCCCCACACGATCGGCCAGCTCCTGCGGAGTGAGCCCAGCCTGCTCACGCAGCGCCCGGATCTTCGTGTACTCAACGGCCAGCAGATGCCTCGGCATACCCGCCAGGAAACCTCAGTGAAGACTTCATGGCAACCTCCCCAACGACGGCGGCTTGTCCCAGAGGGCTGCAGGACGAAGCCACCAGGGCCTGGAACCTGCACACCGTGAACCGCCCTGTACTTGCCCGCCGACGACCCGGACGCGAGTGACAGGACCCGGCAGTTCGTGGCCGACTACGACACGTACGTGAAGACCACCACGACAGGCACCGATCCCTGGAAGCAAGCAGGACGGCCATTCCGCGGTCTCGTACGACGCCTTCCACCTCCTGTCGGAGGCCGTGCACCAGGCCGGGATGCGTCACTCGGGCATGGACCGCGCGTCCGTCCCGCTGGCCCTCGGTGCCGACATCGTCTTCGACGGAGCCACCGGATTCGTCTCCCACGACGGCACCAACACCCCGCCCCGCGACAAGACGCTCGTCCTGCTGCACCAGTCAGGCAACCGCGCGGAGACCGCCCTCGCTTGCGGTGCCTACCGCCACGACCAATCCAGCGAAGAGCAGGGACCGCCCTGCGCGGGCTGATCGGCCGATTCCGGTGTTCGCGGCCGTCCGCGGCCCTGATCAAGACCTCGACGCCGTGACCAGCGGCCTCACGCTGCGCTGCTCCAGCGCCGTCGTCGAAGGCCACGTGCACATGGATCGGCCCCGTTCGACGGGGGAACCGGCGCACGCCAGGGGCGTCCGTTGACCGCTACGGCGGTGGCGGCGCGGTACGCCGTGGGCGAAGACGGTCAGGCAGTTAGCGCCGGGGGCGGCTGAGTCAGTCGCATGGTCACGCCGGACAGTAGGACTGTACGGCGGAGGCCACCGCGCCGAGCCGACGAGCCGAGGGCCGGCGGCGGGCGGGGACGTCCTCCAGATAGTTCTCCGCCACGCGGACGTCCGGGAACTCCCGCCACCACGGCAACAGGGCCTCGCTGACCCGCTGTTCGGCACTCCGGGCGCCGGGCGCCGCAATCGACCGCGGCCTCGGACGGCACGTGCAGGGTGTTGCGGACGACGCAGCGGCCGACGACCGCGTGCAGGCGCTGTTCCGCCGGACCGGCGACGCGGCGGTCGGTGGCTCACGGCCAGTCGGACGGCATGGTCATCGGCCGGTACGGTGCCGCGGTGCCGGTCTGCGCGGTGTTGGGGTTCCCGCAGAAGCCCACGACGGCACTGTGGTCAGCTCACCGCTCCATACGTCAGGGCCGAGGTCGCAGTATCTCGCTCGTGGACGGTTCCACAGGGCGGGATCCGTTCAAGGCCCGGTCTCCGTCTCGTCGGGCACCTGAAAGACATCTTCGAACAGCCGCGCTGGCGCGACGTTCAGGCCGGACGCGATACTCAGGACGGTCAGCACGCCCGGATTGCGCCGCCCATGTTCGATGTAAATCAGTCCGCGAAAGCTCAACCCGCTGCGTTCGGCTAGTTCCTCCAGGCTGTAGCCACGCTCTTCTCGAAGACGCCGGATTTGCATTCCGAAGGACACAAGTCGCGGATCCGGCAGAGGTTCACTTTCAGGCACACGGTGACTCGACCGTCACACCTTCGCGTACACCATGAACAACTGTGCATAATTACAGGCCGTGACGGAAAGCATCGCCTGGCCGACAGTGAGCAGACCGGTGCGCGGCGAGATTACGCGACGCACGTCCCACCAAAGTGACCGTCAGCGCGATGCCCCCGAGGGCACTCCGTGCCCTCAAGTCACCGTGAACCGCCCCGAGTTCGATAGAGATCTCAGATGGTTGTTGTGACCTGGTGTTTCGTGGTTCCCAGGTAGTAGTTGGTCTCGTATTCGACGGGCGGGATGTGGCCTATTTCACCGTGGAGTCGGCGGTGGCAGTACCAGTCAACCCATTCGGCGGTAGCCAGCTCGACCTCGCTCAGGGTCTTCCAGGGGCGGCGGGGCTTGATGATCTCGGTCTTGTACAGGCCGATCGTCGACTCCATCAGCGCGTTGTCGTAGGCGTCGCCGACCGAGCCGATCGAGGCCGCGATGCCGGCGGCGTCGAGGTGTTCGGCGAGCTTGAACGACGTGTACTGGCTGCCCGCATCTGAGTGATGAATCAGCTCGCCAGGGATGTGGGGGCGGCCTTCACGGTCGCGCTGCCAAAGCCCCATCTCCAATGCATCCAGGACGAGTTGGGTCTCTTTGGAGGTGGAGGCGGACCAGCCGACGATGCGGCGGGAGAAGGTGTCCACGACGAAGGCGACGTAGACGACCCCCGCCCACGTGGCCACATGCGTGAAGTCGGCGACCCAGCAGCGGTTCGGTGCGTCGGCGACGAACTTGCGGTCCACCCGGTCCGGTGCCCGGTCGGCCGTTTCGTCGGGGATCGTGGTGATCACTCTCTTGCCCCGCACGGCGCCGGCGATGCCCATCTCGCGCATCAGCCGCTCGACGGTGCAGCGGGCCACCCGGTGGCCCTGGCGGTTCAGCTCGCGCCAGATCTTCCTTGCCCCGTAGACACGGAAGTTGGACGTGTAGACCTCCTGGATCAGCTCCTTGAGTTCCTCGTCCCGCACGGTTCGCGCGGACGGGTTCTGGAGTCGTTTCTTGTGGGCGTAGTAGGTGGATGGGGCGATCTTGCAATCGTGCTCGGACAGCACGCGGCAGATCGGCTCGACACCGCCGAAGCGGTCCCGGTGCTCGTCGATGAACGCTACGAGCGCAGGTGTGGCCGGTCGAGCTCGGCCGCGAAGAAACTCGCCGCAGCCTTCAGGATCTCGTTCGCCCGCTTGAGTTCAGCGTTCTCCCTCTTCAACGCCTTGATCTGCGCGGACTCCTCCGTCGTCGTCCCCGGCCGCTGCCCGGAGTCGACCTGGTCCTGCCGCACCCACTTGCGCAGCGTCTCATTCGAGCCGATGCCCAGTTTCTCGGCCACGGCCTTGATCGCGGCGGACTCGGTCGGGTAGTCGCCGCGAACTTCGGCGACCATGCGCACCGCGCGACGGCGCAGCTCAAGCGGATAGGAGGAAGGTCGTGCCATGACTCGATCCTTTCACGAAATCGAGTCTCCATTCGAGCCGGGGCGGTTCA